>JAHEFR010000036.1 GCA_024640085.1 Gammaproteobacteria bacterium
GAGCCGAGCGGATGCGGCAGCGACAGCCGGCCTGGAGATAGCCCTCGCCCAGGGGGAGCTAATCTCGACTTCGCCGGCTGTCGTAGTCCGCGGCACATTGGCGACGGCCGAATACACGGTGGATAGCGAGTTTTTAGGCTTCCGGTCGGCCGCGCCGGCGCAGCCATCGGGGAACCTGGTGGAATGGCACTTCCTGCTGACTGCCAGCGGTACGGCCGGGCGCGGCGCCAGGTCCCTGCAGGCATTGCAGATTTTCATCCTGGCCCCCGAGCCTGAGGACCGTGATCGATGCGAATCCGCCGGTTGCGCGGTGCCCCGGATTTGCGCCGAAGCTCTCCCTTGCGAAACCGGGCTTCGGGCGTCGCCCGTACCGGTCGGCTGGCACCTGCCGTCAGAAGGGTCATGATCAGGCGGCTCACATGGGTGACTCACTTCGACCGACGGGTCATCGCCGGCTATACACTGCTGGAGATGCTGGTGGCCGTCACCGTGCTGGGCATCCTGATGGCAATGGCCCAGTCGGCATGGTGGCAGCATGTCGCCAAGGTCCGACGGACGGACGCCACGGTCGCTCTGCTTTCGCTCGCCGCGGCACAGGAGGCCCGCTATCTGGACGCCCTGGCCTACACCGATCGCCTCGCACCGCCGCCGCCGGACGGCCTCGGATTCACTGGAACGGAGCAGGGCTGGTACCGGGTCAGTGTGGAGACGGACGGCCCGGACCGTTATCGCCTGGTCGCCGCTCCCGGCCCCGGGTCGCCGCAGCAGATGGATGACCGTTGCCGGGAATTCTGGCTCGACCAGGCCGGCGCCCGGGGGTCGTCACCGGCGCCGCCGTCGACCTGCTGGAACTGAGGATCAGTCGTCGCGGAGCTGCCGTGGCAAGCTGAAGACTACATGCTCGGGACGGCCCGGCACCTCCTCAGCGACCGCGCCACCCCATTCCCGGAGCCTGTCGATGACACGCATTACCAGGATCTCCGGCGCGGAGGCACCGGCGGTGACGCCGACGCTGGCCTTGCCTTCGAACCATTCACGACGCATGTCGTCGGGGCCGTCGATCAGGTATCCCGGAATACCCGCCTTCTCAGCGATTTCCCGCAACCGGTTGGAATTCGAACTGGACGGTGATCCGACCACCAGGACGATGTCACAACGTCTTACCAGAGCTTTGACCGCGTCCTGGCGATTCTGGGTGGCGTAGCAGATGTCCTCTTTGCGCGGGCCGGTGAGACTGGGGAATCGGGCGCGGAGCGCGTCTATGACGCGGGCCGTGTCGTCGACGGACAGCGTCGTCTGGGTGACAAAGGCCAGGTGTTCCGGATCGCGGACCTGCAGCCTGGCGACGTCTTCCGGGTGCTCCACGAGGTGGATGCTGCCGCCATGGGAGGTATCGTAACGGCCCATGGTGCCCTCCACCTCGGGATGGCCGGCATGGCCGATGAGAACCACTTCCCGGCCTTCCTTCGCATATCGTGCGACTTCCACGTGGACCTTGGTGACCAGCGGGCAGGTGGCATCGAAAACCTCCAGCCCCCGTCTGTCCGCCTCCTCCTGCACGGCGCGGGAGACGCCATGAGCGCTGAAGATAACGGTGGCCTCGTCGGGCACCTCGTCCAGTTCTTCGACGAAGATCGCGCCCAGTGCCCGCAGGCGATCCACCACATATCGATTGTGGACCACTTCGTGACGGACATAGATAGGCGGGCCGAGCAACTTGACCGCCCGTTCGACGATGTCGATGGCCCGATCGACACCAGCACAGAATCCACGGGGATTGGCGAGCAATATCTCCATCGTGTGCCGTTCAGGGCTCTACCTTCTCATGGCGCCGCGATGGAATACGGCCGTCCCCGGCAATCAGGCTCTCGATCAGCAGGATAGCGGCCCCGACGGTGATGGCGGAGTCGGCCACATTGAAGGCCGGGAAGAACCAGCGTTCGTAATGGACGCTGATGAAGTCCACCACGTAGCCGTATACCAGGCGGTCGATGATATTGCCGACGGCGCCGCCGACCACCAGGGCCAGGGACGCCGCCAACCAGCTCCGTCCACTGGCGGGCAGGCGCCGCAGCCACACGACCACCAGCGCGCTGATCGCCGCCCCGAGCGTCACGAAGAACCATCGCTGCCAGCCGCCCGCTTCGCTGAGGAAGCTGAACGCCGCCCCCGTGTTGTGCAGCCGGGTGATGCTCAGCATCGCCATCAAATCGATTCGCTCGAAGACATCCAGCCGATACACGATCAGCGCCTTGGTGACCTGGTCCAGCACCACGACCACGGCGGACAGCCATAGCCATACCAGCCCGGTGCGACCGTTCTTCGCTTCGTGCCTGGTCATGCGAACCGTCTCTCCTCGCCCGGCCCGTCCACGTTGCCGACGCAGCGGCCACAGATCTCGGGGTGATCCGGGTTGTGGCCCACGTCCGGACGCCGGTGCCAGCAGCGGATGCACTTGGCATGTTCACTCGGGCGGGCCGCCACGAATAACGGGCCCATCGCGAAGCCCTCGATCTCCACGGCATCGTCGGGACGGTCCTCGAGGCCGTGCACCGTCGCCTCGGAGGTAATGAACACGAAGCGCAATTCGTCGCCGAGCGCCTCCAGCCGCCGGCGGATCGTGTCATCACAGTAGATGGCGACGTCGGCCGCCAGTCCCGAGCCGATCCTGTTGTCGCTGCGCAGCTTCTCCAGTTCCCGCGATACAGCCTCGCGGACCCTGAGCAACAGTCCCCAGTCCACCGCTGCCGCAGGTCTGGACCCGCCGGGGATCGGATACCAGCCGTCCAGGAACACGGATTCGGCTCGCGTCCCCGGCATGTTGGACCAGATCTCCTCCGCGGTGAAACTGAGGATCGGGGCCAGCCAGCGCACCATGGCCTCGGCGATGTGATGCATGGCGCTCTGGGCGGAACGCCGTGCCTGACTGTCCGCCGGCATGGTGTAGAGACGGTCCTTGATGACGTCGAGAAAGAAACCGCCCATATCCAGCACACAGAAGTTGTGCAGCCGCTGGTAGATCTGGTGGAACTCGTAGCTCCGGTAAGCGTCGACCAGGGCGGTCTGCAATTCCCGCGCCCGCTCCACCGCCCAGCGGTCGATGGCGATCATGTCGTCCACCTGCACCATGTGGGCGGCCGGATCGAATCCGTGCAGATTGCCAAGCAGGAATCGGGCAGTGTTACGCATCCGGCGATAGGAGTCCGCCATGCGCGTGAGGATCTCGTCCGAGACGCTCATCTCGCCGCGATAGTCGGTGGCCGCCACCCATAGCCGCAGCACGTCCGCCCCAAGGCTGTTCACCACGTGTTGGGGCGCGACTACGTTGCCGACCGACTTGGACATCTTGCGGCCCTGCTCGTCCACCGTGAAACCATGGGTCAGCACGCCCCGGTACGGCGCGACGCCGTGCATGGCCACCGAGGTCAGCAATGAGCTCTGGAACCAGCCCCGATGCTGGTCCGAGCCCTCGAGATACAGGTCCGAGGGGAAGGTCATGTCTTCGCGGATGGCGGGCACGCAGTGGTGCATGAGCCCCGAATCCACCCAGACGTCCATGATGTCCTGCACCTTGACGTAGTCGGCCGCGTCCTCACCGAGCAGGTCCGCGGGATCCAGATCCCACCAGGCGTCCACGCTGCGTGTCTCGACCCGGCGCGCCACCTGCTCCAGCAGAGCCACAGAATCCGGATGGGGTTTGTCGGTGTCCTTGTGCACGAACAGGGCGATGGGCACGCCCCACATGCGCTGGCGGGAGATGCACCAGTCGGGGCGACCCTCCACCATGCCCTGGATGCGACTCTCGCCCCAGTCAGGTGTCCACTCCACAGTCGTGATCGCTTCCAGCGCCTGGCGACGCAGGTCCGCCTTGTCCATGCTGATGAACCACTGGGGTGTGCCGCGGAAGATTACCGGCGTCTTGTGGCGCCAGCAGTGGGGGTAGCTGTGCCGGAAGCGCTCATGCAGCAACAACCGACCGCGCCCCTCAAGTACCTCGACCACGTGGGGATTGGCATCGAACACCTGCTCGCCGGCGAAGATCGGCGTATCCGCCTTGAAGCGGCCGTCAGCATCCACCGGGTTGTCCATGGGCAGGTCCCAGGCCCTGCCCATGAGGAAATCGTCGTGGCCGTGACCAGGCGCCGTATGCACGGCGCCGGTGCCGGCTTCGAGGGTCACGTGCTCTCCGGTGATCACCGGCACCCGGCGGTCATAGAACGGGTGTTCCAGCATGACCCCCGCCAGTTCGCTGCCACGGCAGACTGCCAGTTCCTCGAAATGCTCCACGCCCCAGCGGCGGGTCGCCTGGGCCACCAGATCCCTGGCGATGATCACCCGCTCGAGTCCGGCGCCCGCGTCAAACTCCAGCAGGGCGTAATCAAAATCCGGGTGAAGGGACACGGCCTGGTTGGCTGGCAGGGTCCAGGGCGTCGTGGTCCAGATCACTACCGAGAGATCGCCGTCCCGGCGGGACCTGGCGTCGCCCCCGAAGCGATCTAGCACGCCCTCCTCGTCCACCACCCGGAAACGCACGTCGATGGCGGGGGAGGTCCGGTCCTGGTATTCCACCTCGGCCTCCGCCAGGGCCGATCGGCAGTCCAGACACCAGTGCACCGGCTTGTAGCCGCGGTAGACGTGGCCGTTGGCAAGAATCCTGGCGAATGCCCTCAGCTGCTCGGCCTCGTAGCGGGGATCCATGGTCAGGTAAGGATCGTCCCAGGCGCCGAGGATGCCGAGCCTGCGAAAATCCCGGCGCTGTTCTTCGACCTGGCTCATGGCGTATTCGCGACAAGCCTGCCTGAACGCGTGAGGCTCCATGTCCTTGCCCTGGCTCCGCTCCACCATCAGTTCGATGGGGAGTCCGTGACAGTCCCAGCCGGGGACATAGGGGGCATCGAAGCCGTCCAGGGTGCGGGACTTGACCACGATGTCCTTGAGCACCTTGTTGACCGCATGGCCGATATGGATGGCGGCGTTGGCATAGGGCGGCCCGTCGGGAAGCATGTAGGTCGGCCGGCCCCGGGCGGCCGCCCGGATCTTGCCGTAGACATCACGGGAATCCCAGTCCGCGAGCATGCCCGGCTCCCGCTTGGCCAGGTTGGCCCGCATGGGAAACTCCGTCTGCGGGAGGTTGAGTGTGTTCTTGTAGTCAGTCACCTGCCGCCACCCTCATTCAGTGCTCGCGCCGGCGAGCATCTTTCGCGCCTTCGCCGCGTCCTGGTGCAGCTGTCGGGTCATCAGTTCCACGCTCTCGAAGCGCCGTTCCTCTCTCAGCCGGGCGATGAACTCCACCTGGATGCGCCGCCCGTAGATGTCTTCGTCAAAATCGAAGATGTGGACTTCGAGCCGCATCTCCTTGCCGTTTACCGTCGGCCGGGTGCCCAAGCTGGCGACGGCATCCCTCGCCGCGCCGATCCCCAACACCCGGACAGCGTACACGCCCGTCAGGGGAGGACGTCGCCTGCCGACACGGAGGTTCGCTGTGGGGTACCCCAGCTTCCTGCCGAGCTGATCGCCCCGCGTCACTCTCCCACTCATGGAATAACGGCGCCCCAGCATCTTCTCTGCCAAGGCCAGGTTGCCCCGCCGCAGCGCGTCCCGGATCACCGTGCTGCTCACCCGCAAGCCGTCGACACTGTAGCTCGGCGTGTCCACCACATCGAATCCATAGGTCCGCCCGGCGGTCTGCAGGCTGTCAAAATCACCTGAGCGATCGCGTCCGAAACGGAAGTCGTCACCCACCACCAGGTGCCGGGCGGCGATGCCGTCCACCAGCAACGCCTTCACAAACTGCTCCGGCGACATTTCGGCCAGGTCCCAATCGAAGTGGACGCAGAAGAAGCGGTCCACCTCCATGCGACCGAGCTGCTCCACCTTCTCGCGGAAGGTGGAAAGTCGGGCCGGCGCCTGCTCGTGGCAGAAGAACTCCATCGGCGTTGGCTCGAAGCTCATCACCAGAGACGGCAGGCCGTCGTCACGGGCCTGGCGCACCAGCTGCCCGAGCACCTGCCTGTGCCCCAGGTGCAGACCGTCGTAATTGCCGATGGTGGCCACGCAGCCGCGATGCTCCGGCCTCAGGTTATGAACGCCGCGGATCAACTCCATGGCCAAAAGTCCTGAATTATAGGGGAGTCCATGGGTCGAATCACTCGGCCACGGGCACCGGCCGCATCACCAGGTGGCGAGGCCTGACGCCGGACAGCCACAGGGTAGCGAGGTAGACCGCCATCCCGGCCACCACGCAGGCGGAAAGTCGCAGCGCGCGTTCGGTCCAGGCGAGGGCGATCCAGCCATCGATGTCACCGGCCAGCCACCACAACACCGCCGCCATGACCAGGTTCGCAACCATCACTCTCCCGAAGAGCCAGCCCCAACCGTCCCCCGGCGTGTACACCCCTTTGCGCCTCAGTCCTCGGTAAAGCATGGTCGCATTCAACACGGCAGCGAGACCGGTCGCGAGCGCCAGGCCGGCGTGGGGCGCGGTGATACCGTAGTGCATCATGGGCAGTACGATGGCGATGTTCAGGACGATATTGGTCACCATGGAGATGACACTGATACGCACTGGTGTGCGGGTGTCCTGGCGGGAGAAGTAGCCCGGCGCCAGCACCTTGACCAAGGTAAAGGCCATGAGACCCAGGGCATACGCCATCACGCTGTAACCCGCCATGCGAACGTCATGGGCATCGAACGCCCCGTAGTTGAATAACGTGGCGACCATGGGGCCGGCCAGGAAAAACAGCCCCACCGACGCCGGCAGAGCGACGACCACGGCCAACCGCAATGCCCAGTCAAGGGTGGAGGAGAATGCCTCCGTCGATGCAGCTGCGTGATGGCGAGACAGTCCCGGAAGGATGACCGTCGCTAGGGCGATGGCGAATACGCCCAGCGGAAACTCCAGTAGCCGGTCCGAATAGTACAGCCAGCTGATGCTCCCGGTGGTGAGGAATGAGGCGATGACGCGGTCGACGATGAGGTTGATCTGGGCCACCGACGATCCGAAGATGGCCGGCATCATCAGCCGGATGATCCGGCGCACGCCCTCGTGATCCCATCCCCAGCGCGGACGGGGCAGCACCCCTACCCGCGCCAGGAACGGCAGCTGGAAGGCCAGTTGAACCAGGCCGGCAATGAACACGCCCACTGCGAGACCGTAGACCGGCGTGTCGAAATAGGGTGCCAGCAGGAAGACCGATGCGATCATCACCAGGTTGAGCAACACCGGCGTGAAGGCCGGCACCGCAAACCGTCCGTAGGTGTTCAGGATGCCGCCAGCGAAGGCCACCAGAGAGATGAACAGCAGGTAGGGGAAGGTCAGCCGGAGCATTCCGGTGGCCAGGGCGAACTTGTCTTCCTCCCCCGAGAAACCCGGTGCGAAGAGGAGGATAAGCATCGGCGCCAGCAAGACCCCGGCCACCGTGATCGCCAGCAGGATCAGCCCCAGCGTGCCGGCGACCCGGTCCGCCAGCCCGCGCACCTCCTCATGGGAACGCCGGCTCTCGTATTCGGACAGGACCGGCACGAACGCCTGGGAGAAGGCACCCTCGCCGAACAGCCTGCGCAGGAAGTTGGGGATCTGGAAGGCCACCACGAACACGTCCATGCCCGCGCCCGCGCCGAAGAAGCGCGCGAAGACGACGTCTCGGGCAAACCCCATCACCCGCGACCCCAGCGTCATGCCACCGACAACGGAAGTGGATTTGGCGAGACTGTGGCTCATGGACGTGGCACGGCTAGCGCGGCTCGAGGCAAGATCGCAATTTTCGAATCCGAGTCATGGGTACCGTTCTGCAGATCGAATTCAGCGGGTCGTCGGAGAGGCCAGGATCACGGGCGCAATATCCAGCATCGCGTGGTTTCGCCCGGATGATACCGGCCGGGGCGCGCGCCAGCCACGAAAGGCTTGCCGACGCCCCTTCGGCCCGGGGCGTGCGTCGGACCGGGATGGGCGTGGCTGGGCCGCCGGTACGGCAGGAATCTGACCACGGCCTGCCGGTCGTTGGCGGTAATTCTATTGAGCCAGTTGGCCAGTTCGTCGCGGCGGACAGAATCTGACCGCAACGGCTCGGCAGAGGATCAGGTGACTGTGGCTGAAAACGGTGGTCTCCGGCCCATCCCCGGACTGCTCGTAGTGCAGCTTGACGGCGTTCGCCGGCAGCGTCGGCATGACCGTGTTCTCCCAGCGGGCTCAGTGGAGCCCCGCCACGACGACGGCACCGGCCGGATCGGAGTCAGTCGCCAGTGTGCCGGGTCTCCAGGGTAGCGATGACGTCGGCGAGGGACAGTCCCTGCTCCTGCAGCGCAACCATCAGGTGGAACAGCAGGTCGGCGCCTTCCTCCACGGCGGCCTCCCGTTCCCCGACGGCGGCGGCCAGGGCGAACTCCACCCCTTCCTCGCCGACTTTCTGGGCCACCCGCTGGCGCCCGCCGGCCACCAGCCGGGCCACGTAGCTGCCTTCGGGAGCCGCGGCCAGCCGCTGCCGGATGACGTCCTCCAGGTGGCCGAGGAAACCCGGCAGGGCGCTGACGTCGTCGCCGTCGAAGCAGGTGCGCGACCCCAGGTGGCATGTGGGACCCGCCGGCCGGGCCCGGATCAGCAGGGTATCGCCATCGCAGTCCGGCGCGACGTCCACCACTTCGAGGACGTTGCCGGAGGTCTCGCCCTTTTGCCACAGCGTCTGCCGTGATCGGCTGTAGAACGTCACCAGCCCGTCTTCGAGAGTCCGGGCCAGGGATTCCCGGTTCATGTAGCCCAGCATCAGTACCGCGCCGTCGCCGGCATCCTGGACCACGGCCGGCAGCAGGCCGTCCCCCTTGTCCCAGTCCAGAGCCCTGGCGTCCAGTGGCCTCACGGCCTCACCTCCACGCCGCAGTCGGCCAGGTAGCTCTTCAGGTCCCCGATGAAGATGGCCCCGGAGTGAAACACGGTGGCCGCCAGCGCGCCGTCCACGCGGGCTTCCAGAAACACCCGCGAAAAATGCTCCATGGCGCCGGCGCCCCCGGAGGCGATCAGCGGCACACGACAGATATCCCGCACCGCAGCCAGGTGCTCGACGTCGTAACCGGTCCGGACACCGTCGTGGTTCATGCAGTTGAGCACGATCTCGCCGGCGCCCCGGTCCTGAATCTCGCTGACCCATTCCGCCGTCCCTTTTCGGTCGTAACGGGTACGCTCCGGATCGCCGGTGTGGCTGGCCACCCGATAACCCTCCCCGCCTCCGCGACTGTCGATGCCCACCACCACGCACTGGCACCCGAACCGGCGCGCCAGCCGATCGATCAGGGACGGGTCTTCCAGGGCCGGGGTGTTGATGGATACTTTCTCGGCGCCCGCGGCCAGCACGGCCTCGGCGTCCTCCACGCTACGAATACCACCGGCGACGCAGAAGGGGATATCCAGCACCTCGGTCACCCGGGTGACCCAGTCCCGACTGACCGTACGGCCGTCGGGGCTGGCCGTGATGTCATAGAAGACGAGTTCGTCTGCGCCTTCGTCCCGGTACCGGGCCGCCAGGGGCACGATATCGCCCATGACCCGGTGGTCGCGGAACTGAACGCCCTTGACGACCTGGCCGTCCCTGACGTCCAGGCAGGGGATTATGCGCTTTGCAAGAATGTCACCAGCTCCTCGTCGCTGATCCTGCCGTCCAGGAGCGCCTTACCGACGATGGCGGCGCTGACGCCGGTCTCGGCAAGCGCGCTCAGGTCTCCCGCGTCCCGCACGCCGCCGGAGGCCTGGAATTGGATAGCCGGATACCGGCCAACGCATTCGGCGTAGAGTTCGACCGCGGGACCGGTCATGGCGCCGTCGCGGCCGATGTCTGTACACAGTACGTGTTTCAGACCCGCACCGGCGAACCGGTCGAGGGCCTCCCAGAGACTGGTGCTGCTGCCCTCCGTCCATCCCCTGGTCACCAGCATCGGCGTCGCATCGGCGCCATCGATGCGAACGTCCAGCGCGAGCACGATCCGTTCCGCTCCGACCTGTTCGAGCCACCGCCTGGCGTCGTCGGGTCGCTCCACGGCCACGCTTCCGACCACGACACGGTCCACGCCCACATCCAGGAACCGGGCGATGGCGGCATCGTGGCGGACGCCGCCGCCCGCCTGCAGACCGCAGCTGATCGCGGAGGCGGTCTCGATCACCAGATTCAGGTTTCCCACCCTGCCGGTGCGGGCCCCGTCCAGATCCACGCAATGGATCCAGCGGGCGCCGAGATCACTGTAGCGGGTGGCCAGTTCGGCAGGCTGGACGGCGTATTCCGTCACGTCGTCGAAACGGCCCTTGAACAGACGCACGCATCGACCATCCTTGATGTCGATAGCGGGTATCACTTTCATGAGTCCATCCTTAGAAAGTTCGCCAGCACCCGGGAACCCGCTGGCCCGGATCGCTCCGGGTGAAACTGGGTGCCGAAGAAGTTGTCCTTGCCCACCGCCGCCGAGATCGTGGTGCCGTAGGTGGTCGTGGCCACGGTGTAATCACCGTCGCCGGCGGCGAAACTGTGGACGAAATAGAAGTGGGTGCCGGCATCCACCCCATCGAACAGCATGCAACCCGGTTCCGCCGAGACCCGGTTCCACCCCATGTGAGGGATCGGCCGTTCGGGTGCCGGTTCGAGGGGCACCACCCGGTCCGCGATGACGCCGAGGCAATCCGCCGGTCCTTCTTCCGAGCGCTCGAACAGCAGTTGCATGCCCAGGCAGATGCCAAGCACGGGCTGTGTCAGGCCCGGGATCACTCTGTCCAGGCCCGCGCCGCGCAGCCGCGCCATGGCGTCGTCCGCCGCCCCCACCCCAGGCAGCAACACATGGCTCGCGTCCCGGATGGCCCCGGGGTCCCGCGTGAGCTCCGCTGCACAACCCAGGCGCTGCAGGGCGAATCGCAGGGAGGCAATGTTGGCCCCGCCGCTATCGATGATGGCTACGGCCATCAGAGCGCGCCCTTGGTGGAGGGCACCCCGCCTCCCTCGAGCGCCACGGCCTGGCGCAGGCAGCGGCCGAACCCCTTGAAGGCCGATTCGACCATGTGGTGCGTGTTGTCGCCGGTGACGCTGACGTGGATCGCCGCGCCCAGGGCCTCCGCCAGAGAGCGGAAGAAATGCGGTACCAGCTCCGTCGGCAGGCCGCCGACCTGGCTGCGTCCCAGATCCCCCTCGAAGACCGAATACGGCCGGCCGCTGAGGTCAATCGCGACTTTTGCCTCGGCCTCGTCCATGGGCAGCACGAACCCGAAGCGGCCGATGCCGACCTTGGCGCCGAGGGCCTGCTTCAGGGCCTCCCCCAGGGTCAGGGCGACGTCCTCCACAGTGTGATGCTCGTCCACTTCCAGGTCACCCTGGCAGCGGACCACCAGGCCCATGCCGGCATGCCGGCCGATTTGTTCCAGCATGTGGTCGTAGAAGCCGATGCCGGTATCCGCTCTCACCGGTCCGTCCGCGCCCAGGTCCACGGTCACGTTGACCCGGGTCTCGCTGGTAACCCGCGAGGCGTTGGCGCGACGCGATCCCTCAAGGATGTCGCCCGCGACCGTGGGCCAGTGGTGCTGGTCGTCCAACAGGAAACCGCGTACGCCGAGATTGCGGGCCAGTTGAAGGTCGGTTTCCCGGTCGCCCACCACGCAGCTTCGCTGCAGGTCGATGTCGTTTTCGGCCAGGTAGCGAGTGAGCATTCCGGTGCGGGGCTTGCGGCAGTCGCAGGCCTCGGCCTCGAAGTGTGGACAGATGAACTCCTCATCGAACAGGATGCCCTGGGTGGAAAACAGGGCGAGAACGAAGTCGTGCACGCTCTGGAAATCCTGGGCGGGGAAGCCGTCGGTGCCCAGCCCGTCCTGGTTACTGACCAGCACCAGCCGGTAGCCGGCGTCCCGCAGGCGGATGAGAGCCGGTATCACCCCGTCGAGCAGGCGCACCTTGGACAAGGCATCGACCTGGAAGTCCTCGGGCTCCTCGATCAGGGTGCCGTCGCGATCCAGAAAAGCCACCAGCTTCTTCGCCATCACGTCAACCTCGCCAGGATATCCGTCAGCAAGCGATTCTGCGCCTCATCGCCTACGGTGACGCGCACGCATCCTTCCAGGCGCGGCCGGCGGCTGAAATCCCGCACCAGCACGCCTCCATCCCGACAAGCGGACACCGCCGCATCGGCGTCGCGGCATCGAATCATCAGGAAATTGCCTTCGCTAGGCCAGACCTGCTCGATGCAGGGCAGACCTTCAAGTGTTGACCGCAACTTCTCCCGACGGCTGACAGTCGCCGCCAGTTCGGCCTGCGCCCGGGCCAGGGCTTCCGGCGCCAGGAGCCGCTCCGCCGCCTCCACCGACAATGTAGGCAGGGGATATGGCGGCAGCACGCCGCGCAGAAGGCGCACCAGTTCGGGATGACCGATGAGCGCGCCGACCCGGGCTCCCGCCAGAGCGTAGGCCTTGGAGAGGGTCCTGAGGATCACCAGGTTGTCGTGCGCGGACATCAGCCCGGCGGCCGAGGCGGTGTCGGCAAATTCACCGTAGGCCTCGTCCACCACCACCAGCGCCCGGCCAGCCAGGCGCCGGCAACACTCAGCCACCTCGTCACCGGGGATGGCGTTGCCGGTGGGATTGTTGGGGGAGCACAGGAATACGAGCTTGGCGCTTTCGCCGGCGGCCGCCACCGCCGCAAGATCCAGGCCGAATCCGCGATCCGCATCCAGCGGGCACTCCGTGACATCAGCGCCCTGCAGCCGCGCTGCCACCGCGTACATGCCGAAGGTCGGCGGGCAGACCACCACGCGATCTCTTCCCGCCTCGCAGAAAGCGCGCACCAGGACGTCGATGGCGTCATCACTACCACGGGTCAGCAGCACCTGATCCGTCGGTACGCCGTAGACTCCGGCGAGCCTGGCGGTCAGCGCCTCGCTGCGAGGATCGGGGTAACGGTTCAGACCGCGACCGGTGTCGTCCCAGTCGTGACGCCAGGCCGACTCGTTGGCATGCAGCCGAACCATATCGGCCTTGGGCACGGCCGATTCGTAGGGCACGAAGTTCCTGAGATCGGCACGGGCCAGTGAAGCGGGACCGGTCACCTCATCCCTCCCCCGCCAGCGCCCGCAGGCGGATCTCCACCGCCAATGCGTGGGCCTCCAGACCCTCGAGCCGCGCCAGGGTGACGGCCGTAGGGCCGATGTCCGCCAGTCCCTCCGGCGTCGCCGCCTGCACCGTGATACGACGCTGGAAATCCTCCACCCCCAGCCCGCTGAACGCCCGGGCGAACCCGTAGGTAGGCAGCACGTGATTGGTCCCGCTGCAGTAGTCGCCCAGGGATTCCGGCGTCCAGTGGCCAAGGAACACGGAGCCTGCCGCCGTCACCTGCTCCAGAAGAGAATCGGCGTCCTCGACTGCGAGGATGAGATGCTCGGGGGCATAGCGGTTGCTGATATCCATCGCCTCGGACAGGTCGCCGGCCACCAGGATACGGCTATTCGTGAGGGCGCCGCCGGCGATGGCCGCCCGCGGCAGCTTCGCCAGTTGGGCTTCCACCTCGGCCCGGACCCTGACCGCAATCTCTTCGGACACGGCCACCAGCACCACCTGGGAATCCACGCCGTGCTCCGCCTGGGACAGCAGGTCGGCGGCGACGCAATCGGGGCGAGCGCTGTCGTCCGCGATCACCAGCACCTCCGAGGGGCCCGCGGGGAGGTCGCAGGCGGCTCCCTGGGGATCCCGGGAGACCTGTAGCTTGGCCTCCGTGACCCAGGCGTTCCCGGGGCCGTAAATTTTGTCCACGGCAGGAATGGACTCGGTGCCGTAGGCCAGCGCTGCCACCGCCTGGGCGCCGCCCACCACGCACACATCTTCGATTCCGGTCAATGCCGCGGCGGCGAGCACCGCCGTATCGGCCTTGCCGTCCCGCCGGGGCGGGGTCACCAGCACCCGGCGGGGGCAGCCCGCCACGGCCGACGGGACCGCCAGCATCAGGGTCGTGGACGGCAGCGGCGCAGTGCCGGCCGGGACGTACAATCCGACGGCATCAATGGGACGCGTCACGCGGCGGCAGACCACGCCCGGACGGGTGGCGACTTCCACCGGTGCCGCCCGCTGGGCTTCGTGGAAAGCCAGGATGTTGTCGCGGGCCGCCGCCAGGGCTCGCCGCTGTTCTCCCGTCAGCGACGCCGGGGCATCCTGGATCTCATCCACCGGGACGCGCAGGGAATCCGGCGCGCCACCGTCGAAGCGGCGACTGTAATCCAAAAGCGCTGCGTCGCCGCCCGCACGCACGCCGGCTACGATCGCGGCCACATCCCGACTCAGCTGCTCGGAGGTAGAGGACTCGGGCCGGGCCAGGGCGGCCCGCCGCTCGTCCTCTCCCAGGGATCGCCATTGAAGAATGGTGAGCATGGCGTCGCCCCCCTCAGGCCAGCATTTTCTCGACGGGCAGAACGAGCACCGACGAGGCCCCGGCCTGCTTCAGGCTTTCCAGGGTCTCCCAGAAAACGTTCTCGCGGCAGACGGCATGGACGGCGACCTTGTCGTCGATGCCATCCAGGGGCATGACTGTTGGCGCCTCGGTGCCGGGCAACAGGGCGCGAATCTCCTCGAGGGCAGCGCGCGGGGCATGGAGCATGATGTACTTGCTCTCACGGACCCGCAGCACGCCGTCGATCCTGTTGGCCAGCCGCTTCACCCACTCTGCCCGGAAGGAGTCGGCGGGCGTCTCGCCCGCAACCAGCACGGCGTGGCTCTCCAGGACGACCTCCACTTCCTCCAGCTCGTTGGCCGCCAGCGTAGACCCGGTGGAGACGAGGTCGCAGATCAGATCGGCGCGTCCCAGGCGCGGCGCGATTTCGACTGCGCCTGACAGCGTTACGATCTCCGCTTCGACACCCTGCTCCTGCAGCCAGCCGGTGAGAATCCGGGGGTAGCTGGTGGCGATCCGCGCGCCCGCCAGCGAGCCGGTGCCGTCGTACGACTTGCCTCGCGGCACCGCCAGTGACAGCCTGCAATGGCCGAAGTCCAGGGCGCCCAGTGTCCGGGGGGCCACCAGTCCGGGCCCCTCGGCGGCCTTTTCGAGCAGCACGTTCAAACCGACGATGCCGAGTTCACAGACGCCCTCGGCCAGCAGCGACGGGATGTCGTCGTCCCTGACCAGCAGCACGTCCACCGGCATGTTCTCGCCGAAGCAGATCAGCTGATCGGTCCCGCGACTGTAGCTGAGGCCACAACGCTTGAGCATCTCCAGGGAGTTTTCGGTCAGGCGCCCCGTCTTCTGTACGGCCACCTTGATGCGCAGTTCCCGTTCCATCATCGATCCCGCCTTTCAGTGATCCAGCCGTTCGACGACGGTCCGGTATCCCCCGAACCCTTCCGCCAGGAAGCGCGCCACCCGGCCGATAGTGGTGACGCTGACCCCGGTGCGCGCATTGATCTCCCGGTAGGTGAGCCCCTCCCGGAGCAACCCGACCACCGTCCACCGGTCCACCAGCGCCTGGAGCTCGGCCGGTGTGCACAGGTCACGGAAGAAATTCCCACACTCGGCCGGGGTGCTGAGCGAAACGATCGCCTCGAACAGCGCTTCCTCGGCCTGTCTCAGCACCTCGGGAGCCAGGTTGCTCTTGTCTTTCATCGACAGTTCCCGTCGTAAAACTAGCGTATTAATACATTAATATGCTAGCACAAGCAACCCCTCGTCCCCCATCCCCTGTCTGCAAGGCGTAACGGGGCTTGTGCAATGCAACGACGTTGACACCGATCCCTGGTTTGACCACAATACGCGGCTTCCTGAGGCCCGGCGACGGGCCGGTTTGCTATCGGAGTCAGCATCTTGGCCAACATCAAGTCAGCCCAGAAGCGCGCGCGCCAGGCGGTAAAGAGGCGGGACCACAACAAGGCCCTGCGCTCCCGGGTGCGTACGCACATCAAGAAGGTCCTGGCCGCCATCCGCGCCGGTGACCCCGAGGCCGCTCAGGCCCACTTCAAGGAAGCGGTACCGGTGATCGATTCCATGGTGAACAAGGGCATCCTGCATGCCAATAACGCGGCGCGTCACAAGAGCCGCCTGAACCAGAAGATCCGCGGCCTCCAGAGCTGAGATCTCCGAGAACACCGAATTTTCAGGGCCGGCATCATGCCGGCCCTGTTGTTTTGGCGGATGGGATTGGACCCCAGGGGAGGGGAGTGCCTCTGGCTAGGCGTCCGTCGCGTCGTCCTCATTGGCTTCCCGGTCCCGCTTTTCCAGGTCCGCCATGATCTTCCCGCACAGTGCCTCGGTGCCGCGATTGGCCAGGGCGGAGACCCGGAACTGCGGGCCTTCCCAGTCAAGTGCCTGAACCACCTCGGCAATGCGCTTGTCCGCTTCGTCCTCGGACAACAGATCGATCTTGTTGAACACCAGCCATCGGGGCTGTGCTGCCAGGTCCGCGCTGAACCGCTCCAGTTCGCTAACGATGGCGGCTGCGGTCGCCGCCACGTCTGCGTCAGGATCCGGCGGCGCGAGATCGACCACGTGGAGGAGCAGCCGGGTCCGCTGAAGGTGCTTGAGAAAGCGGATCCCGAGCCCCGCACCCTCGGCGGCGCCCTCGATCAGCCCTGGGATGTCCGCCATCACGAAGCTCCGGTACGGACCCACCGAGACAACGCCCAGGTTGGGATGCAGCGTCGTAAACGGATAATCGGCTACCTTGGGTCTGGCCGCGGACACCGCCCTGATCAGGGTGGACTTGCCGGCGTTTGGCATGCCCAGCAGCCCCACGTCCGCCAGCAGACGAAGCTCCAGGCGCAGAGTGCGGGATTCACCTTGAGTACCAGGCGTGCACTGGCGGGGCGCCCGGTTGGTGCTGCTCTTGAATCGCGTGTTGCCGCGACCCCCGATGCCGCCCCGCGCCACCAGCAATTCCTGGCCATCCGCTACCAGGTCGCCGATAAGTTCCGCCGTGTCCTGGTCGAACACCAGCGTACCCACGGGCACCCGCACCCGGAGATCGTCGCCACCCTTGCCGGTGCAGTTTCTGCCGCCGCCAGGCGTCCCCGCTGTGGCGGCAAACCGCCGCTGGAATCGGAAATCTGCCAGGGTGTTGATGCCGGCGTCCGCCACCAGGTAGACGCTGCCCCCGTCGCCCCCATCCCCGCCGTCCGGGCCGCCGAAGGGTATGTACTTCTCCCGGCGGAAGCTGACGACGCCGTTGCCGCCGTTACCGGCGCTGACCTTGATGCTGGCTTCGTCGACGAACTTCATGGATGGGCGCTCTCGGAGATCACCGGGCCTACGTTACCCCCGGCATAAACGAAAAGGCCCCGGGCGCTGCCGGGGCCTGGGCTTGCCAACCGGCGCTGATCCGTCAGGCGGTGACGATGCTGATGTATTTCCGGCTCTTCGGCCCGCGGGTCTCGAACTTGACCTCGCCGGTGGCCTTGGCGAACAGGGTGTGATCACGTCCGACGCCCACGTTGACTCCCGGGTGGAAACGGGTGCCGCGCTGACGCACGAGGATGCTCCCTGCCTGCACCTGCTCCCCGCCGTAGCGCTTTACGCCGAGTCGCTTGGACTCGGAATCGCGGCCGTTACGCGTGCTGCCGCCTGCTTTCTTATGTGCCATTTCCGATTACCTCCAGGCTGCGGTCACTGGCCGGCCTTGATGCCGGTCACGCGGATCTCGGTGTAGGCCTGACGATGGCCGTGCTGCCGCTTGTAGTTCTTGCGGCGCTTGAACTTGATTATCTCGACCTTGCGACTGCGGCCCTGGGACTGCACCGTCGCCTCGACGGCGCCGCCTTCCACGAACGGCGTGCCGATCTTGACGTCCTTGCCCTCGCCCACCAGCAGGACCTTGTCGAATTCGATCTTGTCACCGGCGGCACCGTCAAGTTTTTCCACGCGGAGGACGGACCCCTCCTTAACGCGGTACTGCTTGCCACCGGTCGAAATTACTGCGTACATTTACGGGCTCCAGAATCAGGCCGCCGCAAAAAGGCGGCAATTTTACGCGCGGCGCCGCTGCCGGTCAAACACTCCGGGACGTGGGATGGGAGCTTGCGATCGGACTCAACCGGGTCGAAAACCCGCTACAATGGCCCGCGCGGCAGCGACAGGACGCGCTGCCGAGGAGTATACCACGCACGGACAGTCTGACCCGGTCTGACAGACAATATTTTAATAAAAATATCATACACTTATGAATCTTGACGAGATCCGCGCCCTGATGCGCGACGACCTCGAGGCCCTCGACGCGACTATCCGCCGGCGACTTTCCAGCGACGTCCTGCTGGTCAACCAGGTCGCCGAGTACATCATCGCCGGAGGTGGCAAGCGGCTCAGGCCGCTGCTGGTAATGACCGCCGCCCGGGCCTGCGAGTATGCGGGGCCCCACCACGTCGACGGCGCGGCGATCATCGAGTTCATCCACACCGCCACTCTGCTCCACGATGATGTGGTGGACAGTTCGGAACTCCGCCGGGGCCGGGACACCGCCAACTCGGTCTACGGCAACGAAGCCTCGGTCCTGGTCGGGGATTTCCTGTACTCGCGGGCCTTCCAGATGATGAACGACATCGGCGAGCTCCGCGTGCTCAGCGTGATGGCGGACGCCACGAACATGATCGCGGAGGGTGAGGTCCTGCAGCTGATGAACTGCGGCGACCCCGACACTACCGAGGTTCGCTACCTGGAAGTCATCAAGCGCAAGACCGCCATGCTGTTCGAGGCCGGCACGCGGATGGCCGCGATCCTGGCCGGCCAGGGCGGCACGGTGGAGCGGGCCCTGGCCGAGTATGGCCAGCGCCTGGGCATCGCCTTCCAGCTCGTGGATGACGCCCTGGACTACAGCTCCAGTGCCGACGACCTCGGAAAGAACGTCGGTGACGACCTGGCCGAGGGCAAGCCCACCCTCCCCCTGATCCACGCCTTGCACAACGGCTCGGCCGAGGAGCGGGCGCTGATCAGGAACGCCATCGAAAACGGCGGCCTGGACGATCTCGAGCCCGTCCGGAGCGCTATTGAATCGACCGGGGGGCTCGACTACACTGCGCGGCTCGCGCGAGAAGAGGCCGAATCCGCCGTGGCCAGCCTGGCGGTACTTACCGATTCGGCATATAAACAGGCACTCGCGGACCTCGCCCGCATCGCGGTCGAGCGTTCCCACTGATCGGGGTGTAGCTCAGCCTGGTAGAGCACTGCCTTCGGGAGGCAGGGGCCGGAGGTTCAAATCCTCTCACCCCGACCA
>JAHEFR010000037.1 GCA_024640085.1 Gammaproteobacteria bacterium
TCCAGGGGTTCTGCCAGGTGGGCATCGCAGATCGTGTACGCAATATCGTTCTGGCCGCGGTAGTAGGCCAACACCGCCTGGCCGAGCCAGCTCACTTCTGCTTCGGGATCCCGCCGCACGGTCTCCGCTGCCCACACGGCGGCCCGATCTTCGTCACCCAGGTGCAGGTAATGTACAAAGAAGCCCGCCGGCACCTCGGGATCGAGTGGATCCCAATCTACGACCGGGCCTGCGATGATCAGGCCCTGGGCAACTTCGCCCCGATTGATCTTGAAACCAGCGTATTGCCACGCGGAGTTGGGATCGCGCGGTGCCAGTTCTACCGCCATTCGGTAGTTCTCATCGGCCCTTTCGAACCAGGTGAGATGATCACAGGTCCTGGCGAGCTGGAGTCGGAGCCGGACCGAAAGCGGATCGCGTTCGATGGCGTCATCGAGGATCTCCACTGCCTCTTCCCGGTTGCCCATTTCGCTGACGGTAGCCGCCAGCCACTCGCTGGCAAGGGCATTACCGGGCTCCAGGGCCAGGGCCTGGCGCAGCGCCTGCATGGCTCCGGCGCGATCCGGGTTCTTCTGGTCGCGGTTGTAGCGCAGCCAGCCCCGCAAGGACCACGCAGCCGGCAGATCCGGGTTCAGGGCGACGGCTTTCTCGACCTGCTCTTCGATCTTCGGATAGGTTTCCTCCATGCCCAGGGTGCCCCAGTCCACCAGCGCCTGCCAGCTCAGTGCAAGCCCGGCATGGGCGCCGGCAAAGTCCGGATCGAGCTGGATCGCCTCCTGGAAGTAGGCCTCGGCTGCCCGATAGGTATCGACGCCTGAAGCAGCCAGCTTCTGGGTCCCTTTCAGGTAGGCGTTGTAGGCGTCCATGTTGCGGGTCGCGACCTGGACGGGCTTGCCTGTGGTCTCGTTGCTGAGCAGGCGAACCTCGAGGGCCTGGCCTACCGCCTGAGAGATCTCGTCCTGGATGGCGAACACATCGTCCAGGGTCCGGTCGTAGGTCTCGCTCCACAGGTGGTACCCGTCGGCGGCGTTGATGAGCTGGGCGGTGATACGGATGCGGTCGCCCGACTGGCGGACGCTGCCTTCCAGCAGGTGATTGACGTTGAGCGCCTGGCCGATCACGGCGGGATCGCCCACTTCCCCCTTGAACCGGAACGACGACGTTCGGGCCGCCACTCGCAAGCCGTCCATCTTGGCCAGGACATTCAGCAGTTCTTCTGTCAGCCCGTCGGAGAAGTACTCGTTCTCCGGGTTGCCGCTCATATTGACGAAAGGCAGCACCGCGATGGACCGGTCAGGCGCCGGTGCGAACTTGGCGGCGGCAAGCTGAGCCGGATCGGTGGCATCCGCGGGCTCGGACTCTTCGACGACCACAGTCTCGGCCACCGACACCTCCCGCGGCATCAGCCGGTCGAAGACCACCGTGCCGATGGCCAGCACCAGCAGCACGATGATCAGGACGTTGATCTTGCGCCCGGTTTCGCCGGTAATGGACTGGGTGCGGTCGATCTCCTTCTCGCGCTTGATGCCTTCCGGAGTGAGTTCGTAGACCCAGGAGAAGATCATCACCGGCGGGAAGCCGACGACGAGCAGGATGAACACGAGTGACCCGGTCCACTCCGGCACCGGGAGGAGGGACGAGAGGACGTCGGTGACCTGCAGGAGCAGCCAGGCGGCGATGATATAGAGGACCGCCACCTTGGCCACATTGCGTCGCTTGAGCTCGGCGATGAAAGACATAGATATCTTCGGTGACTCCTGCAGCTTGTCCGATCATGAAGGAACCGGGAGGTTTGTCAATGTGAGGCGCTGCCCCGGAAACGCCCATCCTTGTCGGGTGTCAGAGTGAAAATGAACCCCGTCCGTGACCAGGCAGGAGGGCGGGTCAGGCTGCGATCGACCGCAAGCCGCCCGATCCGGCTATGATCATACCTGCACCGGCAGAAAATCCGGGGCGCACCCGGCAACAAACACAGACCCACGGCGGATACCGAGGATGAAAAAGCTGTCCCTGCTCGACCTGGGTTTCTTCGTCGCCGAGACCGAGGAGAGCCCCAAACACGTCGCCGGCCTGATGATCTTCAAGCTGCCGGCCGACGCCGGTACCGGTTTCGTCAAGGGCCTGTACGACGAATATCGGGGGTTTGACACTCCCCGCGAGCCCTTCGACCTGGTGATCGATTTCCTGACCCTGACCGGCCCGGGCTGGCGGAAGGCCGCCAACTTCGACATCGACCAGCACGTCTTCTATCACCAGCCGAAGAAGACCCTCGACCGGTACGATCTCTACTACCTGATTGCCGATCTGCACACGCCGGTGCTGGACCGCAGCCGGCCGCTGTGGGAGTTCCACATCATCGACAATGTCGAGGGCAGCCGTTTCGCAATCTATTCCAAGATCCATCATGCCTACGCCGACGGCGTCACCCTGACGAGCTGGACGTCCCGGAGTCTCAGCGAGGATCCGGAGGACAGGACGCTGCGCGCGGTCTGGGCGACGACAGGCGGCAGGAAGCCCCGCCGGCGGGTCAGCGAGCGGAGCACGACAGACATTCTCCGCAAGGTACTCAAGAGCTCGTGGGAACAGTACCAGGCGACCAAGGGGCTGGCCAAGCTCATCGCCCAGCTCGCACTGGAGCAGGTGGGGTTGACGCGCAACGCGGTATCGCTGCCCTTCCGGTCAGATGGCAAAACAGGTCTTACCGGCAAGGTCAGCTCGGATCGGCAGTTCGCCAAGGCGGCCGTGCCCATGGCGGACGTCCAGCGCATCCGCGACATGTGCCGCGCCACCCTCAACCATGTGGCGCTGACTTGCGTGGACGGCGCCCTGCGCCGCTTCCTCGACGAGATGAAATCGGACGTACCGAGGCCGATCGCCATCCAGATGCCCGTTAGCCTGCGGGGGCAGGGCGACGACGGCAACAGCGGCAATCGTATCGGTATCGTGACCGTGGACCTGGCCAGCCGCACCGACGATCCCTACGAGCGCCTGCGCGAGATCGGCTTCACCCTCCGCAACGTGCGTAACCAGATCGATGGCGTGCCCGCCGACGCGGTGGTGCTGTACTCGCTGATCACGGGCCTGGGCGCCCAGCTCACCGAGACCCTGGGGCTGAGCAACGTGCTGCCGCCCATCAGCGACACCCTGGTGTCCAACGTGCCCGGCCCGCGCAACCCGCTGTACCTGAAGGGCGCCGTGGTGGAGGAGATGTGTCCGGTCAGCACCCTGATGCCGGGCAACCGGCTCAACATCACCCTGTTCAGCTATGCCGGGACTCTGCACTTTGGCCTCATCGGCACGCGTCAGCTTGGCGACCTGAACAAGCTGGCCGAATACATCCAGCAGGCCTTCGTGGACCTGGAGGCCGCCGTCTTCCACCCGCGGGCGAAGGTCGCGCCAAAGAAGAAGGAGCCCGCCCAGCCCGTGAAGCCCGCGGCCAGGAAGAAGCCATCGCGGAAGAAGTCCGGTCGGCAGAGGAGAGGGCTCGCCGGCGCCCGACGATGAGGGACGGCTCCTGGGTTCGCCCTGGCATCACTTAGACACGGCGGCGTGAACACCGCCCGCGTCCCGATCGCAATCCACCCCTTGCCCCGACGCGATTAACCGCACCGCGGTTCGCTCCGTTTCATTCAGCGTGGGTTCAGCCGCTCCCGTTCATGCTCGGGTCGTGAGCACATGAACGGGAGCGATCACTCATGGGCAAGACCATCGCCGCCATCTTGTTGGGATTTGCATTGACCGGCGTGTTTCCGTCGGCTGTCGCTGAGCCGGCAGGGCACCCGGGTGCCGACGCCGGACCGGCGCCGACCAGGAGCGGATCTGCGCCGTTGGCGTTCAGCCGCTCGACGGCCGGATTCGCCAGCGAGCGGGGCGCAGCCTCAAAGCGCAGCCCGGACCTGCTGGAGGACTTCGAGCCCCTGGACGAAGCTGCCGCGCCGGACAAGGACAGTTCCGCCATGGCACAGAAGTTCACCGTGCCCTGTTGCGATTTCCGTATCTTCGCAGCCCGCGTATGGCTTTACGACGACCGTGACGGGGACGGTTACTTCACCTATTTTCGGGTGAGCTTCGACGTGGATACGGATTACTCGGAGGCCCACATCTACGCCAGGCTGTTTCTGCGTGGGGCGGACGGGGTCTGGAATTTCCTCTATGAAACCGAGGTCTTCCCGATCTTCGGCAGCGCCGGCACCGACGAATACGAGATCGAGACCGAACTGGTGTCGGGCTACCCGACAGGCGCCTACGACGTGCTGATCAAGGTCTACGATGCCAGCTACGGCGACCTTGTGACCCAGTACGGCCCCCGCGATACCTCGGCGCTCAGCGTCACGCCCCTGGAGGACCTGTCCTACGACGGCCTGCCGCCGCCGCCGGTGTCCATTTCCCGTGGCTCGAGCGGGGGAGGGGTAGTGTCGCTGGAATTGCTGGGGTTGGCTCTGGTGGCTGGCTGGGCCTCGCGGCGGGTGCGCGGGCCCGGGACGGACCGGCGCCGTCCGCGCGTCTCATGTCATCCGTCCGCCTGTGCCTGATCCGGGCAAGCAATACGGCGATCTGTCGGGCCGGATCGTAGCCGTCAATCCCCGACCTCGGTCCAGAGACGGCCGTCATAGCGCATCTTGAGCAGGCGTTTCAAAAGTTCCCGTTCCTCGTCCTCGGGCAGGCCGGTCAGGTGGCTGACGAGCACGCCGCAGCTATGGGCATGTTCGAGCATGCGCCGGCAACGGTCGGCGAATTCCCTCAGCAGAGTTTGGTCCGGCACTGATTGATCAGCGGCCAGGATGTCGCGGATCACGTCCAGACCGACGCTGTGCTCGCGGTACATGTGCCGGATCGCCGTTGCTCCCACCACGGGCGCCAGCCGCGGGTAGTACAGGGACTCCTCGAACTCGATATGGGGCCCCGCCACCCGGTTGATCTCGGCGGCCAGGCCCTTGGCTGCCGACCAGTCCCCGCCTTCCAGGCGCTCGTGCAGTTTCACGAAACCCCGGGTCATCTCCCGGTGGTCGTCGAGAAAAGCCTCCTTGAGGGTGATGTTGCCCGTGCCCATCAGTTCTTCACTTTTGTGCCGTCCCCGGTCTCCACCGGGCGTCTTTGTGAAAGTCTACCTCCTCGCGCAGTCCACGTCGGAATCGATTCCCGGTCGCAGCCGCGACTGTCCGGCGGCACTGCGGGCCTGAGCCTGCTGCGGTGCAGATTTACTTGTCCCGGGAAAGGACTAGAGTCCACCCATTGCCGCGAGGCAGACTCTCGGGGGAGGGTCATGAGGAAATCAATCATATTCCTATATGGAATAGTAGCTTATCCATTTTTCTTCACAGTATTTCTATACCTAATCGCCTTCGTCGGAAACCTGCTGGTACCAAAAACCGTGGACTCGGGCCCGACCGGACCGATGTGGCTGGCCCTGATCGTGGACCTGGGACTGATCGCTCTGTTCGGAATCCAGCACTCGATCATGGCGCGCCAGGGTTTCAAACGCTGGTGGACCCGTATCGTGCCGAAGGCTGCGGAACGATCGACGTTCGTCATCGTCGGCAGTTCGATGCTGGTGCTGATGTTCCTTTTCTGGCGGCCGATGCCGGATGTGGTGTGGGAACTCGATGGGGCCGCCGGCGCCCTGATGATGGCTGCCTCGGCACTCGGCTGGCTGATCGTGCTGGCCTCCACGTTCCTCATCGATCACTTCGACCTGTTCGGTCTCCGGCAGGTGTACTTGCACCTGCGCTCCAGGGACTACACGCCGCTGCCGTTCGCTACCCGGTACCTGTACCGCTTCGTCAGGCATCCGCTCTATCTCGGGTTCATGATCGCGTTCTGGTTTGCGCCGGTCATGACGGTGGGGCATCTGGTCCTGGCGGCCGGGTTCACGGTCTACATCCTCATCGCCGTCCGCCTGGAGGAGAAGGACCTGGTGCAGTTCTACGGTCGCACCTACCTGGCCTACCAGGACCAGGTGCCGATGCTCGTGCCGCGCCCGGGCATGTCCGTGCCCGACAGCGGCAAGCCGGTGCAGAGCGTCTAGATCGTTCGGCCCACACGGGTGAACCTCGCCGGGTGGTGTAGCCCGGCAAGTTCGTCTGTGAGGAATACGAGATCAGCCAGGACGAGTGACTGCGATCACTGTCGGTATCTGCGGAATGGCCCGATCCAACGCCTGTTGCGGAGTCGGCGCTGGATCGACACCCGGTAGGCTTTCCCTCATTATTGGCCGCAGTTGATGGGAGAACGACCAGGCCTATGTCCCTGTTGAAGGAACTGCAGCGACGCAACGTCATCCGCATGGCGTTGCTGTATCTGATCGCCGCCTGGCTGTTGCTGCAGATCACCGACGTATTGTCGTCGCTTCTGCCGGTGCCCGAGTGGACCGGCTCGTTCGTCTTCATCCTCCTGGCCCTCGGCTTCCCCCTGGTAGTGATCTTCTCGTGGGTCTACGAACTGACGCCCGAAGGCCTGAAGCGGGAGAAAGAGGTGGACCGCAGCCAGTCCATCACCCCCGACACCGGGCGCAAGATGAACGTGCTGATCGCGGTGCTGCTGGTGCTGGCCATCGCTGGTCTTGCTCTGGATCGACTGTTACCGGAGAAGGGGCCGGTGGCAACGACCCCTGTGGCGCAGGAGGGCGCTCCGTCGGAAGCTTCGACCGTCGAGCCTTCGCAACTTGTCGCCGAGAAGTTCGCGCCGGCTCCCGACCGTTCCATCGCCGTGCTTCCCTTCGTGAATATGAGCGGCGACGCCGATAACGAATACTTCTCGGACGGGCTGACCGAGGAATTGCTCAACGTCCTCGCCCAGATCAAGGACCTGCAGGTGGCAGGCCGCACCTCTTCATTCGCCTTCAAGGGCAAGGACGAGGACCTCAGGGTGATAGGAGAGAAGCTGAGCGTGGCACACATCCTGGAGGGGAGCGTCCGCAAGGCCGGCGACCAGGTGCGGGTGACCGCGCAATTGATCAAGTCCGACGACGGTTATCACATGTGGTCCCAGACCTACGACCGCCAGCTGACCGACGTCTTCGCCATCCAGGAGGACATCGCCGGGCAGGTCGTGGATGCGCTCAAGGTCAGTCTGCTCGGGCAGGATGCCGCGCGACTCGAACGACGCCCCACCTCGAGTACCGATGCCCACGATGCGTATCTTCTCGGCCGACATGCCGCCAGTCGCAACAGTTTCGATTCGCTGAGCGAGGCCATGGTCCGGTTCAAGGAAGCGGTGCGGCTCGATCCGAATTATGCCGAGGCGTGGGTGGCGCTGGGCGCGGCATATATCTACAGCACCAATACAGGAGCGACCCCGTTCGACGAAGGTACGGCGCTGGCTGCGGATGCCCTTGAGCGGGCGATCGAGGTGGATCCGAACTCGGCGGAGGCCTATGCAACAATCGGTCAGCTCTACTTGTATCGTCAGGAGAACAACCCGGCCCGTGAGGCCCTGGCCAAGGCCCTGGCGCTGCAGCCGAACAGCCCCGATGCGCTCATGGGCTATGCGAGACTGATGATGCGGAACGGCGATGATGAGGCTGCCCTGGAGTACAACACCAAGGCACTGGCGCTCGACCCGCTGCGGACCGAATTTGTCTGGGCCCGAGCGGGGATCCTTGGAAATCTCCACCGCTACGACGACAAGCTGGCGCAGTATGCCAGGCTGCGCGAAATCGCCCCGGATTCGCCCAACGGCTACTACGGCCCGGCGCTGATGTATTTCCACGACCTCGGCCGCTTTGACGAAGCCGCGGAATGGTTCGTCAAGTCCGTCGAGGTCGATCCTTCCGACTACGAACTGCCCTCTAATGTGGCCCTTTGCTACCTTTATGTTGACGACCCGGACGCGGCCCTGCCCTGGATTGATCGGGCGAACCAGGTAGGCCCGGGGCAATCGATGCCGCATTTTGCCCGTCTGATCTGGTACCTGCGGACAGGCGACAAGGACAAAGCGCTGGCCATGTCGCGTGAATACGTCGCCAAGGGCATGGACGAGCGCGCCGAGGATTACTGGATGGTGCTGCGGCTGATCCGGGACAATGCCCTGGAGACGGGCCAGTATGACGAAGCGCTCGCAGCCTATCGGGCCGCGGCGCCCCAGTTCTTCACCTTTCCCATCGAGGACGCCAGCTACCGGATCTATATCGGCATCGACCTGGTCCCTCTGCTGATTCGATCAGGGCAGGAGGCACAGGCCATGAAGCTCGCCGACGCGCTCCTGGCAGAAATGCGAAATCGCGATCCGACTATGCTGCAGCCGTATTTGCGCGTGGGGGAAGTTCTCCTGCTGGCCTACACAGGTCGCCTGGATGAGGCCGTGGAGTCTTTCCGGCAGTATGTGGACGAGGGCGAACGGGTGGCGTGGTGGATCTTCGAGACAGAACCGGCCCTGGCGCCGCTGCGTGAGCGGCCCGAGTATCCGGGGTTGATCGAGGCCATCCGCGAGGACGTGGCCGCGCAACGTTCCCGCCTCGAAGCTATGAATCTGACGCCGCCCCCGCTTCAGAACTCGTAAGACAGTCCTGTCGTTATGGAATAGTCTGCCTCGTCGGCGTTGTCACTGGCCGGCCGACTGTCATAGGAACCCGCGAACGTCAGGTCGAGGGACAGGTCCTCGATGAATTCCTTGCTCAGCGTGATGTCGTAGTTCGAGCGGATGCGGCCGGTTTCCGTGATGCTGGGAAAGAGGTAAAGGTTGGCGGTCAGGTCGAGTTTCGGCGTGTCGTACAGGAAGGCGTCATAGCGGGTCTGAAAGATACCCTCCAGGTCAGTGTCCGCCGTGCCGTCGCTGCTCTCCTCGTGGGCCACGCCAAGGCCTCCGGCCATCAGCCAGGTGCGCCGGTTGTTCTGGACGAAGTACTTGCCCAGCCCGGCGCCCGCCAGCACGCGCAGGTCCACGTCCAGTTCGTTGTTCTGTTCCGCCTGTCCCAGCAGGAAGCGATAGCGCTGATGCTCCCTCAGGTGCTGGTACTGACCGGTTAGCAGGTTGCGGGTGGAGGTGTCATCGCCGTCGTCGGTGGTATCCGACCGGAACGTTCCTGCGATAATGTGAGTTTCCGCAGTATAGGCGTAATCCGCATAGGCCGTTGCCGTGGTGACGTCGGATCCCTTGGCGTAGCTGAAGCCCGCGCCCACCGTGAGATCGATGCGCTCCTTCCAGCTGTCCTCCACCGGCGTGATGCGGACGAAATCAGCCAACGGCAGGGCCGATGTGCCGCGCGCTCCTTCGACGGTCAGGGTGTCGGCGCCGCCGGTAGCACTCAGCGTGCCGAAATAGAGGCGCCCGCCCGTGTCCCGCACCCGGTGGAATTCCTTGCTGGCCAGGGTGTCGATGTCGTCCCACTCGATATACACAGTGCCCATCGAATCCGTGCTGTACTTCAGCCGGCCGCGGTCCAGGCCTTTCACTTCACCGGTGATCCGGTCGCCGTTTTTCAGCACCACGACGTCGGTCTTGGCTGCCGTGGCGGCCGTGGCTGAAAGCGCCAGGGCCAGACCGGCCAGCCAGCAGCTCCACCGATCTGTCGGGATCATTGGAATGTGTCTCACGTCAAGTCCATCCAGTCATGGGAGGCCGGAGCGTCGTTCCCGGGTAGGTACCGATCAGTTGCGCCCGGGCTCCGTCACACGTTCGAACTCCAGGGTAAAGCCCTGGTCCCCGTCGCCGCTGACCGACACGGTCATCCGCTCGGGCGGCCCCGGCCCATCGTGCTCGCTGTATCGATAGCTGATCCGCTTCGGAAAATCGTGAGCGGGATTCTCGAATGTCGCGGAGCCACCGCTGCAGGAGGTCAGGCGGAACGGCACCGGCGAGTCGTTCTCGGGTACTTTCGCGATGTAATAGACGCTGCCCGACATGGCCGCCAGGCGAAGCGTCTCGGTGACGTGGACCTCATCGTCGCGGGATGCCCGTACTGCGCCGAGGCCCTCGAAGGTATCCGCGCTGACGGCGTCCCATGACTCCAGTACCTGCCTGCCCTCGCCCCCGGTGGTCCAGTCACCCGCCAGCCAGCCGACCGTTTCCAGTGAACTGCAATCCTCGGCATGCGCTGGCAGCGCCAAAAGCAATATGGAGGTCAGCAGCGTAATCCAGTTCCCCATGACCCTTACCCCCCGACCGGGTATCGACACCTGCCGGGAAGTATATCGGACCGGTTTGCGCTGCCCGCCCCGGGGGACGCCGCTTTCTGTTGCGGATCACCCCGCATCCCGCAGGGAGACCCGGCCCTGACAACAAAGCGCGTCAGCCAGGTTCGGATGAAGACACCGCCGCGCGCGCCCTGTCGATGACGGCCTCGAGACGCCGCACGTGTGAACCGGGCCAGTAGATTCGACCGCAGCCCCGGCAACGGCTGAAATCCCGATAGACCAGGAACACCTGCAGGGGCACGCGAAACGCCGCTTCGCGGCGGCTGATCGGCGCCAGCGCCCCGTTGCATTCCATGCACCGTGTATACGGGTCGAGCCTGCGGCCGAGATCGAAGGTGCGGACCACTTCCTCGACCTGGGCCATCGGCTCCATGCTTCGGAGCCAGTAGCCATGAGTGACCCGGCCGTCCTTGAGGATGCCAAGGTCCCGGGTCAGGATGATCCGGTGCTCGCCTACCGACCGCTGGATGATGGCCTCGTCCTCCAGGTCGTTGCGCCACAGGGTGTCGAACCCGAGCAACCGGAGATAGCGGGCTAGGGTGCCCAGGTGAACATCCACGATGAACCGGGTCACCCTGAGGGGTTCCGGGCGCAGGCGCATGACCGGCGAGATATCCAGTCGCTCGAATACAGGGTAGACCGCTACCCGCTCTCCTCCTGAGAGGAGGCAATCGAATCCGACTGACTGTCCGTCCACCAGCACCAGGTCGACCTCCGTGTGTGGCACACCGATGGCTTCAATGGTGTCCTTGACCGCCGGCGTTCCGCGGAAGTGGTAGCGGAAGCTCCGCTTGCGGCGCTCGGGGGGCAGGAAGTCGTTGAGTTCCTCGTAGAGGCGGAATTCAGCCACGCGCGATGCCGGCGCGTGGGGATCCGGTGGATCGCCGTGATCGGCGCTTCCCGTGCTCATGTCCGGAATGGTAGTGGGTCCGGTCGAGGTCTTCACCTCTTGGTGGGCTGGCGGCAACAGCAGTCCCAACTATTGTTTTCAGGCAGGTCCGGACTCCACCCCCGCCCGTGTCCTCACTCTTCGAGCATCGACACGACCAGCGGGCTCAGGATCGCGGCCAGCAGGCCCAGGGCGAGGATTCGGTAGTCGCCTGACCCCCCGGTCCATCCCAATTGCGACAGGACGTGGCCCATGGACTCGCCTGCGACCTGCGCCAGCTCGTAGGTCGGTTGCAGTGCCACCAGCGCTCCGACGATCACGGCGCCGGCGAGCACTGCACGGCGGATCCAGGTCCTGCGCCGGATGCGCTGCCTGACGCGCCCCGAGAAACCATCATCCTCGGGTAGCGCCAGGGCGCCGCTGAAAAGGGCGGCAAGCCGGGATTCCTCCCGCTGTTCGTGTACCTCATGCATGGCCCGGGTTCTCCAGGGCGAAGCGCTTGCGGATCCGTTCCTTGCCCCTGTGGATGTGCGACTTCACGGTACCCAGCGGCACCCCGGTGATCTCATTGATCTCGCCATGACTCAGGCCGTATCCGTAGGCCAGCACCATCGCCGTCCGCTCGTCCTCCGACAGCGCCGCCAGCAGCCGGGACAGGTCGGCCAGGTCGCCTCCGTCGGCGACGGGGGATTGTTCGGACATGTCACTCGACGCCGCTTGGTGCTCGAGAGCCTGTTCCAGGCGCCGCACCTGCTTGTCCTTGCGCACCGCCTGCAGGAACTGCTTGTGTGCGATCGCCATCAGCCAGGAGAGGAATCGGCCCTGGCCGGAGTAGGTCTCTAGCTTGTCCCACGCGCGGATGAAGGCATCCTGGGCCATGTCGTCGGCGGCAGCGGGGTCCCGTGCGAGTTGTCGCAGGTAACCCCTCACTTTCGACTGATGCCGAGCCACGAGCACGCCGAATATCTCCGGGTCACGAAACGCCACCGCCTGCGCGGCCAGCGACTCGTCCGAAAACGCGTCCTTGGAGCTTGCGGGTGCCGGCGTTGCGATGTCTATGACTCACGAAACTTCCACAGGCCCAAGTATGCAAGGCCGATCATAAAAGGGAAGGCGCCGACAGCGATCAGGGGCCGGACAGCGTCGTCCTCGCCCAGAATCAGGCCGAAGACGGCGAACCCCGCGCCGATGCCCGCGCCGACAATCCCCCGCCGCAGGTCGGCATTCCGGCGGGGCTTCGGCTCCCCGAGGCGGTCCAGCACCTCAGGGGTCAGTTCCACGCCCTTGTCCACCACGGCGCGCACGGTCTGCTGGTGCTCCTGTCGAGTGCGGAAGCGGAAGTAGTAGTACATGATGACGACCAGGGCGATCGACAGGGATATGGCGATTGGGACGAATTCAACATCCATGGCAATGGCTCGCTGTGGCCGGACCGATTTCCGGGTTTTCATTGAGCAGATGCCCCGAACGGGGCTTTTGGATGCAGGGCATCCGATTTCCTCCGTCCCCAGGGACCGGGCACTTGCCCGGGACCACGGGAAGCTGAGAACGGGGGAGGCGCCCGCAGCCGCAACGGCGTACCTCCGGGCCCCTTTTATCGAGCTGGTCGTCGGCCGGCCGCCGCGGGCAGAGCCTTGTACCAGCTACTTGCTGTCGATCTGGTTCTCGGCCCCGGAAGCCGCGAAGCATTCATCGGATTCCGGACAGATCACGACATAGGTGGCGCGCTTACCGCACCCGGAGACGCCGATCGAATATTCGACCCGCTCCCGGCCACCCCAGAGGATGGGCTGGACCATTTCGTTGGACAGGACGGTCGCTGTCGCCGAGGGGCAACCGAGTTCGAACTGCCCGCGCTTGAGAGCGGTCTGTGTGGCCGTGTCCTGAGCATTGGCGACTATCTGGCCCTGAGACTGGCAGCCCGCCAGCACCGCAAAGCCGGCAGCCGAAGCGAGTACGAGCATCAGATTCCTGGCATTCATGATGGATATGTCCTTGCTGGGGCAACTGCCTCCGCCCCGAAATGGCAGCTCGCCCGTCACGGATAGTAAAAAGACCACAGCAGGATCAAGGCGGAAAATCCCGCAGCGCATAATTGTAATAGTGGATTGCCACCAACAGGTCAATGCGGGTTTCCTACCGAAGGTGGCCGCGTTTTTCTGCGTCTCGCTGCGCAGGCTCCGGTCTCCGCCGTCGCTTCGGGGGCAGGGGCTGGTCCGCCGGTAGCCCTAGTCCCCTTCCACCCGGCCGACCCGACGGCCCTTCTCGTCGTAGATGTCGTACCGGCCCTCCAGGAACATGTTTTCCCTGACCTTCCCGATCCGGCGGCCTTTCTCGTCGTACACGTCGTACTCGTCCAGGAACGCGTTCTTGCGTATTTCCCGGACCCGTCGTCCGCGCTCGTCATAGACCGTGAAATCGTCCTCGAACACCGGGTTCCTGTCTGCCCGTCCCTTGCGCCGTCCCCGGTCGTCGTAAAGCGTGTAGCTGTCGTCGAGAAACGGATTCCTGTCCACCCGCCCGGTCCGCCGGCCACGATCGTCGTACAGCCGGTATTGGTCCGGAGCCTGCTCCGGAGTCGACTCGTCGTCCGCGAGCCCCCACGGATCATCGTCGTATTCGGTGTCCCAGGGATCGGAATAGGCATCGTCCGGCGGCTGAACGGCATCATCGCCGGCGTCGAACCAGTCGTCCGCCACGGCCAGGGATCCGGCCAGAACCAGCCCGAGGATGGCGGGGATCAGATTTCCGGTGCCCATGCTCTTTCGACTCCCGTTCCCGAGGACGCGTTCCCGTCCCGACCGGTACGCCGGGTTCCCCATCGGGATACCCGCGCCAGACCGGGTGCCATTCGTAGCCCGGGCAAACCAATCACCCGGAAGAACAACCCGCCGCCCGGCCGTTGAAGGCCGACTTCCCTGTCAGCCCAATGGTGGCTTCGAGGCCCCGTGCCGTAGCGGGCAATGAATCGGGGCAAACGGATCATCAGGGGCGCTGCGGACGGGACCCCGAGCCGAGTTCCAGTATGTGCGGTGGACTGGCTCAGGGAATGAGCCACCTCGATTCCGTCTCCGTCTATCCCGGGCTGCCCAGCGATCGGGCGCGTTGCTGTTGGTGATCATCTCCTCGCTCGACTTCGATGAAGACTCGCCGGATGACCGGGGCGATGGCACGGACACGGCGACTGAGATCGGTCACTCCCGCCTCCACGTCGCGGACGCCGATATCGTCGACAAAATCCACGCTCATGGTAACCACGACGAAGTCTGGCCCCATGTGCAGCGTGGCAACTTCACTGACGGCTTTCACAAGCGGATGTGCAGTCGCTGCCTCGCGTATTCGGGCGACGATGTCCGGATCCGCGCTCTCGCCGATCAGCAGGCTCTTGGTCTCGTAAGCGAGCCAGATCGCCGTGATCGCCAGGATGACGCCGATAACCATGGAAGCGAGACCGTCGAACACGGGGTTGGCGGTCACCTGGCATAGGATGATTCCGGCGATCGCGACGAGCAGACCGAGCAACGCTGCGCTGTCTTCGAAGACCACGACAAACAGCGTCGGATCCTTGGCCCGATGTACCGCATCGAAATAACCACGCCCGCCCTTTGAGCGCCGGAACTCTTTGAGGGCGACAGTCAGTGAGGCGCCCTCGAAAACGATGGCCAGACCCAGCACGATGTAATTGACCGTGAAACTGGCAAGGGGGACGGGGTGCAGCACGTGATGCAGGCCCTTGTAGAACGAGAGGGCGGCGCCCAGGCCGAAGATCAGGATCGCCACGACGAAGCTCCAGAAATACACCTCCTTGCCGTGACCGAAGGGGAAGTCGGGGTCGGGCGGCCGGCGTGCGGCCCTCAGCCCATACAGCAGCAGGATCTGATTGCCCGTGTCCACCAGGGAGTGCACCCCCTCTGCGAACATGGCCGCGCTGCCGGTGATCGCCGCGGCTACGAACTTGGTGATTGCGATCAGGCTGTTGCCGGCCAGAGCGGCGTAAATTGCCGTCTTGGATGAACCCGCCATGCAAATTCCTCAGGGCGTGATGACACGAGTGTACCGTCAACCCGGATGCAGGTGTCGGCGCCGGGACCTGCGCTGTGGATAGCGGCGGTCGGAGCCGCTTCTGGTCCGATAGACTATAAGCTTGTTAACGGCACTGGATACGTTGGGGAGACCGTGCTGATGGACTGTCGGCAATGCGGGGAATCCAATCCACCGAGGGCGCGTTTCTGCAGCGCCTGTGGCAATGCGCTTCAGCAGCAGGCCGGAGATGCGGAACGGAAGCAGGTCACCGTTTTGTTCTCGGACCTGTCTGGATACACCACATTGTCCGAGAAACTCGACCCCGAGGAAGCCAGAGAGATTATTGCCGCCATCTTCGCCAGGGCGGCCGAAATCGTAAGTCGCTACGGCGGACAGATAGAGAAGTTTGTCGGCGATGCCATCATGGCGATTTTCGGCGTCGCGGAAGCCCATGAGGACGATCCGGCTCGGGCCATCCGCGCCGCCCTCGAACTTCATGAGGCCGTTACCGCCAGGGCCCCGGATCTGAAACGTAAGGTCGGGGTGATGCTTGCCATGCATAGCGGGATCAACACCGGCGTGGTTGTGACCGGAGAGCTCCGCTTCGATCACGGCACCGCCGGGCCGCTGGGAGACACCATCAACACCGCCGCACGGCTCATGGAGCTTGCTCCCGCTGGTGAGATCTTCATAGGCCCCGAGACCCGCCGGTCCGTGGAGGCTGTGTTCGATGTCGATGATATCGGGGAGCAATCGCTAAAGGGCAAGGCCCGTCCGTTTCCGGTCGCTCGGGTCGTTGGTCGAACTGCAGGGCATGACGGACCGAGGCGACGGCGCGGCGACTTCGTCGGTCGTCAGGAGGAGATCGGCGTGCTCCTCGATGCAGTCGGGGGCCTTATCGATGGCAAAGGGGGCGCCGTCGCGATATGCGGCGACGCCGGGACCGGAAAAACCCGGTTGTTCGAAGAGCTCCGGGATCGCGTCGGTGGGAAGGTCCGTTGGATCGAGGGCCGGGCCTATCCGTATACAGAGAACATACCGTTCTTCATGTTCAGCGACCTGCTGAACTGGAACTGGCAAATCCATGAGAGCGACGATCCTGTGACGCTGCGGAACAAAGTGGCGCAGGGCGTGGCTCGATTATCAGCACATCCGGAAAAAGATCTTCCGGTGATCGCCAAGCTCTATGGTCTCAAGATCGAAAGTACAGAGTTCATAGATCGCGAGGCATACCAGGAACGACTGCTAGACACGATAGGCCGATTTCTGGCCACGCTTGCGGAGGAGGGGCCGACGGTCGTCTGCCTCCAGGATCTCCACTTTGCCGACGCCTCGTCGTTGCGCCTCATCCGTCGGTTGCTCGCGGCACCGCCGACGCCCGTTCTGTTCCTCTGCAACTACCGCCCGGGCCCGGAACTGGATGATATGGCACGCGAGATCACGTTGCGGGATTTTTCATCCCGCCAGACCCGGCAGTTGGTAGTTTCGTTACTGGCCGAACACGCGCCCCCCGACAATCTGCTGCGGCTCGTGGAGGCGCAAGCCGAGGGTAATCCGTTCTTCATCGAGGAGCTGATCAACGCTCTGGTCGAAAATGGCGAACTCGTCCAGAAGGACACTGGATGGACGCTGCAGCGGGGATCGGACGCCATCCGCGTACCGAGCACAATACGCGGCCTGATTGCCGCGCGCATCGACGGACTGGACGATGACAGCCGACGGGTGTTGCGCCGGGCCGCCGTGCTCGGCCGCGAGTTTATACCCGACGTGCTCGACCGCGTGCTCGAGGGCGAGCCGAACCTCGGGCGCTGCCTCGGCAAGCTCGTCGACGCCGACCTGCTGCGCATCAAGCGACGACAGCCGGAGCTCCTGTACGGATTCAAGCATGCCTTGACCCAGGAAGTTGCGTACGTAGGGTTACTGCGTACCGAACGCGTCGAGTTGCATGGCCGCGCTGCAGTCGCTACAGAGTCGCTGTTGGCAGACCGGATCCCTGAATTCGTCGAAACCCTGGCGCTCCATTTCATGCGCGGAGGTATCACCGACAGGGCGGTTCATTACCTGGTGGAGGCCGGCAAAAAGGCGACATCTCGATATGCGCTGGATGAGGCGACCGCTCATTTCCAGCAGGCCTACCAGCTGCTCGCCGATCGGCCGCGGACCGCCTCGGAGGACCATGCGTTGGTCGAGCTATTGCTCGAATGGATGCTGGTCCTTCATTACCAGAATCGGCTGGAAGAGATCTTGTCGAGGCTGCAGGAGTACGAGGCGGTCGCGGAGGGTATCGGAGACCAGGATCTCAAGGGGATGTTCGCGGCGTGGCTCGGCGAAGCCCTCTGGTTCAGCGGAGATCTGATCGGCGCGGTCGAAAAACTGGAACAGGCAGAACGCATAGGCAGGTCGGCAGGCAGTGGCCGCGTGATCGCCTATGCGAATGCCTGGAAGTCCTATCCCCTTTGGTTCCTCGGTCGCGAGGCCGAGGCTCTGGATGCGGCCGAAACTGTAATTCCCCTCGCCACCCGCTTTCCCGATGACCATTACCTGTTCTTCATCGGTCAGGCCGGGGCTGCCGGAGCAGCGGCCGCGCGGGGTGAACTGAGTCGCGTGCGGCGCATCGGCGAAAGTCTGGTCGCGTTTGCCAAGCGCACCGGCAACGCGAGGGCCGCGGTTGCCGGCTATTGCTGTATTTCGTCCAGCTTTGTCATGCAGGCGAGCTTCGAGGAGGCCGTGGATGCGGCACGCAAGGCCAAATCGCGGGCCATTGACCCGTTTTACCTGGCGTGGGCGATCTACTACGAGGCCCTGGCCCTGGCATGGGCCGGCCGGTCGGGCGAGGGTCGGAAGGCCGTGGACGAACTCCTATGCCAGGGCACACGTTTCTGGACATCGCTGGCCAGGCCGCTCGAGGCGCTGATCCTCCTCGGCGAAGGACACCTGTCCGCCGGGCTGGCACAACTGCTCCACGACCTCGAGCACTTCCACCAGACGGGCGCCCTGTTCATGGAGCATTTCTGTCGCAGCGTGCTGGGGAGCCTGTATACCGACATCGCCTGCGGGGCGATGTCATGGGACCCTGTTGCCATGTTGAGGAATCCGGGCTTTGTGCTTCGCACGGCATTCCGCGCACCGGTCAGGGCAAGGTCGTGGCTGGATAAACACCTGGAAATGCTGGAGGAAGACGAAGTCAGTGTTCAGCTGGGTCCCGCCCACGTCGATCTGGCGAGGCTCGATCATCACGAGGGCAACGACGCCGGCGCGCGCGAACATCTGACCAGGGCTTGCGAGATTTTCCAGACCCAGGGCGCGGACACTGCCCTATCCACCACCCGGGCGCTGGCGGAGGAGTGGAATCTCGCTACGTAACCCACGCTAACCAGTAGCTGGGGGTTCGGATCGCCATGTCCGCTGACAAAGCGGCGGATCCTTTTCCTGTCGAACCTGCGCGTGCCGACACTGGTTCCCTCACCCGGGTCCGGATGCTGCGGCCCTCACCGTAACTGTCGCTACCTCTCGAGGAAGGTCTACACTTGGCCTGTCCGCTCGAAGGGGGAGGCGATGGACCGCACGGAACGCTTCTACAAGATCCAGCGCATGCTGCAGCGCCGTCGCGCGGTGCCGAAGCAGGTGTTCCTGGACGCGCTGGAGGTGTCTCCCGCGACCTTCAAGCGGGACCTGGAGTACATGCGCGAGCGCATGGGCGCCCCCATCGTCTGGGATCGGCAGGCTGGCGGCTACCGCTTCGATGTCAGAGACCCGGCGGCGGCAACCTGGGAGCTGCCCGGTCTGTGGTTTACCGAGGAAGAACTGCGGGCGCTCCTGACCGTCGAGTATCTGCTGGAGTCCGTCCAGCCCGGTTTGCTCGGGCCGCAAATCGGACCCCTGAGAGAAAAGATCCGCAGCATCCTCGGTCACGGCGATCACTCGGCGGAAGAAGTCATCCACCGGATCCGGGTGCTGCCCATGGCCAGCCGCAAGATGGATCCCGACCGGTTCCGGACCATCGCTCAGGCCTTGCTGTCCCGGCGCCGTCTGAGACTGACCCATTTCCGTCGGCAGGCAGGTGAGATCCTGGACC
>JAHEFR010000038.1 GCA_024640085.1 Gammaproteobacteria bacterium
CGAAACCCACGGACTCCATGACGGCGCGAATTTCCCCATGGATGCGCGCCACTTCCGCGAGCCCGATGGCGTTGATCTCCGCCGGACTCAGGTCCGTACTGGTATTGAGCCGTACGAGGTATGCATACCATGCTGCGCCGCCGGGGAGCGCGCCGTAACCGACGGTCTCGCGGGCAGCGGGGAGATATTCGCTCCGGAGAAACCATGCCAAGCGCTCGTAGGCCGGGACGAGCTTGCCGGATATGGCGGCCGCGTACGCGGCCATCAGCCGGTCCCGGTCCGCATCGCCGAAATCTCCGGGCATGTTCTCGACCGGGCGGAAGAACACGCTGGCCTCGGGCGTGTGTACAACCTGCGCCGCCACCTGGGGGATCATCTTCTCCACCAGGATTTGCGGCAGAGTGACCCCCTCGTCCATTCCCTCCTGCATATTAACGATGGCCTGATCCACCCAGTCCACGAAGCCGTCGATCCGGGCCAGCCAGTTGTCGTAATCCCGTACGGTCGCGTACGGCTGATAGGAAGTGCCGGAACCGAGTTGCACGAAATTGTTCGCGGCGCTGTAGAACTGGTTCATCGGCATCAAATGGGAGGGGAAAGAGAACCCCTCGATATCCATTGAGCGATCCCAGATGAACAACGCCCTGCTAACCTGCCCCTCCTCGTCCAGGAGCGCCGGGTCGAGCGCCATCATGGCCTCCAGGTAACGCCGGTGGACAGCTTCCTCGGCTTCGCGGAAAGCCGGCGATATGGTGACTGGATACCGGTCGTCGTATCGGTGGTCACCGATGAAGGTGGCGAACAGCGGGTACATAGCCAGCTGCTCCTCGAAGTACCCCTCCATCACTTCGTTCAGGCGCGTGGTGGCCACGGCACGTTCGTCGGATTCCCCGGCGGACACGTGGCTCGCGACAGCAATCGCACCCAGGGTCGCGATCAGGGTTGTCGCCAGTACGCTGTCTCTCACACGCTGCCTCCCTTACATCGCCGCCACGGGCGCGTCGGCCTCCATTCGCCGGCAGGCGACCGACACAAACCGGGCGTTCAGTGTAGCCGCCGTCAGGAACAGCCCGGCGATCAACCCGATCCATACCGCCACCGGCCCGCGATCCGCGACTACCCCCAGATACCACGCCAGCGGGAACGCCACCAGCCAGTAGGAACCAAAATTGAGGAGCATGGGGATGCGTGTGTCCTTGTAACCCCGCAGCGCCCCGGCGGCCCCGACCTGCAATCCATCGAACACCTGGAAGATCATCGCCATGGCCAACAGGGACACCGCAAGCTCGCGCACACCCGGATCGGTCGTGTAGAAGGCGGCTATCGCGCCGCGGAACAACAGCAACACCGTCGCTGAAACCATCATCACGATACCGCACATTCCGATGCCGATGACGCCGATCCGGCGTGCCATAGCCGGGTCTCCCCGACCGAGGGTGTGCCCGACGCGGATGGTCAAGGCCGAATGGAAGGCCAGCGGCACCATGAACATGGTCGCCGCATAGTTGATGGCGATCTGGTGAGCCGCGACGGCGGCCGCGCCAAGGGACCCCATGAGCAGCGCCACGGCGCTGAACAGGCCGGCCTCCGAGATGACACTGATGCCTATCGGCAGGCCGAGTCCAAGGAATTCCTTCAGTTGCACCAGTCGGGGAGGATCGAAGCGCTCTGTGATGCGGTACTGCCGGTAGCGCGGTTGCAGCGCGATGTAGGCGATCATCACACCGAGCATGACCCACATGGCGACGGCGCTGGCCACACCGCAGCCGACGGCCCCCATGGCGGGGAAACCGAGCTTGCCGTACATGAACACCCAGTTTCCGAACACATTGACAGTAAGGCCGATTACGGCTGCATACATGATCGGCCGGGTCCAACCCACCCCCTCGCTCATGTAACGGAGACTGAGGTAGGAGAACATCGCCGGCAGGCCCCAGGAGATAGCGTACAGGTACCGTGTCGCAAGGGGGATGATGGAAGGGTCGATGCCTACATCGTCAAGCGACGATGCAATACCGGCGATCATCAATGCCACGACCACGGCCAGTCCCTGGCTCAACCACAAACACTGCCGGACACAGGCCCCCACCTCCCCGGGCCGGCCCGCCCCGACGGCGTGCGCCGCGATCGGGCTCATGGCCATCAGTACGCCGAGCCCGAACAGGAACGCCACGGCCCACACGCTGCTGCCGACGGCCACCGCGGCAAGATCGACGGTACCGAGGCGCCCGGCCATGACGGTGTCAGCAAACCCCATGCCGGCCACCGCCAGGTTATTGGCGATGAGCGGCCCGGCCAGAATCATCAATGCACCGGCGTGTCCGAGGACAGTGTCATTGTGTCTTGCTTGATTCACGACAGGAATTCCGACAGGGCGGCGGATTCTACGCCACCTCGGCAGGTGCGGCGACCTTGACCGAGGGACAGCCACGCCAGCGCCCTGGTCGGGTCGCCTTGTCACCGGGCATGCGAGCAGACATCATGTTGCGCGCCGACACGCCCGGCCAGAGATCCGGCCCGCGCAACAAGGAGAGGCTGCATGGACACCATCAACGGCGTCATGACCGCCCTGAACTCGGTCCTCTGGCACGATGTAGTGCTGTGGTTGCTGCTGGGAACAGGCGTGGCGTTCACGCTGTGGAGTGGCTTCAGCCAGCTTGTCGCCGTCAGCCACGGCATACACGTCCTTAGGGGCCGCTACGACGATCCGGATGATCCCGGCGCCATCAATCATTTCCAGGCTCTTTCCGCCGCGCTCTCCGCCACGGTAGGTCTCGGCAACATCGGCGGCGTCGCGCTGGCCATCGCCCTTGGCGGTCCCGGAGCGGTCTTCTGGATGTGGGTGGTTGGCTTCTTCGGCATGGCCATCAAGCTGACCGAAGTCACCCTGTCGATGCTCTACCGGAATACCGACGAACCGGACAATCCGCACGGCGGGCCCATGTGGGTCGTCAGCAAGGGCACCGCGCTCTTGAGCCCGCGGCTGGCACCGCTCGGCAAAGCCGTCGGTGGCGTTTTCTGCATCACGTTGCTCGTCTCCACGGCGACCGGCGGGAACATGTTCCAGGCCTGGAACGTGGCGGAGATCACCCACGCCTACTTCGGCATCCCGGGCATCGTTACCGGCATCGTGCTGGCGATGCTGGTGGCCATGGTCATTATCGGTGGCATCAAGCGCATTGGCGCCGTCGCAGGCAGGCTGGTCCCGGCCATGGTGGCCCTTTACCTGCTCGCCGGGAGTTACGTCCTGATCGTTCATGCCGATCGCCTGCCCGGGTTGCTAAAGCTTATCGTGAGTGCGGCATTCAGTCAGACCGAGGGTGCGGGAGCCTTTCTGGGCGGTACCATGGGTTACGCCTTTCTGTTCGGGATGAAAAGGGCGCTGTTCTCCAACGAGGCCGGCCAGGGATCTTCGCCGATCGCCCACTCCGCGGCCAAGACCGGAGAACCCGTGCGCGAGGCCATCGTCGCCGGTCTGGAGCCGTTTATCGACACCTTGATCGTGTGCACCTTCACGGCCATGGTGATTCTCGCCAGCGGCGTCTGGAACCGTAGCGGTGACGCCCATTACGGAATCCCGCCGGAAATCGTCCAGATCGCTCCCGGCGAGTGGACCCTCGAATCGTCTCCGGCGCCGATCCTCGATACCGGGCAATGGACCGACGGCGAGTCCGTGTACATGATCCTGCGCGCCCACGAGAATCCCACTTCGGGCAATGATCGCCACAAGATCTTCGGGCAGGTTGTCGCGGCGCCAAACAGCCGCACGGTCATCGAGTGGTCGTCTTTCGCCACCCCCGTCCAGCCGCGTCTGGAGAGCGAGCAACTGTTCGTGGATTACCAGGGAGCCACGCTGACCGCCAAGGCTTTCGACACAGCCCAGGACGGGCTGGGGAAGTGGCTGGTCACACTGGCCGCCTGGCTGTTCGCCGTCTCCACAATGATCTCCTGGAGCTACTATGGCGAGCAGGGCATGATCTATCTTGCAGGCGAGCGCTCGGTCCTGCCCTACAAGCTGATCTACTGCCTCCTGATCATCGTCGCCACGGCGGGCTTCATCAGAACCAACACGGAGCTGGACAACCTGACCGGGATCGGCACCGGCGTGATGCTGTTCGCCAACGTCCCGATCATGTGGATCTTCGGCGCCCAGGCGATGAGAGCGTACCGGGACTACGTCAGTCGGCTGAAGGCCGGCCTGGTCGGTCCCGGTCACGAACCTCCGAGCCTGGAGGACCTGATCAGCGGCCGGGACGTGGAATCTCAGAACCGATCGTAACGGAACTTCATGTACTCGATGCCGGGCGCCAGCACGACGCGCCAGGCCAATTCGACTTCGTCGTTGAACTGGGGGTCGAATTCCCGCGCAGCCGCGACCAGGCTGGCGAGCCACTTTTGGTAGAGTTCCGGGGGCACGTTCCTCTCCCGACGACTGTGTCTGAGCGCTACCTGCCTCAGCCTCTCGCTGGCGACCCGCGTGGTGGAGAACTCCACCATCTCGTGCATGGACTGAGCCAGCATGTCGGCCTGTCGGGACATATCGGTGTCGGCAAAAAACCCGGCTATCTCCGGTGAGTCGCAGATAAACAACTCATAGAAGCAGTTGATGAAGCTGGTCATCTGCTCCGGCGCCCCCGCTACCCGGAACATGCTGTCGAGGAAGATCTCCAGGTAGTTCTTCACTTTTCGTCCTTTTCCTCGTTCTCCTCCGCGGGCCAGCAGTGCACCGATATTCTGAGGCGGATCACCTGGCGTGACGGCAGGAACCGCACCAGGCTGTCTGCGCCGGAATCGATCGTCACCTTCCGGACGCGGCTCACTTCCGGTCCGTTGCTGAATCGTACGTCGCAGCGGACCGCGAACCGTTCGTTGTTGAGCAGGCGGACCACGGTGGCCTCGGCGAGAAGCGTCGGGATCGCCTCCACGTCCAGGCCCTCGGATTTCATCTCTAGGTCGGTCGGGTAGGCGCTGGTCAGGGCGGGAAAGACCAGAGCGAAAAGCAGGATGAGGGCGGGGGCTTTCATGAATCGTCTCCCGGAGCGATGGAATTTCCGGGGGCCTCGCGGTCCTTCGCCCGGTGTCGCCGCCGCAGGCTCGACTCCACGCCGTCTACCACGCGGTCCAGCGTCCATTCCATCTCCGCAACGGGTCTGCCGAACAGGTTGATGGCATCCTCCGCGCGGCGGCCGAGCCTCATCAATTCGGGGAACAACATACGCGACGACGGACCCGGATGGATCAAGTCGACAGCGGCAGCGATGATCGCCAGCGGGCTCAACAGGAAGTCCTTTGCAGCATCGATCAAGAGCTTGTACTGAAAAACCAGTAGCTTGCGGAAGATCTGCCAGCGAGTATACGGTTGGTCCGGCTGAGTCCGTTCCTGTTTCATCCGCGTGCACCTTTTGTCGGTTGTCTGCATCGCCGGGCGACGGGCCGACGCGAGTCTAATATGATCTAATCTCGTCGTGTTGCAAGGCAAACGGATCGATATGCCCAGGTACATAGGCGAGGAAAAATACCAGCACGGGACGCCGGATGCCCTGGGCGTGCTGCTGGTCAACCTCGGCACCCCCGATGCGCCCACTCCAGCGGCGGTGCGACGCTACCTGGCGGAGTTCCTCTGGGATCCGCGGGTCATCGAAGTGCCACGACCCCTGTGGTGGATGATCCTCCATGGCGTGATACTCCGCATCCGCCCCAAGCGCTCTGCTCATGCTTACGCGAAGGTGTGGACCGATGCAGGTTCGCCGCTCATGAACTGGTCTCTGAAACAGCGCAAGGAGCTGACCAGGATGCTCGAAGCGGCTGTGCCAGCCCCGGTCCACGTGTCTCTGGCCATGCGCTATGGCAATCCGTCCATCGCCAGCGCCCTGGAGGAACTGCGGGCTGCCAACGTCAGGCGACTGCTGGTCCTGCCCCTGTATCCGCAGTACTCCGCCACCACCACCGCCTCGGTCTTTGACGCCCTCGCCGACTGCCTCAAGAAGCGGCGCTGGATGCCCGAGCTGCGTTTCATCACCAATTACCACGACGAAGGCGGATATATCGACGCCCTGGCCGCGAGTGTCAGGGAGTTTTGGGCGGCCAACGGCCGCGGCGAGCACCTTGTGATGAGCTTCCACGGGGTGCCCCAGAGCTATCTCCGGGCAGGCGACCCGTATCACTGCCACTGCCAGAAAACCGCGAGGCTGCTCGCCGACGCGCTGTTCCTGAAGCCGGAGGAATGGTCCATCAGTTTCCAGTCCCGGGTGGGTCGGGAGGAATGGCTGCGGCCGTACACCGACGAACGCCTGGTCGAGCTGGCCAAGGCAGGCGTCGGCCGGCTGGACGTGGTCTGTCCGGGATTCTCGGCCGATTGCCTGGAGACCCTGGAGGAGATAGCCATGCAGAACGCCGAACTCTTCGTCGAGTCGGGCGGTCAGTCACTGCATTACATTCCGGCACTCAACGCCCGCCGGGATCACATGAGTTTCCTGACCCAGCTTGTACTCAGGCATCTGCAGGGCTGGCCCGAGACGTCGCCGGCCTGGAGCCCGGAGGCCCGCGCCAAGGATTTTGCGGAGAGCGCGGCCCGCGCACGCGCATCCGGCGCCTGAGCCGTGCTGGGCCGGTTTCTCGAGATCAGCATCCATTGCCCGTCAGTCCGGGAGTCAATGGAATTCTACCAACGCCTGGGATTGGCCCTGGCCGTCACCAACGACATCTGGAGACACCAGTATGCAGTTGTCACCGACGGCAGGGTGGCCCTCGGGCTTCACTCCTACGATTTCCCGTCCCCGTCTTTGACCTGGGTCCACGCCGAGATTTCGCAATATGCGCCGAAACTGGCCAATGCGGGGATCGACTTCGCGTTCCTCAAGACCGGCGAGGAGGAGTTCAACGAAGCGGGCTTCAAGGACCCGGACGGCCAGATGATCACGATGCTCGAGGCGCGCACGTTTTCGCCGCCTTCGATGACGCCGCCGCCGGTGATCGGTTATTTCCGGGAATACCGTTTCCCGGTGAGAAGCGTCCCCGATTCGGCCCGTTTCTGGGAGCCCCTGGGGTTCGTCGCCATGAGATCCGAGGAGGACGAGCACGGCCCCGCGGTGCTCACCAGCGATGGCATCGATCTGTGCATATTCGAGGCCGCCGCCCAGCGACCCCAGCTGGTCTTTGGATCCCCCGACCTTTCCGCCACCGTCGCCGGGCTGGTCGCCCGGGGGGTCTCCGGCGAAATCGTGCCCGACCCGCTGGGGGGCGGCGACGCAATGGAACTCAGGGCCCCCGAGGGCATGCGGTTACTGGTTACCCAGGAACGACTCTGATCCTCAACCCTTCAGGGCGGCAAGGAGCCGTCCAATCAACGCATCCGCCTGCCTCAGATAGCCTCCGCCAAAAAGATTTAGGTGGTTGAGCACGTGATACAGATTGTAGAGGTGCCGGCGGGTCTCGTAGCCCGGGTCAACCGGCCATGCGCCCCGGTAGGCGGCGCGGAAGTCTGCGCCGAACCCGCCAAACAGTTCGGTCATGGCAAGATCGGCCTCCCGGTCGCCGAAGTACACCGCTGGATCGAACACGAAGGGGTACCCTTCAGTGTCAGCGGCCCAGTTGCCTCCCCACAGGTCACCGTGCAGGAGTGATGGCCGGGGGCGATAGTCGGTGAAAAACGACCCGATTTTCTCGAGCAGCCGCCGACCGCGTGCCGCCAGGGCATCCGGGTAGCCGTTGGCGACAGCCAGGTCCAGCTGGTAGCCGATCCGCCTCTCAGTCAAGAAGTCCGGCCAGTCCTCGGACCAGTCATTCGGCTGCGGCGTGCTGCCGATGGTGTTGTCGCGATGCCACCCGAAGCGTTCCGCTGCGCGCCTATGCTGGGCCGCCAAGCCTTCCCCCAGTCGGGTCTGGGTGGTGGGTCCGGCGCGGCCGGCGTCGATCCACTCCATGGCGAGCCAGGCCTCGCCGGAGGTCGCGCCCGTGGCCAGGGAACGCGGCACCCGCAACGCGTCCGCCGCCAGGAGCTCCTCCAATCCTTCCCGCTCCGCCTCGAACATCTCGAGCGCCCCGGGCACATTGGTCTTGACGAACACCGGCCCACCGCTGGCGTCCAGCCGCCATCCCGAGTTGATGCACCCACCCGCCACCGGACGCGCCGACACTGGATCCGCCCGCCTGCCCGTCGCGGCCGCGATGTCTTCGATGATCCTGCCCCACTCGGGCATCAGACGACGCCGGCGATGTCCCGGGCTTCCCGCAACAGACGGGGCCCGAACCCGAGTCGATCGTAGAGCTGGCTGAGCCCGGCCAGGTCCGGGGGTCGGCGTGCCAGGGTCTGCTCGTCCACGGAAAGGGACACATCGGTAGCGATCCGCGTCAGTCGTCTGGCCAGGAACGCCGCATCACGATGCTCCGCCAGCTTTTTCGCCACGCCCGCCGCGCCCCTGATGGGCAGCGAGGGCACGGTGTCCAGTTTGTCGAACAAGGTTTCGAGAGAGTCGAATTCTCCCATCAGCGCCGACGCCGTCTTCGCGCCGACCCCCGGAACCCCCGGTATGTTGTCCACCTTGTCGCCCACCAGGGCCTGGTAGTCCGCCATGCGCTCCGGGGCGGCGCCGAAATAATCCGCCACATCGCCATACGCAAACCGCCGGTCGTCGACGGCATTCCAGAACTCGTCCCCGGGCCGGAGAAGCTGGGCAAGATCCTTGTCCCGGCTCACGATCACAGCCCGCCGGCCGAGACCCCGCATCAGGACGCTGAGAGTGCCGATAATGTCGTCGGCTTCATATCTCGGGTCCGCGAAATGCGCGAGGCCGAGCAGGCCGGCCAACTCCCGGCAGTACCGGAACTGGCGTTTGAGTTCGGGCGGGGGCGACTCCCGATTGGCCTTGTAGGCCGGAAATATCTCGTTCCTGAACGATGTGGTCAGGCTCTCGTCGAACGCCACTGCCACGAGACCGGGTCGACGCTGGCGGATCAGGTTGCCCAGGAAGCCGGCGAACCCGTAGACCGCGTTGACCGGGTTCCCCGCCGGGTCGGTCATGGAATCGGGGATGGAGAACCAGGCCCGGAACACGAACACGCTGGCGTCGATCAGGTAGACCACGGTGGGGCCCGGCTAGAGATTTGGCGATACAGGCCTGCCCGCGGCCCCGTCATGCCGTGCCGTACGCGGGCCCGGTTCTGCTCAGACGCTGACGCATGGGGCTCGTGCGCGGGAAATGCGCCAGCAGATATTCCATCTGGTCGGCGAGAACGCGGCGACCCTTTAGATAGATGTACTCGGCGTAGGTGGGCGTGAACGGCACCGCCAGCAGCTGGGTGCCGGCCTGCTCGGGGGTCCGGCCGGCCTTGAAGTGGTTGCAGCGCCGGCACGCCGTCACCACGTTGGTCCACACGTCCCTGCCGCCCTGGGAGATGGGCGTCACGTGGTCCCTGGAGAGTTCCGTGGCAACATGCTGCACGCCGCAATAAAGGCACAGCATGCCGTCCCGCCGGAACAGGGCGAAGTTGTTCAGCGGCGGCGCATAGTCCTCGGACCGCAGGATATTGATCTGGGGGCTGCCCTGGGTGGCGATGATCGAATTGACCTCGATCATGGAACGCCGGCCGGTAATTGCGCAGACTCCGCCGTGCAGCCGCATCAGGGGGCGACCGCATTCGTATGCGACCTGATCAGTGTGATAGAGGCGCACGGCATCCCGGTAATCCACCCATTCAAGTGGCATGCCGGCGACGTCGGTCCTCAGAATCTGCTGATCGAGGGTCCTTTCCACGGCACCCGTCTCCCCGCGTCGGCAAATGTAGCCACGGGGAGTTATTCCAGAACGCCGGCCGAAAATCAAACAAAGCGACGCTGGATGGTGGCAACTCGGGCTCAGGCGACTAAACTGGCCCGGGTTTCGGATCAAAGAACAAGTTGGGCGGAGGATTGCCTATGAAGATTGGTGTGCCAAGGGAATCTCATCCGGGCGAACGCCGCGTTGCGGCGACCCCGGAAGTCGCGTCCCAGCTCATGAAGCTTGGCTATGGGGTGGTCGTACAGAGCGACGCGGGTGCTCGGGCCAGCTTTTCCGATGACGCGTATCGGGCCGCGGGCTGCGAGATCGTCGCCTCCACCAGGGACATCTACGACCAGTGCGATATCGTACTGAAAGTCCGGGCGCCCGAGGGCGAAGAGCTCGGCATGCTGCGGTCCGGGCAGGCGCTGATCAGCTTCATCTGGCCCGCCCAGAATCCGGATCTTCTCAGGACACTGACCGAGCGCGGTGTCACGGCGCTGGCGATGGACAGCGTGCCGCGAATTTCGCGCGCCCAGAAGATGGACGCGCTGAGCTCCATGGCCAACATCGCCGGCTACCGCGCTGTGGTCGAGGCCGCCCAGCACTTCGGCCGCTTCTTCACCGGCCAGATTACCGCCGCGGGCAAGATCCCGCCGGCCAAGGTGCTCGTCATCGGGGCCGGTGTGGCGGGTCTCGCCGCGATCGGCGCGGCCAGGAGCATGGGCGCCATCGTCCGCGCTTTCGATACGCGCCCGGAGGTAAAGGAGCAGGTCGAAAGCATGGACGGCGAGTTCCTGATGCTCGACTTCAAGGACGAGGACGGCTCGGGCGAAGGCGGCTACGCCAAGGTCATGAGCAAGGAGTTCATCGAGGCAGAGATGGCGTTGTTCGCCGAACAGGCGAAGGACGTCGACATCATCATCACGACCGCACTGATCCCGGGCAAACCGGCACCACGCCTGATCACCGCCGAAATGGTCAGGTCGATGAAGGACGGCAGCGTGATCGTGGACCTCGCCGCCGAGCAGGGCGGCAACTGTGAGCTGACCGAACCCGGGCAGGTCGTCGTGAAAAACGGCGTGACCCTGATCGGCTACACCGACTTGCCGAGTCGGTTGGCCGCCCAGTCAAGCCAGCTCTACGGAACCAACCTGCGCCACCTGCTAACCGACATGACGCCCGAAAAGAACGGCGAACTCGTCGTCGACATGGAGGATGAGGCGATCCGCGGCGCCACCATCTGCACGGGCGGGGAGACGACCTGGCCGCCGCCGGCGCCGAAGCTTTCGGCCGCGCCCAAGGCCGCCAAGCCGGCCGCCGCACCGGCACCTAAACCGGAAGAGAAGAAGTCCGCCAGCGGCCCGGTCATTGCCATGGCGTTGGGCGCTCTGGCGCTGTTCGGCCTCGGCGCCGTGGCGCCGCCGTCGTTCATGGCCCACTTCACGGTTTTCGTGCTGGCCTGCTTCGTCGGCTACATGGTCATCTGGAATGTCACGGCGGCACTGCACACGCCGCTGATGAGCGTGACCAACGCGATCTCGAGCATCATCGTCATCGGCGCGCTGCTGCAGATCAGTTCCACCGACAGCCTGATCATGTGGATCGCCGCATTCACCGTCTTGATTACGAGCATCAACATCGCCGGCGGTTTCGCCGTCACGCGGCGCATGCTCGAAATGTTCCGGAAGTGAGGTCGACATGAATAGCGCTGGTTTCGTCACCGTTTCCTACATCGCCGCGACCATCCTGTTCATCCTCGCGCTCGGCGGCCTGTCGAACCAGGAGACCGCCCGCCGCGGCAACTGGTACGGCATCATCGGCATGGCCATCGCGCTGCTCGCGACCATCCTGGGCGTGGTCACGCGGCACTACACCATCCTCATCATCGCGCTCCTTATCGGCGGGAGTATCGGCCTGGTGCTCGCGCGCCGCGTGCGGATGACGCAGATGCCCGAGCTCGTCGCGATCCTGCACAGTCTTGTCGGTCTCGCCGCCGTGTTGGTCGGCTTCGCCAACTTCATGGATCACTCGATCGGGTTTACCGGGGTCGAGCTGACGATCCACAACATCGAGACCTATCTGGGCGTGTTGATCGGCGCGGTCACCTTCTCCGGCTCCATCATCGCCTTCGGCAAGCTGTCCGGGCGCATCGGCGGCAAGCCGTTGACGCTGCCTGCGAGGCACTGGCTCAACCTGGCCCTGCTGCTGGGAGCGATCTGGTTCGGCCGCGAATTCGTGCAGCAGGGTGCGGTGGGCAGCGGAACCGTGCCCCTCGTGATCATGACGGTGATCGCCCTGGTCTTCGGTATCCACATGGTCATGGCCATCGGCGGTGCGGACATGCCGGTCGTCGTCTCGATGCTGAACAGCTATTCGGGCTGGGCGGCGTCAGCGACGGGATTCATGCTGAGCAACGATCTGCTGATCGTCACCGGCGCCCTGGTTGGCTCGAGCGGCGCGATCCTTAGCTACATCATGTGCCGCGCGATGAACCGAAAGTTCCTCGCGGTGATCGCCGGCGGTTTCGGCACCGGCGGCGGCACAGCCGCAGCCGGCGGCGAAATAGAGGGCGAGATCGTTGCGATTCAGCCGGAAGAGACCGCGGAACTGCTCGCCAACGCGAAGGAAGTGATGATCGTGCCTGGCTACGGCATGGCGGTCGCGCAGGCTCAGCATACTGTCTACGAGATCACGAAAGTACTGCGCGAGAAAGGCGTCAACGTCCGTTTCGGCATCCACCCGGTCGCGGGCCGGATGCCCGGTCACATGAACGTGCTCCTGGCAGAGGCGAAGGTGCCCTACGATATCGTTTTCGAGATGGATGAGGTCAACGAGGACTTCCCGGATATCGACGTCTCCGTGGTCATCGGCGCGAACGACATCGTCAACCCGGACGCACAGGAAAAACCCGACAGCCCGATCGCCGGAATGCCGGTGCTCGAGGTGTGGAAAGGTGGCACCACAATCGTGCTCAAGCGCAGCATGGCCACTGGCTACGCCGGCGTCGAGAATCCACTGTTCTACAAAGAGAACACGCGGATGCTGTTCGGCGATGCGAAGGACAGCCTCGACGCGGTACTGAAGACGCTCTGACAGTCGACGCTCCTCCAGAGCATCGTGAACCAGAGAACCCGGCCCTGAGCCGGGTTTCTCTTGTGCTGACGAGCGATCCGACATAGGTCACGCTTGCATCGTCGGGCGGATCGCCGGCGATGCCGATGGCACCGTTTTCCCAGCCAGGGATGAATGCTGCTGTGGGCGGAACGCGGGCGGAAAGTCGGCCCGCCGGTGACTCCGGGATCGTGTGATTGTCGCGGCTCGCGGCCAGCACAGCGGCATCCCCGGGACCGGGATCGTCCTCTTTCACCTGCGCCACGCCTGCATGCCGTATGAGGACGACCGGAAAGCCGCGGCCGCACTGTTCCATGCGGCGAAGGATATCCAGCTGGGGATTGGGCGCTAGCGGGATCCCCCGCGGCCCCCGCCACGGCGCCGGTCGAGGGCCCGCTGCCGCTGGTCGGGGGACATGCGGCGCCAACGATCCCTCAATTCGTCCCGCTCCTCCGGACTCATCTCCCGGAATCGCTGGCGCATCCGCTGGCGCTCTTCCGGCGAGGTGTCCCGCCAGAGCTCCATGGCCCGCTGCCGCTCCTCCGGCGACATCTGGCGCCACCGTTCCCTGAGTTCCATGCGCCTGTCCGGGGGCAGCTGTCGGAACCTCTGGAAGTTCTCCCGCACGCGCGCCTGCTCATCGGGAGGCAGCTCCCGGAATTTCCGATAGCGTTCCCTGAGCTGCTCCTTCTGCTCGGCGTCGAAAGATTGCCAGGACCGGAAACGCTGTTGCGCCTGCTCGCGTTCATCCGGCGTCATCGCCAGCCACCGGGCGGCACCCCGTGAAAGCCTCTGTTGCTTCCCGGCAGGCAGTTCGTCCCACCGATCGGCGAAGCGCGACAGGACCTGGCGTTGTTCCGGGCTCAGGTCCTGCCACTCGGTTGCCTGCCCGGTAGTGGCCGCCAGCACGGCCGCCATCGCCAGCCATATGGACATCTTTCTAACGTTCATCTTCAGCCGCCTCTGCATGGGCCTCGTCCCCGGCTTCCGGAGCATCCTCGTCGAGCATCAGTTCCTCCATGCTGACGACCAGCCAGTCCTCGTCCTCCGCCTCCCAGCTGCCCAGGAACTCGAGCATCTCTTCGTCCTGGGCATCGATCCCGTCACCCGCACGGGTGATGACCGCTGCCAGGAGGGCGAGCGCCGCGATCGCGACCCTGGCGGTGCCAGTCCAGGGGATGACTCGGCTCATCCCGCATCCGGCTCCGTATCCAGCCACAGGTAGAAGTCGAGGTCGGACAGCATGTCGAGATTCTCCGTCGCCAACAGCAGCTCCATGTCTTCATCCGCCGGATCCTGGGCAGCTATCGGGCTGAAATCGGCCTGGTCATGCACGGTCATCATCACCCCCAGCACGATGGCACCGGCGGCGGCCGCGGCCGCGGCTGGCAACATCCAGCGTCGCCCGTCTCTCCCAGCCGCGGCCTCGACGGCGCGCACCCGGGCTCGAGCCAATTCGGCCCGGGCGGCGGAGTCGAGTTCTCCCGTCGCCTGCCGGTACAGCCGCCGTGCCCGCGCCTCCACGGACTCGTGTTCGGTCTTATCCATCGTAGTGCTCCCCCAGCCTTTGCCTGATTGCCGCCAGCGCCCGGGAGTAGTGCGTCTTCACGCTGCCGTCGGAACAGCCCATGATGGCCGCGGTCTCGGCCACGTCCTGTTCCTCGAGGCATCTCAATACGAATGCCTCGCGCTGCCGCCCCGGCAACCCGGCCACCGCCTCCTCCAGGGCTGCCAACGCCTCCCCGTCAGCCACCGCCACCTCGGGATCCCAACCTCGGGGTGCGGGCGCGGTCTCGATCGGGTCTGGCAGGTCCTCGTCCCGGAACCAGTTCATGACCCGCGACCGCACCGCGCGGCGCCGGTGGAAGTCCCTGCTGCGGTTCACCAGGATCCGGAAAAAGATCGGCCGCCACTCCCCGGGCGGCCGCCGGGCGTATCGCGTGGAGAACCGCAGCATGGTGTCCTGCACGATATCCATTGCCTCCTCGGCGTCGCCCGTCAGTGTCCTGGCCATCACGTATGCCTGCCGCTCCACTCCGCGAAGGAACGCCTCCAGTTCTGAGGTCCTGTCCAGTAGGTGTTCCTCCACCTCTCCGGCCCTGTCATTCCGTGTGCCGGCCCCGGCCTGCTCGGGGACCGGCGCGATGTGAGAGGGACACCCCTCGCGGCGTCCCTGGCAACCCCGTTGAAACCGTCCGCCGCACAGAGTACAACGCGGTCAGGGCGGCCACGTTGACATATTTTCCGTAGCCGATCACGGCTCCTGTCAAAAAGTTTATTCACAAACAGCCCTGAAGGACTGTATGACAGCCTCATTACTTAACATGTCGCCTTTCTTATAGTTTGTAAGCCATTAACATATATAAGTTTTTGACAATTTTGACCATTTTTTCGCCAAACCGAAACCGACCTCGCGGGAGCGCGGATCGGATCGGCTTTGCCCCAGCCAATTCACAGAGTTATCCACAGGTTCTGTGGACAAAGAGGCGGCCCTGTTGGCCAATGAGCCGATACTCAAGGTAGCGATCAACGCTCCCCTCCGGACGCTGTTCGATTATCTGCCGCCGAAGGCCGGCGGAGCCCTTTTGCCCGGGATGCGAGTGCGGGTCCCGTTCGGGCGCACGCGGCAGGTCGGCTTGCTGGTGGCGCTCGCTCCCGCCAGCGACGTTCCCAGCGTGCGTTTAAGGCGCGTGGAGGAGATCCTGGACCTGCAGCCGCTGCTCGGGGCCGAGGACATGGACCTGCTGCTGTGGGCGGCACGTTATTACGCCCACCCCGTGGGCGAGGTCTTCGCCACCGCCATTCCCACTCTGGCCCGGCAGGGTCGCCGGTTGGGGGAGCGTCGCGTGGCGCGCGCCGCCGCGGCGGCAAGCCCTGCCGACGCGGAGCGACTCGCCGGTCGGGCTCCGAGGCAGGCCGCCATCCTACGACAGCTCCTCGCCGCCCCACTGGACCTGGAGACCGCCGACGACGAGTTCGGGCCCGGCTGGCGGGGACCGTTCCGGCGCCTGGAGGCTCAGGGACTGGTGGAGATCACCCTGGCTCCCGCGGATTCCGAAGGCGACGTTCCGGGGCCGGACACCGGCGGACCGACCCTGACGCCGTCACAGGCCGCGGCCGTGGAGAACATCATCGGGGCACCGGGACCCGGCCCCGTCCTTCTGTTCGGCGTCACCGGCAGCGGCAAGACCGAGGTCTACCTCAGGGCCATAGAGTCGGTCCTCGCAGAGGGGCGCCAGGCACTGGTGCTGGTCCCCGAGATCGGGCTCACGCCCCAGACGGTCCGACGCTTCCGGCGGCGATTCGGTTGCAGGATTGCCGTGCTTCATTCGGGACTGACCGAGAAGGTTAGGCTGGAGGCCTGGATGGATGCGCGATCCGGCAGAGCCAGGATCGTGATCGGGACACGCTCTGCGGTGTTCACGCCCATGCCGGACTGTGGCCTGATCGCGGTGGACGAGGAACACGACCCCTCTTTCAAACAGCAGGAGGGCTTCAGATATTCCGCCCGCGATATCGCCGTTGTCCGTGCGCACCGATCCGGCATCCCCGTGGTGCTCGGGTCGGCCACGCCGTCGTTGGAGAGCATGCGCAACGCGGATGCCGGCCGGTATCGGCGGGTCGACCTGGCCGAACGGGCGGGATCGGCGGCCAGACCAGTCGTACGGGTGGTGGACCTGAGAGTAACGCCGGCCCGTGAAGGCCTGACCACGCCGTTGCTACAGGCTATGCAGCGCCATCTGGATGGCGATGGCCAGGTCATCCTGTTCCTCAACCGCCGAGGCTACGCCACCGCCCTGTTCTGCTCGGAGTGTGGCTGGGTGGCCGAGTGTCCGCGTTGCGACGCGCGGATGACCGTCCACCAGCACCCGGCCGGCCTCAGGTGCCACCACTGCAATCGATCGGAGCAGCCGCCGTCCACCTGCAGACAATGCGGCGCGGGCCTACGGCCAGTGGGACAGGGCACCGAGCGCATCGAGGCCGTCCTTGCCGCCCAGTTTCCCGATCTGACCGTCGGAAGACTGGACCGGGACACGGCAAAGACAAGGGAGTCGCTGACGGCGCTGCTGGAGGACATGCGCCAGGGGCGGACGCGGATCCTCGTCGGCACCCAGATGTTGACCAAGGGGCACGACTTCCCGGATGTCACCCTCGTCGGCGTCCTGAACTGCGACCAGGGATTGTTCGGCACCGATTTCCGCAGCGACGAACGCCTTGCCCAGACGATCCTGCAGGTATCCGGGCGGGCCGGCCGCCGGGAACGGCGGGGCGAAGTCATCCTGCAGACCTCCTATCCGCAGCATCGCCTTCTGAGCCACCTGGTCAGTGGCGGTTACGCGGACTTCACCCGGGAGGCGCTGGACGAGCGGGCTGCGGCCGGTTGGCCGCCGTTTTCACATCTGGCCATGCTGCGAGCAGAAGCGACGGGCCGCGGAGAACCGATGGGCTTTCTGCAGCGCTGCCGGGACCTGGCGGAGGGCGGCCGAAGGACGTGCGTTTCCATTCTGGGGCCAGCCCCCGCACCCATGGAGCGACGGTCCGGTCGGTATCGGGCACAACTGCTGTTCCGCTCCACCGCCAGGCCTGATCTGCACGCACTGCTGAATGACCTGCTTCCCGCCGTCGAGTCGTTAAAGGAGTCCCGCCGCGTCCGCTGGTCCCTCGACGTGGACCCCGTTGAACTCTTCTGAGCCTGCCACCGCGAACAGAAGAGTTTCGGTATCGAGCCATTAACGAGAACACCAACGGCTTGCTGCGGCAGTACTTCCCCAAAGGCATAGACCTGTCCAGTGAACTAATGGTGCCGGTCATAGCTTTATAGCTTTTCGGCCAGGGCACCCGCGCTGACTGCCAGCATGCGCGCCTGTTGATTCAGTGGCTGGGTGCTCACTGCCAGAAAGATCTGCTGCCAAGAGAGGCATTAAGGTGTGACCGGCACAAGAACCCCCCAACCCCAGTAACGCCACCGAAATCTCGGCGATCGATGTCAAGATGTCTGCTGCTAACACGTCGCTGGATTCTGACGCTCGCTACACTTCTGTTGTCGTCCGTTTTGGGTCAATCGGAGCCGGTCGGATCTCTACCATCCCAACGGCTGCTCCGGGCCGGAAACAGATCCCCAGGAAACAGGAAAACGAGATCCGTTAAGGGCGTGTTCGACCGTCTGCTTTCGGCCAGAAGCAGCCGAAGCACGGATTCTCCGGTCTTTGCGATTACTTGAAGCGCAAGAGCTCAGAATCAATGACGTCAATCTCGTGATCGAGAAACTCATGGAGCTCAGCAAGAGTCACTTTAACTTCCCGCTGAATCCATAGCTGTTCCGTCAAAAGATTGACAAACTGGAGGTCTTCAAGCATTGCAGAATGGTCAATTCGCAACGATTCGCTGTAGGGAACCGGAGCCCATCCGTAATCGGTATACCCTTCCCGTACTTGGAAATGCTGATCTATTTGCGCCAAGTAGCCGTGCCTGCGGATGTAAGGTTGCATGACGTTGGTGTAGGCATCGAAATCCTGCTTTAGCAGCGTGATGACCGAGTTGAGATACCGCGGCCAATCTGCGACATCTTGACGTAATTCAGCATTCTCGATCAGCTGCAACGTTCCGGACGAGATAACGGAATTGAAGCTTCCTGAAATCACCAAATTTTGCTCAGTCCACCATCCAAGGTTATGCAGATGCTGATCGATTTCTTCTCCGTCATAATCAGGATTTCGGTTGCTTGCTAAAATCAATAATGTTTCGACCGATTTCATCTTTATTGCTGCTTCGTTACGTGCAAATGAAACGAGTTTTCTGCTCTCCTCGAAATCGTCGCGTAACGAAGCCAATATCTTTTCTTCTTCGAGATGATCTTGCTGCTGTTTCCACCATGCATCTATAGAAAATGCCAGCAGAATGCTGGCGACTATTGCCGCCGCCTCCACTCCAATTTGTACCCAGGATATTTTTGACCAGCGATTCACTTGGTCATTATAGATCTTGACTGACCGCGTCGGGTCGGAAGCCGCCGTTGACCGACCGGCGGGAATTCCGGGTTAAAATTGGCCGCTCCCATTTCCGAGATCCTCCTTGAAGCAGACCATCGCAACGTTACTCTCCCGGGCTATCGAG
>JAHEFR010000039.1 GCA_024640085.1 Gammaproteobacteria bacterium
CGCGCGCGGATACTGACCGACGGAGAAATCCGCGTGGGCGATGCAATCGAATCCACGGCATAGGGAACGGCTCGCCGGATACGGCGCAGCTGCCTCCCCGGAGAATGCCGCGCGCCCCAAGGCAGCAAGGACACCCATCGTAATGACACAGGCTCGCCTGGACGACGAAACGATACCGGGGCCCCCGCCGCGGCTGGCCCTGTTGCTCGAGCCAGCCGGCCTGCTGGAGCCCATACGTCTCGCGGCCCGCTCGAGGCAACTTTCGCGGCTGCCGCGGGGGCACGGGGCGCCCGTCATGGTGCTACCGGGCTTCGGGACCGGAGACATGGCTACCTGGGCATTGAGGAAGTTCCTGACCTACCTTGACTACGATGTCCGGGGCTGGGACCTGGGGCGAAATCACGGCCGGGTGCCGGAGTTGGTCGAGCAGGTGCTGGGCAGGCTGGAGGCGCTTGCCGCCAGCCGGGGCTGCGATGTGCGCCTGGTGGGCTGGAGTCTCGGTGGTTACATCGCCCGGGAGGTGGCGAGAGAACGCCCCGACCTGGTCGCCCGCGTCGTCACCCTGGGCTCTCCGGTGGTCGGCGGACCCAAGTACACCGCAAGCCATCGCCACTACGTCCGCCGGGGATACGATCTCGACGACATCGAGACACGGGTGGCCGCCCGGGAACGGATCCCTCTGAAAGTCCCGGTCACCGCCATCTACAGCAAGAGAGACGGGGTGGTGACCTGGCAGGCCTGCATCGACCGGGTCAATCCCGGCACCGAGCACGTTGAGGTGAGCGCCTCGCACCTGGGCCTCGGCATGAGCCCGGACGTGTTCTCCATCGTCGCCGAGCGCCTGGCCGCCGGGCTGTGAAGGCACCCCGCCTCTCGGAAGCCGGGGTCGCGGGCGCCTGTCGGCGACTGGCCGTATCGGACAAACTCATGGCGGGCATTTTCCAACGTCACGGGCCACCACCCCTGTGGTCCCGCCGGGCCGGTTTCCGCTGCCTGATCCAGATCGTCATGGAACAGCAGGTTTCCCTGGCGTCGGGCCGGGCGACCATGAGACGCATGGAGAGCGCCTTCGGCAGAATCTCGGCCGCATCCCTGGCTCGAGCCGGCGAGGATGGCCTCAGGTCCGTCGGGGTGACCCGGCAGAAGTCACGCTATTGCGTGCTGCTCGCCGAGGCCTCTCTCCGTGGGGAACTCGACCTCCGGGCGATCGCCCGGGCCTCCGACGAGGAGGCCATGGACATGCTGATCCGGTTCAAGGGCGTCGGACGCTGGACCGCCGAAGTTTATCTGCTGATGGCGTTACTGAGACCGGACGTCTGGCCCGCGGGGGACCTCGCGCTGGCAAAGGCCGTGCAGCGGCTGAAGGGGCTGACGGAACGCCCGGGCGAGAGGACCATGAGGGGGCTCGCTGAGCCCTGGCGGCCCTACCGGGCGGTGGCGGCGCGATTGCTGTGGCAGGATTATCTCTGCCGGCCTGCCGCGACCGCCCAGATCTGAACCGCATCGGGATTTATGGACCACCGACAATTCGAAGCGTGGCTATCGGAATACGGCGATGCCTGGGAATCCAGGGACACGTCGCGGTTCCGTGCGCTGTTTACCGAGGATGCGTCCTACTACTGGACACCCCTGGATCCCCCGGTCCGGGGCGGGGTGGCGATCGGCACGGCGTTCGCGGATGCCGTATCCACCCAGGAATCGATCCGCTTTTCGCACCAGGTGCTCGCGGCCGTCCGGGAGACCGGCATCTGTCGATGGCGGTGCAGTTTCGATCGCGCGGGTTCCGGGATCCCTGTACGCCTGGATGGTATATTCGTCGCGCGATTCCACGGCGCCGGGCTTTGCGTGGAGTTCCGGGAATGGTGGCATTCCAGCGAGACCGCCTGATGATTTCACTGATCGTCTTCTTCCTCGTGACTGCCGGCGCCGCCTCTTTCGGAGCTCTTTTCCAGCCCGGACCCTGGTACGCGGGACTGGCCAAGCCTGCGCTGACGCCGCCCGACTGGGTATTCCCGGTCACCTGGACGGTGCTCTACGCCCTTATCGCAGTCGCCGGGTGGCTGTTGTGGCGGGCCCGGGGGCGAGCGGCGCTGGCAGGACCTGCGGTTGCCGCCTGGGGCGTTCAGCTCGTGCTCAACGCCGCCTGGAGCTGGCTCTTCTTCGGCCTGCACCTGACGGGGACCGCGCTGGCGGAACTTGCCATCCTCTGGACCGCCATCCTGGTCACGGTGCTGCTGTCACGCAGATCGGCGCCGGTGGCCGGCATGCTGATGCTGCCCTATCTCGCCTGGGTCGGTTTCGCCGGCTGGCTGAACTACGGTATCTGGCGGCTCAACGGCTGAACCGTCGACCGGACACGGGGGTGGCACGCCCGGCGTCATCCGCCTTGCGCTCCGCCGCCCCGGGCCGGGCGGTGATCGGCGCCACCATGCGTCACCGTACCTGTCTGCAGGGACGGGCGCCGCTCGCGCCTCACGCGTCGTGGGGAATCTTCGCGCCATGACTCTCTCCGCTTGCCGGGGAGACCCATTCCACCGGATGGCCGTGGCCGAACTGGGCAATCCGGGTGGCGGTACGCGGGTGGAATGTGGCAGATTGTGTTCAACCCCGCCGGACGAACTCATGGGCCACCATATCGCCATCGTCGAGGACGAGCCCGCCATCCGGGAGAACTACGCCGACGCCTTCCGCCGGCAGGGCTACCGCGTCAGCGGATATGCGAACCGCCCAACGGCCCTCGAGGCGTTCGAGGCCCGGCTTCCCGACCTGGTGATCATCGACGTGACGCTCGGCGACGAGCCCGAGGGCGGCTTTGAACTCTGCCGCCAGCTCAGGTCCCGCTCCGAGACACTGCCGATCATTTTTCTGACGGCCCGGGACAGCGATCTGGACGCGGTGTCCGGTCTGCGGCTGGGCGCCGACGACTACCTGACCAAGGACATCAGCCTTGCGCACCTGACCGCAAGGATTGCCGCCCTTTTCCGGCGGCTGGATGCCCTCCGCCAACCCGATGCACAGGAGACGGTGCTCACGCGTGGGGGCCTGCGGTTAGACCTGGATCGGCTGACTGCCGCCTGGGCAGGGCACGGCGTCGATCTCACGCTGACCGAGTTCTGGATCGTCCACGCCCTCGCCCGTTATCCGGGTCACGTCAAGACCCGGCAGCAGCTCATGGACGCCGCAAACGCGGTCCTTGACGATGCAACCATTACATCCCATATAAAGCGAATTCGCCGCAAGTTCGCTGCAGAAGACGACACGTTCGACGCAATAAGGACCGTTTACGGCGTCGGTTACCGATGGCTCGAGGAGCCACCGTCGACCAGCGCCGACCCCCTTCCAACACAAGAGGAGACCGGAGACCGACCATGATCACGTCCGCCCCCCTACGCTCGCCCCGCATCATCTGCCTTGCCTGGGGACGAATCGACGTGAAGGATCTGGGTCCCGCCAGGGATTACAAACTCTGGCCGGGTGGCGGGCGGCCATGGGACTGGACCGAGACCGACACCCATCACCGACCCGGGATCCAGCCCGCAGACGTGCAGGAGCTCCTCGATCACGGCAGCGCCGTCGTCGTCCTGTCGCGCGGCCAGCTGCGACGCCTGCAGGTGACCCCCGGAGCCATGGCCATGCTGGAGCAGGCGGGAATTCCGGTCCACGTGGAAGATACGCGAGCCGCCATCGCCACTTACAACCGCCTGGCGGAGACCATGCCGGTCGGCGGACTCTTCCACAGTACCTGCTGAGGCCGCGAGAGTCCGCGTGAGGCTGACTTCGCGGTTGCTACTAGTCAGCCTCGTCACGCTGCTGTTGCCGTGGGCCGGCTGCCAGTACCTTCGCGATGTGGAGGCCGCCCTGCGGCAGGGGCAGGCGGAAGCCCTTGCGGCCACCGCGACTGCGGTCGCCGCCGGCCTCTCTGCAACCGACGTGGGGCCGGCCCTGTCATCGGCGCGGTTCGACGAGAATCGCACTCGCGCGATCGACATTTACGCCAGCCCGGTGGATCAGCGCCCGGTTATGGACGGCTTTGCCGACGACTGGGCTCTGCCCGCCAGCGCCGTGCATACCATGCATTCCCCGAGCTTTTCCATCTCCTATGCCGCCGCCAGGGGAAGAGGATCTGTTTACCTCGTGGTGGAGGTCGTCGATCCGGACGTGATCTACGACGACACAGGCGCCGGCGACAGCGTCAGGCTCCGGGTCGGGAATGCCGCGGACGCCAGCCGGGACCTGGTTTTCGCCACCGCCGCGCCGGGAACATTCCAGCCGGCGACGCCGGGTGGGCAGGCCGTCCGGCAGGTCGAGGCAAGCTGGCAGCCCACCTCGACCGGCTACAGCCTCGAGATCCGGCTGCCAGAGGGAATGGTCGGCGACCGGCTCGGGTTCCTGGTCACCGACCGCCGCCGGAACGGCGCGTCGGACACCCTTGGAACGCTGCCAAACCTGGCGGCGGAGCCTGGCTGGCTCATCTACCGGGTCCCGTCGCTTGATGCGGCGCTCGCCCGGAGCGCCCTGCCGGGTACCCGGCTGAGGCTCGTGGACAGCCGGGGATTCGTGCTCGCGGACTCGGGACCCGCCGCCGCGGTCGGCGACGGTGGTGGCTCGGCACTGATGCGGCGGCTGGTCCGGCTCGCCGTGGGGTCCGAACACGCCCTCGGGCTGCCGCCCGTGGCGACGGCGGGGAGGCTGGACCTGGGTGCGTTACGGGCGGCCCTGACTGATGGCAAGGTAGACCGGCGCTTCCGGGCACCGGATGGGGGCCGGGTGCTGCTCGCCTCCGCCCGCCGGGTCGACCTCCCCGCTCCGGCTCTGCTCGTGGCCGAGGCAGATACTGATGCAGTCCTGAGCGCAACGGACAGGGCGGCCTCACAGTTCGTCCTCGCCAGCTTCGCCGCCAGCGTCGCGGCGGTTGTCCTCCTGCTCGGATTCGCGGCCTGGCTTTCCTGGCGCATCGGGAGGCTCAGCGGTGCGGCCGGTCGCGCCCTGACCCAGGGGGGCGAGATCAGACCTGCCCTGCCGGATGCGCACAGCGGCGACGAACTCGGTGAGCTCTCCAGGAGCTTCTCGAGTCTGCTGGGCCGGGTCGCGGAGTACAACGCCTATTTGAAGACCATGGGCCGGAAACTGTCCCATGAATTGAGGACGCCCATGGCTGTGGTGCTCACGTCCCTGGAAAACCTGCAGGAGGATCCCGGTGGGCCCCAGGCCGCCGTCTACCTCCGCCGGGCCCAGCAGGGCATCCACCGACTACAGTCCATGGTCTCGGCCCTCCGGGCCGCCACCCGTGTCGAACAGGCCATCGCCGACGCCGACGCCGAGCCCATCGATCTGCTCCGGATGCTGGGCGAGTTGTTCACCGCCTATGTCGACACCCATCCTGAGCGGGACATCCGGATTCGAATCCCCGCCGAGGCCTGCCCGGTCCGGGGCTCGCCGGATTTGCTCGCCCAGATGCTCGACAAGCTGTTCGAGAACGCCCTGGATTTCTGCCCGCCCGGAGGCCGGATTACGTTGGGGCTGGAACGGGCTGATTCCCGGTGCACGATCCGGGTGACGAACACCGGCAGCCGGCTGCCGGAGGACTTGGGACCTCAGCTATTCGAATCCATGGTCTCCGCGCGGGCAGGGCGTTCCGAGACCCCCCACCTGGGCCTCGGACTGTATGTGGCGCGGCTTATTGCCAGGCATCACGGGGCTGACATCTCCGCATATAACCTGCCCGGGGACGCGGGGGTCGAGTTCAGCGTGCAGCTGCCCTTGGACCGCCAGCCCCGGCAATAGGGGTTTGTCCCTATTCCCGGCCATCCCCGATTCTGCCAGAGTGATGGTGCGGTGCAGCAAAACAGGTGCATCATCATGCGTACCTCTCTGAGCAGACCGTTTCTCATCCTCTGTGGCGTCCTCTACCTGGGCTTTGGCCTGGCAGTACTTCTGGCCCCCGGCGCCGGCGTCCGCCCCCCGGATCCATTCGCCGACACGGGATTTCTCGGCGACGTCACCGGGACCCACGGCGGTCTGAATATCACCGCTGGATTGTTCCTGCTCTACGCGGCGGTCTCCGGACCCTGGCATCGCGCCGGCGTGCTGCTGGTAGCGCTCATGAACGCAGGCTACCTGGGCGGACGCCTTGTGGCGGCCGCGAGCGGGGACATATCCGGCCCTTCCCTTGCAGCGATGGCGCTGGAGACGACCCTCCTTGCCGTGGCCGTACACGTTGCCACCAACAGCACGCCCGGCGCCTCTCCAGGGGGTCGGACCGGACCGGCCGCCGGCACACCGCCCCCCGGATCCCTCGTGTAATCTATTCCAGCCGCACCTCACCGGGATCGCCGCCGGGTGAACCCGGCGCCAGACATGGATCGGGAGTCTGTAATGAGCGATGAGTCCGAAACCCTGCATGGAGGCTGCCAGTGTGGAAACATCCGCTACCGTGCCCGGCGGCCGGTATCCTCCGGCGCGCTTTGTCACTGCATCAGCTGCCGGCGCGCGTCGGGAGCCCCCGCGGTGGCATGGTTCACCGTCAAGATCGGGGATCTGGAGTTCGAGCAAGGCCAGCCGGACGAATTCCGCTCCTCGCCACCCGTGATACGGGGATTCTGTGGCCGCTGCGGGACTCCGTTGACGTACCGGCACGGGCAGTTCCCGGGGTACATTGACGTGACCACGGCGACCCTCGAGGACCCTGAGGCGATGCCGCCTTCCGACCACATCTGGACCAGCCACCGGCTCCGCTGGATGGAGAGCCTGGATCGGTTACCGGCGCACCCCAAGACGCGGGGCACATGAGACCGGTTCGTGCGAGTGCTGTCCCCGGCGCGATCCTTCTATTGCTCTGGGGAACGTTGGCAGCCGAGGATTTCCCCGGATTCTCGGTCACCCCGCCGGCACCGGCGAACTGGGTCCAGGTACAGCGCAACGTGACTTCCCTTGTCTGGATGCGTCGCACAGGCAGGCCGGACCTCAGCGTGGGCGTCGCGGTTCTGACACAGTCGATGAACAGAAGCTTCGCAAGCCGTGCGGAGTTCGTCGCGTGGGTCACCCACAGCAAGGAGGCCAACCCGGACCCCGGACGCTTCCGCCTGGTCAGTAACGAAGTCAAGCCGGCCGAGCGGGAGGGCCTGGCGACCTGTGTGAGCTATGCCACGGTGATAGAGGACAGCTCCGGCGGCCCTTCCGCGGTGTTGCGCCTGGAAGTGGCCGGCCTGTCCTGCCTTCACCCGAATCAGCCGCGGCGATTCTTCGACATCCAGTATTCCGCCAGGACGCCGGCGGGGGAGTCGCCGCCGCCTGACATGGCGCTGGAAGGTCAGGCATTCGTGGACGGCTTCCGCTTCACCGCGCCGCCGTCAGACGGGGACTGGTCGCTGGGACCTGCGGCTCCCCCCCTGGGCCGCAGGGAGACGACGTGAAGATACCGAGCCGACACCCGGCCGGCTGCCGGACCTGTCAGACGCCGAGGTACGCCAGAATGCCCTTGGCGGCCTCCATGCCCTCGTAGACCGCCGTCACCACCAGGTCTGAGCCCCGCACCATATCCCCGCCGGCGAACACCTTCGGCTGGGTAGTCTGGAACGGGAAACGACCCCGCGGATCGACCCGCACCCGGCCGTCGGCGTGCAATTCCACGCCGAGGTCGGCGAGCCACGCGGGCGGGCTGGGCCGAAACCCGAATGCGACGATCACGGCGTCGGCCGACAGGACTTCCTCGCTTCCCGGAACGGGTTCGGGGCGACGCCTGCCACCGGCGTCCGGCTCTCCGAGTCGCGTCTCCACCAGCCTCACGCCCTCTACGTGTGTCTTGCCCACGATCTCCACGGGCTGGCGGTTGAACAGGAACTCCACGCCCTCCTCCCGGGCGTTCCAGACTTCGCGGCGGGACCCCGGCATGTTTTCCTCGTCCCGGCGATAGACGCATACCACGCCCACTGCGCCCTGGCGGATCGCGGTGCGGTTGCAGTCCATGGCCGTATCACCGCCGCCGAGGACGACAACCCGCCTGGCATCCATCGTGGGATGATCGTCACCGCCGTTTTCCCCGAGGACCCGGTTGACGTTGGAAATCAGGTACGGAAGCGCTTCGTATACGCCATCCAGGTCCTCGCCGGGCATACCACCACGAACCGCCGTATAGGCCCCGACACCAAGGAATACCGCGTCGTAGTCCGCCAACAGCTGGTCCGGCGTGACATCCTTGCCGACTTCGGTCCCGAGCACAAACTCGACACCCATGCCCTCCAGCACGGCCTGCCGCGTCTCGACGACTTCCTTTTCCAGCTTGAATGGCGGGATCCCGTAGGTCAGCAGACCGCCGACCCGTGGATAGCGATCGAAGATGATGGAACGGACACCGCTTCGCGCCAGGACGTCCGCCACGGCCAGGCCGGCGGGACCGGCACCGACGATGGCCACCTCCCGGCCGGTCTCGCGCACGCCCGTCAGATCGGGTCTCCATCCCTGCCTGAGGGCTTCGTCGGCGATGTATTTCTCGACGCTGCCGATGGTGACCGCACCGAAGCCGTCGTTGAGGGTGCAGGCCCCCTCGCACAGCCGGTCCTGGGGGCAAATCCTGCCGCAGATCTCCGGCAGCGGGTTGGTCTGGTGGGACAACTCCGCCGCCGCGAGCAGGTTACCCTCGCTCACGAGCTTCAGCCAGTTGGGAATGTAGTTGTGCACCGGACACTTCCACTCGCAGTAGGGATTGCCGCAACTGAGGCAACGCCCGGACTGCTTTGCGGCGGTCTCCGGATCGAACTGACCGTAGATCTCCCGGTAATCCAGAATGCGGACCTCGGCGGCGACCTTGTCTGGGTCCTGCCGCTGGAGATCCAGGAATTGCATGTGCTTCTCTGCCAACTGCCGCTCCTAGTCCGGGAATCCCACCGGCGCGCCGGGGGCCGCCCGGATGCACAGCAGCGATGCCGACGAAGAAACCGCCGGGGCCGGCCTGAGCCGGCTACGGGCGACACGCGATGTGGGTCTCTCTGTCAGGTCCATGTCCTCCAGTATCTGTCGCCTGCCCGCCGTCGGCGGTACGACGGGATTTGCAGCCTAGGCCGCCTGCCGCAGGGACTCGATCAGAGTCTCCAGATCGGCAGCCTTCGGTTTCACCAGCCAGAAGCGAGGCAGGTAGCCGCGGAAGTCGTCCAGCACATCGCGGCCGAGCTCACTGCCGGTGGCCGCTACGTGGGTCCGGAGCAGTTCCCTGAGGTGATGGAGATGAGCCTCCATGCTCTCCGGAGTAATGCGATGGATATCGATCAGTTCGTGGTTGTAGCGGTCCACGAAGTCCCGGTCCAAGTCGAGCACGTAGGCGAAGCCCCCGGTCAGGCCAGCGCCGAAATTCAGGCCGGTTCGGCCCAGCGCCACTACAACGCCGCCGGTCATGTACTCGCAGCCGTGATCGCCGAGACCCTCCACCACGGCGACCGCACCGGAGTTCCGCACCGCGAACCGCTCGCCCGCCCGGCCGGCGGCGAACAGCTGGCCGCCGGTCGCGCCGTAGAGGCAGGTGTTGCCCATGATGGGTGTCTCGCAGGCCCGAAAGCGGCTGCCCGTAGGCGGGAACAACACGAGGCGCCCGCCCGCCATGCCCTTGCCGACGTAATCGTTGGCGTCCCCTTCCAGGTGCATCTGCAGCCCCGCCACGTTCCATGCGCCGAAACTCTGTCCGGCGCTGCCCTTCAGGCGCAACACGAGAGGGGCGTCCTCCATATCGTAGTTGCCCCAGCGGCGGGCGATCTCACCGGACAGCCTGGCGCCGATTGACCGGTCGTGATTACGCACCTCGTAATGGAAAGTGCCGCCCCGGCGCTCCTGGATGGCTCCGCGGGTCTCGGCGACCATCCGCTCCGCCAGAAGGCCCTCGTCGAAAGGCTCGTTCCTCGGCTCGGTACAGACGTGGGATCGATTGTCCGACAGACCAGCGTCCGACAAGAGCGGAGACAAGTCCAGTCGGGCCTGGCGCGGGGTATCTCCGTGATGCGGCCGCAGCAGCCGGGTGCAGCCGACCAGATCCTCGAACCGCCGCACGCCCAGGGAGGCCATGATCTCCCTGACCTCCCTGGCGACGAAACGGAAGTAATTCTCCACCATCTCCGGGAGACCGATGAAATGCCGGCTCCTCAGCACGGCGTGCTGGGTGGCGACACCGGTGGCGCAGTTGTTCAGGTGGCAGATCCTCAGATACTTGCACCCCAGCGCGACCATGGGGGCGGTCCCGAACCCGAAGCTCTCCGCCCCCAGCAGCGCCGCCTTGACCACGTCCAGCCCGGTCTTCAGGCCGCCGTCAGTCTGCAGCCGGACCCGGTGCCTGAGGTCGTTGGCCCGCAGCACCTGGTGGGCTTCCGACAAACCGAGTTCCCACGGCCCACCCGCATACTTGGTGGAGGTGAGCGGGCTGGCGCCCGTCCCGCCATCATGTCCCGATATCGTGATCAGGTCAGCGTAGGCCTTGGCCACGCCGGCGGCGATGGTGCCGACGCCGGGCTCGGACACCAGCTTCACCGACACCAGGGCCTCGGGATTGACCTGCTTGAGATCGAAGATGAGCTGAGCCAGGTCCTCGATGGAATAGATGTCATGATGGGGCGGCGGCGATATCAGCCCGACGCCGGGGCGGGCAAACCTGAGCCGGGCGATCATGTCGTTGACCTTGTGTCCGGGCAACTGCCCGCCCTCGCCCGGTTTTGCGCCCTGAGCGATCTTGATCTGCAGCACTTCCGCGTTGACCAGATACTCCGCCGTCACGCCGAAACGGCCCGACGCGACCTGCTTGATCTTCGACACCCGCTCGGTGCCATACCGGTCCGGGTCCTCTCCTCCCTCTCCGGAGTTGGACCGTCCGCCGAGGCGGTTCATGGCGATGGCAAGCGCCTCGTGGGCCTCCGGCGAGAGAGCGCCCAGGGACATGGCCGCGCTGTCGAAGCGCTTGAGGATCTGCTCCTCCGGATCGACCTCGTCGATGGGCACGGGTTTGCCCGCGGGCTTGAGCACCAGCAGGTCCCGGAGCATGGCCGGCGAGCGCGAATTCACCAGCTCGGCGAAGTCCCTATAGATCCCGTAGTCACCGCTCTGCACCGCGGCCTGGAGGGTGCCGATGACATCCGGATTGAAGGCGTGAAACTCGCCCCCGTGGACGAACTTGTAAAGACCGCCCTGCTCGATCGGCTCCCTTACGTCCCAGGCCCGTTGCGCCAGGCGCAGGGCATCTGTCTTCAGATCCTCGAACCCGGACCCCTGGATCCTGCTGGTGGTCCCGGGGAAACAAACGTCCACGACCTCCTCGTGGAGACCGACGATCTCGAACAGCTGGGCGCCCCGGTAGCTGGCGATGGTAGAGATTCCCATCTTGGACATGATCTTGAACAGGCCCTTGCGGATGCCCCGTCGGTAGCTCCTGCCCAACTGCCGGCCCTTGGTCCGGTCCAGCTTCAGTTCGCCCGTCCGGGTCATCTGGTGGAGGCATTCGTACGCCAGGTAGGGGTAAACCGCCGTGGCTCCATAACCGATCAGGCAACCGAAATGATGCGGGTCCCGTGTCGTTGCGGTCTCCACCAGCAGGTTGCAGTCACACCGCAGACCCCGGGCCACCAGCCGGTGATGGACTGCACCGGTCGCGAGCAACGCGTGTACCGGGACATGCCCCTGCCGGATCTCCCGGTCGCTCAGCACCACCAGAAGGCTGCCGCCCCTGGCGGCCGCTTCCGCCTCGTCGCAGATGTCCCGGACCGCCTCGCCCAGGGGCTGCGTGTCGGGGCGGTTCAGATCGATGACGACATAGCCCCCCGAGTCCTCCTGGAGACGGAGAATCTGGCGGAATTTCCGTTGGGACAGCACCGGCGAATTCATCACGATCCGGCGCGCATACTCCGGCCGCGCCTGGAAGACGTTCAGCTCCGGACCGATCTGGGTCTCCAGGGACATGACAATCCGCTCCCTGAGCGGGTCGATCGGAGGATTGGTCACCTGGGCGAACTGTTGCCGGAAGTAGTCGTAGAGAGCCCGCACCTTGGTCGACATCGGCGGCAGGGGCGTATCGTCGCCCATGGATCCGACGGCCTCCGCTTCCGTCTCCGCCAGCACTTTCAGGACTTCCTCCCGCTCCTCGCGGGTGACGTTGAACATCTTCTGGAAGACGCGGAACTGCTCGCGATCCATCGGCTCGGCTGAAAGCTGGGGATCGATGAGCTCGGAATCCAGGTAACTCACGCCCTCCCTCAGCCATTCCTTGTATGGCGCGCGCTTCTTCAGCCTGTCTTCGATCGCCTGAGTGTCCAGGACCTCCCGGGACTCGGTGTCGATGAGCAGCATCTGGCCGGGACCCAGCCGGCCCTTCATGACGACCTGTTCCGGGCGATAGTCATAGACGCCGATTTCCGAGGCCACCGTGATCACGTCGTCGTCGGTGACGACGAAGCGGGCGGGCCGCAGGCCATTCCTATCCAGGCAGCAGGCCGCCTGTTTCCCGTCGGTCAGCACGATACCCGCCGGTCCGTCCCAGGGTTCCAGGTGCATCCCGTAGTACTCGTAGAAGGCCCGGACGTCGGGATCCAGGGTATCCACGGTCTGCCACGCGGGCGGGATCAGCAGGCGCATGGCGTGCATCAGGTCCATCCCGCCGTGGACCAGGACCTCGAGCATGTTGTCGAGACTGCTGGAATCCGACCCTGACATGGACACGAGCGGGACGATCTCCTGGAGTCGGGGCAACAGGGGCGTCTGGAACTTGCCGGCCCGGGCGATCGCCCAGTTGCGGTTACCCTGGATGGTATTGATCTCTCCGTTGTGGGCCAGGTACCGGAACGGCTGCGCCAGGCGCCACTGGGGCCAGGTGTTGGTGGAAAACCGCTGGTGGAATACACAGATGGCAGCGTCGAGATCCGGCGCAGCCAGGTCGGTGTAGAAACGGGTGAGATAGGCCGGCATCACCATCGCCTTGTAGGCAAGCGTGGTGGCGGACAGGCTGGCCACATAGAACACCGGGTCCCTGGCCTCCAGCTCGATCTCGGCCCGGCGCCGCGCCATATAGAGACGGCGATTGAATTGCGCGTCCGTGTCGCCCTCCGGCCGGGCGACGAATACCTGTTCGATGCGTGGCAGGGACCTCAGCGCCTGCTCGCCACAGACGGACTCATCCGTCGCCACCTGACGCCACCCCAGGGTCCGGACGCCCTCGGCGTCCAGGAATCTCTCCACGGACCGGCGCGCCCGGGCCGCTCCCTCGGCGCCAGGATTGAGGAATACGACCCCGGCGGTAAAGCCCGGCTCCAGCTCGATGTGCGCTTCCGCGGCGACCCGCTGCAGATGGGCGACCGGCAGGCTCATCAGCAGCCCGCAGCCGTCCCCCGTCAAACCGTCCGCGGCGACGGCGCCTCGGTGGGTCAGGCGCACCAGAGCCTCCACGGCCGTCGAGACGATGCGGTGACTCGCCTCACCATGCAGGTGGGCGATCAGCCCGAAGCCGCAACTGTCGTGCTCGAATCGCTCCGACCAGAGGCTGTCTGCAGACGGTACAGTCATCGATACCCCATACCGGCTGGATCGCCGGCCAAAAAAACTCGTCCTCCATAGGGTGCGCCCGCTCAGCCCGCTTGGCGACCGCCGTATTATTGATCTTGATGGCGGTGCGGATTGAGCCGGCGCCTGCTAGGCGCCACCTACAATAAATCAGACCCCGGGCCGGCGGTCAATTCGGATCGTCTCAGAATCGAGCCCCGCCCCGGGTCCATTCGGCGCGAGTGACCCTCCAGTCTCCACCGTCGCGCTCCAGCGCGAGCCGGATTCTGACCCGGTCGGCGTCGATACTGGCAGGCAGAGACCGGCTACCGTCCCGGCCCACCACGGCCAGGGTCATCTCCGCCGTCGCCAGCGCTGCGGAGACCGGCTGCACCTGCAGGTCGCGGACCACGACCAGCAGATTCGGGTAGCGCCCCAGCAAGGTACGCAGGAGAAACACGACAGCGCGGCGATCGCGTCCCTGCGGATCCTGATACCGGTCCGAGACCATCTCGCCCAGCGCGGTGGCGTTCCCGGTCCGCGCGGCATCCACGGCGGTATCCACCAGCTGGGAAATCTCGGCCTCGGGGCCCGGCCCGGGACCGTCGCAGCCCGATATCAGGGCAATCGCGACGACCAGCCACGCGACCCGGAGGCGCTGGAACTCAATTGACCGCCCTGGAAGACAGATAGGCGCCGTCACGGAAATCGCTGAAATAAAACCAGAGGAGAGGATGCCTGATCCGCTCCCGATTGGCATCCTCCTTCAGGCTGCGCTCGGGAAGATAGGCTTCGTGAGCCGTCCCGTCCTGCAGGATCCTGTACCAGGGCTCAAATCGGGCAGACGGCTCGTCGCCAGCCTCGCACCAGGCGTCGTTCTCGCGGAACGTGGGGTCCACATCCACCACCACGCCCCGGTAGCCCAGGCGGCGGTGGGAGACCAGCTGCCCCACGTGATATTTTGATATGAGCCTCAACAATGTCGTTGGCGACTGCCTTCCCCGGCATCTCTTCGAGTATAGACGGGGAATAGGGGCCAGCACGGCCGGGCCGGCACCTTCCCGTTCTCGCGGCGCAACAAGCTACACTTGCCGGCAGTGATCGGGCGTATTGGGCAAGCTTGCGTGCCCTCGCCAGATCCCACAACTCAGCCCACTCCGCCCCAGGCCCGGCGAGCTGATTACGCAGACCAGGGAGACGAAGAAGATGAAGGAAGCGCTGGCCCTCGAGATCCGCGAGTTCTGGTTCGCCGACACCCTGTCCAATCTGTCCCTCGTCCCCGGTCGGATGGGATTCTGGTTCGGCGCGGACGAAGCCAAGGACGAAGCCATCCGCCGTCGATGGGGCCAGACGGTCGAGGACGCCGGGGCGGGCCGACTCGATCCCATGGGCAAGTCCGCCCCGGGGCGGCTGTCCCTGATCCTGCTACTCGACCAGTTTGCGCGGAATATCTATCGCGGCACGCCCAGGGCATTCGAGAAGGACGGCCGGGCCCGCTACCTGATGCGTGACGGCATGAGTCAGCTGATGGACCTGGAGCTGTCGCCCATCGAGCGATGTTTTTTCTACATGCCGCTGCAGCACTCCGAATTCCTGGACGATCAGGAGGCGTCCGTGGCGAGATACAGCCAGCTCGCCACGGAAGTGTCTGCCGAGCATCGGGACATCTTCGAAAACTTCCTGTATCACGCCCAGCAGCACCGGGACGTGGTAGCCCGCTTTGGCCGCTTCCCCCACCGCAATGCGATACTCAATCGCCTCAGTACACGCGAAGAACGAGCCTACCTGGGGGCCAGGCCCCCGACGCTGGGACACGGCCGGACCGGCCGGTGAGCCTTCCGATTCCGGGCTGAAGAACCGGGAGGAGCGTCCGGGCGCCTATTGTCCGGGCTGGCGCGCAGCCACCCATGCCCGGCTTCGCTGGGTGAGGGCGGTCAAGGGCACGTCACCGAGCGACAACACGTAATCGTGCCAGGCCCTGAGGTCGAAGGCCTCTCCCAGGGCCGTCTCTGCCTCACGTCGCAACTGCCGGAAACGAAGCTGCCCGATCTTGTAGGACAGGGCCTGGCCCGGGTTGGCGATGTAGCGCTCCACCTCCGCCACGATCTCGCTATCCGGCAGCGACGAGTTTGCCCCCATGTACTCGATGGCCTGCTCCCGGGTCCAGCCGAACCGGTGGATACCGGTGTCCACCACCAGCCGCATGGCCCGAAACATCTCGTCATTGAGTTTCCCGTACCACTGGTAGGGGTCCTCGAACATGCCAAGTTCCCTGCCCAGGTCTTCGCTGTAGAGGGCCCAGCCCTCCGAATACGCGGTGACAAAGCCGTAGCGGCGGAACTTCGGCAACCCTGAATTCTCGGCAGTCAGGGCACTCTGGAAGTGGTGCCCGGGGATGGCTTCGTGCAGGAACAGGGTTTCCGTCTCCCACTTCGGGAGTCGCGCGGGCCGCCAGACATTCAGTTTGAATACGCCCGGCCGGGTCCCGTCCATGGAAGGGCCCTCGTAACTGGCGCTCGCCGCCGAGTCAGCGAGGAATTCCTCGACCGGCCGAATTTCGAAATCCGCGCTCGGGAACACGCCGAAAAGCCCCGGCATGCCCTGCATCACCCTGGCCTCGACCGAACGGTAATCGGCGAGAATGACTTCGGGGTCATCCCAGTAGAAAGCCGGGTCCGTCTTGAGCCGCAGCAAGAAGGACTCCAGGTCCCCGTCGTGGCCCACCTCGCGGGAGACGCGCTCCATCTCGCCCCGGATGCGGTCGACCTCCTGCAACCCCAGCTGGTGGATGGCCTCGGCAGTCATGTCCGTAGTGGTGTGGTATGCCACCAGGAAGTCGTACCAGGGGGCGCCGTCAGGCAGCGCGTCCCAACCCACGGAGGCCCTGGCCACCGGCAGGTAATCGTCTTCCAGGAACCTGGCGAGCCTCGCGTAGGCGGGCACCAGGAGTGTCATGATGGCGTCGCGGTAGGCCGCCTCAAGGCGGACGCGTTCCGGTAGCGGAACCGCGTCCGGAAAGGCGGCCACGGGAGTAAAGAAGGTGCTGTCCTCGGGGTCCGCGACAACCTGGGCGGCGACCTGGGGGATCAGGCGTTCCACCACGACCCTGGGCTGGACGATCCCCTTCTCCATGCCCTGCCGCATATTGCCGATCGCCGTATCCATGAGGGCGACAAAGTCGCCCATCCGCGACAGGAAGTTGTCGTAGTCCTGCACGTCACCGAACAGCTGGGCCGATTCGCCCGATCCCAGTTCCGCGAAGAAGGCGGGGTCTGAATCCATCTGGTCGAACGGGATCAGGTGACGCGGATAGGCAAGCTCTTCGAGCTCGAGATTCAGTTCCCCGACGAACAGCCCGAGGGTCAGGCGATCCTCGTCCCCCAAGACTTGCCGGTCCAGGCCGTTGGCCATTGCCAGGTATTTCCGGCTCAGGGCCGCGACGGCGTCCCGATGCTCGGCGCTCAACCAGTTTTCGTAGCGATCATCGTAGCGGTGGTCGCCGATGTAGGTGGCCTCGGTCGGGTGCAGGGCCAGGTATTCCTCGAACCATGCGTCCACGATCCCCGCCAGTCGCAAGGACAGGTCGTGGCCTGCCTGCGCTCCCGCCGGCGGCGCGTTCCGTTCTCCGCCCGACACGGCTCCCGGCTCCGATTGGCCGCACGCCGCGATCACCAGCAGGCCGAGCAGCGCGAGTACCGGCCTCACCATTACTCTCCCTGTCCTCTCATTGGGACGGTGGTTTCTTGACCGCGGCATTGGCTATCCATCGGTCGGTCCGCGCCTCCAGCACCGCCAGCGGCTGGGGGCCGGCATCGAGCACAAGGGAATGAAAGTCCCGGATGTCGAAGTCGTCGCCCATCGCACTCCTGGCACGTTGGCGGAGTTCCAGGATCATGAGCTGGCCGATCTTGTACGCCAGCGCCTGTCCCGGTATCGCCATGAACCGCTCCGCTTCGGATACGGTCTTCGCCTCGCCCACCGCGGCGTTGTCGTGCATGTACTCCAGGACCTGCTGCCGGGTCCAGCCCAGATAGTGGATGCCGGTGTCCACCACGAGGCGGACTGCGCGCCACAGCTCCGACGACAAGGCTCCGAAATACTGGTACGGATCCGTATAGACGCCGATGTCGTTTCCAAGGGTCTCGGCATAGAGCGCCCACCCCTCGCTGTAGACGGTGTACGAGAGGAAACGGCGATATCGGGGCAGATTGCTGGTCTCGATCCGCAGGGCATTCTGGAAATGGTGGCCGGGAATGGCCTCGTGCAGAAAGAGCGATTCCATCGCCCATGACGGCCTCGCCGAGAGGTCGTATGTATTGACGAAGAAAACCCCCGGCCGGGTCCCGTCCGGGTCCGGGGAACGATACTGGCCGCCGGCCGCAGACCGTTCCCGGAACGGCTCGATAGGCCGGATTTCGAAATCCAGGCTCGGGTAGCGGTGGAACAGGGGCCGGGTACCGTCCTCGACCGGCTGCTTGAGCGCACGGTATCCATCCAGCAACTGCTCCGGGCGCTCGAAGTAAAACCCGGGATCGGTCTCCACGAACTCGAAGAACTCCTCCAGGGTGCCTTCGAAACCCACGGACTCCATGACGGCGCGAATTTCCCCATGGATGCGCGCCACTTCCGCGAGCCCGATGGCGTTGATCTCCGCCGGACTCAGGTCCGTACTGGTATTGAGCCGTACGAGGTA
>JAHEFR010000040.1 GCA_024640085.1 Gammaproteobacteria bacterium
GCCAGCGGCCGCTTGATGAACTCCTGTATGACCCGGGCCATCGGCCGAGCGCCCATCGTCGCATCGTATCCCCGCTCCGCTATCCATTGTCGCGCCGCGTCGTCCAGTTCCAGGGTCACCATCTTGTCCTGCAGCTGGGCCTCCAGTTCCACGATCAGCTTGTCGACGACGCGGATGATCGTCTGCGGATCGAGCGCCTTGAATTGCACGACCGCATCAAGACGATTACGAAACTCCGGCGAGAACAGCTTCCGTATGGCATCCATGCCGTCACTGCTGTGGTCCTGATGCGTGAATCCGATAGAGGCCCGGCTCATCTCCTGGGCGCCCGCGTTGGTCGTCATGACAATGATGACATTGCGGAAGTCCGCCTTGCGGCCGTTGTTGTCGGTCAGCGTGCCGTGATCCATCACCTGCAGAAGCAGGTTAAAAACTTCGGGATGGGCCTTCTCGATTTCGTCCAGGAGCAGTACCGAGTGGGGGTTCTTGGTAATGGCTTCGGTCAGGAGGCCGCCCTGGTCGAAGCCGACGTAACCCGGCGGTGCGCCGATCAACCGGGAGACCGTATGGCGCTCCATATATTCCGACATATCGAACCGCACGAGCTCTACGCCGAGAGCCATCGCCAGCTGTCGGGTCACCTCGGTCTTGCCAACACCGGTCGGGCCGGCGAACAGGAACGCACCCACCGGCTTCTGGTCATCCCTCAAGCCGGAACGCGCCATCTTGATGGCGGAACCGAGGGTGCCGATGGCCTCGTCCTGGCCGAAGATAACGAGTTTCAGGTTACGCTCCAGATTCTTGAGCAGGTCACGGTCCGACGCGGACACGCTCTTGGGCGGGATACGTGCCATCTTGGCCACCACGTTCTCCACCAATTCGACGGACACGACCGCGTCCTCCACATCGGGACCCTGAAGCCGGAGGCTGGCGCCGGCCTCGTCGATGACGTCGATAGCCTTGTCGGGGAGGTGTCGGTCGCTGATGTAGCGAGCCGAGAGTTCCGCCGCTGCCTTGAGCGCGTCCACCGAATACCCTACGCCGTGATGCTCCTCGAATCGCTGCTGCAGACCCTTGAGGATATCCACAGTCTCAGCCACCGTCGGCTCAACCACCTCGATCTTCTGGAAGCGCCGGGCCAGAGCGTGGTCCTTCTCGAAGATGCCGCGATATTCCTGGTATGTGGTGGATCCGATGCACCTGAGCTGGCCCGTGGCCAGCACGGGCTTGATCAGGTTGGAGGCGTCCATCACGCCGCCGGATGCCGCGCCTGCGCCGATTACCGTGTGGATTTCGTCGATGAACAGGATCGCGCCTGGATTCTTCTTCAGCGCCGCCACGACGCCCTTCAGCCGTTTCTCGAAATCTCCGCGGTACTTGGTGCCGGCGATCAGCGAACCCATATCCAGGGCATGGATGGTGCAGTCAGACAGGACATCGGGTACGCGCCCCTCCACGATCATCAGCGCCAGGCCTTCCGCCAGAGCCGTTTTACCTACGCCGGCCTCGCCCACGTAAAGCGGATTGTTCTTGCGCCGGCGGCACAGGATCTCGACGGTGCGCTCGATCTCGAGCTCCCGACCGATCAGCGGATCGATGCGACCCTCTTCGGCTAGTCGATTGAGATTGGTGGTGTATTTTTCGAGGGGATCGGCTGCGCCTTCGCCCTCGCCGGCCGAGTCACTTCCGGCCGCGCTGCCGGTGGACTCGCCTTCCTCATCGGCAATCTTGCTCAGCCCATGGGATATGAAATTGACGATATCCAGTCGGGTTACGTCCTGCATGCCGAGGAGATAGACGGCATGGGACTGCTTCTCGCCAAAGACCGCGACCAGGACGTTGGTGGGAGTCACCTCTTTCTTGCCGCTGGACTGCACGTGGAAGACGGCCCGCTGCAGCACACGCTGGAATCCGAGGGTAGGCTGCACTTCCTGCTCGTCCTCATCGTCCACCAGCGGCGTCGTCTCCTCGATGAACTGGGCGAGTTCGCGGCGCAACTTGTCGATGTCGGCGCCGCAGGCCTTCAGAATCTCGATGACCGCCGGCACCTCGAGGAGCGACAGCAGCAGGTGCTCCACCGTCATAAACTCGTGCCGGCTGTCCCGCGCCCGGCGGAACGCCTCGTTCAAACAGTACTCAAGATCGCCACTGAGCATATTCAGACCTCTTCCATCGTGCAGAGCAGCGGATGCTGGTGCTGGCGGGCGAAACCATTGACCTGGGAAACACGCGTCTCGGCGATCTCATAAGTATAGACACCGGCGGTGCCGCGCCCCTTTGTGTGGACCTCCAGCATCACTCGCGTGGCGGAGGTCCGGTCCATGGAAAATATCGTCTCCAGTATCTGCACCACGAACTCCATCGGCGTGTAGTCGTCGTTGAGCAGCACGACCCGATACATGGCGGGCCGCTTCAGCTTCGGCCTGGCGTCCTCCAGTACCAACCCATGGTTCTGATCCGGGTCTTGGTGCGATTCCGTCATCGGTTGTATTGACAGTCGGGGCCTCAGTCAGTCGTCCGCTTCCAATGGATCATATATGCCTGCGCTCGGCAGAGTATGCTGTAGGCCCATTTTAACGACAGGCGCACGGGTCCTGACAAGCCCCGATTCCAAGCGGACCTCGCCTCGGCGGGCCGGACTTGTGGCCGCCTCGGGCCACCGCTTATTATTCGGGCAATAGGACCCGCGCGACGCCCAGACTGTCGTAAAATCAATTATTTCGAGGCGACTTATCTATTGTCCGATTTCGGCGTACGCATCAGCCAGTTCAGCCAGCTGCCCCCCCAGGAGATATGGGCCAGGGCTTCGGCAGTCCTGCCGCCGTGGATCTGTGCCCTGCTGGTCGCCGCGATCGCGTGGCAGGCAGCCAACGTGATCTGGCTGTTCGTGCCCTCGGAATCGGATTCGATATCGGCGGCGCCGGCCCGCCCGGGGACCATCAGAACTGGGCCGACTCCCGGCGGCGCTGACATCCAGGCTATCGTTAATGCTCATCTTTTTGGCGACTACGACGCCCGGCAGGCAGTGGTGGAGATCGATCCGGTAGATGCACCGGAGACCAAGCTGAGCCTCGAACTCCGCGGGACGATCGCAGCTGATAATGCCGAGCAGGCGCTGGCGATCATCGCTGAAAAGGGTGGCGACGAGCAGGTCTACGCCATCGGCGAGGCGGTTCCCGGCAATGCCAGCCTGCATTCGGTGTACCCGGACAGGGTGTTGCTGCGACGGGCTGGCCGCCTGGAGACCCTGAAGCTGCCGCGGGCGGACGAGACCTCGGGAAGCGGGGCGACTACGCCGCGTCGGCGTAGCGTAACGACGCCCAGCGCAACGTCCTCCCTTCGCCAACTCGTCAATCAGGATCCGGCCCGCATCACCGACATCATTCGTCCCCAGCCGGTGTTCCGGGACGGCCAGCAACAGGGTTATCGAGTCTATCCCGGGCGCCAGCGACAGCAGTTTTCCCAGCTCGGGCTGCGGCCCGGCGATCTCATCACGCAGATCAACGGGATGTCGCTCGACGATCCGGCACGCGGGATGGAGATCTTCAGGGGCCTGGGCGAGGCGACTCAGGTCTCCGTGACCGTGGAGAGAAATGGCACAACCGAAGTCCTTACGCTGGATACCACCCAGTTGCAGAACCTCGATAGCGCGTCGACACGGGAATCCTCCCGGGATGAGGATCGATGACCCCCGGGACCCCAGGCGACCATGACAGAATGAGTAATCCCCGGTTGAGGCGGGCCCCGGCTATGGCGCACAAAATAAAAAATATGCTGGCCACGGACCAGGCGCTGCGGAAGCGACGACGGGCGCGGACGAGCGTCTTCGCCGGGCTGTTGCTGGGCTTCTGGTGCTGCGCCCCGACTCTGGCGCAATCACCCACCATCACGCCGAATTACAAGGACGCGGACCTGCGTCAGATCATCGAGGCCGTCAGCGAAGTCACGGGGCGCAACTTCATCATCGATCCGCGGGTCAAGGCCCAGGTGACCATGCTGTCTTCAACGCCCATGAGTCCCGACGCCTTCTACCAGGCCTTCCTGTCGATCCTCGAAGTGTATGGCTACGTGGCGGTGCCGTCGGGAGACCTGATCAAGATCCTGCCGGACGCCAATGCCCGCCAGGTGCCCGGACTCGATCTTCCCAGCGGCCCGGTGGGCGCCGGCGACGAACTTGTGACACAGGTGATCCAGGTGCAGAACGTGGGAGCGGCCCAACTGGTGCCGATCCTGCGCCCGCTTATCCCCCAGTATGGTCATCTGGCGGCCCACCCGGCGTCCAACATGTTGATCATCTCGGACCGGTCAGCCAACGTAGACAGGATGATGAAAATCGTCCGTCGTATCGACCTTGCCGGTGACGAGGAGATCGAGGTCATCCGGCTGGAGAATGCATCGGCGGGCGACGTGGTCCGGGTGGTGACCTCCCTGACCCAGTCCGCCAACCGGGCGGAAAGCGGCGCGAACGCCCTCGGGCTGGTGGCCGACGAGAGGACCAACAGCGTGCTCATCAGCGGTGACCGGGCCAGCCGGCTCAGGATCCGCGCCCTGATAACGCACCTTGACACGCCCCTTGAACAGGGTGGTAACACCCAGGTCATCTATCTGAACTACGCCGACGCAGAGGACCTGGGGGGGAGATTGAATGATCAGGCCTCACAGATCACTGGAGAAGGACAACCCGGGCAACAGGGCGCACCTTCCTCAGGCGGGCGGCGGGACGGAGTTACCATCTGGTCCGACCCGTCCACGAACGCTCTGATCGTCACCGCCCCGCCCGAAGCGATGCGCGTGCTCAAGTCCGTCATCTCCCAGCTGGACATCCGCCGGGCGCAGGTGCTCGTGGAGGCCGTGGTGGCGGAGGTGTCCTACAACCGCGCGGCGGAACTGGGCGTCAGCTGGGTCATCGACGGCTCCCAGGGGGGCAACATCGTCGGCCTGACCAAATTCTCCAGCGCGCTCAATGTGTCCGACATCGGCGGCGCGGCCCTGAGCGGCGACAACGCCGCGATCGGCCAGGCGCTGCAACTGATCCCGGACGGCGCCACCATCGGCGTCGGCGATTTCTCTGGCAGCACCCGCTGGGCGGCCATCCTCCGGGCCCTGTTGGGCGATGCGTCCACCAACGTGCTCGCTACACCCTCGATCATCACGCTCGATAACGAGGAAGCGGAACTGTCCGTCGGTCAGGAAGTACCGTTCGTCACCGGCCAGTTCACCAACACGGGAGCAGCACAGGGGTCGGTGAATCCGTTCCAGACCATCCAGCGCGAGGACGTGGGTCTGAAGCTCAAGGTCACACCGCAGATCAACGAGGGTGATGCCCTGATCCTGGAGATCCAGCTGGAGAACTCCACCCTCGAAGGCACCAGTCGCGGCGCCGTGGACCTGATTACAAACGAGCGCACTATCACCCAGAAGGTCCTGGTCGAGAACGGCCAGGTGCTGGTGATGGGCGGCCTGGTTGACGACCAGATCGTTGAGGTGGCCGAGAAAGTGCCGTTCCTGGGTGACATCCCGTGGATGGGCAGACTGTTCAGGTCCGACAGTTCTACTGTGTCCAAGCGCACGCTGATGGTATTCCTGCGTCCGGTCATCATCCGCGACGCCAAGACAGCGTCCAATCTCACCAACTCCAAGTACAAACTGATGCGGAACATCCAGCTGGGCGAGCGCGAAGACGGTGAAGTGCTGATGATGAAGGACCTCCGACGGCCCGTCCTGCCCGAACTGCCGCCCGAAGGCATCCCCCCTGACCAGCCCACCGGAATCATGAACCGCGATCCGTCCATCTACCCGACAGTGAAGCCGGCGGACCAGTCGACCGACCTCGAGTCACCCGAGCCGGAGGGTCAGAAGGACTTCTGACACACCGGAATGGAAGTGGACGCCACAGAGACCGAGGACATCCTGGAGGATAGCGGCATTTCCGACGCCGGCGAGCCGGTCCGCCGCCTCCCCTTCGCGTTTGCCAAGCGCCACGGAGTCCTGGTCAATGACGTGGAAGCCGAGGAGCCGCTCGCTGTCTTCAGGCAGGGCGTGCGGCCGTCCAGCATCGCCGAGGTCAGGCGGGTGCTGGGCAAGCGTCTCAAGCTCAAACAGGTCAGCGCCGAGGAGTTCGATCGGCTGCTTCAGGAGAGTTACGAAAGCGGTTCCAACAGCGCCATGCAGATGGTGGAGGGTCTGCAGGAGGACGAGGACCTGTTCCGCGTCGCCCAGGAACTGCCAGAGCCGTCCGACCTGCTGGAGAGCGACGACGACGCTCCCATCATCCGCCTGATCAATGCGGTCCTCGCCCAGGCGGTGAAAGAAAACGCCTCCGACATCCACATCGAGCCATTCGAGAACCGGCTCGTGGTGCGTTTCCGGATCGACGGTGTGCTTCACGAGGTACTGCAGTCCCGACGAGCCGTGGCGCCGCTGGTGGTATCGCGGATCAAGGTCATGTCGAAGCTGGACATCGCCGAGAAGCGGTTGCCCCAGGATGGGCGGATCTCGCTCAAGGTTGCCGGCCGGGCAGTGGACGTGCGCGTCTCCACGATGCCGTCCGGACACGGCGAACGGGTAGTGATGCGATTGCTCGACAAACAGGCCGGGCGACTTCAACTCGATTCCCTGGGCATGGAGCCCGACATCGAGCTGCTGGTGGATAAGTTGATCCGCAATCCCCACGGCATCATTCTGGTCACCGGCCCCACGGGCTCGGGGAAGACCACCTCGCTCTATGCTGCGCTGGCCCGGATCAACGACCGCAGCCGCAATATCATGACGGTCGAGGATCCGATCGAGTATTACATCGACGGGATCGGCCAGACCCAGGTGAACACGAAGGTGGACATGACCTTTGCCCGGGGCCTCAGAGCGATACTGCGGCAGGACCCCGACGTGGTTATGGTCGGCGAGATCCGCGACCTGGAAACGGCTGAGATCGCGGTCCAGGCCTCTCTCACCGGGCATCTGGTGCTCTCCACACTGCATACGAATACCGCCGTCGGCGCGGTGACCCGGTTGCGGGACATGGGTGTTGAACCCTTCCTGCTCTCTTCCAGCCTGCTCGGCGTCATGGCCCAGCGACTGGTACGCATCCTTTGCAAGCACTGCAAGCAGGCTTCGATGCCCAATGACGCCGAGCGGGCGGTGCTCCGTTTACCGCCAGAGGAATCGACCACCATCCACCGCGCCGTAGGCTGCGACGCCTGCAGCGGGACCGGCTATCGCGGCCGTACCGGCATCTACGAGGTGGTGGAGGTGGACGACAATCTGCGTGGGATGATCCACGAGGGCGCCAGCGAACAGAAGATGGAGAGGTACGCGCGCACGCACACGCCGGGTATCCGGGACGACGGCCTGCGTAAGGTGATCGAGGGGATCACGACCCTCGAAGAAGTCGTCCGGGTGACGCACGCCGACTGATGGGTGCCTTCGAATATACCGCCGTCGACGGCAGCGGCCGGCAGCGCCGCGGCGTGCTGGACGGAGACACCGCTCGACAGGTCAGGCAGACGCTGCGTGATCGGGGGCTGATCCCGGTCACCGTAGCAGAAGTCGAGGAGAAGAAAGGCGGCGCCCGGCGCGGCTTCTCGCTGAAACGGGGCATCAGCCCCATGGACCTGGCTCTGGTCACGCGACAGCTCGCGACCCTGGTCCGGTCCAGCATGCCGCTGGAGGAATCCCTGCTTGCGGTTAGCCAGCAATCAGAGAAACCCCGCCTGAAGAGTATTCTCCTCGGCGTCCGCTCTCGTGTCATGGAGGGGCACAGCCTGGCAGAGGGACTCGCGGATTTTCCCCAGGCATTCCCCGAACTCTACCGGGCTACAGTGGCCGCCGGAGAACAGACGGGCCATCTTGACCCCATCCTGGAGAGGTTGGCCGACTACGCGGAAAGTCGCCAGTTGCTACGCCAGCGCATCATGCACGCCATGATCTATCCGGCGATCCTGACCACCCTGGCCATCCTCATCGTGTCGGGGCTGCTGGTCTACGTGGTGCCGCAGGTTGTCGGCGTTTTCGAGAACACCGGCCAGAAGCTGCCCGCCCTGACTACCGGCCTCATCGCGCTGAGCGATTTCCTCAGGGCTCACGGCCTGCTTCTGCTCGGATTCGTGATCGTGCTTGTGGTGGGGCTACGCAAGGTCCTGCAGAAAGAAGCGCCCCGGCGCCGCTACCATCGTTTGCTGTTGCGCCTGCCGATAATCGGCCGCCTGACTCGCGGCATCAACACGGCGCGTTTCACGCGCACGCTCAGCATCCTCGCGAGCAGCGGCGTACCTGTCCTCGAATCTCTGCGCATCGCGGGAGAGGTGATCAACAATATCCCGATGCACGAAGCGGTCGAGGAAACCTCTCTTCGCGTACGCGAGGGGGCGCCTATCGCCGCGTCCCTGTCCGCCAGCCGATTGTTTCCGCCGATGACCCTCCATCTGATCTCCAGCGGCGAGGCCAGCGGAGAACTCGACACGATGCTGGAGCGCGCAGCAGTCAACCAGGAGCGGGAGGTCGACAGTCTGATCGCCACCATGCTCGGCATTATGGAGCCGGCCCTTATTTTGCTGATGGGCGCGCTGGTGCTGGTCATCGTTCTCGCAATCCTCATGCCGATCTTCGAACTGAACCAATTGGTCGCCTGAGCGGATGATCCTGGTTGCGTCGCCGGAATTTTCCCGTTATATAGGCGCGCAAGAAGGCTGACACACGCTCAGTCGGATGAGGCGAGCTGTCGATTCATGCCCAGGGGACGCAAAGCGAAGCAGCAGGCGGAGGTCCAGGACGAGGAACTGGAGCCCGTCGCCGAGGACGATTCGGAAGAGGAATCCGAGTCCGAAGACGACATCGTCATGTCCGACGAGGATGACGACACCGCCGACGGAGATACTCTCGAGCTACCCACATTGTCCGAGATCGCTGGAGCCGCCGCTTCCGCCAGCGCCCGTCGACGTGTTGAGGAATACCTGGAGATGCGAAGGGCGGCCCGCGAACTCCACGATCTGGAAGATTTCGACTTCGACTAACCCAGGGTCAGTGAAAATCCCTGGATCTGACCAGCAGCGCGCCGAGGAGCGCGCTCCGATCCTCGAGTCGCTCGGCCACCAGGTGCAGGACATCCCCTTCCCGCTGCACTCTCCCCGTCACCTCCATCAGCCTTGAGCCCAGCAGCGCGTGGCGCTGGGCTTCCGCTACCTTGCGCCAGACGATCACGTTGGCGTGTCCGGTCTCGTCTTCCAGGGTCACAAAGGTGACGCCCCTGGCGCTGCCTGGGCGCTGGCGATTGATCACCAGCCCGGCATAGCGCACTCGACGGCCGTTGTCGGCCTCCCACAGGCTGCGGGCGTCGCAGATCCGCTCCCGTCCGAGCCGATCACGCAGCAGAGCCATGGGATGGCGCCCCAGGCTCAGGCCGAGACTGCGGTAATCGGCGACGATGTCCTGACCCTCTGTCGGCCTGCGCAGCAGCGGCAACGCTTCCTCCCCGACATCGCGACCCAACAAGGGCCGGGCCTCCTCGATACCGGCCACGTCCCAGCGCGCCCGATGACGATGTCCGGCGAGACCGGCAAGCGCCCCGGAGGACGCCAGCGCGCCCAGGTCACCCCGATCCAGGGCGGCCCGCTCCGCCAGATCGGTGACGTCCCGCCAAGGACCCGTTGCCCGGGAGACGACGATCCTCTCGGCCCCGGACCGCGACAGGCCGGCGATCATCCTGAGACCCAGACGGATGATCGCCTCGCCGCCCTCCCCCCGCTCCAGGGAACAGTCGTAATCGCTGACGGACACGTCCGGCGGACGTACTTCGACATCGTGTCGCGCGGCATCCTGGACGATCTGGGAGGGCGCGTAGAACCCCATGGGCTGGCTGTTGATCAGGGCGCAGGCGAAAGCCGCCGGTTCGTAACGCTTCAGCCAGCAGGACACATAGACCAGCAAGGCGAAGCTGGCGGAATGGGACTCGGGGAAGCCGTATTCGCCGAAACCCTGGATCTGGTGGAAGATCTGCCGGGCGAAGGTCTCGTCGTAGCCACGCTGCCGCATGCCTTCGATCAGACGATCCTCGAAAGGCCCCAGGCCGCCCTTGCGCCGCCATGCCGCCATGGCCCGGCGCAGACGGTCCGCCTCGCCGGGACTGAAGCCGGCGGCCACCACTGCCAGTTGCATGACCTGTTCCTGGAAGATCGGCACGCCGAGGGTGCGCTCCAGCACGTGGCGGACTTCCTCGCTGGGATAGCTGACGGCTTCCTCGCCGTTACGACGCCTGAGATAGGGATGGACCATGTCGCCCTGAATCGGACCGGGACGGATGATGGCCACCTCGATCACCAGGTCGTAGAAACAACGCGGCTTCAATCGCGGCAGCATAGCCATCTGGGCGCGGGACTCGATCTGGAATACCCCGAGGGTATCGGCCCGGCAGATCATGTCGTATACGGCCCCGTCCTCCGCCGGCACCGTGGCCAGGGTCAGCCGCCGTCCACGGAAACGCTCCACCAGGTCGAAACTGCGGCGGATCGCCGACAGCATACCCAGCCCCAGCACGTCCACCTTGATCAGCCCCAGGGCCTCCAGGTCGTCCTTGTCCCACTGGATCACCGTGCGTTCGGGCATGGCGGCGTTCTCCACCGGTACCAGGGCCGACAGGGCGCCGGCGGAGATCACGAAACCACCCACATGCTGGGAGAGGTGCCGCGGGAACCCCACCACTTCCCGAACCAGGGCCAGCAGGCGGGCGATCATCGGGTTGTCCGGGTCGAACCCCGCCTCGCGCACCCGCGCGTCCTCGACGTGTCTGCCGTCCCACCACTGCATGGCGCGGGCCAGCTGATTGATCTGCAGCGACTCCAGCCCCAGCGCCTTGCCCACATCCCGGATCGCACTCCTGGGACGATAGGTGATGACAGTGGCAGCCAGGGCCGCCCGGTCGCGGCCGTACTTGTCGTAGATGTACTGGATGACTTCCTCGCGGCGTTCGTGCTCGAAATCCACGTCGATGTCCGGCGGCTCATTGCGCTCCTTCGAGATAAACCGCTCGAACAGCACCGACATCCGGGCCGGGTCCACCTCGGTGATGCCGAGAGCGAAACAGACTGCCGAGTTGGCGGCCGAGCCGCGGCCCTGGCAGAGGATGCCGCGGCCGCGGGCGAAACGGACGATGTCGTGGACGGTGAGGAAGAACGGCTCGTAGGCCAGGTCCCGGATCAGATCCAGTTCGTGCTCGATGGTGGCACGCACCTGATCACCAGCACCCCGCGGCCAGCGACGCCGCATGCCTTGCTCGGTGAGTTCCCGCAGCCAGCTGGCCGGGGTGTGTCCCGCGGGCACCAGCTCGGCTGGATACTCGTAGCGCAACTCGCCCAGATCGAAACGGCATCGCTCGGCGATACGCAGGGACTCGTTCAGGAGTACCGGCGGATAGATCCTCTCCAGCGCCTCCAGGGACCTCAGGTGCCGTTCGCCATTGGGGTATAGCGCCCTGCCCGCCCGGGCGACAGGGACGCCGAGACGGATCGCGGTCACCGTATCCTGCAGGGCCCGGCGGCCCCGCCGGTGCATATGCACGTCGCCACAGGCCACCCGCGGCACGCCATGACAGCGACCCAGGTCCTCCAGGCGGGCCAGCCGCTCCCTATCGGCCACGCCGGCGAGCAGCTCCACGGCGATCCACAGCCGCCCGTCGAAACGCGCCCTGAGCCGGAGCAGTTCATCGGGCCAGGGCGTTGGGCCCGGTATCCACAGGGCGAGACAGTGGTCCAGGCCTTCCTCCATATCGCCCATGTCCAGGCGATACTCGCCCTTGCCAGCGCGGCGCCGGCCCCGGGTAATGAGCCCTGACAACTGCCCGTAGCCGCCGCGATCGGTAGCCAGCAACACGATGCGCACCCCGTCGGACAGACGGAACTCGCTGCCGACGACGAGCCCGATGGCCCGTTCCCGCGCGGCCTGCCAGGCCCTCACCACGCCTGCCACCGAACATTCGTCCGTAACGGCAAGCGCCCGATAGCCCAGCTCGTCGGCGCGCTCGACCAGTTCCTCCGGGTGCGAGGCGCCGCGCAGGAAAGTGAAGTTGGACAGGCAGTGGAGTTCCGCGTATCCGTCGGGACTCATCCGAACACTCCATGGAGGAACCAGCGCGCCGGCGAGCGGCGTTCCCGGTAGATCCACAGCCGCGTGCCGGCGACGTCCCGGGCGGTGTAGTAGTCCCGGGACACATCGCGGCCGTCCCACCAGCCGCTCTCGATGCGTTCCGGCCCCCCACGGATTTCCAGCCGCCCTTCCAGCCAGGGGCGGCCGCCGCGGCAGGCCAGCTCCCGGGGTGCCGCTAGGATCCAGAAGGGACGGCCCGGGTCGCCTCCCGTGGTAATGCCCGTGCCCGGTTCCACGAAACGCCAGGCCGCTTCCGGCCGGTACTCCGCCAGCAGACACAGGCCGTTGACGGCGTCCCGCCCCAGTCGCGCCCGCAGGCGATCCACCAGGCGCCGGCCCGCCACGGTATCCCGCCCGGCGCCGTCTGCATCCGCGAACAACCCCCGCGGACATCCCGGCAGATCCGCCAGGGGACCGCTGTCCAGGGACAGGTCGGTCACCGGTTTCTCGAGGGTATAGTGCTCGAGCCGTTCGGCGAGCAGGTCCAGCAGGAAGCCGGCGTCGGCGCTGGGTTCCGCGAGACCCAGCGGCAGGCGTTGTACACCACGCTCGTGGACAAAACCGAACACCGGGCGCTGCACGCCCTTCTGCAGGCTGCGCAGGAATCCCTGCAGCTCCTCTGCCAGCCTGGCCATGGCCCGGCACAGCCGTTCCCGGTCCAGGGTCTCGGCAAGCAATTCGAGTTCGCCGTGATAGGCCGGGGGCATCGTGAACCGATGCCGGGTTTCGGTTCGCCGTCCTAGCGCTTCATCCAGTTCCTTCAGCCGTATGGCGCCCAGTCGCCGGGCGAACCCTCCCCGGGGCAGCCGCAGGCAGTCCCCCACGGTGGATACCCCCATGGCATCCAGACGCGCGCGGATGTCCTCCGGCCAGCCGGTGCAGGCCAGCGGCAACTCGCCCAGCCGTCCCGACAACAGTGCCGGTTCCGTGACGATGGCGTTCTGCCGTGCGCCGCACAGCCAGACGGCGGCCCGGGGCGTGGGCGCGACTGCCAGCGAGGCGCTATAGCTCATGGTCCCCACGTCCGCACGGACCTGCTTGCACAGCGCCGCCAGGCCGCCGAAAAGCTTCAGGCTGCCGCGGATCTCCAGCAGCAGTCGATGTGGCGGCTCCGGACTCACCAGATCGGTGAACTGGCAGGCCCAGGCCGCCAGCCGCTCCAGTGCTTTCGCCTCCCGGACAGGCGCACGCTCCCGTATTTCCAGCGCCGGGGAGAGCGCCAGCGCTGCGTTCAGGGGCATGCCCGCACGAAGACCGTCCCGGACTGCCGGCTCGTTGCACTGGCAGATCCGCAGTCCGCCCCCCTCGCCTTCCACCACGGCCAGGGGGATCGGGTCGGTGGCGGCGAAGACTTCCAGGGGCAGGCGGTGGAAATCGACGCACAGCCAAAGCTGGCGCCGACGCGGCATGGCCGGCAGAGGGGATTCAGGGGGCCGCGGCCCGGGCGGCTTGGCGACAGGTGTCGGGAACAGAGGCAGTGAGACTGGGGAACGTGACATGCCGCAACTTCCGCCGCTCAGGCATCGGCTCCACCGAACAGGTCACGGGCCGGCAGGCTGGCGGGCCGGCCGCCACGGCTCTTGACCACCGACAGGCGCGCCTCGTCGCCCGCCGCCAGGCACATGCGCAGAACCGCAGGACTCGGCGCGTCCAGGGCGCTGCCGGGACGGAACAGGATGACGGGCAGGCCGTTGTCCTCCGCCGCCAGCTGCAGCCGGCGCAGAGCCTGACCGGACGCCCTGTCCGCCCACGCCAGCACTACCTCGCATCCCGCCGAACGCAACGCCTGCTCCGTGGCCCACATGGCTTCGTCGTCGTCGCGGGCATGCACCAGCAAAACCCGGGACACATCGATGCCCGCCTCCGCCAGTGCCGGCGCATAAGGCACGTAGGGCGGCCGGATCCAGGCGATCCAGCCACGGTCACCGGTTCCCTCCTTGTGGCTGAAATGCCTCAGGAGCGGCACGATCAGTCGCAGCTCGCCGGTGCCCCGGCGCTCCGCCAGGATCTCGATGAGGCCCGTCCGGGGCCAGCCGCCGCCTGGCAGCACCTCATCCAGGGCGGGGTGCCCGCTGGACAGGGTCGCGATGTCCCTGGGCGCATGACGACCCCGCCAGATATACGGATGGGTCAGGAGTTCGTCCAGCGCGGGTTTCACGACTCCACGTTCCGGCGCACTACACCGACCACGACGCCCTCGATGACCAGGGACATCTCTTTCATATCCACGCGGATGGGTTCGAAGTCCGGATTCTCCGGCAGCAGCCACACGATGCTGCCTTCCTGCCGGTAGCGCTTCACGGTCACCTCATCTTCCAGGCGCGCCACCACGATCTGGCGGCTGCGGACCTCGGGGGTGCGATGCACGGCCAGCAGGTCACCGTCCAGGATGCCGGCGTCCCGCATGCTCATGCCGTGGACCTGCAGCAGGTAGTGGGGCTTCGGATGAAACAGGTCCGGATCCACCTGGTAGCGGGACTCGATATGTTCCTGGGCCAGGATGGGCTGGCCGGCGGCCACCCGGCCCACCAGCGGCAATGTGAACTGCTCCCGCATGGTGTCCTTCAGCCGGATGCCGCGGGAGGCTCCGGGCACCAGTTCGATGGCGCCCTTGCGCTCCAGTGCCCGCAGATGTTCCTCGGCGGCATTGGCGGAGCGGAACCCCAACCCCAGGGCGATCTCCGCCCGGGTCGGCGGCATGCCGGTCTCGTCGATGGCCTGGCGAATCAGCTCCAGGACCTGGTACTGGCGTGGCGTCAACTCGTACATGGGGCTCACCGTACTGTATGGATACACAGGTACTGTGAATATATACAGTACTCGATCCGGCCCGGCAAGCCCCCGTGAGGACACCGGAATCGCCCGGCCAGCCGGGCAGAACCGCCGGCGGCGGCACGCAAACCCGGATAAGGGGGGCATCAGACTGTGTTAGATTCCGGATCGGAATCCCGACTGCCACATCTGCATTCCCTATCTGCATGAGCAGCCATACGACATCAGAAGCAAGCCTGTCTCCGACGGAGTCTCCGCAGACGCTGGTCGCCGCGGCCAGGACACTGGTTTCCCGGCGACAATTCGGGAAGGCGATCGAATGCCTCGATCATGCCCTGGCCCAGCGTCCGGACGCGTCCGAATGGATACGGCTCCGCGGCAACGTATTGCAGATCGTCGCCCGCCACGAGGAGGCGATAAAAGATTTCGAAAACCTCATCGAGCGGACACCCTCGGACGCGGAGGCATGGCAGAAGCTCGCTCATAGCCGGAGATCCCTCGGCCATTTCGAAGAAGCGGAGAAGGCTTTCCTGAAAGCCGTGGAGCTGGACCCCCGGTCGGTGGACAGCATGGCCGATCTCGGCAATCTGTATCGGGATGCCGGCCGGTATGGGGAGGCCGTGGATTGGTTGTCGAAAGCCGTCGGTGGCGCACCGGCCGACAGTGGCCTTCAGGCGATGCTGGGTGCAGCCCTGCTGGCGGCCGGCAACCCCGGTGGTGCCAGGCAGTGCCTGGAGAAGGCCTGCCAGCTCAACCCCTACGACCGCACCGCCCTGGCCTACCTGTACGTCGCGTTGTGCCAGACGGGCAACCGGAAGGTCGCTGCGAGCCTGATACGACCCGAGTTACTGGTCCGGAGTTATCAGCGTCCCGGCTCCACCTCAGGATCCGGGGCCCGGGACGATCTGGACGACCGGCTCGCTGATCATGTGCGGAAACACCCCGCCCTGGAGTTCGAGCGAGCGGGGAACACCACCCGGGGCGGCGCGCACACGGGCAATCTCCTCGACCAGGCGCCGGGTCCGGTCCTCGACCTGGTGCGGTGGATCGAGGATCAGGTGCGCGCCTATCTGGACGCCCTGCCCATGGACGGATCCCATCCCTACCTGGCATGGAAACCCGGGAACTGGGACATCGACATCTGGGGGATCGTCATCCGTGCCGGCGGCTATCAGCTGTCGCACATCCACCGGGACGGCTGGATCAGTGGCGTGTATTACGCGGTGGTCCCGGAGAGCGTCCAGGGCGACGGGGCCGGTGATGCCGGTGGCTGCCTCGAACTCGGGCGCCCCCCCGAAGCGTTCTGCGGGACGGCGGATTTTCCGACCATGACCATCCGTCCCCGGCCGGGGCGCCTGAATCTCTTCCCGTCCTATCTATGGCACCGTACGCTTCCCTACGAGGAAGACCAGGAACGCATCTGCATCGCGTTCGATATCAGGCCGAAAGTCTGAGCCGGGCGTTGTCGTGTCCGCAGTCGCTTCGCAACCATCGACACGACGAGGATTCGCTTTCACCGCCGAGCGGAGCTGCGGGACGGGCGGGAAATCACCAAGTCGATAAACTGAACCCGATGGTGAAAGCGTCAGGAAAAACAGAATCTGGAGGGAAACCCATGCAGACCCAACTATCTCCCGTCATGGTGGCCACACTGTGCGTTGCCGGCATCCTGGCGATGGGCCCGGCGTCGGCCGACGAACTCACCCGACGGATCCAGCTGGACCTGGCGGCGCTGGGCTACGATCCGGGCAACGTGGAAGGTGAGCTGACGACCGACACCATTATCGCCATCTCCCAGTTCCAGGCGGAACGGGACATGCCTGTGACGGGCGAGGCCTCACCGATTGTGGCCGGGATCCTGGCCGCGGAACTCACGAAACAGGAAAGGGCGGCCGTTACCGGGACCGAGGCAGCTCTGGCACCGGCTCCCGAGCCTCCACCGGACCCGGAGGCGCTCAAGGCGGCCCAGCAAGCGTGCCTGCAGCAGAAGATCGAGGAAGCCCAGGCAGCGCAGAAAAAGAAACGGGGTTTCGGCCGACTACTGAACGCGATCACGCGCACGGCTTCCCGGACAGGCAACTATGACCTCGCCCAGACTGCTGGCGACGTGTATTCCGCGAACGCGACCGCCGATGACCTGGCCGCCGCCGCCAAGGACCTCGGGCTGACAGAGGACGAGGTGGCAGCCTGCCAGAACCCGATGTAGGGGATCCTTATGTGCCGGGTTGCAGGTCGGTGGAGGCTGGCCACCGCTGTTTCGCCCCCCGGCGACACATCCTCAGGAACGTCCCCGGGGAAGGCCGGATGTGGTTGCCCTGCACTGCGTCCCCGGCTTGGGCAGCGGTGATTTGTCATAATCAAGTGAATTATGACAAACTAAACATAACTTGCTGAAAAAATGCCACTATTCCATCGCGTTTGTGATGATCATCACGGACCTTGACGGTCGCCGACGACATCCTCATCTCCTCGCGCTACCTCCTGCCGAATCGGACCACGGCCCACACGGACCGGCGAAGAGGAAATACCATGAGGACGCCCCGCCCCCTGCTGCACGCCGCACTGATCCCCGTCGTCTTTATGGCGGTCCGGCCATCGCCAACGCCGGGGCCGGCGGACTGGAACTTATGACGGACCTCCACAGCGGCGCTGGCCGGAATCTCCCCGCGCAGGCACTGGGAGCCCCCGGGTTAGCGGGTCGGACACATCCTGTGGACCTGGCCCGCGCGCAGTTGCAGATCTACCTTCCCGGCGCCGGAGGCGTTGTCGCCCAACGCGAGCGTCTTGCTGAAGGCCATGGCCGTGTCACGTCGGTGGATGAATTCCGGATTCCGGCGGGAACTATTGTCTCCCTGACTGCGCGAACGGCATCGTCGTCGGCTTCCTGGACGACGGCGAACACATTTTCGAGATCGGGCCGGGGCCCGGCGGTCTCCATCGAATCTACGAAATTGATGCGTATGACCTGCCGGGTTTCGGCCACCCAACCGCCCCGGACCTGATCGGTGAATCCAGCGACGAGGCCGACCCGGTGAC
>JAHEFR010000018.1 GCA_024640085.1 Gammaproteobacteria bacterium
GCCAGCGCCTGCTCGTGGATCTTCGGATCCTCAGTCTTGCCGTAGAAATCAAAGTCCCGCCGCTGGGTCTGCAGGTGACGGTACAGCGCCTCCGGCGCATCGAAGGCGTCCGCCGCAAACAACTGCTCCGCCAGGACGGCCATGGCTTGCCGCTGTTCGGCGACAGGCACGGGGCGGTATGGGTCCCTGGCCCCGGGCTGCCCCTGGACGCTCCGATCCACCCGGACGCCCCCCACATATCGGGTCACGGTCACGACCATGTTGGTCCACTGCGCCCTGATCCCCTTGTAGGCCGCCACCAATTCCTGCCAGCTCTGACCCTGCCTGGCGTAGGTCTGGACCAGGTCCCCGGTGAGGTTCCGGATCAGCTGCATGCGGTCCGCCGAATAACGGATCGCGTCGCTGGCCAGGTCCTCGATCATGATCCGCGGATCGATGCCCGCGCCCGGCGAGCGCATGTCGTCGCCATCATTGCCGAAGCGCAGACCGCGTTCACTGGAGCGAGTGAGGATCTCATCCAGTCGCGCCTCCTCCGCTTCCGGATCCGGCGATGCCCGGGAGTACCCGTATTCGATAGCCCATCGGTCGTACACCCCCGGTCGTGTCTGGTAGTAGAGGCCATTGCCGCCGCCGTCAGGCTTGAGATTGATGGAGGCGTACTCCATCACCGAGGCCGTGACGTCGCCACCCGTATCGGCTGCTCCCCCATACAGGGCTACCGAGTCATACAGTTGCGACGCGATGAAGTTGTGGCTCAAGCCCAGCACGTGACCGACTTCGTGCTGGACCAGTTCCATCAGGGTCTGGCGGAACAACTCGGGGTCGTCTCCGGGTCCGGCTCCCGGCCCCTTGAGCGCGGCATTGGCGAAAAGATTGTCCAGCTGCCGCCGCGCGCCCAGGGAACAGAATGCGAGCCCCGCCTTGGTCGGAGTACGGTCCGCGGTGATCTCGTAGGCCGGCCCCAGCCGCATCCGGCGGGTCATGTAGGAGTACTCCAGCATGATGTCCGCGCCCAGGATTTCGCCGGTCCGGGGATCCCACTGCCAGTTCGCCATGCCGGCGAAGGCCGGCGTGGGCGAAGAAGTCCATCGCAGCACGTTGTAGCGGATGTCGCCGGCGTCCCAGCCGGCGGCGTCGGGCTGCACCTTCACCTCGATGGCATTCTCGAACCCAGCCTGCTCGAACGCCTGGTTCCAGCCGAGGGCGGCCGCGGCCACGGTGTCCCGGAATTCCTCCGGTGTGGTGTTCTCGATCCAGAACACGATGGGCTCCACCGGCTCCGAAAGCTCGGCCGCCGGGTCCTTTTTCTGCAGGCGCCATCGCTGGATGACGTCCCGCCACGGGGCCGCGGCGGTGCTGGTCAGGTCCGTCACGCGGTTGACGAAGTAACCGACCCTGGGATCATAGCGACGGGAAGAATAGCCCTCGTCTGGCGCCTCGATAAAGGAGTGCTGGAGGCGGACGGTCACGTACCGGAGATCGGTGATCTCATCTCCTCCCGGCACGACGGGCGCAGGGTTCTCGAAGACGTATTCCACCACGAACTCGGAGTTCTTCGGGTATGACGCCACCGAGGCAAATCGTGTCTTCGTCTCGCTCAGGGCACCCAGATCGAAGGCCGGCTCGTCCTCCGCCTCCGGGTCAGGGGACGGCTTGATCTGGGTGAAAGATTCGTTGAGCAGCACCGGGCCCAGATCGACCAGGACACCGTCCGAATCGTCCTCGGCCAGTATCTCAGCCGACGCCAGCACGGCAGGACTGATGTTGGCGTCCGCCGCCCGGCTGAGGGCGTTGTCCGGATCGAAGTAGAAAGCCGTGTTGGGCTGGACGAAGTCGACGCGACCGAAGTGCCGGCGCAGGACGAGGATCGCGTTCTTGCTGCCCCACCCGCGGCCGAGGCCCGCCGCCACCGGCGCGTCCTGGAACGTGGATACGTAGATCAGCTCCCTGTCGAACTGATCGGGCCGTATCAGGGCGCGGACCGTCCCGTCGTCCCGATCGACGAAAACTGTCAACAGGCCGTCGAATCGGTCGCTGTCTTCGGTGAGAGACCGGACCGTCGCCTCGGGCTCCTCGACTCCCGCCGCCTGCTCTTTCCTTTCGCCACAGCCCGCCAGCAGCAACCCGCCGAGGACGCAGACCGCCATGAAGCCGACTCTCATACCGCTCCCCGCAACTAAGGCGTTCTCATCCCGCCCGCCCGGCATCGATGCCGTCCGCCGACATGCCGGACAGGCCAACAATTCAGAAACCCGGCCATCAGGGTAGCCGTCGTCGATCACCAGATCCTGACCCGGTCCTCCGGCGCCCGCCAGAGCGCGTCGCCCTCCTTGACTTCGAAGGCCTCGTAGAACTCCGGCATGTTGGAGACGACGCCGATCACCCGGTACTGGGCCGGGGAATGGGGGTCGCTCAGGACCTGCTGGCGGACAAAGTCCTCCCTGGATTTGATACGCCATACGTTGGCAAACCCGAGGAAGAATCGCTGCTGCCCGGTGAAACCATCGATGACCGGAGCCGGCTTGCCGTCGAGGGAGAGCTCGTACGCCCGATAGGCCATGGTCAGACCGGCGAGATCGCCGATGTTCTCGCCCTGGGTCAGCTCGCCGTTGATATGCAGCCCCTCCACAGGTTCGTAGCCGTTGTACTGGTCGATGATCTTCCGGGCCCTGCGCTCGTATTCCTCGGCATCTTCGGGTGCCCACCAGTCTCTCAGCTCGCCTTTCTCGTCGATCTTGCGGCCCTGGTCGTCGAAGGCGTGCAGCATCTCGTGTCCGATGGCGGCACCGATGGCGCCGTAATTGGCGGCCTTGTCCGCCTCCCGGTCGAAGAACGGCGGCTGCAGCACACCCGCCAGGAACACAAGTTCTCCCGCCGTGGGCAGGTAGTAGGCGTTGACTTCCTGGGTCCCGCGCGCGAACTCGCCCTTTCGTGGCGGCCTGCCGAGGTCGTCGATGTCATTTGCGTAAGTCTGCCGGGTCCCGCGCAGCATGTTGCCCATGAGGTCACCGGCCACGATCTCCACGTCCTTGTAATCGCGCCAGTAGGCCGGGTAGCCGACGTAGACCTGGAGGGCCGCCAGTTTCTTCTGGGCTTCGGCCTTGGTCTCGGGCTGCATCCAGTCGAGTTCGTCGATGGACCGACTGTAGGCTGCGCGCAGATTTGCCACCATCTCGTCCATGCGCTCCCCGGCCTCTTTCGGGAAGAAGCGCTCCAGATAGATCCGGCCGATGGCGTCGCGGAGCACGACGTTGGCGTTCTGGAGGGCGTATTCCCACCGTTCCCGGGGTGCTTCCTGGCCACTCAGCACCCGACCTCGGAACTCGAAGCGAGCGTCGAAGAAAGGCTGGCTGAGCTGGTAGGCGAAGCCGTCGATCAGGTGCACTGTCAGGTAGGACTTCCACTGATCGAGCGGCACCTCGGGCATCAATGTGGCGAAATCCGTAAAGAAGCTCGGGGTGCTCAGGTTGAGATCCGCGGCGTCACCCAGCCCGGCCGCGTCCAGGTAGACCGCCCAGTCGAAACCCGGAGCCACCGTCGCCAGGTCTGCGGTCGGCATAGGATTGTAGGTCGCGATCCTGTCCCGGGTCCTGGTTCTCTCCCACTGGATTTCCGCGATACGCTTCTCGAGGGCCAGAATACCCTCAGCCTCCGCGCGGCTGTCCTCGCGGCCCGCCAGCGACAGGAGACGATCGGCATAGTCCACGTAGCCGGCCCGGTAGGTCGCGAATTTCTCTTCATCCTTCAGGTAGTAATCCCGGTCCGGCATGCCAAGGCCGCCCTGCCAGAGATAGAAAAGGTAACGGCTGGTGTCCTTGCGATCCCGGTCCACGTAATAGTCGAATGGCACGCCCAGCTGCAGCCACATGTTGCGCCCGAACAGTCGGGCCAGGTCACTGTAGGACTCGGCGGCGTCGATGAGCGCAAGCTCTTCATTCAGCGATGCGAGGCCGAGTTCGTTGACCCGGGCCTCATCCATATAGCTGGTGTAAAAATCACCGATCTTCTGCTCGTTCGAACCGGGTTCGGCATCGGCGAGAGCCGCTTCCTCCAGGACTACCTTGAGGCGGGCCTCGTTGCGTTCCCTGACCTCCACCCAGGAACCGTACCGGACCTCATCGGGTGGTATCTCGGTGTTTTCGAGCCACGCGCCGTTGGCAAAGCGGAAGAAATCGTCCTGGGGACGGACTTCGCGGTCGATATTCTCGATCGGGACGCCGGACTTCATGGTCGGCTGCGGCGCCGCTTCCGGCGCAGTCTCGACGGAAGCATTGGCCGTCTGCATGGCCCCGGATTCGTCTGCATCGCTGCAGGCCGTCAGTGCCGCGGCAACCGCGACCAACCAGAATCTGGACATGATTCCCCTCGATACGACTGGCGAAAAGTTGTGCATTTTATCAGACGCGAATGCCGTGACGCCCTGACTTTTCTCGTTTCGCCTTGCCCGGGCCTCCGGTCGGCGAGGCCTCAGGCCGCCGCCCCCGCTTTGCCTTCCGTGAGACCGCCCGACGGCGTACGGGTTCCCGCGCACGTACCCCCCCAGGCGGCGTCGTCTTACAATGACCCGACCACAGGAAACAGGGAAGCGGGTCGTGGCAGACAAAAGGAAACGGCGTCTATTCGACGCCATGGGGGAACCGACCACGATCATCGACCGGTCGACGGAGATCCACGGCGAAATCCACAGCAACGGCCATGTACTCGTCATGGGCGCAGTTTTTGGAGATTCCGATATGGAAGGCTCGATCACCCTGGCGGAAGGCGCGTCCTGGACCGGCAGGATGCGCGGCGCGGATCTGATCATCGCCGGATCCGTCGACGGCGACGTTACCGCCCGCGACCGCGTGGAAATCAGGCCGGGTGCCCGGATTCAGGGAAGCGTGTCTGCATCCCGCATCGCCATCGGCGAGGGCGCGGTCGTCGACGGTGATCTCCGAACCTCCGGGAGCGGGGAACCCACCCGGTTCGTCGAGAAGCGGAACCCGGGAGGGCGCGCCTCCCGAGAGTAATCACGCCGTCAGCAGCCTGAACGCCATCGCGGCCATGATGAACCACTGGACCAGATACAGCGCGAATCTCGCGTTGACCGCCATGTTGCTGGTGGAGGCGAGATGGACGATCGACTGGCCAATTCTTGCGCCAAGGAACCACATCGCGAGACCGTCCGTCGCCTGGGATTGATCTGTCGCGAGGGCGACGGCGATGAGTCCCCCGAAGATCGGCAGGTTCTCGTAACAGTTGGCGTGGGCGCGACAGAGCCTGCGGGAAAATTCGCCCACGTCCGCGCCACCGGGATCGAACTGGTTAGGGGCCCGTTTTCCCGATATTACAAGCGATGCCCGGTACAGTCCGATCAACAGGACCAGGAAAAGGGTCCAGGCGGCGAATCCTGCTAGCGCTGTGGCTGAAGGGCTCATCAGATCTCCTCCAATGTTTGGAATGCTGCATGGCAACGAGAATTGCCGGTTCAAGTATGCGGTAAATGGACTGGTGGCGAGGCTCGTATTGTGCTTTTCTTGTAGCCGCCCGGTCGCGGAATTGCGGCTGGCGGGGGAGGCGGTCCATGGCGACGCCATGGGGCTCGCGGGCCGCCCCCGGGTTGCCGATAGAACAATAACTAGAACAACAGACCTTGGTGTCCTATGTCTCGAACCGGTCCCGGTATCCGACTGACCAGGGTGGCGCTGGTCGCCACTATTGCCCTGGCGACACCGGCCGTATACCTGCTGATCCACTCGGGCCCCTCCATGGGACGCATCGCGGGAGAAATCTCCGCCCATATCCGTGGAGAGTCCCAGAAATTGGCGGCGGATCGTTCCGCCCGCCAGGCCTCCATGATCGCCGATGCCCTGTCCGGCCGCGAGCCCGGGTCGCCCCTGACGGAGGGCGAACTGGAGAACCTGCGCGCAGGCGCGGGAGCTATGTCAGTACGGCTGCTGGACACGGCAGGAACGGAGTTGCTCCGCGCGGGGCAGGATCCCGTCGATGCGGTCCGCGCCAAGGCGCGGGTGGAGGCAGGATCACTGGCTGGTAGCGAGATCTCGGTCGCCGCTCCCATCCCCGGTGCGGCGAGCTCTCTCCAGGCCATCGATCGTACCCTGCGTAGCGAGTGGGCACGTCTCGCCTGGCGGACGGCCGTCATCGCCGCGGTGGGGCTGGCCCTCGGCCTGCTGGCGCTGCTGGGCTGGCAGACATGGGATGCCGCTCACACCCGATCCGGCAAGGTGACAGAGACTAAGGGTGAGCCGGCCCCGTTACCGGACAACCTGGGCGAAATGGCCGTCTCGGGACCATTCCTGGAACAACTGCTCGACAGCACCCATGACGGAGTGTTCTTCCTTTCGCCTGACCTCCGCGTCATCAGGACGAATCCTCAAGCGCTGGGCATGCTGGCCTACGATGAAGCGCAACTCCTGGGGCAACCGCTCAGCGCCTTCGTTCCCGAGGATGGCGAAGGCTTCCTGGACGCCGAAGGCGTACTGAACGCAGACGGAGAGACCGACCTCTCGTCCAAGGGCGGGCACCGCATCCGCGTGACGTATCGAAGCAATGTGCTGGAGGACAGCGAATCGAAGGTGGCGGGGCATATCTTGGTCTTCCGCAACATCACCGACGAGACCCGCACCCGGAAGCGCGTGCAGTATCTCACCCGGTTCGATTCCCTGACCAGGGTCGCGAATCGGATCCAGTTCCAGCACAAGCTGCAGCAGGGTATCGCCAGGGCATCGAGAAACGGACTGCGTGTGGCCCTGCTGTACGTCGACCTGGACAGGTTCAAGGACATCAACGATACCTTCGGCCACCCCGTCGGCGATCGCAGCCTCGAGATTACCGCCCGCCGTCTGGTCGATGCACTCGAGCCTGGCACCCTGGTAGGCCGCCTCGCCGGGGACGAGTTCGCGATCCTGCTTGACTCCCTGCCGGCGGGGCAGGATCTCAACGCCAGCCTGGCGGCGACCGCCCGGATGCTGCTGGATGCCATCGCCAAGGAATTCTACGTGGAGGGCAGGGAGCTTTTTGTGACGGCGAGCCTGGGGATCGCCCTGTGCCCGGATGATGCCGACAACGTCGTGGACCTCATCAGGAACGCCGACGCGGCCATGTATCACGCCAAGGAAAACGGCGGCAACACCTACGGCTTCTACAGCCCGAGGATGAACGCCAACGCCGTGGATCGGCTGGTCCTCAAGAATGAACTCCGGCATGCGCTCATCAGGAAAGAATTCCAGGTGCTATACCAGCCGAAAATCGACCTCGAGGATGGCAGGGTGGCCGGCGCGGAGGCGTTGTTGCGTTGGCGGCACCCCAAGCGCGGAGAAGTGCCGCCGGCAGTGTTCATCCCGTTGGCTGAGGACAGTGGGTTGATCTTCGAGATCGGCGCATGGGTCCTGTCCCAGGTCTGCCGCGATTACGCCATGTGGCAGACCCGTCTGGCCTGGCCGGGACGAGTGGCGGTAAACCTATCGCTGACGCAACTCAGGCAGAAGGACTTTGTAGCCCGAGTGGAGCGGATATTCGAGGAAAATCGTCTCACGCCTTCCTGTCTGGAGCTGGAGATCACCGAGTCGACCCTGATGCGGGACGGCGAACGCACCCTGAAGCTGCTCGACCGCCTTTATCAGCTTGGTCTGCACTTGTGCATCGACGATTTCGGGACCGGCTACTCCTCGCTGAGCGCGCTCCAGCACTTCCCGATCGGCACCCTGAAGATCGACCAGTCATTCGTCAAGAACGCGCTGCACTCCCCGGACAGCGGGGCTCTCGTCGCCACCATTATCAACATGGGTCAGAACCTCGGCATGGACGTGGTGGCCGAGGGTGTCGAGACGGAAGAGCAACTCGCCTTCCTGCGCAGCCACCGGTGCGCCTATGGCCAGGGACACCTGTTCGGTGGCCCGGTCACCGGAGACGATTACCTGCAGCTGCTGGTCGAGCAGCAGACGGGAGAAGCCCCCCTGGCCACTCTGTTCCACTGACCGGGCAGGGGCTCCGCTCCCGATTTCCCGCGCTAGACTCTCTTGTGGGAGGACGTTGCGATCCATGAGAGCGATGGTGTTAGCCCGGGTTGGTGCCCCGCTCGTACTCGAGGAGCGTCCCGACCCGGAACCAGGTCCCGGACAGGTTCTGATTCGGGTGCGGGCCTGCGCCGTCTGTCGGACGGATCTGCATGTGTTCGACGGCGATCTGCCAGATATCAGGACGCCGCTGATTCCTGGGCACGAGATCGTGGGCGAAGTCGTGACAGTCGCCAGCGGCTCGCCTCTCGAGCCCGGGCAGAGAGTGGGCGTGCCCTGGCTCGGACACACCTGCGGACGTTGCGACTACTGCGCATCAGGCCACGAGAACCTGTGCGAGAACGCGCGCTTCACGGGCTATCAGATCGACGGCGGCTTCGCGGAGATGACCGTTGCGGACGATCGCTTCTGCTTCCCAATCGGGGACGCCTATTCCGACGTGGAAGCGGCCCCGCTGCTGTGTGCTGGCCTCATCGGCCACCGTTGTCTCTCGATGACTGAGGACGCCCGGCGATTGGGCATCTACGGATTCGGAGCAGCCGCACATATCGTCGCCCAGGTGGCGAAATGGCAGGGACGGGATATCTATGCCTTCACCCGTCCCGACGACGCGTCCGCCCGGGACTTCGCCAGACAGCTCGGCGCGACCTGGGCGGGCGGCTCCGACGAGACGCCGCCGGCCGAACTGGACGCCGCAATCATTTTCGCTCCCGTGGGAACACTGGTGCCCGCGGCCCTCAGAGCGGTACGGCCGGGCGGCGTAGTGGTCTGCGGAGGGATCCACATGAGTGATATCCCCTCATTCCCCTACCGCATTCTTTGGGGAGAGCGCGTGCTCCGCTCCGTCGCCAACCTGACCCGGCGTGACGCTGAGGATTTCCTGTCGCTCGCTCCGCGGGTGCCAGTGAAGACCCATACAACGCGCTATCCGCTGGCGGAGGCCAACGACGCCCTCGAGGACCTGCGCCACGGGCGGCTGAGCGGCGCCGCCGTGCTGGTCATGGATTGAGCGGCGTGGCATCGTAACCTGTCATCTCCAGGTACCCCCTGCCGGTTACCGGGACACCGCGCCGGAATCCGGCCACCCGGACCGCACCCTCCCAGTAGGTCACGGACAGGTCCATTTCCTGAGCGTCTAGGACGGCTTCTACCTCGAGGCGCAGATTTTCGGAGGGGATAGCGAGATCCCATGAAACCGGGTACCTGATCCCGGTCTCCGGGCTCGTCCAGTATCGGCGTGGGGTGAGCGCAACGCCCGCGGCCTCCAGCCGCCGATGTGGCCGCGTCAGCGTCCCGGCGCTCAGGGGGTCCGCGCTGCCGTCCATGCGCCTTAGCTGGTAGTACATCAGCTCACCACCGTCGTCGAGCTGAAGGGCGAACCAGTCCCAACCCCGGACCAGGGGCCCGAGGGCGCTGGTCCCCCACTCCCGATCAAGCCAGGCCTGGCCCGTTACCGGCAGGACCTCCCCGGCTAATGTCACCTCACCGGAGGCAGGCAGTCTCGGGTAGCTGTAGTAATGAGACGCGTTGCCCGGGCCCGGTCCTTTCCGGCTGAACCCGTTCTCGCCCTGCAACACCGGCCCGGGGCCGGGCATCAGGGTCAAGGCAAGACCGAATCCCTCCGATCGCGCCGTCAGATCGATAGGCAGGAACGGCGCGTCCGTCGACGCCATGCGCCAGTCCTTGATCCAGGCAGTGAACGGCTCTGCGGTGGCACCAGCCAGCCCCATTTCCCCTCCCCGCGCAATGCGCTCGGTGCTGAAGAAGCGCTTCCGGTCCACGTCCGTGAACGCCAGGTGCCCCATCCAGACCTGTCGGGTAGCCCAGCGAGACGCTCGATCTTCAGTGGCTGTTCCCAGGGCGAACCGGAAGATCGTGAACTGGAAGCCGAACCGCCGGCCGCCGGGGCCGTCGAGATTGCCCGTGAGGTACCACCACTCCGATCGAAAATCCGGGTGCGGTCCATGGTCGAAAGGGAACGTGGGCCGGTAGGACGGGTCAGCGAGCAGGAGTCCGGAGGCATCGGCATCGCCGAGCAGGCTGGCAACCTGCAGCCCCCGGGCCGTGGGCGTTTCCTCGGGCATCCGCAGCAGATAAAGCAGCGCCGCGCTGGCGGCGATCGCCAGACCGAGGCTCAAGGCGATCCGACGTCGAGTCACGTCATTCGTCTCTCAGGTCGTTGGCCGGGCGGCGTCGGGCCGATCGCCACGCCGGATAGACCCCGCCCACGACCGCCGCGGCCGCGGCCAGCCCCATTCCCTGGGCCAGCACCCAGGGGTCGATGTCGAACTCCATGGTCCAGGCGAACGCACGCACGTTGATGACGCGGATCAGGATGGCGGCCAGAGCGACGCCCAGGGGCATGGCCAGGAGGCCCGCGGTCACCCCCAGCGTGGCCGTCTGACCCAGGACCAGTCGGCGCACCTGGCCAGGCGTCCAGCCGAGAGCCCTGAGAACCGCCATTTCCCTCACCCGCTCCATCTGTTGGGACTGAAGGGCACTCATGACCCCGAAAAAGGCCACGACACCGACCAGCAGCTGCAGCACGCGGGTGATGGTGAAAGTCCGGTCGAAAACGGCGAGTGAAGCCGACCTTATCTCACGGTTTGACGCCACACGGATTCCCCGGCCGCCACCCAGCACCCCGTCGATCGCGCGCCGAAGACCGCGGCTGTCCGTACCCGCCGACGCGACCACGCCGAGTCCGTCGATGCGTCGCACCTGCCAGTCGTCGCGGAATCGGTCCATGTGCAAGGCGACCACGCCCCGGTCCGAGGTATAGTCCCTGAATACCCCGGCGATCTGGAAGACACTGGTGCCGCGGGCAGACGGTAGCTCCACATCGTCGCCGGCGGACAGTCCCGCCCGCCTTGCGAAGGACTCGGATAACAGGACTGACCGGCCAGCGTCGAATTCCTGGCGGGCCCGGACCGGGTCACCCGAAATCAGCGCCAGTCCCCAGTCGCCGTCCCCCGGATCCAGCGCCCACAGGCGCATCTCACCGTCCGGGGTAGTAACGCGAGTCCTGGTGGATCGGGTCACCCTGGCGACCTCCGGCAAATCTCTCAGGGTCACCGTGAGCCGGTCACCGTCGCCTCCGTCGGCGTACCAGGCCTCGCCGAGGCTGACGTACATGTCGGCTCTGAGAGAGTCCGCCAGCCAGCGGTCCACGCTGGAACGAAAGCTCCCGACCATCAGGCCGACGCCGACAACTGTGGCGACGGAGACCATCAGGGCGGCGACGGCCACGCCGGTCCGGCTCAGGGACGCTTCGATGCCGCGCAGCGCCATGCGCAGCGGCATGTCCAGGTAGCGACCGACGCCGCGTGACAACAGTCCCATCACCGCGGCGATCACGGGCGGTGTCATCAGGGCTGCAGCGACGATGACGGCAAACATGCCGGCGAACGCTGTCAACAGGGAATCGTCGGCCAGCCGCAACAGCAACACCGCCGCGACGCCGATGGTGACTGCCATCACCACAAGCACCGGCAGCCTTCGCCGGACTTTCCACTCCAGCGAGGCACGGCTGAGCGCCGAGCGTGGACTGACCGCCGCCGCCTCCCTGGCGGGCGCAAGGCTCGCGGCTACGGTGACGCCGAGCCCGAGCAACGCGCCCTTGAACATCAGGCCCCATGCGAGCGGGACAGCCGCCACTTCCAGCCGGAAATACAGGTCATCGATGGTTCGCACCACCAGAGAGGTGAGCACGCTGCCGAGAAGCCACCCCAGCACGAGGCCGGCTGCGGTCCCGGGCACGCCCACGAGGAATGACTCCTGGATCACCGCGGCGAACAACTGGCGTCGGGAGACCCCGATGGTGCGAAGCATGCCAATCACCCTGCGCCGCTGGACCACCAGGAAGGACATGGTGCTGTAGATGAGAAAAGCGCCGACCAGGAGCGCCAGTAGACTGAGAGCCCGCAAGTTGATCCGGAACGCCTCGGTCATCTCCATCAGGTTCCGGGACTGGGCACCGGTGGCAACAAGCTCGGTCCCGGGGGGGAGATCCTTGCGGAGGCCATCGGCCGTTCGTTCGTCCAGTATCAGATCTATCCTGCTTAGCCGACCGATCCGGCCCAGCACTTCCTGGGCAGTGGCGATATCCGCGAACAGGTAGTCCCGGAGCAGGGCGGATTCCGCCACTCCCGGATAGAGCAATCCAACCAGGCGAAGGAGCACGCGCTTGCCGGCCACGTCGATCACGAGCGTCCCGCCCGGCGCAATGTCCAGATCAGCTGCGAGTTCCGGTGTCGCTACGACCGTGCCTGGCTCCGTGAGCAGGTTCCCGACCCGGGCTCCTTCGGCCAGGGAGGCGCCATAGGACCGGAATGGCGCTTCCGAGAACGGGTCCAGCCCGGTGAGAGTAAGAACGCGGCCGTCGTCCAGGACGACCCGGCCCTCGAGGGAGGGTGCGATCCGCTCCAGGCCCCGGTCCACCGCGAGAGTTCTGAACAAGGACTCGTCGAATGCCCCCGAAGGGGACACGATCTGATGGGTAGCCGCCCCGGCCACCACCTGTCGCGAAACATCAAAGGCCCGTTGTGCCGCGGTGCCGGCCAGGTCGACTCCCGTGACCACGGCCACACCCAGGGCCACGCCGGCAATCGCGAGGGCCAGTTGCCAGGGATGGCGGGCAAGGAATCTGCGGCCCGCACGGACGACCAGACGGCTCACGAGGCTTCGTCCGCCACGTGCAGGCCTCCGTCCCTGATCGTCAGCACCCTGTCCGCCAGGCCGATGACCTCCGGGCTGTGAGTCGCCATGATCAGAGTCGTGCCGGAGCGGCGGCAGAGGCCGTCCAAGAGGCGCAGCACGTCCCTGGCCGTCGCAAGGTCGAGGTTGCCGGTAGGCTCGTCGGCGAGTAACAGGCCTGGCTCGTGGATCAGCGCACGGGCCAAGGCGACCCGCTGCTGCTCTCCCCCGGACAGCTCGTCCGGATAATCCGGGCCCCGATCATCCAGCCCGACGGCACTGAGCCAGCGCGCGGCTCTCTCCCTGGCCGGCCCGCCCTCCACGCCGATCAATTCAAGGGGCAACAGCAGATTTTCCACTGCGGTCAGCGTCGGCACCAGGTTGAAGAACTGGAACAGGTATCCGAGCTTGCGTCGGCGCATCCTGGACAACTGGTCCTCGGAAAGCCGCCCGAGGGACTCTCCGTCCAGCAGCACTTCGCCGGCGCTGGGCCGGTCGAGGCCGCCGATGAGATTGAGCAGGGTCGACTTGCCAGACCCGCTGCGGCCCACCAGAACGATGAACTCGCCGTGGCGTATCGTGGCGTCGACGCCTTCGAGCACCGGCCGCGCCTTTCCACGGGACGCGTATGCCCGCGTGAGGCCGCGCATTTCGATATGGATGCTTCCGCCCAAGGTCTTCCTCCCGGGATGTCACTCAGGCCTTTCGCCGCTCGTGGCCGTACGGTTTTTCCGGCGCCACAGCCAGGGCGCTTCCCGCTCCTTCTGGGACAGCGACCACAGCCCTCTCCCTGCGGCCCGCGCCTCGTCCTCCAGCTTGAACAAGGTCTCGTCATCGGTATAGCGCCGGTATACCCAGGCGTGACCGAGCCGGACCATTTCCCGGCCCACCTCGAGGCCGTCGCTTGCCCGCCTTATGACCGCGACGCTACGGCCGTAGACATCCACCGTCACCAGGTCGACACGCACCCACCGGTCCCCCGCCAGGGCCTCGAGGGCCTCCCGGCTCCGTCTGCTCCAGGGTTGCCGGTATTCGGGGGCGTCGATCCCGAACAGTCTCACCTCTAGATCCGTGCCGTCTTGCTTCCTTACGATCAGGCTGTCGCCGTCCAGGATGCGGATCACCTTGCCGCCATCCTCGGGCGGCGCCTCGCAGGCAGCCGGGGACAGGAGCAAAAGGCCCAGCATCGCCAGCCCGAGCGGTCGGAGACTCCGGGTCCTGGACGGCGGGTTCCCTCTGCCAATCATCGGTCAGTCAGGCGGGACTCGGCGTCCGGTCCCCCTCGGGCGGCTCGAAGGGCGTGAATCGGGGCCGAACCACGCCGCCGGCGTTTGCCGGGTAGGCAGGTCCCGTCCGCCAGCGGATCGGGAACCGGATCCGGAGCATCGCAGGACGGATGGAAAGAGGTGAGGACATGAATACGTGGCCGGACCTCGGTGGCCCCAGGGAAGATATCACGCCCGGAGGCGCGTCAATCGGCCAGGTCGCGAAACTTCTTGCGGAGCTCGTATCCCTCGTCGGTGACGATGTGCTCGAGGACCCGGATGCGCTCCTCGAGATTCTCGAGTCTGGCGGTGGTCTCGGTGCCGGCGCCCTCAGCCTCCGGCCCTTCCCTGTGGCGGTGGCGTCCGGTACGCCTCCCGAGCACACGGCCGATGGTGACGATAAGCACGATGAGGATGACGAATTCGAAAACGTTCATTGATCGAGAAACTCGGTCATGGTTGTCATTTCCGGACCCCGTCAATCATCCTGGAGATCGCGGAACTCCTTGTCCAGCCCGAACCCGGGAGACGTAACGTAACGCTCCATCTTCTGGAGGCGGGCGTCGGCCTCCCTGAGCTTGTGCCGGACCGAGGAGACGGTGGCGACAGGCGACGTTCGCACTGATTTCCAGAACTGCTCTTCCCTCTTGTCCTTGTAGATCTCGCCCGGCTTGGCCGGTACCAGACAGCACATGATCAGGTAGACGAGAAAAGTGGCCGGGAACAGAAACTGCATGATGACCGTCAGCACACGAGTCGCGGTCACGTCGAAGCCGAAGAAGTCGGCTACGCCGGCGCATACGCCGCAAAGCATCTTGTGCTCCCGGTCGCGATACAGGCGCCGGTAGGGAGGGCGGCCGTTCTGAGTCATGCGCACCACCTACCGGGATTCCGCCGGCTCTGCCTCTTCCAGAAACGATCCTCGCGGCCACCGTAGAACGTCAGGGGCTTGGCGGGCAACAGCAGGCCCGCGGTCACGTACAGGATGGCTGTCGGCAGGAACAGCACGATCAGGGACAGTATGGCGAACAGCCGGACCGTGGTGACCGGCCATGCAAACCGGTCGGCGATACCGGCGCAGACGCCGTAGAACAATCCGTTCTCCCTGTCGCGGCGCAGACCGCGCAATCGCGACGGCAGTTCCTCGAGGAACTCCCAGTTCATACCCTTTTCCTCCAGTCCGCGGCCTGGTCGTCGAGGATGGTCTCGAGCGCGTTGATCCTGCTCTCCATCTTCTGGGCGCTCTCCCAGATCTCCTCGAGCATCTTCTCGTCCTCCTTCGAGAGGCCCTTGGATTCCTTCCACTTGGTCATGTAGTGCAGCACGATGATCAGCGGCAGCACAAACGAGACCATCACGATGCCGATCACTTCGCCCATGGGTGACTCCCGTCAGCTCGTCTGGCCGTCAGCGTCCGCCGATCCGACCCGTTTCTTCAGGTCCACGAGGGCCGCTTCGATGGACTCTTCGTGCTCCAGGTCGGTGAGTTCCCGGCGAAGGTCTTTCTTCTGGCTGAGATCGAACGCCTCGACCCTCCCCTCGACGTTTTCCATCTTACGCTCGAACTGCTCGAACCTCACCAGCGCATCGTCGATGCGGTTCTCGTGGATGCGCTTGCGCACCTCGAGCCTGTTGCTGGCCGTTTTGTGCCTCATCACCAGCGCTTTCTGACGCGACTTGGCGTCGGCCAGCTTCTCTTCCAGGCGGGCGATGTCTTCCTTCAACCGGGCGAGGCCTTCGTCCACCTGGGCGTGCTGGGCCTTCAGGCCCTCCACGCGCTCATCCATACGCGCGCGCTCGGCCAGGGCTGCCCTGGCCAGATCGTCCCGACCCTTGCGAACGGCCAGTTCCGCCCGCTCGTCCCATCCTTCCCGCTCGCGGACGACGGTGCCGAGCTTGCGATCCAGCTCCTTGCGATCCGCGATGGCGCGAGCCGCCGAGGAGCGCACCTCCACCAGCGTGTCCTCCATTTCCTGGATCATCAGCCGAACGATCTTCTCGGGATCCTCGGCCTTCTCCAGCATGGCGTTGATATTGGCGTTCACGATATCCGTGAACCTCGAGAAAATGCCCATTCCGCGCCTCCTGTTCCGGGGGTTGCCTGGAAAAGGACAGGCAGAATCCGTGCCAATCAGGGCATCTTTCACAACCAATTGAATTGACTCTGTTTTTCCTCTCTCTCCCAGTTTGACAATTGGCTAAATAGCCAAATATGCTAATTTGTCTTGCAATATCAACTAATCTTTGGTGATTTTCGTGACAGATTTGGCGCCGGAAAACACATCGATCATCGGCGAGTCCCCCGCTTTCCTGGAAATGATGGAGCATGTGTCCCGTGCTGCTGGCCTGGACAAGCCGGTGCTGGTCATCGGCGAACGGGGCACCGGCAAGGAACTGGTTGCCTCGCGACTCCATTACCTGTCTCCCCGATGGGACCAGCCCATGATCAAGCTCAACTGCGCCGCCCTGACCGAGAGCCTGCTCGAATCCGAATTGTTCGGGCACGAAGCCGGAGCGTTTACCGGCGCCACCCGGCGCCACGTGGGGCGGTTCGAGCGGGCGGAGGGCGGCACCCTGCTCCTCGATGAGCTGGCCACCGTTCCGTTGCGGATGCAGGAGAAGATCCTCAGGGTTATCGAGTACGGGGAATTCGAGCGGGTGGGGGGTTCCGAAACCTTGCGGACGGACGTAAGAATCGTCGGCGCCACCAATCAGGACCTGCCAGGTCTCGCCAGGGAGGGGTCGTTCCGGCCCGACCTCCTCGACCGCCTGGCTTTTGACGTCGTCACGGTGCCGCCTCTGCGTGCCCGCCGGGACGATATCCTGCGGCTGGCCGACTATTTCGCCCTGAACTTCACCAGTGAGCTGAGGCGGTCATTCTTCTCGGGGTTTTCCGAAAACGCACGAGGGCAGATGCTCGAATACGGCTGGCCGGGCAACGTGCGCGAACTCAAGAACGCGGTCGAACGATCCGTATACCGGGCCGAGCCACCGGACTCACCCGTGGCCGAAATCCACTTCGATCCGTTCGCCTCCCCGTTCCGCATCGAGCAGACCGGCGGGACCGACCACGAACGGGCGGTGCCGCCACCGGCCCTCCCCTCAGACCTCCGGAGCCATGTGGCCGACATCGAGCGTCAGATCGTCAGTCGCGCGCTCCACGAGCACGGGTATCACCAGGGACGGGCGGCGGCGGCCCTGGGACTCACTTATCACCAGTTCCGCGGATACCTCAGGAAGTACGACATTTCGTCGCGACCTGCCGACGGCGCAGAATCGCATTAACGCAGGCTCAGACTGGCCCACCGGTCCCGTGCCGCCACGACGGCGACAGCTTCGAGACCGGATGGGTGCTTCGCCTCGATGCGGATGTCTGCGTCGGGCAGATTGATCACCTCGGCCCGGCCCTCCCGGATCTGCACGGTGGAGCTTACGGAGGGATCCCGGGAAAGGCTGGCGACTACCTCGCCACTATCCAGCGGCCGTCCGAGCGCGTCTGTAACGTCGATGTCCAGAGTCAGGTCGCCGGTCCAGACGGTCTCCGTGGACGTCAGCACCTGGCCCGAGGCATCCCAGGCCCGCAGGGTCACGGTGTTCGCGCCGGGCGCCGCGACGTAGCTGGCGGATACGATCCTCCGCGACACGGACAGGTCGCTCACCGGAAGCTGGCGGTCGTCGATGATGACCGCCACGTCCCTGGGATCGGTCGGGAAATAAGCGCCGCTCACAGTGAAGAACACCGTGCCGTGCGTGGGATTGAACCGGGCCGGCGAGATACCGGACAAGGCGACCCGCCCGGGCGACGGCTGGGCGGTGGCCGTCTCCTGAGCATAGGCGACGGCCGCTATCAGCAAACACAGCAGGGATATGCCCGCCGCAAGGGTGGAGGCTGGTCTCATTTCGCGTCGGATCTCCCGGTCTGGCCGCGGTCCACAGCCCGTTCGTTCGGCTGACCCCAGTGTAAGCTGATCGGCACCGGACGCGCAGCCCCGACGCTGAACTCCTGCGGTGTAGGCCGGTACCCGGTGCAGTCGCGGCTGCGCTGACGCCACGCCAGGGTGAACCGGGACGCTCGGTGTGTCCGGGCGACCGCCCGGCAGACCAGCACTAGCTGGGAGACACCTCCACCTTCAGCCTGGATATGACCTTGCGCACCCCGTGCACGGCCGAGGCCGTTTCGATGGCCTTCTGGAGGGCCTGGACATCACTGACCTCGCCACGGAGGGTGACGACTCCGCGGCGGACATCGACCCGAAGGTCCTCGGTCCTCAGGCCGGGATCCGACTCCAGGTCCTCACCGATGCGGCGGGCCAGGGCGACGTCTTCGTCGGTGGACGAGTAATTCGTAGCCCAGGTTGCCTCGACCTCGTCCTCGTTGTCGTCAACGACGATGACGCAGGCGCTCATCATGGCCAGTGCGGCCACCAATCCCAACAGTCTCAAGGCGTGCATCATTTTCGGCTCTCTGATTTCAGGTTGGTTTCAGGAATCATCCCGGTACCGTCTCATCCAGACGGCCGCGGCAAAAAACAGGGCGCCCACTGCGATCCCGCCCCACAGACCGGGACTCGCGAGTAGCCTGCCCGGCTCGATGAGCCCGAGCAGGCCTTCCGAGAAGTGCATGTCCACGTGGGCCACCTGGTCTTCGTACTGCCACGCCAGCTCTTGCTGTCCCGTGTCTTCGTTGAAGGCGAGGGGATAAACGCCGACCAGCCGCTCGCGGAGCAGGTTGGCGAAATGGCTCGTCCCGAACACGATCCGTTCGACCAGATTGACCGCGACCGGTGGCAGCACCGCCCACAGCAGTACCGCCCGTCGCGACCATGCGGACACCAGCAGCAGCCATCCGAAGATCGGCAGGTACCACAGGGTTTGCACGGCGAGTGCGTAGGCATGCGCCAGCGTCACCTCCACCAGGGCCGCCGGCCCTGCCGCCAGGATGACGGAGCTGCCGGCGAAGCGCGCCGTCAGCCCAGTGATAACGTACATGCTCACGCTGGCCAACATGAACACCGCCAGCGTCACGAGGGGTACCGCCACCGCCGCGGTGAGCATCTTCGATCCCACGATCCTGGTGTCCGAAACAGGCAGCGACTTCCAGAAGAGAATGGAGCGATCCTTCCGCTCCGCGTACAGGCAGTCCAGCAGGTAAAAGCTGGTCACGAACACCATGACGGTGTTGAGTGATATGGCCACCATCGCGAGCCCGAGTTGGATGAGCGCGCCGGCTTTCCGGCCGTCGAGGCTGCTGATCAGGCCAGTCAGGTCTACGTCGCCGGCGTCGATCTGAATCTTGATCACGCCCAGCGCGGCCAGAAGGTTGACCAGGACAAACAGGGCACCGAAGGCGATCGGCGCCAACGTGATGGCACGGTGCTCCCACAGTTCCCGGCGAACCAGAGTCTTCATGGTGTTCATGCCGCGTGCTCCCTGATCTTGGCGACGAACAGGTCTGCTATGCCCGGCTTCCTCACCTCGCCGAGGGCGCGGATACGCTCGACCGGCACGTTTTCGAACATGAAAACCCGCCGGCCGAACATCTCTGTCTCGCTCAGGGGACCGAGCCGCCGGGCGTCATCCGCCAGATCCGGTTTGACGGCCACTTCCACAAACCGGTCCGCCACGCTGTCCATGCTCTCGTCCAGGACCAGGCGGCCCCTGTCGATGAACATGACGTCGGTCAGGATATGCTCGATCTCCTCGACCTGGTGGGTCGTCACCAGGATAGTCCTGTCGTCGTCGAAATAGTCGTTGAGCAGCGTAGTGTAGAAATCCTTGCGGAAGATGATGTCCAGCCCCAGGGTCGGCTCGTCCAGCACCAGTAGCCGCGCCTCGATCGCCATCACCAGCGCGAGGTGGAGCTGCGTCACCATGCCCTTTGACAACTGGCCGATCCTGCTTTCGGTCCTGATGGTGGTCCGGGACAGGAATGCCTCCGCCTTGCTGCGATCGAATTTCGGGTGCAGCCCATCGACGACATCGAGGGCTTGCCTGACCCGCAGCCACTTGGGCAGGACGGCCACGTCGGCGATGAAGCAGACGTCCTGCATGACCTGGTGTCGTTCACGCCTCGGATCTCGACCCAACACCTCGAGACTGCCATCGAACGGTGTGAGCCCCAGGAGGGCCTTGAGTGCCGTGGTCTTGCCGGCGCCGTTTGGCCCGATCAGACCGACGATGCGGCCCTGCTGGATGTCGAAACTGACGTTGTCCAGGGCGGCAACGCCACCGTAATGCTTCGAAAGACCAGTGGCCTTGACGAGTGTACTCACTGGTCCTCTCCTTCCTGCCCCGTGGATCCGGCGAGCTCTACGCGCGCCTGCTCCATCAGTTCATCCAGGTCCAGCCCCAGGCGCCGGATGGCCGCCACCACGGACGGCCATTGCTCCGTGACGAACAGCTCGCGCTCGCCCGACAGCAGGGATTTCTTGGCGCCATCCATGATGAACATGCCCCGGCCGCGTTTCTTCTCCACCAGGCCTTCGTCGACCAGTTCCTGATAGCCTTTCAGCACCGTGAGGGGGTTGAGGCGGTACTCCGCCGCCACGCTTCGGACCGAAGGCAGGGCGTCACCGTCGCTCAGGACCCCCTCGAGAATCATCTCGACGACGCGGTCCCGGAGCTGCCGGTAGATGGGCTGGCTGTCGTTCCAGTTAGGATCCATAAGGTCGCCCCCGAGGCGTCTTCGCTTCCAGGCCTCAGCCGGCGTCTTCGGCCGCCGGCGCGACGGCATGATCCACGACACCGACAGCGACGGGCTGCGGGATCGTTTCCATCGCCTCGGCCGACGAAATTGCCGACGACATCGAGGGATCGAACTGCGCGGCGAAAAACAGTGATGCCGCCAGCGCTAGCCAGGCAGCTGTCATGCCAAGTCGTATCTTCAGGCTCTCGCTCCACATGGCCAGTCCTCCGTCCAGGCCCGGGATCTTCCCGGTAAGTGGTGAAGTGGTGTTGTAGTTAACTATAACACCAAAAGGTTCAATTGCAACCCCTGATCGCGAATCGGCCCGCGAGCCCGGTCCAGCGGGTGCCCCCCGGAGCCCCGGCTGTTAAAATTCCGGGGTTTCCTGGCGCGGGTTTATCGCCTGCGCTGACCATTCCCTCCACAGGAGATAAAGTCCAAATGAACACGCCCGCCAGAGTCACCATTACGGGTGCCGCCGGTCAGATCGGTTACCAGCTCGCATTCCGCATCGCCTCAGGCCAGATGCTGGGGCCGGACCAACCCGTCACCCTCCAGCTACTGGAGATTCCGCCGGCCCTGGGGGCGCTCCGGGGTGTGGAGATGGAATTGCGCGATTGCGCTTTCTCGACCCTCCACGACGTGGTCTCCACCGACGATCCGGACGTGGCTTTCGAGGGCACCGATTACGCACTGCTGGTCGGCGCCAAACCCCGCGGCCCGGGCATGGAGCGGAAGGATCTCCTGCTGGAGAATGCCAAGATCTTCTCTGTCCAGGGGAAGGCCCTCAATAAGCGTGCTAGCCGGGACGTGCGTGTGCTAGTGGTCGGAAATCCCGCCAACACGAATGCGTTGATAGCGCTTTCCAACGCCCCCGACCTGCCGGCCGCCAGTTTCACTGCCATGACCCGGCTGGACCACAATCGCGCGCTCGGTCAGCTTGCCGCCAAAACCGGCACACCGGTCGGCGAGATCCGCCGCATGACCATATGGGGCAACCACTCCTCTACCCAGTACCCGGACGTCAGCCATGCCCTGATCGCCGGCAGGGCCGCCAGTAAGATCCTGGACAAGGAATGGCTGCGGAGCGACTTTATCCCCACCGTTCAGCAGCGCGGCGCGGCCATTATCAAGGCCCGCGGCGCCTCCTCTGCCGCGTCGGCGGCATCGGCTGCCATCGACCACATACACGACTGGGTAAAGGGAACCGACGCGGACGACTGGGTCAGCATGGCGGTGCCCTCGGACGGCAGCTACGGTATTGCAGAAGGGGTTGTGTACTCCTTCCCGGTACGCTGCTCCAAGGGCCAATACGAGATCGTCGCCGGCCTGGAGATCGACGAATTCAGCCGGGCACGGCTGGATGCCACAGACGCAGAACTGCGAGAAGAGCGCGAAGGGGTCGCCCATCTCCTCTGAGAAAAAGGCCACCGGAATGGCAGGGCGCGCCTATGGCGCGCCCTTTTTTTTCAGTAAGTTACGTGCTGCCAGGCAGACCGTGACGGAACTCTTGGCGCACCACAGCATCCGTAATGTATAGTCGTAATTGCGCACTGCAACGGAACGACGGTCTTGGCCGGGACCGTCAGGAGGAGTGAAAAATGTCATCCATCTTCTGGTTCCTTCTGTTCGTCGTTGGCGGCCTGACCCTGGCTTACAGACGCATAAGCCTGGCTGCCTCGACCGCCCTCGCTGGCATCGCCCTGATCGCGTATTCCGTTGCCGGAAGCCCGCCCCTGTTGTGGGCACTGATTCTCTGGGTGGCTTTCGGGCTCATGGTCGCGCTCAATTTCACCGATCTCCGCCGCCAGAAGATCACCCGGCCAATGCTGTCGATGTACCGGCGCATGCTGCCGAGCATGTCATCGACCGAGCGTGAGGCCCTCGAGGCCGGCAGCGTCTGGTGGGAGGGCGAATTGTTCTCCGGGGCGCCAAAATGGCGGAAGCTCCAGGAGGCGTCAGCCGCCCGGCTGTCCAGGGAGGAACAGGCGTTCCTGGATGGCCCGGTGGAGGAACTCTGCGAGATGATCGACGAGTGGGAGGTCAGCCACGAACTCGCCGACCTCCCCCCGGAAGCCTGGCGGTTCATGAGGACGAAGGGCTTCTTCGCCATGATCATCCCCAAGTGCTACGGCGGCCTGGAGTTCTCGGCGTATGCCCATTCCCAGGTGCTGGTGAAGGTCGCCAGCCACAGCGCCACCGCTGCCTCGATCATCGCGGTTCCGAATTCCCTGGGGCCGGCCGAACTGCTTTTGCATTACGGCACCGATGCACAGAAGGACCGATACCTGCCCGGTCTGGCAAGCGGCGATGAGATCCCCTGTTTCGCCTTGACAAGCCCCCGCGCCGGCTCTGACGCGGCCTCGATTCCCGATACCGGCATTGTCTGCCGGGACACGTACCAAGGCGAAGAGGTGGTGGGCGTCCGGCTGACCTGGGACAAGCGCTACATCACCCTGGCGCCGGTAGCCACGGTGCTGGGGCTTGCCTTCCGGCTCTACGATCCCGAGGGCCTCCTCGGAGACCCGGACAAGACTGACTACGGCATCACGGTGGGACTGATCCCGACCGATACGCCGGGAGTCGAGTTCGGTCGGCGCCATTTGCCGCTGTCTATCCCGTTCCAGAACGGCCCGACTTCGGGCAAAGACGTTTTCGTGCCGCTGGACTGCATCATCGGTGGGCCCGAAATGGCCGGCCAGGGCTGGCGGATGCTGGTGGAATGCCTGTCGGTCGGCCGATGCCTGTCGCTGCCCGCGAATGCGACCGGCGGCGCCAAGGCGGGCCTGTTCGCCACCGGCGCCTACGCCCGGATCCGCAAACAGTTTGGCATGCCCATCGGGCGTTTCGAAGGCATCCAGGAGGTCATCGCCAGGATGGCTGGCGGCACCTACATCGCGGACGCCGCCAGGTCCGTCACCGTCGCGGCCGTCGACGCTGGCGAGAAACCGTCCGTCCCGTCCGCCATTCTCAAATATCACTGCACGGAGATCGCCCGGACGGTGGCCAATGACGCCATGGATATTCATGGCGGCAAGGGCATCTGCCTGGGGCCGAACAACTATCTCGGGATCGGCTGGGGGTCTGTCCCCATCATGGTCACGGTCGAGGGCGCCAACATCCTGACGCGGACCCTGATCATCTTTGGCCAGGGAGCGGTGCGCTGCCACCCATTCGTGCTGCGCGAACTTCACGCAGCCACGAACCCCGACAGGGAGCGGGGGCTGGTAGATTTCGACGAGGCCCTCTTCGGTCATTTCGGCTACGCGATCAGCAACGCCGCCAGGTCTTTCGTTTCGGCGATATCCCTGGCCAGATACATGGACGCTCCGGAAGACGCCGGGACCACCAGGCGTTTCTATCAGCATATCGGCCGGTTCAGCGCGTCCTTCGCCCTCGCCGCGGACGTCGCCATGCTGACCATGGGAGGGGCTCTGAAGCGGAAGGAGATGCTCTCCGCGAGACTGGGAGACATCCTCAGTACCCTTTATCTGGCATCGACGGTGCTCAAGCACTACGAGAACCAGGGTCGGCCGGAGCTGGACCTGCCGCTCGTCGAGTGGGCGTGCAGAAGCCTACTGTACAAGGCTCAGGAACAACTCCATGGCTTCCTCCGGAATCTTCCCAATCGCTATGTGGCAGCGGTACTGAGAGCCCTGATTTTCCCGCGCGGCAGGACCTATTCCGCCCCGGCCGACAGCCTGTCCCGGCGAGTGGTCGAACTGATGATCACGCCGAGCCAGACGCGGGACCGGGTCTGCGACGGCGTATTCCGTAACACCGAGCGCGGCAGTATGTTGGGCAAGCTGCACGACGTCATGGAACTTTCCATAGAGATCACACCGCTGGAGAAGAAAGTCCGCCGCGGGGTCAAGGAGGGCGTCGTGACCGCCGCCGATGCCCTTGGTCAGATCGACCAGGCCCAGGCAGCGGGATTGATCACCGAATCCGAGGCTGAGCGGCTGCGGGAAGCCGACGTCCGCATCATGGAGATCATCAATGTGGACGACTTCACTTCCGAGGAATTGGCCAGGCAGCCCGCTAAAATGAAGGTTGGCCCGCGGCCGGCGGCGACAGCGAAGACCCAGAAGCCGGTCTCCGCGAAGAAGGCGCCACGGAGAAAGGACGTCGCCGTAAGCGGCTAGGAGACGCGAGTTCTCGTAGAATCCTGTCCGCATGAGCCACGGTCAGGTTATATACGAGGTCAATCTCCACCCGGATCCGTCGATCGAAACGGAATTCGATGGCTGGCTCGAGCATCACGTCGAGGAGATGCTGGGGCTGCCCGGATTCGTCGGCGCCACCATCCACCACTCGGAAAACCCGGCGGACCAGGCGCCGCTGCGGACGGTCCGTTATCGCCTGCGGGACAGGGCCGCCCTGGATGCCTACCTGAACGAACATGCTGCCCGCATGCGGGCGGACGGCATCGAACATTTCGGCGACCGCTTCCGCGCCAGCCGCAGGATCCTTGACGCCGGAAGAGAGGTGAAGGCGCGTGCAGGACCCGAGGCACCCTGCGCCAACTGCGCCTCCCCCCTTCACGGCCAGTACTGCGCCCACTGCGGCCAGCGCGCCCGGGGACGCATGATTTCGCTGTGGGAACTCGTCAAGGAGGCCAGTGAGATCCTCACCTCCCTGGACTCCCGGCTGTGGCGGACACTGGCCATGCTCCTCTTCAGGCCGGGGCGGCTGACCCGTGATTACCTGCTCGGGCGGCGCGCCAGGTACATACCGGCCCTCAGACTGTTCATCGGCCTCAGCCTGCTGTTCTTCTTCCTGTTCTCTCTCGACGCCCATTTCGAGGTGGACTCGAACCCGCCCGACGAAGGCGACCTGGCGTTCCAGCTGAACCTTGGCGACGAATCCGGTCCTGGCGCTGACGGTGTTGGCACGACCGTCCCTTCAGGTGACGAGACGACCAAACCGGAGGCCCCCGGAGAGGCCCCCGCGAATCCGGACCAACCGACCCCCGGTAACACCGCCGGGCAGGCCGGAGAGGAAGACGGGCCGCCTTGCTCGGATGTCCGGGTCGACTGGCCGGCAAACATGCAATGGATGAATCAGTGGCTATCGACCGAGCGCGTGCGGACCGCCTGCGAAAAGATCGCCGCGGATCACGGGGCGAGCTTTGGCGGAGCGCTGCTAGATAACATCCCCGCCATGATGTTCCTGTTCCTGCCGCTGATGGCGGCGGTGATGAAAAGCCTCTACCCGATGACGAGACGCTACTACGTGGAGCATCTGCTCTTCCTGGTTCACTACCACTCGTTCTTCTATCTGCTCATGAGCATGAACATCGCGGCCGGCTGGGTTTTCGACGGCGGCTCGCTGCCGGACTGGCCCGCGAATATCCTGCACGCGATATCAGCACTCTATCTGCCCGTATACCTGTTCAGGGCCATGCGGGTGGTGTATGGCCAGGGCAGGCTGTTGACCGGCCTCAAGTACCTGTTGCTCGGCCTGGCATACACCACCAGTCTGGCGCTGTTTCTCTTCGGGACTGTGGCGTTCACCGCCATCTCCCTCTGATCGGTCTGGCTGAGCCGCACGGGCCCGAGGGGACATGAGCGGAACATCCATCGTCGAACGCTGCATCGCCCACGTGGACATGGACGCCTTTTACGCGTCGGTCGAGCAGCGTGACCGCCCCGAACTGCGCGGGCTCCCCGTACTGGTCGGGGGCAGCGGGACCCGTGGAGTGGTAGCGGCGGCCAGTTACGAGGCGAGAAAATTTGGCGTGCATTCCGCCATGTCCTCGGGGGAGGCTCGCAGGCGCTGCCCGGACGCGGTGTTCATCAGGCCTCGCATGTCCCGTTACAAGGAGTTGTCGAAGCGTATTTTCGGCGTCTTCGGCGAATTCACGCCCCAGATCGAGGGGCTTTCGCTGGACGAGGCGTACCTCGATCTTTCGGCCAGCTTGCGGATGTTTCCTTCCGTGCCCGCTCTTGGTGCCAGGATCAAGGAAAGAATCAAGGAGGAGACCGGGCTGACGGCATCCGTCGGCATCGGACCGAACAAGCTGGTCGCAAAGATCGCCTCGGATATGGAAAAACCGGACGGGCTCTGCATCCTTTTCGGCGAAAGCATCGGCCAGGCCCTGGACCCTCTCCCGGCCCGCAGCATAGGCGGAATCGGCCCACGTACCGCCCAACGCCTCGCGCGCCACGGCATCATCACGGTGCGGGAGCTCAGACTGGCCGCCGATCGCGTGCTGGTCGACGTCTTCGGACGCTTCGCCGACCGCATGCGCGATAAGGCGATGGGCGTGGATCCCCGGCCCGTATGTGCAGACGTGGCTGACCAGAGCATCAGCGCCGAGGAGACCTTCGACAAGGACCTGGACGATCGGGTGGCCCTGCACCGGCACCTTGGGCGGCTTTCCCAACACGTCGCCGACCGGGTCCGGGCCAGGGGCCTCCAGGGTGCCGTGGTGACCGTCAAGATCCGCAAATCCGACTTCGAGACCTGTTCCCGGCAGCGCCGCATCAGCCCCCCGACAGCCGACGCGGGAACCATCGCCCGGGTGGCCACGGAGCTCCTGGACCAGTGGCTGGATCGGAACTCCGGTGCCCGGCTGAGACTGCTCGGCGTGGGCCTTGCGAGGCTAAGTGCGGCCTCACAGTTGAGCCTGTTCGCCACCGCGGACAGCCAGGTCGATGGAACTCTCGATTCCATACGGGAGCGGTTTGGCGAGGCTGCGGTCCTCCGGGGCCGAGCCCTCGACCGGGACTGAGCTATACACGAACGGACCGGCTGAGGCATCATTCCAGCTCTATTTCTGGCCTGCGCGGAAGCGGGTCGAAACCCGGAAGCGCTACGATAACGATGTATACAGGCTTTTTCGGGCTCAACGAGAAGCCGTTTTCTATCACGCCGGATCCCCGCTATCTGTTCCTCAGCGAACGACATGCGGAGGCTCTGGCGCACCTGTTGTATGGGGTCACGGAGAGCGGCGGGTTCATCCAGCTCACTGGCGAGGTCGGCACCGGCAAGACCACCATCGTCCGCAGCCTGCTGGAGCAGATGCCGCCGGACACGGAAGTGGCGCTGGTACTGAATCCCAGGCTCAGCCCCCATGAGTTCCTGCTCGCGATATGCGAGGAGCTCCGTATACCGCTGACACTAGAGGATCGGAACAGCGGCAAGAGCATCATCGACTCTCTCAACCGCCACCTTCTCGAAGCCCATGCCGCGGGCCGCAGGGTGGTGCTGATCGTCGACGAGGCCCAGAACCTGAGCCCCGACGTGCTGGAGCAGATCAGGCTTCTGACGAACCTTGAGACTGCGAAACAGAAACTGCTGCAGATCATCCTCATCGGCCAGCCAGAACTCCGCCAGCTGCTGGCCAGAACGGACCTGAGACAGCTGGCTCAGCGCATCACCGGGCGGTACCACCTGGAGCCCCTGGATCGCGAGGAGACATGGGCCTATATCCGGCACCGGCTGCGCGTCGCCGGGGGCGGGGGCGAAACCTTCACCAACGGCGCCATGGACTCGATCCACCATCAGGCCCACGGCGTTCCGCGACTGATCAACGTCATCTGCGACCGTGCCCTTTTGGGCGCCTATTCCCGCGAGCAGACCCGCGTCACGCGGGGCACCGCCGCGCGAGCGGCCAGGGAGGTCTTCGGCGGCGGCGATCGGGAGCGCGCCGGCGGCCGCTATTTCGTCGCGGCTGTCGTCGCCGTGGTCCTCATCGCGATCGGCGCCTTCTCATGGATCCGGTATCAGGAATCCAGGGTCGCGTTACCCGTCGGCACGGCTTCAGCGGTACCGGAAACGCCTGCGTCCTCCGGGCCCGCGATCGGCGAGTTGCAGGAGAGTGTGCCGACTGCGCCGGCGAGCACCGAACCCGCGCCTCCCTCGCCATCCGCGGCCGTGGAGCCCTCCGAAGAGGCAACCCAGGACACCGCGCCGGTTCCGGCGGCGCAGACGACGGGCCCGTCTTTGGTCGAGCTTCTGGGGATGGCGCTGGAGCAGACAGATACGGATTCGGCTTTCGATACCTTGCTGGGCTTGTGGGGCGTAGGCTACCCTCCGGCCGCCGGTCGCGCCTGCGCCTTCGCGGAGAGCGTCGGCCTTCGCTGCCTCTATGAACGAGGGACCTGGGGGTTCCTGCTCAACCTTGATCGTCCGGCAATCCTCTCCCTTTCGACGCCGGACGGCGCCCAGCACCAGGTCGTGCTGGCGAGCATCACGGCGGCGGGAGAGGCGCGTCTCCTGATCGGCGAAAAGGAGGTCGTGACCGGCCTCACTGAGTTGATGCCCGTCTGGCTCGGAGACTTCCTGCTGGTCTGGCGACCTGCCTCCGGATCGGGCCGCGTCCTGACGCCGGGCGCCGCCGGATCGGATGTGGACTGGCTTCGTGAGGCGCTGTCGCAGGTCCTCGGGATCGATATCCCGGCGGATCCGCAGGGCACCTACGACGAAAACCTCCGCCGGGCCGTGGAGCGCTTTCAGCAGTCCCATCGTTTGCGCGCGGACGGCGTGGCGGGCGCCCGGACGATGATCGCCATCAACACTGCCCTTGACCTGGCAGACCGGCCAAAGCTGACTGGCGGAGGCTGAACCGGTGTCGTTCATTCTCGATGCCCTCAAGAAGTCGGAGAACGAACGCCAGCGTCAGGCGGGACCGGGATTCGCCGCCGTACCCGAAAGCGCTGCGGCGCGGCCCAGAAACATATGGCCGGTCGTAGTGATCGCTCTGCTGGCGATCAACCTGGTGGTCATCGGCGCCATCATGCTGCGCGACCAGGAAGCCGCTCCGGCTCCGGCGACGGCTCGCCAGCCCGCCGGTGGCGCAGCGACAGCCGATGCCGGATCCACGTCCGCACCCCGCCAGATCCCCGTGGTCCCCCCGGTGACCACGGTACCCCCGGTCCCGGCGCCGCGGAAACCGCCGGAAACGACACCTCGCCCACAGGTATCTACTCCGACACCGGGTACCGAGGTGGCGGCAGAGACGGGGCGTGATCGAGTCATCCGCCCGCTGGCGGAAGAGGCGGGGGCTGGCGTCACACCCGCGCCCGCGGCTACCCGGCCGACAGCGGTCAGGCCTGAGCCCGCGCCTGCAGAACCGGGCCCCGGCGCCTCTGCCGCCGGGGACTTGCCCACGGCCAACGACCTCAGGCTCGAGGGATTCCTCACCGGTATCCCGCTTCACCTGGACCTCCACGTGTATTTCCCGGACAGCCGACGGCGAGTGGTCTTCATCAGCGGTTCAAAGTACCGGGAAGGCGATTCGGTCAACGGCGGCCCGGTAATCCGGGAGATCGTTCCCGAGGGCGTCATCCTCGAGGAGCGCGGTCGTCGCTACCTGCTGATGCCGGACTGAGCCGGGCATCGCCGTGGAGAGTACTGCCACCGGCATCGCATATCTGGATGGCTACAGGTTGCGGCGGGGACTGACTGCCGGGATCCTAAGCGTGATCGCCGACCAGGAGAGACTCAACCGGATCAACGTGTTCCCGGTGCCGGACGGGGATACCGGGACCAACCTGGCGATGACCATGCACTCGGTTCTGGCCGCACTGTCCCGCCACGATGACCGCCACGCGGGAAGAACCCTGGAGATGGTGGCGGACGCCGCCCTGGACGGGGCTCGCGGGAACTCCGGCGCCATCATCGCCCAGTTCTTCCTCGGTCTGGGCGACGCCTGCGGCGCCTTGAGACTGATCACGCCGGAGACTTTCGTAGACGCGGTCCAGCGAGGGTCGGAGTATGCCCGGGATGCATTGAGCGAGCCCCGCGAGGGGACCATCCTGTCCGTGCTGTCGACATTCGCCGGGGCCCTGCGCGACATCCGGGACCCGGCCAGCGATTTTGTGCCACTGCTGGAACAGGGCCTCGGCCGGGCTCGCCAGGCTCTGGCCGATACCACTAACCAGCTGGAGGTCCTGCGTAAGGCAGGCGTGGTCGATGCCGGCGCCCAGGGATTCGTTGATTTTCTGCAAGGCGTCACCGATTACGTCCAAGCTGGTTCCCTGCGGGAGCAGGCCGATATCCCCGACGAGATCGCAGGCGAGATTTATGGTGGCGAGGCCATCGCGATGGCAGAGGACCAGCAACGGTTCTGCACCGAGTGCATCGTCTCCGCCGAGGACATAGACCGCCGCAGGCTGCGAGAGGAGCTCTCCGCGCTCGGCAGCAGTCTCGTGCTGGCGGGCACCGCGAGGAAGACGCGCATCCATCTCCACGTGGACGATCCCGAAGCGCTGTTCCGAATCGCCCGCCGGTACGGTGAGGTCAGCGGTCAGAAGGCCGACGACATGCGACTCCAGCAGCGGGCGGCCCGGGGCCAGAGACCGGCGGTGGCGGTAGTGATGGATTCCGCCGGCGATATCGCCGAGGACGACCTGGAAGGCCTCGGGATCTTCATCGTTCCGATCCCGATCCACTTCGGGAATAAGGGTTACCTGGACAAGGTGACCATGACGCCCGAACAGTTCTATGGCGAATTGCAGACGAACCCGCATCATCCGAAGACGTCCCAGCCACCGCCCGGCGATTTCCGGCGCCTTTATCAATTTTTGGGCTCTCATCACCAGGGCGTGGTCTCGGTCCACGTCAGCGGCAAGGTGAGCGGGACCGTACAGGCGGCCCAATCCGCGGCTGCCCGCAGCCGCGACAGCGGTCCGGTGGTCGTTATCGATTCACGGAATGCGTCGCTGGGCCAGGGCATGATCGCCCTGTACGCCGCCGAGATGGCGGAAGCCGGTTCCGATCTGGACGAGATCGCCACCCGAGTTGAGGACGTACTCGCCAGGACGCGCACCTACGGCCTGCTCTCCGACCTTCGCTACGCGGTGCGCGGCGGACGGGTCCCCCGTCACAAGAAGCTGATCGCCGACTTGTTCCGGCTGAATCCCGTCCTGACGAACTTCCCGGACGGGCGCATCGCCGGTTGCGGGTTCATCTTCGGGCGTCGGCATGCGACGGAGAAGTTCGCACGCTTTATCCTCGACAGAACGGATGCCACCAGACAGTACCGTGTGGGCGTGGGTCACGCGCGCAACCCCGAGGCCGCCGAGAAACTGCTGGCAATGCTGAAGGAGGGATTGCCGTCGGTGGACAGCCATTACGTCACCGAGGTCGGCACTGCGCTGGGGGCCCACGGCGGTCCGGGTACTCTTGTCGTGGGGCTGCAGGAGCGTACGCCGGTCGGGGCGCCATCGCCATGAGCAAGGCGCGGGCCAGGCGATTGGACGGACGGGAAGGAACAGGCGGGAAGCGGGACAACCCTTGGCGGCGGAGGCAATGTGTGACGTGAAACAAGGGAAGCCGGAATCATCGATCGAGACACTGGCCGTCCATGCCGCGCGACCTACGGAGCGGGGCGATGGAGACGTCACGCCGGCTATCCATGTCAGCACGACATACGAGCGCGACGCGGACGGAGCCTATAGCCGAGGTTTCAACTACGTCAGAGACGGCAATCCGAACCGCGGAGCCCTGGAGCGGGGTGTCGCGGCCCTCGAAGGCGCAGCCGCGGGCGTCGCATTCAGTTCCGGCTCCGCCGCGACCCTGGCGCTGTTTCAGATTGCGGCCAGCCGGGGCCGTATCGTTGCCACCGACTCTTGCTATCACGGCACCCTGCGGCAACTCCGTGACCTGGTTCCGACCCTGGGCGGGGAGGTCCGTCTTGTTGACACGACCTCCGTCGCGGAGGTCGAAGCCGCCGTAGACGCGGACGTCGCGCTGCTATTCATCGAGACGCCGTCCAACCCGCTGCTCGGGATCAGTGATCTGGCAGCGCTTGCAAGGATCGCCGATCGGCAGGGCGCCGTGCTGGCAGTAGACAACACCTTCGCCACGCCGATCCTGCAGCAACCGATCCAGCACGGAGCACGGCTGGTGGTGCACAGTTCGACCAAATACATCGGCGGACACAGCGACGTGATGGGTGGCCTGCTGGTAGGCATCGACACCGACTGGCTGGATTCAGCTGCTCGGTTGCGCTCGGCGGCAGGAGCGGCACCCTCCCCCTTCGATTGCTGGCTGCTCCAGCGCAGCCTGCCAACGCTGCCGCTGAGGGTCCGGCGGCAATCGGACGGCGCACTGGAGATCGCCGAGTTTCTGAACGGCCACGTCAGCGTCGAACGGGTGCACTATCCGGGACTGCGTTCACACCCGGGCCACGAGGTTGCCGGCCGGCAGATGGTGGGCTTCGGAGGCATGATCTCGTTCCAGCTAAGGGGAGGGCGCGAGGCGGCAATGCAGGCAGCCGCCAGAGTGGAGTTGTTCACCCGGGCAACAAGCCTGGGCGGCGTGGAGAGCCTGATCGAGCACCGCGCCTCCATCGAGGGACCGGGGACCCGCACTCCCGAGAATCTACTCAGGCTGTCGGTGGGACTGGAGAGCCCCGTGGAGTTGATCGCCGATCTGGACCTGGCCCTCCGCCAGGCACGCTAATCCTGATCGGAAGCCGGCCGGATGAGTTCCGGGCCCTCGTTCGCCGGGCTGTTGACTCGGCGACTCACCGTGATGGCCTCGAACGGGGTGTTGACGGCGTCGGCGACCGCGGCGGTGAGATCGTCTTTGCCGGAACCAGGGTCCAGCCACGCGGCGGCCCCATCGGAGTCCAGCACCGCAGGCATGCGATGATGGATTGGCGTGAGGCGCTCGTTCGCCGCCGTGGTGAGAATCGTGCAGGTCTCTAGAGGCTCGCCTTCACCTTGCCGCCACGACTCCCACAGCCCCGCCATGGCGAAGGTTTCCCCGGACGCATGGCTGATATACCAGGGGACCTTGCCGCTTCCTGCCTTCTGCCACTCGTAGAAACCGTCCGCCAGCACAATGCATCGGCGCTTGCGGTACGCCTGCCGGAACGCGGGCTTGGCCGCCACGGTTTCCGCCCTGGCGTTGATGAGTCGGCTGCCGATCCCCGGGTCCTTGGCCCAGAACGGGATCAGCCCCCATCGGAGCAACGCCAGCCCGCGTGTCCCGTCCGCCTGCCTTCGCACCACCGGCGCCGGCTGGGTCGGGGCGATGTTGTACCTGGGCGGCAAATCCTCGGCCTGGTCCACGGCGAAGAGCCGCACCACTGCCTCGGCAGGCGTATAGAAGGCGAACCGGCCGCACATTCGCCAGTCACTCCCGTATGCCGGTGCCCCGCCGGAGCAGGATCAACGCGAACAGATAGAGACCGATGACAAACACGAAAATGATGCCGTACGCGTGGCCGATGGTGATGTCCGACTTGCCCAGGATGCCGTAACGGAATGCGTTGACCATGTAGAGGATCGGGTTGGCCAGCGAGACCTTCTGCCAGAAATCCGGCAGCAGCGTGATGGAGTAGAACACGCCGCCCAGGTAAGTCAGCGGCGTCAATACGAAGGTCGGAACGATGGAAATGTCGTCGAACTTCCTCGCAAACACGGCGTTGATCAGACCGGCCAGGGAGAACACGACAGCGGTCAGAAACACGACTGACACGGTCACGAACGGATGCACCGGCCGGAGATCGGTGAAGAACAGGGCGATCAGCGTCACCAGGGCGCCGACCAGCAAGCCGCGTATTACTCCGCCTGATACGTGACCCAGCAGCACCAGGGACGCCGGCATGGGCGAAACCAGCATCTCCTCTATGTGCCTGGCGAACTTGGCGCCGAAGAACGACGACACCACGTTGCCGTAAGCGTTGGTGATAACCGACATCATGATCAGGCCCGGCGCGATGTACTGCATGTAGCCGAAGCCGTCCATTTGGCCGATCCGGCGACCGATGAGGCTGCCAAAGATCACGAAGTAGAGTGTCATCGTGATCGCCGGCGGGACCAGGGTCTGGATCCAGATCCTCACGATCCGCGTATATTCCTTGTCCACCAGCGTGTAGAGGGCGACCGCGTTCTCTCTTAACCGCGTCGGCCGGCCCATCACGCGCCCCCCCCGGCCGCGACCATCTTGTTCTCCACCAGTCTCATAAAGAGCTCTTCCAGGCGGTTGGCCTTGTTACGCATGCTGACCACCCGAATGCCGTGTTGCGTCAGCACGGTGAAAAGGTCGTTGATCCCACGCTGGCTGTCCACGTCCACTTCAACCGTGGTGGCATCGACGCTCCGTACCACGTAGCCCGGTACCTCCGGCAGGGAGGCGACCCCATGCTCCAGATTGAGCACGAAGGTTTCTACCGAGAGCTTGCGCAACACGTTGCTCATCCGATCGTTCTCGATAATCATGCCCCCGTCGATGATGGCCACCTGCCTGCAGAGATTCTCAGCCTCCTCCAGGTAATGGGTGGTGAGAATGATCGTTGTGCCCTCGGCGTTGATCCGGCGGAGGAATACCCACATGGATCGGCGTATCTCGATGTCGACCCCGGCGGTGGGCTCGTCGAGGATCAGCAGGCGGGGCTCGTGGATCAGGGCGCGGGCGATCATCAGCCGGCGTTTCATCCCGCCGGACAGCGCCCGGGCCACCGACTCTCTCCGATCCCAGAGCTGAAGTTGGGTAAGGTAGCGCTCCGCCCGCTCCAGGGCGATCCGCCGCGGGATACCGTAGTAGCCAGCCTGGGTGACGACAATGTTGAGCACCTTGTCGAACAGGTTCAGGTTGATTTCCTGGGGCACCAGGCCGAGGCAACTCTTGGCCATGGTGAGGTCCGTGTCGATGTCGTGCCCAAAGACCTCCACGCTTCCGCCTGTCTTGTTGATCAGCGACGTGAGGATGCCGATAGCCGTGGTTTTGCCGGCGCCGTTTGGCCCCAGCAGGGCGCAGAACTCACCCTCCTCGACATTGAGGTCGATACCCTTCAGGGCCTGAACGCCGTTCGCGTATGTCTTGCTGAGATTGCGGATCTGAAGCGCGCGCATGGGAACACCGGGTCTGCCGCCGCCCGATCCCATCCCGGTCCGGGGGCCAAGCAGAACATGTTACCAATTCACAACGCCTGGATTCGCCGCAAACGGATTTACACGCTTTGGCGGCCCCCGACGCCTGGCTGACGCCCCTTCCAGCAACGGCTCTCCGCTCACTGACGCCGATAAAGCCTGCCCTCGGGCAGGCGGGCTTCTCCCAGGCTCAGCGCCCCCAAGAGCGACGAATGGACGCCGCGGTGATTGTCCACGCCGCCTTCGCCCTCCTGGCAGGCCGAAACAATCATGCGTTCCCACCATCCGGTCTTCGCCGCGCATCGCGCCCGTAGCCATGGCGTCACAGCCTTGGCGATCCCCGGGAGCGCCCGGATCTCGATACGGGAGAGGTCCGCCACGAGCAGAGCCGGAACGCCGAACAGCACCGAGGCCGAGACGGGCTCTCGCGCGGCGACGCCGCGGATGGCCGCAAGGGCCATCACGAGAAACTGCTGGACCCTTCCTCCGTCTGCGGGCCAGGTGAGGGCGCCGACCTCGTCACGCACACCGCGCTCGAGCACCGCGCTCCAGGCGGCGATGTCGTGGAATCGCACGCTAAACAGCGGGAACTGGCCATGTCCGACGCGTCTCCTGCAACGATCGTCCAGCATGCGGACACGATAGATCGTGTCGGCAGCCAGCCCGAAACAACCCGTGTCCGGCAGGACCGGGGCACCTGTTGTCATTAACTCCAGGAAGGCGCGGTTCACGCCCTCCAGATCGGTTATTGCCTTGCCGCTGACGCCGATTCGCTGCATCGCTACTCCCCGCTATCCGGTCTGCTCCAGAGATCGAGCCTGCCGGCAGAACTCCTTGGAACATAGTCGTGTTTTTGGGCTCATTTGACTAAATATGGTCTATTGGTACCATATACGGAATATAATTACCATCAGTCTGGCTGATAGCATGCACATGGAGGGGGAGCCCATGCGATTTACCGACGACCGTTATGCGGCGGAGAGGGAGCAGTTCGATCTTGCCATCAGGCTCATCGGTCACGAAGCCAGAACCCATATCATCTCCAGCCTGACCGGTTTCTCCCAGGACCGCATCCGCAAGCTTTACACCACCTACTTCCGCCACGCGGGGCGCAACGGTGTCCGCCGTCAGCGTGGCAAGTCGCCTTCCAGCGTCGGGTTCTTCGTGCGCAACGCAAGGATCCAGGCCGAGGCCTCCACCGTCACGTTTCTCTTCGGGCTGTTCAGGATCGTCCGCATCGACGAGCGGCTGGATGCCACTCCGGTGCGGCACCCCTCACCGTTGCTGTTCGGGCAGCTTATGTGCAGCGCCTATGAGGCCTATCTCTCCATCCACCAGCGACCGCAGATCAGCTTCGAACGGGCGTGGAATCTATACAAGGCATTGACCTCCCGCCGTGAGGTCCTGCTGGCGGATTGCCGCCAATGCGGCTTGCTGTACGTCCAGGATGCGCTGGCGCTCGATGGCGCTGAATGCCCGCCCTGCCGACTTGACCGGCGCTCACCTCACCCCTGAGTGAGTTCGCCGTCGGGGTCTGCCGACGTAGAATGGCGGTGCATTGACCGCCACGGAGAACCTGAATGCACTATGCCACCGCCGACATCTGCGACGACTATCCGGGAGAAGTGGAGGTCGCCGAACCCATCCTCAGGCACTTCGGCGGCAAGCGCCGTTTCCATGGCGAAACCGTAACGATCAAGGTCTACGAGGACAATGTCCTGGTACGACAAGCGGTCGAATCCCCGGGTGAAGGTCGCGTACTGGTGGTCGATGGCGGCGGCTCCATGCGGCGCGCCCTGCTGGGCGACCGACTCGGGGCGATGGCCGCGGAGAACGGATGGTCGGGCGTCATCGTTAACGGATGTATCCGGGACAGTGTGGAACTGGCCGGCACCCCACTGGGTGTGCTCGCCATCGCTGCCCATCCGATGAAGAGCAACAAGAACGGCGATGGCGACCAGGGCATGTCGGTGAGCTTTGCCGGCGTGGCCATCAGGCCTCGCCAGTATATCTATGCGGACGAGGACGGCTGGCTGGTTGCCCCCAAGGCGCTCCATTCCAGTCAGTGAGAGCTTGAACCCGATCGCAAACGCCACTCTCCTGTCCGGCGGCTTGCTGGACCGGCTCGGTCATATGCGTAACCGGGCGAAATGGGTCGACGCGGTGCTTGCGGACAGTCGGACCCGTTTCCTGCCGACCCGGGGCGCCCACAATCTGCTCAGCCTGGGAGACCGGCCGCGCCCGGCGTTGCTGGCGGCCCGGGAACTGGACGTGATCGGCGCGGGAGCAGAGACGCCGGTCCTACTCGGTATATATGAGGAGCGGCACTATTTCGCCCTGCCCGTCGCTGATGAAGCCGTCGCGCCGGAGTCCATGGAGTTCAGCGACTTGCGCCACGTTGCCTCGCTGATGGAACCATGGGAGGCTTCCCTCCTTGCCTACGCCCGGGCCATGGTTCTCTGGCATCAGAACCACCGCTACTGCGCCCGGTGCGGATCGACGACCACGATCACGAGCGCCGGCCACGCCCGCATCTGCGATTCCGGGGACTGTGGTCGCCAGCACTTCCCCAAGGTGGATCCGGCCATTATCGTTCTCGTATCCAGGAATGACCGATGTCTTCTGGGCCGTCAATCCGATTGGCCTGAGCAGCGGTACTCGACCATCGCCGGCTTTGTCGAGCCAGGTGAAAGCCTGGAAGACGCAGTGAGGCGTGAGGTGCTGGAAGAGACTGGCGTGGAAGTCGGGAGGGTAAGCTACCATTCATCCCAGCCCTGGCCCTTCCCTTCTTCACTGATGCTCGGCTTCATGGCCGAGGCCCGGTCTGACGATATCGAGCTCCTAGACGGGGAATTGTCCGAAGCCAGGTGGGTCACCCGGGACGACGTCCGCAGGCGACAGGTATTGCTGCCGCCGACCGTGTCCATCGCCTACAACCTCGTGCGCCACTGGTTCGACAGTGAGTCGGGAAACTCCCTCGACTCCCTGGAGACTTCCGGGCCACCGGTCTGGCGCTGAGTCTCTTACGGCATGTGCGTCCTCGCCTTCGCCTGGCGTCGCCATCCCGCGCTACCGGTCGTGATCGTCGGCAACCGGGACGAGTTTCACGACCGCCCTACAGCACCGGCCGACTGGTGGAGCGGACATCCCGAGGTGCTCGCGGGGCGGGACCTGCTCGGCGGTGGAACGTGGATGGGGCTGTCGAAACGCGGGCGCTTTGCAGTGGTGACGAATATCCGTGAACAGGCGGTTGCCGGCCCGGAAAGGCCGCGAAGCCGTGGAGCGTTGGTGAGGGATTTCCTGATATCGGGGCTCAGCCCCGCGGAATGGACCACCACCGTGGACCCGGATCTCTACCAGGGATTCAATCTGCTTTACGGGGACCTGGACGATGCCCGATACCTGAGCAATCGGGACTCGCGCCGCGAGTCCCTGGATCCGGGTGTCTACGGACTGAGCAATCACCTTCTGGATACGCCGTGGCCGAAGCTTGTGCGAACACGGGACCGCATCTCTCGGTGCCTGGAGTCGGACGCGGTTCCGGTCCCGGAGATGTTCGACGCACTCGCCGACAGGCAGACCGTCCCCGATGACGAACTGCCCGCCACCGGCGTGCCGAGGGAGTGGGAGCGCCGGCTGTCCGCCGTGTTCATCGCCGGAGACGAATACGGGACCCGCGCTTCCACGGTAATCACGATCAATGCCGGCGGGACCGCGACCCTGGAAGAACGGGGATTTGGCGCGGCGGGCCTCCCTCTCGAGGTGCGCCGGTTCGAATTCAGTATCTCGCGCCGGCCCTGAGGTCGGCGGCGTCAGTCCTCGCCGGGCGTCAGACTCTCTGACCGCCCTGAAAGCCACGCGCCGATGTGGCCCACCTCTTCCGGGCAGACCGCGTGGGGCATCGGGTATTCATGCCACTCAACTTCGTAGCCAAGGGCGCGCAGGGTCGCTGCCACGTGCTGGCCGGCAATGATTGGCACCACCGGATCGTAGATGCCGTGGGCCGCGAACACCGGGGTTTCCCGATTGGCCGCCGAACGCGCCGACTCCAGCTCGCCGGAAAACAGCAGATAGGTGGACAGGCCGATGAGGCCGGCGAGAGGCCGTTCCAGCCTTAGCCCCGCGTACAGCGCAAGCGCGCCGCCCTGGGAAAAGCCCGCCAGCACGATGCTCTCGCTGGGTATGCCCCGGTCCTGCTCCCGGTCGACCAGCCGCACTACCGCTGATCGGCTGGACTCGATGCCCTCCCGATCCCCCGGGGGGTGCCTGTCGAACGACACGATGTCATACCACGCCCTCATGGGAATGCCCCCGTTGACCGTGACCGGACGTACCGGAGCGTGAGGGAAGATGAAGCGGGTCGGAGGAAGAAAGGTCGCCAGCTCGGGCACGATGGGCTCGAAGTCGTGGCCATCGGCGCCGAGACCGTGGAGCCAGATAACGCTGAACCGGGGACCAGGTGCAGTATCGATTTCCACCGTCTCAAGTTGCAGGCAGGACATGGGAGGCTCCGTCGTCAGGGAGAGTCGAGTCTAGCGGTTCGCGGGCGTTGCGGGCAGTGTTGACTTCCTATGCGCATGTAATATAACTTATGCGCATCTTTATCGGAGCCCATTCCGCAAATGCCGACAGACCCGAGTCAACAGGCTGCCAGGCGCGCAGAGATTTTGCGCATACTCAAGGCGCAACCCATCACCCGCCAGGAAGACCTTGTGGGTGAGTTGTCCGAACGAGGACTGGACGCCACCCAGTCAAGCATCAGCCGCGATCTCAAGGAACTAGGCGTGGCCAAGGTCGGAGACCGGTACCTGGCGCCCCAGAACGTGCGCGCACCAGGCGGCGCATCGTTCGAGTTGCTATCCGGCTTCGTCCGTAGCGTCTCGCCTGCCGGGATGAACCTCACCGTGATCCGGACATCCGCAGGAGCTGCCCAGAGCGTCGCCGTTGCTCTCGATGCATCCGGCTGGCGGGAGATCGTAGGCACGATATCCGGCGACGACACCATATTCGTCGCAACCGCCACCGCCCATCAACAGCAGGCACTGCTATCGCGCCTGAATCAGGTCTTTCCCAAGGCAAACAGATCATGAGCTCGAACGAACCTATCCTCCTGGCCTTCTCCGGAGGCCTGGATACCTCCTTCTGTATTCCGTGGCTTTCCGAAACCTATGGGCGCCCGGTCATCACGGTCACCGTGGACACCGGAGGGCTGGACGATAACGCCCGTGACGCCCTGGAGCAGAAGGCCCTGGCCCTCGGGGCAGCCAGGCACGTGACCGTGGATGCCCGCCGAAGGTTCTTCGACGAGGTCCTGCGCTATCTCATTTTCGGCAACATCCGCCGCGGCGGCCTCTACCCTTTGTGCGTCGGGGCGGAACGCGTATTACAAGCCCAGACCATGGCCCGGATCTGCGGCGACCTTGGCTCTCGCACCGTGGCTCATGGCTGTACCGCGGCGGGCAACGACCAGGTCCGGTTCGAGGTCGCGCTGCACACCCTGCAGCCAGACCTGGAGGTGCTTGCCCCGGTGAGGGACAACGCGTGGCGTCGGGAACAGCAGGTCGCCTTCCTTGAGGACCGCGGTCTGCCTGCGCCGGGCGGACGTGGCGCCTACTCGATCAACCGGGGGCTATGGGGCGTCACCATCGGCGGCCGCGAGACCCTGGATTCCAGGTCCAGTATCCCCGAGGAGGCCTGGGTGCTGACCCATGGCGCCTTCGACGCGCCACGTCAGTCCGAGCGACATGTGCTTGCGTTCGACGCCGGCGTCCCTGTCGCGCTGGACGGCGAATGCATCGAACCGGTCGAACTCATTGAGGAGGTCGAATCCCGGGCCGCTCAGTTCGGCATCGGCCGCGGCATCCATCTGGGGGACACCGTCCTGGGCACGAAGGGCCGGGTGGCTTTCGAAGCGCCCGCCGCGGAGGTCATCCTCACTGCGCACCGGGAGCTTGAGAAGCTGACGCTCAGCGGGGCCCAGACCCGGGTGAAGGATTCGGTATCTACTCTCTACGGGGACATGCTCCACGAAGGACAGCACCTGGATCCGGTTTGCCGCGACATCGAGGCGCTCCTCTCCCGGTCCCAGGCCCGAGTGACCGGCGAAGTCACCATCCTGTTCCGCTGCGGCCACGTCTTTGTCGAGGGCGTTACGTCGCCCCACTCCCTGCTGGCGGCAACACGGGGAAGCTATGGGGAAGCCGCCGGGGAGTGGACGGCGGCCGACGCCCTCGGCTTCTCCCGGATGAGATCGCTCCCCGGCATGCTCTACACCAGGGCCGGAAGCCAGGAGGTCGGGTGAGTTGAAACCGCTGATCGTGGACAAGGTCGCCTCCGTCGCCATGAGCTGCAAGCTCGGGCGCGAGGTGAGAATCTCCGAGGACATACCGTGCGAGGAAGGCGTAGTCGTTGCTGTGGAGGTCCTGAACAACAAGTCCAGCTACAACCAGCTCGAACTCACCTCGGGCCGCATGGCGCAGGTGAAGGCCGGGGATATTGTCGTAGGCGCCCTCGGCCATCGGCACGCCCTGTTCGGCTACTCGGGGCATCTTCCGACCGAGCTGGGTCCCGGCGACTCCGTGAACATCCTCAACCTGGGCGGGGTCATCGGGATCTGCGACTCAGTCAATCCCGACCGGGGACAACCATTCGAGTGTCGGGCACTGGGCACGGTCCTCGACTTCCCCTACCTGGGGGAGCGCATCGGCCGGCCCGCGCGCGTCGGCGTTCACCGACTGGAACCGTTCGTGCGGCTTGACACGGCTGGCGTGCCGGTGGTCGCCCTGGCCGGCACCTGCATGGACTCGGGCAAGACCGCGGCGGCCTGCGCCATCATCAGCCGGCTCACCCATGCCGGTCTGCGGGTCGGGGCTTTCAAGGCGACCGGCGTCTCGCTGCGCCGTGACGTGCTGGCCATGGAGGACGCCGGCGCCGTGGAGACAGGAATCTTCACCGATTTCGGAGTGGTAACGACTACGCCGGCGAACGGGCCCGACCTGACCCGGGCGCTGTTGAACCGCCTCTGCGCGGGGCGGCCGGACATTGTCGTGTTCGAGCTCGGGGACGGCTTGCTGGGCGCCTATGGCGTCCAGGCCATACTGTCGGCACAGGACATCCGTCAGTCATTGAACGCGGTGGTCCTGTGCGCCAACGACCCCGTGGCTGCATGGGGGGGCGTCAGGCTCCTCCGCGACCAGTTCGAGATCGAACCCGCCGCCGTGACCGGGCGAGCCACCGATAATGCCGTCGGCACCGAGATGATCGTGGATCAGCTGAACGTACCGGCCTTCAACGCCCTGACCCAGGGCGCCCTGTTGGGCAACGAAGTCATCGCCCGGGTATTCCCGGACTGGTGCTGAGGGAGGCGAAAGGATGAGCGCATCCAGAGCGATTGGCGTCATCGGTGGTACCGGCTATGTCTCCGGGGAGCTGCTGCGCCTGATAGCCGGACACCCCCACCTGGAGCTGGGATGCATCGCCTCGGCGTCGAGCCCCGGGATGGATCTGACCGAGGCGTTTCCGAACCTGGCGGGATGCTACTCCGGGGTCCGCCTCGCTTCGATGTCGGAACTGGATGCCCGATGGCGAGACGGGGCGCTGGCGGGGATCTTCTGCGCGGCGCCCCACGGTACGGCCGCCGGCCTCGTCGACGGGTTGCTTTCCGGTGAGGATGCCCGCCGCGGCAGGATCGTGGACATTTCGGCGGATTTCCGCTTCCGGGACCCGGTGGTGTTCGAGGGGATTTACGGACAGCCCCACGGCGCTCCGAACATGACAGGGCAGTTCACCTGCGCGGTGCCCGAGCACCTCGCCGAAATGGCCACTCCCCACGCGGCTCAGCCCGGCTGCTTCGCCACGGCCATGCTGCTCGGGGTCGTGCCCATGATCCGCTCCGGTCTGATCGAAAATGATTTCTTCATTTCGGGCGTCACCGGCAGCACCGGATCGGGTCGGAGCCCGTCGCCGACGACTCATCATCCCGAACGTCATTCCAACCTGTTCGCTTACAAACCGCTGTCCCATCGTCACGCCCCGGAGGTAGAGACCATCGCCGAAGCCGTCGCCGGACAACGGCCCCGGATCCGCTTCGTACCTCATTCCGGACCCTTCGCCCGGGGCATCCACGTCACCATCCAGGGGCGACTCCGGCCGGATGCCGAGCCCACCGCTCTCCGGACGGCGCTGCAGCACGCCTATCGCGATCACCGGTTTGTCGAAGTGGCTGACGCCCCGCCACGCATCAAGGACGTGGTCGGCTCGAACCGGGCGCGTCTCCACCTTGCCTTCGATGAACGCGGCTACGCCCTGCTGGTCGTCATCGACAACCTCATCAAGGGCGCGGCCGGCGGCGCCATGCAATGGATGAATCGTCTGCTCGGCCTCCCCGAGCACGCCGGCCTCACTGCTCCGGGACCGGCATGGATATGAGCCACGCATCGATGGCGACCAGGGAGGCGGAATGGTCGGTGCCGGTCTACGATCAGTTGCCGCTGGAACCGGTGCGGGGAGATGGCGTCCATCTGGAAACCCGGGACGGGAGGCGACTGCTGGACATGTACGGCGGCCATGCCGTCGCCAGCCTCGGCTTCGGCCACCCCGGGCTGCTTGCCGCCCTGCGCACCCAGGCCGAGACGCTGATTTTCCAGAGCAACGCCGTGCCAATGGAGGTGCGGGCCGAGGCCTGCCGGGCCCTGGCGGCCTTTGCGCCGGAAGGCCTGGACCGGGTGTTCCTGGTCAACAGCGGAGCGGAAGCCAACGAAAACGCCCTGCGACTGGCATTCCGGATGACGGGAAGGTCCCGGGTGGTGGCGGTGGAGGGCGGTTTCCACGGTCGCACCGGCGCGGCCGCGGCGGTGACATGGGGGGCGCGCGGCCGCTGGTATGGTTTCCCGCGGATGCCCTTCGACGTGACTTTCGTGGCGTGCGACGATGTTGAGGCCCTCGATGCCGCCGTATCGTCTGACGTGGCCGCGGTCATCGTGGAACCCATCCAGGGCGTGGCCGGCGCGGTCGACCTGAGCCCGGATTTTCTCGCCGCCGCGAGGTCCGCCTGTGACGCGGCTGGCGCGGTGCTGATCTTCGACGAAGTCCAGTGCGGCATGGGGCGCAGCGGTCATCCCTTCGTCGCCCAGGCGATCGGCGTCACACCGGATCTGTTGACGACGGCCAAGGGCCTGGCCGGCGGATTCCCGGCGGGAGCACTCATCATGAGTGACCCGGTCGCGGAGTCCCTGGCCGTCGGCGATCTGGGCACCACTTTTGGCGGCGGCCCCCTGGCCTGCGCCGCCATCTCGGCCGTGATCCGCGCCATCGAGGCGGAATCGCTGCTGGAGAACGTAAGGGAGATCTCCGCGAGGATCCGTACGACCTGCGTCGTGGGTCCGGTGGAATGTATCCAGGGCCGCGGATTCCTGCTGGGACTCCGGACGACTCCCTCGTCCCGTGTAGTGAGGGATGCCCTGCTCGAACGGGACATCCTTGCGGGTACCAGCGCGGATCCCCATGTGCTGCGCCTGCTGCCACCGTTGACCCTGGCGGCCGATCACGTGGACAGGCTCTCGCTGGCGCTCTCGGAGATCGGCTCGTGAAGGACTTCCTCGACCTGGCGGATTTCACCCCCACCGCGATCCGGGAACTGGTGTCGCTGGCCGGTCGTCTCGAGCGGCGGCCCGAACCCTCCGCGCTCCCGGGGAAGGTGCTGGGGCTGGTATTCATGAATCCTTCACTGCGGACCCTGGCCTCGTTCCAGGCCGGCATGGCGAGACTCGGCGGCAGTTCCTTCGTGATCTCGCCAGGCTCGAGCTGGAAGCTGGAGTACCGGGCCGGCGTGCCCATGACCGGCGACGCCGCCGAGCACGTGCGGGAAGCAATCCCGGTACTGGCCTCCTATGCCGACGCCCTCGGCATACGCGCGTTCGCCGGCGGCCAGGACTTGGAGAACGATCTGGGCGAACCCGTGTTCTCTGCCATCCGCGGCCTGTGTCCGGTGCCGTTGATCAACATGGAATCCGCCGTCAACCATCCCTGCCAGGCCCTGGCCGACTGGAAAACCATGGACGATCTCCGGACGCCAGCCCAGGGCGGCCGCTTCGTGCTGAGCTGGGCCAATCATCCCAGACCCCTGCCGCTGGCCGTACCGGCCTCGGCGGCCCAGATGGCGGCCATGCGGGGTATGGACGTCAGGATCCTGCGGCCGCCGGGATTCGAGTTTCCCGGGCCGATCATGGACCGGGTCAAGGCTGCGGCAGCGACCGGCGGCGGATCGGTAACCGAGACCGCCCGCAGAGAGGAGGCGATGGACGGCGCACATGTTGTCTATGCCAAGTCCTGGGGTTCGACCCGAGCCTACGGCGACGCCGCGGAAGACCAGAGATTACGAGCGGCCCTGGCTGAGTGGACCGTTGAGGAGGACTGGTTCGGCCCGGCGGATCCAGGCTGCGTGTTCATGCACTGCCTGCCGGTGCGCCGGGAAGTCGTGGTGACCTCCGAGGTCCTCGAGGGCCCTCGCAGCCGCGTCATCCTCCAGGCGCGGAATCGGATGTATGCACAGATGGCGGTACTCTACCGCCTGCTCGCCGAGAAAGGAGACTGACCCGTGAGGAAACCGGGAGAAAGGGACATCGTCGTGACCGCCCTCAAGGGCGCCGTCCCGTACATACGCATGTTCAAACACAAAGTCTTCGTCATCAAGGCGGGGGGCGCGGTATTCGCCGACCCGGACCTGACCCGGCACATCGTCGAGCAGATTGGCCTGCTTTACGAGGTCGGCATCAAATGCGTCCTGGTCCACGGTGGCGGCCCCCAGTCTACGAGCCTGGCAGAGGCGCTGGGCGTCCCGTCCCGCTTCGTGGCCGGAAGAAGAGTCACCGACGCCCGAAGTCTCGAGGTGTCAGCCATGGTGCTGAATGGCCTTGTCAACACTCGCATCCTTGCGGCCTGCCGTGACCTGGACCTGCCGGCGGTGGGCATGAGCGGCGTGGACGCCAATCTGATCCGCGCTCGCCGACGCCCGCCCGTGGACGTACCCGGGGAGGACGAGGGCCAGGTCGATTATGGCTTCGTGGGAGATATCGAGGGCGTCACGAGCGAGACGCTCCGCCGGCAACTCGAGGCGGGCTTCCTCCCGGTGATCAGCCCGTTGTCGGCGGACGAGGCCGGCACCTTGCTCAATATCAACGCGGATACCGTGGCGGCGGCCTTGGCGGCCGCACTTGGGGCGGAGAAGCTGATTATCGCCACCGGGGCGCCCGGTATCCTTGAAAATCCCGCTGATCCGGCGTCGCTGGTCTCGTATATCGACCTCGTCGGGCTGGCCCGCATGAAGGCCGAGGGCCGCCTGGCGGCAGGCATGGGGCCAAAGGCGGACGCAATCCGTACGGCCATCGAGGGCGGCGTGCGCCGGGTCCACGTAATCTCCCACGATCTGCCCGACAGCCTCCTCCTTGAGATCTTTACCAACGAAGGCACGGGCACCCTGGTCGTGGCGGATACGCAGACCCTCACCGCCGCCGAACAGGCGGCAGACCGGATCGGGTGAGTCGATGTCTCCCCGAACGACCAGCATGGGTGGAGCGTCATGAGCAGACTATGGGACAAGGGCGATCCGCTCGATCAGCGCATCCTGTCATTCACCGCCGGCGAGGATCACATCCTGGACAATCGGCTGGTGCCCTACGATGTAAGAGCATCGATCGCCCATGCGGAAATGCTCGCGCGGCGGGGACTGATCCCCACCGACATCCGCGACCGGATCGTCGAGGGCCTCCAGTCGCTGGCCGCCGAACACGCGGCGGGCGAATGGGCAGTCTCCCTGGAAGAGGAAGATGTCCACACGGCGCTGGAGCGGCGGCTCACTGAACGTGCGCCCGAGGCCGGATCCAGCCTGCACCTCGGCCGGTCGCGCAACGATCAGGTGCTCGCCGCCATACGTCTTTACATCAAGGATGCCTGTCAGTCGCTACATGACGGGGCTGTCCGAGTAGCAGACGAACTCGACGCCCTCGGCGAACGGGAATCCGCGACGCCTTTGCCGGGGTATACCCACCTCCAGCCCGCCATGCCGAGTTCCGTGCCGCTGTGGGCTGGTGGCTTCGCCGCGGAAATCCGGGACGATGCCCTTGGCCTGCTGGATGCCCGGCGGCGGGCCGACAAGAACCCCCTTGGATCTGCCGCGGGCTACGGCGTACCGCTGCTTCCGCTGGACCGTGAGCAGACGCGTGAGGCGCTCGGCTTCGCCGTCACCCATGACCCGGTAACGGCGGTGCAGTTGTCGCGCGGCAAGGCGGAGGCCCAGATAGTCTTTGAGACGCATCTGCTCATCTCAGATCTCGGCCGGCTGGCCTCCGACCTGATCCTGTTTTGCACCCAGGAATTCAGCTTTGTGGCCCTGCCCGCCAGCATGACCACCGGATCCTCGATCATGCCCCAGAAGCGCAATCCCGATGTGTTCGAGCTGATCCGCGGCCGGTGCGCGACTTCCCTGGCATGTCTCACAGAGATCCTCGCGGTGACCAGCAAGCTGACGTCCGGCTATCACCGAGACCTGCAGCTCATCAAGTCGCCCCTGTTCCGGGCACTGGACCTGGCGTCCGATGTCCTGGCCGTGCTTGCCGCGGCCGTGCCGCAAGTCCGCTTCGTGCCGGAAAACATACGCATGGGGCAGTCGCTCTACGCGACAGAGGAGGCATACCGCATGGTGCTGGACGAGGGCGTACCGTTCAGGGAAGCCTACCGGCGAGTGGGGCGCCGATTCCGCCCGGATCGTTGAGCCAGTCCAGAGTCTGTTGACCCGGCGGGCCAGGCGGCGCTATCGAGGGGCGCCTGATCGGAGCCGTCGCCCGGTCTATACTTGGCCCCCCTAACCGGAGAGCCCCGCATGCGCCCTGGCCTCGTATCCTTGCTCATGATCCTGCTGTCTGCCTGCGGGCAGCGAGGGCCACTCTACCTGCCCGACGAGCCACAGCCGGAAGCGGTGATGAGCACGGGGGATCAGAGCGGGGAGACAGACGATCAGACGGACTGGACCGAGAGCGGCGCGGGACCGGAGACAGGGGGCCCGCACGCCGGGACGGAGGCCGGTGACACCACCGGGGGTTCGGACGATGATGAGGACGGGAAGGATGTGGAAGCCAGTCCCGCCGCTGAACCCAAAGACTAGGACCTTTTGAGGCTGACCCACGAGCGACGCTGGAAGAGGCATGTCCGACAAGAAACCGCTGATCCTGGTGGATGGCTCGTCTTACCTCTACAGGGCTTTTCACGCCCTGCCACCTCTGACCAATAGCGCCGGCGAACCCACCGGCGCCGTCCTCGGTGTCCTCAACATGTTGTCGAAGCTGGTGGCGGAGCACGAACCGGAACGGATGGCCGTCGTGTTCGACGCCAAGGGCAAGACATTCCGGGACGAGATGTTCGATCAGTACAAGGCCAACCGCCCGCCGATGCCGGATGATCTGCGCGCGCAGATCGAGCCGCTGCTGGAAGCCATCGAGGCCATGGGGCTACCCATGCTGCGGGTGGCCGGCGTGGAGGCGGACGACGTGATCGGCACCCTGGCCTCCCGCGCCGCCATCGCCGGCTGGCCCGTCCTGGTTTCCACTGGTGACAAGGACATGGCGCAGCTGGTGGACGGCCACATCACGCTGGTCAACACCATGACCGGGAGTGAACTTGACCCCGCGGGCGTAAACGAGAAATTCGGCGTCCGCCCCGACCAGATCGTCGACTATCTGGCCCTGGTCGGCGACACCTCCGACAACATCCCCGGGGTGCCCAGGGTGGGGCCGAAGACCGCCGTCAAGTGGCTGGGTGAGTACGACAGTATCGACGGCATCAAGGCCCACGCCGACGAGATCACCGGAAAAGTCGGAGACAGTCTGAGGGAGAACCTCGATCGGCTCGACCTGTCGCGTCAACTCGCGACCATCGTCTGCGACCTCGAACTGGAGCAGGGTCCGGATGATCTGTTCCGCCGGGAACCGGACCTGTCCCGGCTGCGGCGGCTATATACCCGCCTGGAGCTGAGTTCCCTCCTCCGCCAACTGTCGCAGGACGACGGAGGAGACAGCGACCGCTCTCGATCGGACTCCACCGATTACGAGATCGTGTTGGACGGGGAGGGGCTGGCGCGCTGGATCGCCCGATTCGGATCGGCTCCGCTGGTGGCGTTCGATACGGAGACAGACAGCCTCGACTACATGAAGGCGCGTATCGTCGGCGTCTCCCTGTCCGTGGAGCCGGGCCAGGCCGCGTACGTGCCGCTGACTCACGATTATCCGGGCGCTCCTGACCAGCTCGACCGGGATACGGTGCTGGAGGAGCTGCGGCCGCTCCTGGAAGACCCCGGGGTCAGGAAGGTCGGACATCATCTGAAATACGACGCCCATGTTCTGGAGAACCACGGCATACGCCTGGCGGGTATCGAACACGACACCATGCTGGAATCCTATGTGCTGAACAGCACCGCCACCCGGCACGACATGGATTCAGTAGCCTCCCGGTACCTGGGCGTGGAGACCATCCGTTACGAGGACGTGGCAGGCAAGGGGGCGAAACAGCTCAGCTTCAACGAGGTCCCCCTCGAGCAGGCGGGTCCCTACGCGGCCGAGGATGCCGACATAACTCTACGGATCCACCAGGAGCTCTGGCCTCGCCTCGAGAATACCGGGCAGCTGGCCGGAGTGTACCGGGACATCGAGATCCCGCTGATCCCGATCCTGCAGACCATGGAACGGGCCGGCGTACTGCTCGATGTGGACATGCTCCACAGGCAGGGCAAGGAATTGTCGACGGAGATGCGGCGACTGGAAGAAGAGGCCCATGACGCGGCCGGCCGCCCTTTCAATCTAGGCTCGCCGAAGCAACTCCAGGAGATCCTGTTCGAGAGACTGGGTCTTCCCGTGGTCCGCAAGACGCCAAAGGGACAGCCCTCCACCGCGGAAGACGTGCTGGGCGAACTCGCTGATCACCACGACCTGCCGAGACTGATACTTCAGCACCGCGAGATGGCGAAACTGAAGTCAACGTACACGGACAAGCTACCCTCCCAGGTCGACCCCCGCACCGGCCGTGTCCACACTTCCTATCACCAGGCCGTAGCCGCCACCGGGCGGCTTTCCTCATCGGATCCCAATCTTCAGAACATACCGATCCGCACCCCCGAGGGCCGCAAAATCCGGCAGGCCTTCGTGCCCGAGCCGGGCTATGTCCTGGTGGCCGCCGACTACTCCCAGATCGAGCTCAGGATCATGGCGCACCTGTCAGGCGACGAAGGGCTTATCGCGGCCTTCAGGCAGGACGCCGACATCCACACAGCCACTGCGGCGGAGGTGTTCGAAGTCGACCCCGCGGCCGTCAGCCCCGAACAGCGCCGGTCGGCCAAGGCCATCAATTTCGGACTGATCTACGGAATGTCGGCCTTCGGGCTGGCTCGCCAACTGAATGTGGACCGGAGCGCGGCCCAGGAATACGTGGATCTCTATTTTGCCCGCTACCCCGGAGTCAAGGCATACATGGACAGTACCCGCAAGCTCGCCCGCGAGGACGGCTACGTGGAGACCGTCTACGGACGGCGTCTCTATCTCCCCGACATCGCGAGCAGGAATCCGCAGCGGCGCCAGTACGCAGAACGCAGCGCGATCAACGCACCGATGCAGGGCACTGCCGCCGACATCATCAAGCGGGCGATGATCGCCGTAGCGGGCTGGCTGACCGCCAACGGCAATGGATCCCGCCTGATCATGCAGGTCCACGACGAACTGGTCCTGGAGGTACCGGAAAGCCAGGTGGAATCGACGATCGGCGAGGTCCTTTCCCTGATGTCAAGCGCCGCCGAACTCTCTGTCCCCCTGAAGGTGGACGTCGGCAAGGGCGCGAACTGGGACCAGGCCCACTGAACTCCGGGTTCAGACCGGAACTTTTTTCCGGGTGGCCCGGTCTACTTCCCTGAGCGCAACTGAGTCGCTCGCCCGCTTACCTCCCTGAGCGGGCCAGCAGTCCGGCAACCCCTAGCCGGACGACCGGATTGCCCCGGAGACCGCCCAGGAAGCCGTCTCCGGGGCTCTTTTTTTCCATTGGGGGCAGAGAGCAATTTTCCCGATGCCGCGACCTGACCTGGCGGGATCAGATACCCGACCCTGAATTCGGGGGGACCAGCGTCTCTGACCCCAATCGTTCAGTGTTCGGATCCGAAAAGACGATCCAGTGCTGCCCTTGCCTCTTCCACGCCGCCTCCCTTGAGCGCCGAGAATAACTGAACGGACGCCTCGGTCCCGAGGTCTTTTCTGGTCCCCTGCAAGACCGCTGCGGCCTTGCCTCGGGACAACTTGTCCGCTTTGGTCAGAAGGACGTGGGCCGGGCACCCGGCCTGGTGCGCCCAGTACAGCATCTGCCGGTCTCCCTCCATTAATGGACGCCGGCAATCCATGACCACGACGACCCCGGTCAGAGAATCTCGGCTGGCGAAATAGGCCTCCATGAGTCGCCGCCAGCCAAGCCGCATGGCCTCGGGCACTTTTGCGAATCCGTAGCCCGGCAGGTCAACCAGCCGGTACGCCGGCTCCATTGAAAAGAAATTGATCAGTTGGGTCCGACCCGGGGTTTTGCTGGTACGGGCGAGCCCCTTGCGGCCGGTGATGGCATTGATGGCGCTGGACTTACCCGCGTTCGAGCGTCCCGCGAAGGCCACTTCCAGTCCATCGTCCGGGACGAACTGACCGGGACGGCTGGCGCTGGTGAGATAGTTCGCTTCTCGGTAGGAAGGCATGGCCCGGGGTGCCTCTGCGGCTGTCCGGTAGTGTAGAATTTCCGGCTCAGTGTGCGGGCGCGCAGTCTAACATGGGGAAACGACCCGGCAGGACGCCCTGGAGCGTTGAGTTGCGGAGTAATCTGATGAGGAAAGCACTTTTTGCCACCCTGGCTCTGGCGCTGGCGTCTGCCCCCCTGGGGACCGCATCTGCGGAGGGATCCGCGGAAGCCGGTCAGGCCAAGTCCGCCGTGTGCGTGGCCTGTCACGGCGTCGATGGCAACAGCGTCAACCCCGAATGGCCCTCTCTGGCCGGCCAGCACGCCATCTATATCGCTGCCCAGCTCCAGCACTTCAAGGATGGAGATCGGCAAAATGTCCTGATGTCACCGCAGGCGGCCGCGCTGACCGCCGAGGACATGGCCGACCTCGCCGCCTACTACTCTGCCCAGACCTTGACCCCCAAGGAGGCCGACCCGGACCTGGTGACGCGCGGCCAGAAGATCTATCGGGGCGGCGACGAGGCTCGGGGCATCACCGCCTGTATCGCATGCCACGGGCCCAACGGCCAGGGGAACGTCGTGGCTAATTACCCTGTAGTGGCGGGCCAGCACGCGACCTATCTGGCCAACCAGCTGCGACTGTACGCGAACGGCGACCGGAGCTCGGACCCGAACCAGATGATGCGCAGTATCGCCCGGCGGATGACCGAGAACGACATCCGGGCGGTGACTTCATACATGCAAGGCCTCCGCTAGGCCTGCGTCGCCCCCATGAGCCGGATGATCCCCATGAGGAAATTCATTGCGATCGCGTTGGTCCTGATACTGGCCGCCTGCGGCCGGGAGGAGGCGCCGCCGCCGGTCGAGGCCCCCGTCGCCGCACCCCTGGAGCAGCAGGCGCCTTCGGAACAACAGACCGAAGCGCCGGTGGACAGCCCTGCGGCTACCGAGATTGTCGAAGCGCTGGAGGAAGAGGAAACGGCCGGCCTGGAAGACGTGGGCACTTCGGATACCGCTGTTGAACTGGCTGACGCCGCCCCGGAAGTCCCGGCCGGACCGGAGCGCTTCAAGCAGGGAGTCCATTATCAGCTGCTGACCGCGGCCCAGCCCACGGGAACCGAACCCGGAACCGTGGAGGTGCTGGAGGTGTTCTGGTACGGCTGCCCCCATTGCTACTCGCTGGAGCCCTACATCCAGGCATGGAGGGATGACGGGATACCGCCCCAGGCTGAGTTTCGTCGCATGCCGGCCGCCCTGAACCCGAGCTGGCAGATCCTCGCCCGCGCCTACTACACGGCGGAGGCACTGGGGGTACTGGACCAGGCCCACGGTGACATGTTCCGCGAGTTCCATGTCAACCGGAACCCCCTGAACACACCGGAGCTTCTGGCGACATTCTTCAGCCGTTACGGGGTGTCCGAGGAAGACTTCACGGCCGCATTCAATTCCTTCGCGGTGCAGACCAAGCTGCGACGGGCCGATGCCCTGACCAGACGCTACCGGATCAGCGGGGTCCCGGCCATTGTCGTCAACGGCAAGTACGTCACCGGCGCGTCCGAGGCAGGTGGAGTCAATGAACTCTTCGAGGTTGTCGACTTCCTGGTAGAAAAAGAAGTCAACCGCGAATAGGCGGGCACGGCAAAACGGGCTATCGGTGCCGCAGAGATTTGCGCCCTGTATCTGCGGGATGAACAGCCGAACGGACACGCTATCACGGGAGGCACTGTGGGTAATTATCTTGCCGGAATATTCGGCTCCTCGCCGATCGAACCCCTCCAGATGCACATGGATACCTGCCATGCCGCCGTTCGTGAGCTTGTCGTATTGTTCCAGGCGGCCGCCAATGACGACTGGGATGCCGCCGCAGAGGCTCTGAAGGCGATATCGATCAAGGAGTGGGAAGCAGACGGCCTGAAGCACTCCATCCGCCGGCAACTGTCCAGGAACCTGATGATGCCGGTGCCCCGTGAGGATCTGATCGACCTCGTGCAGACTCAGGACAGGGTCGCCAACCTCTCGAAGAAGACGGCGCGGATGGTGCTTTGGCGAAAAATGCGGCTGCCCGAGGAAATCAAGGAGCCGTTCCTGGCTCTCCTCGAACGAACGGCGGCCGCCTCGAAGAAGGCCCGCAAATCTATCCGCGAACTTGACGAACTCTACGAGACCGGCTTTAGAGGGGCAGAGGCCGAGCGGGTCGAGAATATCATCAGTCAGATCGAGGAGATCGAGAGCGAGACTGATCGAATGCAGGGCGCGCTGCGCGGGCGTCTGCTCGAGATCGAGGACCGGCTGCCCCCGGTGCACGCCATGTTCCTCTACCGCACCGTGGACCTGGTCGGAGAAATAGCGGATTCCGCCGAACACGTTGGACGCCGGCTGGACGGCCTGCTGCGCCTGTAGCATCCGGACACGAAGATCCAGAGCTCTGCCAAAGAAAAGCCGTAGAAATTGAACGAAGCGGTCATATTTATCTCTCTCGCTGCGCTTTTCGGCGTATTCATGGCGTGGGGCATCGGCGCCAACGATGTTGCGAACGCCATGGCGACATCTGTAGGGTCAAAAGCGCTCACGATCCGGCAGGCGATCCTGGTCGCCGCTGTATTCGAGTTCATCGGCGCCGTGCTCGCGGGAGGAGAGGTCACCTCCACCATCCGCAAGGGCATCATCGACGCGTCGCTGCTGTCCGACTCACCAGAGTTGCTTGTCTACGGCATGCTTGCTGCGCTGCTGGCGGCCGGTTGCTGGCTTTTCATCGCTTCCCATAAGGGCTGGCCGGTATCCACGACCCACTCCATCGTAGGGGCGATCGTCGGGTTTGCGGCAGTCGGTATCGGCATGGAGGCCGTCAAATGGGGGAAGGTGGGGAGCATCGTCCTGAGCTGGGTGATTTCACCGCTCACCGCCGGCATTATCGCCTTCCTGATCTTCAGGAGCGTCCAGTGGCTGATCATCGAGCGTGAGGACCCTCTTCCCAGAGCCCGGCGATACGTGCCGTTCTACATGTTCCTGGCCGGTTTCACCATTACGCTGGTGACACTTTTCAAAGGTCTTAAGCATGTCGGGCTCCACCTTTCCACTACCGAGGCCTACGCGATCGCGGCAGGGGTCGGCATCGTCATCGCATTGGTGGGACGATTCTTCATCCAGCGGATCAAGGTCGATCGCAAGGCCGACAAGCAGTTCCATTTTCACACTGTCGAGCGCGTGTTCGGCATCCTGATGGTCGTTACCGCGTGCGGAATGGCCTTTGCCCACGGCTCCAACGACGTCGCCAACGCCATTGGACCCGTGGCGGCGGTAGTTAGCATCGCCGACAGCGGCGTCGTGGGGCAGAAATCCCCGATACCCATCTGGGTGCTGCTGCTCGGAGGCATCGGGATCGTATTCGGGCTGGCTACCTACGGCGTCAGAGTGATTGCCACTGTGGGCCAGAGGATCACGCATTTGACACCGAGCCGGGGGTTTGCCGCGGAACTGGCAGCGGCATCGACCATCGTCGTCGCTTCCGGTACCGGGATGCCCATATCGACCACCCACACCCTGGTCGGGGCAGTGCTCGGCGTAGGGATGGCACGCGGCATCGCAGCTATCGATCTCGGCGTGGTCGGGCGAATCCTGCTGTCCTGGGTCGTCACGATCCCGGCCGGTGCGATCATGGCGATCGTTTTCTACTACATCCTGAAAGCGATCCTCGGCTGAACCCTAAGTAGCTTTGACAGGACTGCCCGGAATGGAGACCGAAAACAAACCCACGGTAATCGTATTGGGCGCAGGCCTGAGCGGGCTTGCCACTGCCTGGCGGCTGGCTCGGACCGGCTCCGAGGTCACTGTCCTGGAACGGAGTGGGAGAACGGGGGGTGTCATCCGCTCCGAACGGGTGGACGGGTTCCTCTGCGAAGCCGCACCGAACTCCATGCTGCTCAAGAGCGCGTCGGCGGAGGGCTTCCTCGCCGATGTCGGGCTCCGGGATGCCATCGTCGACGCCAATCCGCTGGCGAGCAAGCGATTCCTGGTAAGGGACGGGCGGGTTCTGCCGCTGCCCATGTCGCTCTGGGGCGGAGTCACCACGCCGCTGTACTCGCTTCGGGCCAAGTTCCGGCTGCTGGCCGAACCGTTCATCCGCGCCTCCGGCGACGATGACGAAAGCGTCGCATCATTCGTCACCCGGCGGATGGGATGGGAATTCCTGGACTACGGGATCGCCTCTCTGGTGTCCGGAATATTTGCGGGAGATCCGCAGCGACTCTCGATCCGGTATGCGTTCCCCAAGGTGTGGAACCTCGAGGCAAACTACGGCTCCCTCATCGGCGGTGCAATCAAGCTCGGACGCGAGCGGAAACGGAGCGGAGAAACGCCCTACAAGAGCCGCATGATTGCTTTTCGGGACGGCATCGAGACCCTGCCCCGACGTCTCGCAGACGCCTCCGCCGCCAGAATCCTTACCGATTCCCGGGTCACATCCATCGATCGTGCCCATGATTGCTGGCACGTCCGCTGGACCGACCCCGCTGGTGAACATGAGATCAGTTCGGACGCCCTGGTGGTGTCAGTTCAGGAGACGGAGATCCGGAAACTGCCGTGGTCCGACCGGCTGGTGGCCGCGGTCGAGCAGATTCCGGCGCTCCGGCAACCTCCGGTGACGACTCTGGTCATGGGATTCAGACGGGACCAGGTAGAGCACCCGCTGGACGGCTTCGGAATGCTGATCCCTTTCAGGGAGGAGCGACGGGTGCTCGGCGCCATATTTTCCTCGACGATCTTCCCGGACCGGGCCCCGGAGGGCCATGTGTCGCTCATGATCTTCATGGGCGGCGCCACCATGCCCGAGTGCGCGAAACAGGATACGGGAGACGCGGTCGCCCTGGCCTGCGATGAGTTAAGGGGCCTGCTGGGGCTGTCTGGAGAACCGGTGTTCGCCAGGTCAACTCACTGGCCCGCGGCGATCCCGCAGTACGACGTCGGCCACGGCAAGTTCCTTGCCGCCCTGGAATCCGTCGAACGGGCCTGGCCAGGCCTGCATTTTTGCGCCAATTACCGAGGCGGTCCGGGGCTGTCCGATTGCCTGGACAGCGCCATACGCACCTCCGACCTCGTCCTGGCAGGTGGTCCCGTCAGCTAGCGCTCGGCCGCAGGGCACTTTTCAGAGTGCGCTACCTCTTCGCGCCGCGAGCATGAAGTCACGAGCCGTCTCCTGCTGGGCTGCTCGTTCTTCTTCCGTGAAGCACCTGACCACCTTCTGGTGTGACCCGGTGATTTCGTCTTCCATGCAAGTCAGGCGTTGGCTCGGATGGACATGGGCATTGTAGATCGCCAGCTTCTCGTCCATCGTCATGTTGTCTTTCTCTTCATTCGTGAATTTGGGCGCATATTCCTTGTAGCGTTCCCAGTGCTTGGCCTCGGCGCTGGGTCCCACATAGGCGCAGGCTGACGTCCCGAGCGCCACAAGCGCCACCACGATCATTCCCCCGATAGCTCTCATCATCGTCCGATCCCCCAAAATGGTCCGTTGCCACTACCTTTCGGGTCCGGGCATCTCTCGGGGCGCAGGCCTGACCAGGTCACGGTCGGGCGTCGCCGCACTATGAGTGCCCTCAGGTAAAGGGTAATACAAAATACGAAGACTTTCATAGTCCCGGCGGGAAAGGACGCCGGATTTCGCGGTGGGACGACCGTTTCCGTCGGTCAGGCGAGGGCCCGGAGGGATGAACCGCCCGAGCTTGCCCTGGGCCCCTGGGGCGGCTTCCGCCAAATTTACGACCCCGT
>JAHEFR010000041.1 GCA_024640085.1 Gammaproteobacteria bacterium
TTTCTCGGTGCGGCCAACAAGATTCCCGACGACGCAGACAGAGGCTCGGAAAAGGCGCGGCATTATAACTTAAACTGTTCCTGCCCCATGCGACCGGGATGGCCCGGCTGAGGTTCCCTCCCATGGACGAACCCGACGAACTGATCGCTGTCGCCACGCCGGATGTGGCCGGAATGAGGCTGGACCAGGCACTGGCCCGCCTGTTTCCCGCCTATTCGAGGAGCCGGCTGAAGGACTGGGTCCTGGGCGGCAAGGTGACGGTGGATGGCGGCACCCTGAGGCCGCGGGACAGGCTGAGCGGGGGCGAGACCATCCGGGTACTTGCCGAGACGGAGCCGGACCAGACGGTGACGGCCCAGTCGATCCCGCTGAGCATCCTCTACGAAGACGAGGCCATCATAGTCATCGACAAGCCAGCCGGTCTGGTGGTCCATCCCGGCGCCGGCAACCCCAGGGACACGCTTCAGAACGCGCTGCTGCACCACAGGCCGTCGCTGGCCGAGGTACCGCGGGCCGGCATCGTCCACCGCCTGGACAAGGACACCAGCGGAGTCATGGTGGTCGCGGGCACGATCACCGACCATACGGACCTGGTGAGGCAGCTCGGAGAGCGCTCCGTACGGCGGGAATACCGGGCAGTGTGTAACGGCGTGATGACCGCCGGCGGTACGGTCGAGGCTCCCTTGGGGCGGCACCCGGTGGACCGTCTGCGGATGGCGGTCCGGCATAACGGAAAACCGGCAGTGACTCATTATCGGGTGGTTGCGAGATTTCGCGCCCACACCGACGTCCGCGCCAGCCTGGAGACCGGTCGCACGCACCAGATCAGGGTGCACATGGCCCACCAGGGGTTCCCTCTTGTCGGCGACCGGGTCTACGGGGGCCGCCTCAAGCTTCCCCCGGGCGCCACCGAGGAACTGGTCGGGATACTGAGAGGATTCCGCCGGCAGGCTCTGCATGCCCGGCGGCTGGAGCTTCGTCATCCCCGGACCGGTGATCAGATCCGCTTCGAGTCCGACCTGCCCGCGGATCATCGCCGGCTGCTGGAGGCCCTGGCGAGAGACGCGGAGCCCCGGGATTGAAGGTACCCTGGCTTTCGCCTGACTGGCCGGCGCCGCCCGGAATAAGGGCTGCCTCGACGACCCGCGCGGGTGGCGTCAGCACTGGGCCGTTTGCTTCCCTCAACCTGGGTGACCGCGTGGGTGACGACCCTGCAGCGGTGGCCGAGAACCGGCGCCGTTTGACGGCCAGCCTCGGCCTGCCGGCAGAGCCGGCCTGGTTGCGACAGGAGCACGGCATCCAAGTGGCGGAAATCCTGCCGGGCGCGGCGCTGGCACGAACGGGGGCAGATGGCGCCTTTGCCCGCCGGCCGGGAGCGGTCTGTGTCGTGCAGACGGCGGACTGCCTGCCGGTTCTCCTGGCTTCCCGCAGCGGGACCGTGGTCGCGGCGGCTCATGCGGGCTGGCGGGGGTTGGCGGCCGGCATACTGGAGGCCGTTATCTCACGGCTTGGCGAGGATCCCGGTAACCTGCTGGCCTGGCTCGGGCCGGCCATCGGCAGAACGGCCTTCGAGGTCGGGCCGGAGGTCAGGGAGCGTTTCCTGTCGCTGGACGCCGGCTGCGCAGACTGTTTCCTCGCGGGCCGTGGCGATCGCTGGTTCGCCGATCTCCCCGAGCTGGCCCGCCGCCGCCTGCGGGCAGTGGGCGTGTCCTCGGTTCACGGGGGGGACATCTGCACCTTCCACGATCGCGAGCAGTTTTTCTCCTACCGCCGTGACGGCGAGTGCGGGCGGATGGCCACGCTGATCTGGCTGGAGCAAGCGCCGGACCATTGAAAAACTGCCCGGGGCGCCCCATTTCAACAGGAGTTACCGATTTCCGGGGGACATGCTCATGCGCATGGACAAGCTGACAACCAAGTTCCAGATGGCGCTGGCCGACGCCCAGTCGCTGGCCCTCGGCCGCGACCACCAGTTTATCGAGCCGGCCCATCTCATGGTCGCCCTGCTCGACCAGGAAGGCGGCACGGTCCGGCACCTGCTCGCCAGCGCCGGCGCCAAGGTGGATCGCCTGCGATCCCAGCTTGGCGAACAGCTCGATCGGATACCCAGCGTCGAGGGTGCCGGTGGCGATGTCCATCTTTCCAACGAACTCAATCGCCTGCTGAACCTCACCGACAAGCTCGCCCAGAAACGTGGCGACCAGTACATCACCAGTGAGCTGTTCGTGCTCGCCGCGCTGGAGGGCAAGGGCGAGTTCGCGCAGATCCTGGCGGACGCCGGGGTAAGCAAGGCTGCCGTGGAGTCGGCCATAGACCAGCTGCGAGGTGGGCAGAACGTCACTGACGCCTCGGCTGAAGACACACGCCAGGCGCTGGAGCGGTTCACCATCGACCTGACCGAGCGCGCCGAGCAGGGCAAGCTCGATCCGGTCATCGGCCGTGACGACGAGATCCGCCGGACCATCCAGGTACTGCAGCGGCGCACGAAGAACAACCCGGTCCTGATCGGCGAGCCGGGCGTAGGCAAGACGGCCATCGTCGAGGGCCTGGCCCAGCGAATCATCAACGGCGAGGTGCCCGAGGGCCTCAAGAGCAAGCGCATCCTCTCCCTCGACATGGGTGCCTTGATCGCCGGCGCCAAGTTCCGGGGTGAGTTCGAGGAGCGACTCAAAGCCGTCCTGAACGACCTCGCCAAGCAGGAAGGCCAGATCATCCTGTTCGTGGACGAGCTGCACACCGTGGTCGGGGCGGGCAAGGCCGAGGGCTCCATGGACGCCGGCAACATGCTCAAGCCGGCCCTGGCCCGCGGCGAGCTTCACTGCGTCGGCGCCACCACTCTCGATGAGTACCGCAAGTACGTGGAGAAGGACGCCGCCCTGGAACGGCGTTTCCAGAAGGTACTGGTGGACGAACCCACGGTGGAGGACACCATCGCCATCCTGCGGGGACTCAAGGAGCGTTACGAGGTCCATCACGGGGTCGATATCACCGACCCGGCGATCGTGGCCGCCGCGACCCTGTCCCACCGGTACATCTCGGACCGCCAGCTTCCGGACAAGGCCATCGACCTGATCGACGAGGCTGGGTCCCGCATCCGCATGGAGATCGACTCCAAGCCGGAGGACATGGACCGGCTGGACCGCCGCATCATCCAGCTCAAGATCGAGCGGGAGGCGTTAGGGAAGGAGTCAGACGAGGCGTCGAAAAAGCGGCTGGAGGCCCTGGACGCGGACCTGGCCGACCTGGAGAAACGGTACGCGGACCTGGATGAGATATGGAAGGCGGAGAAGGCGGCCATGCAGGGCGCGACACAGATCAAGGAGGAACTCGAGCGAGCCCGGATCGAGCTGGAGACGGCGAGGCGGGCCAGCGACCTGGCACGCATGTCGGAGCTGCAGTACGGGCGCATCCCCGAACTGGAGAAGCGCCTTGCCGAATCGGCCGAGGCAGAGACCCGGGAGACCCAACTCCTGAAGAACAAGGTAACCGAAGAGGAGGTCGCCGAGGTCGTCTCCAAGTGGACCGGCATTCCCGTCTCGAAGATGCTGGAGGGGGAGCGCGAGAAGCTCCTCGCCATGGAGGCCGCCATCGAGAAGCGAGTGGTCGGCCAGAGCGAGGCCGTGGTGACGGTCGCCAACGCCATACGGCGCTCCCGGGCTGGTCTCTCGGACCCGCGGCGGCCGATCGGATCTTTCCTTTTCCTCGGCCCAACCGGCGTGGGCAAGACGGAGTTGACCAAGGCCCTCGCGGCCTTCCTGTTCGACACCGAGGACGCCATGGTCCGGATCGACATGTCCGAGTTCATGGAGAAGCACTCCGTGGCCCGGCTGATCGGCGCGCCCCCGGGATACGTGGGGTACGAGGAGGGCGGCTATCTCACGGAAGCCGTACGGCGGAAGCCTTACTCGGTCATCCTCCTGGACGAGGTCGAAAAGGCTCATCCGGATGTGTTCAACGTGTTGTTGCAGGTCCTCGACGACGGGCGGCTGACCGACGGGCACGGGCGCACCGTTGATTTCCGCAACACCGTCGTCGTCATGACGTCCAACCTGGGGTCCCAGCGGATCCAGGAGCTTGCGGGCGAGGCCAACTACGATCGCATGAAGTCCGCCTGCCTGGAGGTGGTGGGCCAGCACTTCCGGCCCGAGTTCATCAACCGCGTGGACGACGTGGTGGTTTTCCACCCGCTGGGCATGGAGCAGATCCGCCTGATCGTGGATATCCAGCTCGGCGACCTGCAGCGGCGACTGGCGGAACGGGATATCAGGATCGAGTTGTCCGACGCCGCGAGAGACCGGCTGGGAGAGGCAGGGTTCGATCCGGTCTACGGGGCGCGGCCACTGAAACGGGCGATCCAGCAACAGGTGGAGAATCCTCTGGCCGAAGCGATCCTGCGCGGTGAATTCGGCCCGGGACAAACCATCCACATCGATGCCGAGGGACAAGGGCTCAGCTTCCTGAACGAGGCTGCCTGAGTCGTCCGGGGCGGTTGCCGACGCCGGCCATTGGCTTGATCGGTCCCGGTGCGTACCATTGGGGCCCGGGCCGAGCCGGCCCGGCTTGATGGTCGCGGATGGATGGCTGACGATTCTGTTGTGGATCATCGCGTCAGCGGTGCAGCGGCACAGCCCCGAATTGCCGTTCTCGTCCCCTGCTACAACGAAGAGGCCGCGATCGCCAGGGTCGTGCGCTCGTTCCGCGAGGCGCTCCCGGGGGCCGACGTCTACGTCTACGACAATAATTCCACTGACCGCACCTGCGAGGTGGCAGCGGCGGCGGGCGCGATTGTCAGGACCGAGTCGCAGCAGGGCAAGGGATATGTCGTGCGGCGCATGTTCGCCGATGTGGAGGCGGACGTATATGTCCTGGTGGATGGCGACGACACGTATCACGCTGCCAGCGCCCCCGGCCTGATCCAGCGCCTGATCGACGGACCCCTGGATATGGTGAACGGGGCCAGGATCAGTGGAGACAAGGTGCGTCACCGTCCCGGCCACCAGTTCGGCAATCGCCTGCTGTCCGGTCTCGTCGGATGGATCTTCGGCGATCGTTTCCGCGACATGCTGTCGGGTTTCAAGGTCTTTTCCCGACGTTATGTCAAATCTTTTCCGGCCCTGTCGGCGGGATTCGAAATTGAAACGGAGCTTACGGTGCATGCTCTGGAGCTGGCTATGCCCGTGGCGGAGGTGGACACCCCTTACTCGGATCGGGCTGAGGGCACGGTAAGCAAGCTCAACACGCTGCGCGACGGGTTCCGCATCCTCAGGACGATCGCCGTTTTCATAAAGGAAGAGAGGCCGCTGCAGTTCTTCTCCGCGCTGGCGGGCGTTTTCGCGGTGACCTCCGTCGTACTCGCCTGGCCGGTGGTCGCCACCTACCTCGAGACCGGCCTGGTGCCGAGATTGCCGACGTTCGTCCTGGCCACTGGGCTGATGCTGATGGCCGCGCTGAGCTTCACGGCAGGTTTGATCCTGGACACCGTGACCCGCGGTCGGCGGGAATCGAAGCGTATGCGATATCTGAACATCTCGGCCACGACGGGCGCCGGCCCTGTCCACTGAGCCCGCAATGAGCATGCCGGTGCTGTCCCGGTTTATGCGCTACGTTGTCGCGGGCGGCATCGGCTTCGTCATCGAGGCGATTTTCCTGACCTGGCTGGTGCAGGCACAGGGCCTGAACATCTACGGGGCACGGGCGATCTCTTTTACAGTCGCCGTCACCATGACCTGGGTGATCAACAGGAATTTTGCCTTCGCCGGGCTTCAGCAGCGGGACAAGGGTCGTGAATATTCCACCTATTTGCTCGTCGCGACCGCAGGTGCAGTGATCAATCTGGGTGTATTTGCCGGCGTCATCGCCGTCGAGCCTCAACTGCGGGCCATACCCGTAATCCCGCTGGCCATCGGCGCGGCCGTGTCCCTTGTCTTCAACTTCCTCGCATGCAGGATCTGGGTCTTCCATGGCAGAAACGGGTGACCGGACTGACCGCGGGGCTGTGGGGAACGACCCGTACACCGGCGTCGAGAATCTCGAGGTCATGGCCGAGGCGGTCAACTACAACCGCTACCTCGTGGACCTTGTCATCGCCGGCGCGGCGAAGGCATCCAGGGTGATCGATTTCGGCGCCGGCGCGGGTACTTTCGCGCGGCCGGTCGCTGCCGCTGGTCTCGCCCTGACCTGCGTCGAACCTGACGATCGCCTCCGCGGCATCCTGGCCCGCGACGGGCTGGATACGGCCGCCGACATCACGGAGGTGCCGGCCGGATCGGCCGACTACGTGTACACCCTCAATGTTCTCGAACACATCGAGGACGATCTCGCGGCGCTGGAGGAACTGTCCCGCGTGCTCCGGCCCGGAGGCCGGCTGCTCGTCTACGTTCCGGCTTTCCAGATCCTGTTCACGTCCATGGACCGTAGGGTCGGACATCACCGGCGATACCGTCTGAAACCCTTGCAGCAGAAGATCCGCGCGGCGGGATTTTCCGTGCGCCGGGCGGCCTACGCGGACTCGCTGGGATTCGGCGCGGCGCTCGCCTACCGGGTGATCGATCCGGGTGATGGTCGCGTCAACAGCGCCGGTCTGAAATTGTATGACCGATATGTCTTCCCCCTGAGTCGTCGGCTCGATCGCCTGCTGGGACGCTGGTTCGGCAAGAACGTCCTCGTGCTGGCGGAGAAGCCCGATCGTGCGGCAGTGACGGTCGTCAACCGGAGCCAGGATGACTAACTCATTCAAGAACACGTTGGTCTGGCTTCTGCTCGGCACGATCGCCGTGTTCATGGCGATGAACTGGGCGAGCGCGTCCTATACCGGCGCGGAATATCTCCCCGCCGGGAACGATTCCTTCTACCACGCCCGCCGGATCCTCGACACCTGGCAGGACCCGTCGGCGTTCTTCGAGTTCGATCCCCGTATCCACATGCCCGAGGGCAGTTGGGTCGTGTGGCCGTGGCTGTACGACTACATGATGGCCCGGGCCCTGCGGATCGTGACCTGGATCACCGGCGCGGACAGTCCGATGCCCGCGCTGGTCTACCTGCCGGTGTTCTGGGCCTACGTGACCATCGGTCTCGTGCTGACCATCACGTCCGCCCTCCGGCTGCCCTGGACATTCCGCATCGTGGGAGGACTGTTCCCCGCGCTACTGCCGCTTAATCAGGTCCTGCACGGCGTGGGTCGGGTGGACCATCACTTCATGGAATACACGTTTGTGCTGCTGACGCTGGTAGCCTGCATGAACTGGTTCATGAGCTGCCGGTCAAGGGGTTTCGCGGCCCTGACGGGCTTCTCCATGGGCATCGCCTGTGGATTCCACAATGCCCTGTTCGTCCTGCAGATACCGGTACTTCTGGCCTATTTCATCTGCTGGTCCCGGGGCTGCAGACCGGATCGGAGTTCCAGTCTGTGGATGGTCGGCTCGCTCCTCGGGGGGAGTCTGCTCGTCCTGATTCCATCGATCCCGTTCCTGCAGGGGCGGTTCGATTTCTACCTGCTGTCCTGGTTCCACCTGTACATCGCGGTGTGCACCAGCGTAGCCCTGGCGTACATGGCCTGGCGGCCCTTCTCCTGGCGGGCGCTCTCCATCCTCGCGGCCCTGGCCCTGGTGCTGGTAGTACCCATCGTCGGCCAGATCCTGGTGGCGGGCGACTTCTTCGCCCAGCGCGTCAACCGGCTGTCGAACATCTCCGAGGCCAAGAGCGTGCTGCGGATGCTGCGCGACTTCGATGGCGCCTTCTTCATCAGGAGCGTCTACAGCTACCTCATCTTCGTCGTGCCGCTCATCCTCGTCGGCACGGCGGTCAGTGCGGTCCGCAGCCGGCGGCCGGAGCTTATCGTCTTCTTTGTCTTTTCCACCCTGGGCCTGTTGCTGCTGATCACGCAGTTCCGATTCCATTACTACGGGTCCTACGCCATGTGCCTGCCGGTCCTGTTGTGGGCGTGGCAGCTCGCACAGCGGTATCCGCGGCGCTCCTGGCTGATCATGGGCCTGACGGTGGTCCTGTTCGCGGCGTCCCTTTATCCGGCGGTCCGCTATCGCCTGTTTGCCGAGTACAAGTCGGGACTCGACGCCCAGTACCAGCTCGTCCGGGACATGATGCCGGCCCTGAAGGAGCGCTGTAATGAACGGCCGGGACTGGTCCTGACCTACAATGACGCGGGGCACTACGTGCGGTTCCACACTGAATGCTCGGTCATCGCCAACAACTTCCTGCTGACGCCGCAGCAGTCGGACAAGATCAGGGAACTCGACGAACTCCTGTACCTCCCCGTCCAGGAAGTCCTGGCCCGCCGCCCGGAGGTGACCTATTTCCTCATTTACTACCCGACGCTGATCTTCCAGGATGCGAGCACGGGGTCGAAGCGCCTGCTGACCCGCGAGGAACTCGAGGGCGCCCCGTGGACCATGATCAAGGAGCTGATGTTCTCCACAGATCCGGAAGCCGATTTTCCACAGCTAGAGTTGCTGTGGCAGGTCAACTCTGTCGAAGAAGACGGCACGCGGTTCCCGATCGGGCGGCTGTTCGAGGTCAGACCCGGGCAGTCTCCGAGCGACGAGCCGCCGTCACTCACCGAGGGTCCGGCACCGGTCGAATGACGCCGCCGTCGGAAGCCAACATTCCAGAAGTGAACAAAATTCCTCGTACGTTTCCCCGAGGACGCGTCCTCGGTAGATCGATCAACCAGTTGATTTGATTGCCACTTAGACGGAGGCTTACGATTGTTCGCAGCCGGCCTGCCGCCAGCCGAACAGCATCGTAACGTTGATCCTGCGGTGGGTGAAGCCCGGCTGGAACGAGAAGTCGTCGGTCTTGTGGACCAGGTTCGAATTGAACATCACCAAGCGATTGCAGCGATGGGGAACGACCAGCCTGTCATCCCCAGCCACGTAGGGATCGAGAACTTCCGGCCGATTGTTGTACTCGTCGAAGCTCCACTCCCGCGGCGCTTCCCGGCGTGACACGATCAGTCCGCCGCTGCCGGGGTCCAGGTTGGCCTCGTCCGCGGTGATCCAGAAGTTCAGGTTGACCGCCGCCGGATCCGCATGGGCGGTGATCCCCTGCATCCTCTGGTCGTAGATATAGGCCCACATCTGGTTGAGATGATGGGGCCCGAGCAACTCCGGCATGGCTGCACGCAACTCGTTCGCGATCTGCAGCATCAGCCCGCAGCCGAAGCCGTCTTCCATGTACGAGCCGCAATACCCCCGGGCCTTGCCGTAGCCGAACCAGACGGTGGACAGATGGAGATAGCGGCGCAGGGCCGACACTGCCTCCGGACGCAGGAAATTGTCCGCGACGGCGATGCCGGGCCCGCTGTCGCGATACCGCACCAGCAGAGCCGCGACGTCAAGGTCCGGATTCAGCGCGCCGCCGGGGAGGGCGTCCACCGGCTCCAGGTGCACCAACCGGTGCATGGCCTCGCCGACAGTCTCGAAATGCTCCATCGGCAGCGTGAACCGGCGGCCCTCCGGCGCCTTCCCCTCCAGGTCGGAGATGACTTCCTGGTACGCGGCAAGCAGTCGATCGAGCCCGTCGACGCGAACGTCCTGCCCGGCCAGGTGTTGCAGTTGCTCATGCTCGAGCCTCAGGCTGTGCATGGTGGTCTCGCGAGCCGCCGGATCGCGCCCGGCGGCAGCGATTTCGTCGGGCGCCAGGCGCCGGCGCCGGATGTGCATGGCTCGGGCGTAGAATCCCAGGGCCCCGGCCAGATCGTCGCGGTCCTTGCGCAGGGTGCCCATGTTCCTCAGCAACTCCGCGTCGTCGGGGCTCTCGTCCAGCAGCGCTTCGTAGAGATGCTGGGCATCGTCGAGGTGGCCGAGTGCTTGCAGAGCCGCCGCCAGGTTCCGCCGCACCAGCGAGTCTCCGGGATGGAGCTCCAGCCGACGGCGATAGTGAGCGACTGCCGCGGTGTACTCCCCGGCGGCATGCAGCATCAGACCCAGGGCGAGCTGGACCTCCGCGTCGTCGCGAATCCCATCCGGCAGGGCCCTGATTCTCGCCGCTGCCTCCGGAAGATCGCCCCGATGGAGCAGAGCCTCGATCAGATTGAGACGGCCGCGGATGTCCTCCGGGGAGGTCGCCAGGAAACGGCGCCAGAGTGTGACCGCGGCGTCGTCGTCGCCGATCTGCCGATAGACGCTGCCGAGCAGGGCGGCCGCCTGCCCGTGGGTCGGCCTCCCGGCGATGACCGCCTCCAGGTGCGATCGGGCCTGGCTGGGGTGGCCGGACTCCAGTTCCAGGCCCCCGAGGAGATATCGGACCGACAGATCGTCGGGGCAGCCGGCGTGGACATCCCGCAGGCGCGCCAGCGCCTCGTCCCCGCGGCCCCGGCCGTGTAGCAGGAGCACTTCCCGCACCGCTGCTTCCAGGTCTGTTTTGGCCTCCGTCTCCATCGACCGTCCTGATCGCGTCATCGCGTCGTGGCAAGATTGGGTGGACATTATATCGTCGGCGATCCACTGCCCGGGGAGGCGTATGCAGCAGCGGCGTGGCGAATCGGTACTGGTGACCGGTGCCAGCTCTGGCATAGGAGAATGTGCGGCCCTGGGGTTGCGGGACCGGGGTTACCGGGTGTTCGCGACGGCCAGGAGGGAGGAGGACCTGGCCCGGCTGGCGGACGAGGGGCTGGAGCCGGTCGAGCTGGAGCTGAAGGATTCCGGATCCATCGGCCGGGCCGCGGCGACGGTGTTGGACGCCACGAACGGCGATCTGTTCGCCGTGTTCAACAACGCTGCCTACGGCCAGCCCGGAGCCGTCGAGGACCTGACGCGTGACGCCCTGCGCGAACAGTTCGAGACCAACCTGTTCGGCTCCCACGAACTCACCTGCCGGCTGATCCCCGCCATGCGTGCCCGTGGCAGGGGCCGCATCGTCCAGAACAGCTCGATCCTGGGCCTGGTCGCCATGCCCTACCGTGGCGCCTACAACGCCAGCAAGTTCGCCCTCGAAGGGCTGTCCGATACCTTGCGCCAGGAACTGGCCGGCACCGGCATACACGTCGTCCTCATCGAGCCGGGTCCCATCCTCAGCCGGTTCCGGGCCAATGCCATGGCGGCGTTCCACCGCCACGTGGATGCCGAGGCCAGCGTCCATGCCGCCACCTATCGGGCCATGCTGGACAGACTGCAGACTGAGGGTGCTGTGGCGCCGTTCACGCTGCCGCCTGAGGCGGTCCTGCGGCAGCTGGTGCGGGCGCTGGAATCGACCCGGCCCCGGACCCGGTATCCGGTCACGGTGCCGGCGGTAACCTTCTCCTGGCTGCGGCGGGTGCTGCCGGCGCGCTGGATCGACCGGTTGGTACTGGGAGAGACCCGCCCCCGCCGGCGCTGAGCGGACTATAATCGCGCCCTTGTGATCACGGGCTCGGGCCCCCACCTGAGCGGTCAACGGGAATTTACCCTGGGAAGCAGCATCCATGCCTATCTACGAGTATGAGTGCAAGGTCTGCGGGCACGTGCTGGACGCATTGCAGAAGATCAGCGACGACCCACTCACCCACTGCCCCGCCTGCGGCGAGGCGGGCCTGAAGAAGTTGATGTCCGCGCCAAGGTTCCGTCTCAAGGGCGGGGGCTGGTACGAGACCGATTTCAAGGACAAGAACCGACGCAATATCCTGTCGAAGGATTCCGAGGCGCCGAAGAAGGAAAGTGGCGGCGAGGGCAAGACCACGGAGACGAAATCGGAGCCCGCCAAGCCCGCGCCCAAACCCAAGGCCGAGGACTGATCCCGTGCTCAAGACCCTGCGACGCTACCTGGTGGCCGGCATCATCATCTGGGTGCCGCTGATCGTCACCGTACTGGTAGTGCGGTTCCTGGTGAATCTCATGGACCGGTCGCTGGTACTGGTGCCGATGGCGTATCGCCCGGACACCTTGCTGGGATTCCACGTCCCGGGGCTGGGGGTCCTGCTCACCTTCTTCGTGCTGCTGGTCAGCGGGATGCTCGGCGCCAACCTGTTCGGCAGCCGGCTGGTACGGCTGTGGGAGTCCCTGCTGGCCAGGATCCCCCTGGTCCGCTCGATCTATATGGGTGCCAAGCAGGTGGCGGAGACGGTGCTGTCGGACGGCAGCACATCGTTCAAGCGAGTGATGCTGGTGGAGTACCCGCGCAAGGGCGTCTGGAGCATGTGCTTCCAGACCAGCACGAACCTGCACGAGATCCAGGAGAAGACGGACGACGAGGTCATCTGCGTGTTCGTCCCCACCACGCCTAATCCGACCTCCGGCTTCATTCTGTTCGTGCCGCGCGCGGACCTGATCGAACTCGACATGTCCGTGGATGAAGGCCTGAAGATGATCATCTCTCTCGGCGTCGTAGTGCCACGCAAGCGCAATCCCGAGGCTGCCCGTCTTGCGGCGCGCGGGGGCGCAACGTAACATTCGGCGCCTTTTCCATCGCCCGTTCCCGGGTGATAAAGCATTGCCACAGAACGGTGTCCCATGCGTAGTCATTACTGCGGTCACATCGACCCCTCCCTGGTCGGCAGGACCATCAGCGTCGCCGGCTGGGTCCATCGCCGCCGCGATCACGGCGGCGTCATCTTCGTGGATCTCCGCGATCGCGAGGGCCTGTTGCAGGTCGTGTTCGACCCGTCTGATGACGCGGAGATCTTCGAGATGGCCGAGGGGCTGCGTTCGGAGTACGTGATCCGGGTCTCGGGCAAGGTCCGGCCACGGCCTGAGGGCACCGTCAATCCGAACATGCCCACGGGCGCCGTGGAGCTGCAGGCCTCGGAACTGGAGGTGCTGAGCCCGGCGGACACGCCGCCGTTCCACCATGACGAGCAGGCCAGCGAGGAACTCAGACTGCGCTATCGCTACCTTGACCTGCGCCGGGAGGACATGCAGCAGAACCTGCGGCTGCGCCACCGGGTCACCCGGGCCCTGCGCCGCTTCCTGGACGAAGAGGGCTTTGTGGACGTCGAGACACCCATGCTGACCCGGTCGACGCCAGAAGGCGCGCGGGACTACCTGGTGCCAAGCAGGACCTATCCTGGTCGCTTCTTCTCTCTGCCCCAGTCGCCCCAGCTGTTCAAGCAACTGTTGATGATCTCGGGGCTGGACCGCTACTACCAGATCGTCCGCTGTTTCCGGGACGAGGACCTGCGTGCCGATCGCCAGCCGGAGTTCACCCAGCTGGATATCGAGACCTCGTTCATGGACGAAGGTCAGATTACCGCCCTGATGGAACGCATGATCCGTGAAATCTTCCGCGAGGTCATGGAGGTAGAGTTGCCCGATCCGTTCCCGCGGCTGACCTATGCCGAGGCCGTATCGCGCTTCGGCACGGATCGGCCCGACTTACGTAATCCGATGGAACTGGCCGAGGTGGCGGACCTGGTGACGGGCGTCGAGTTCAAGGTCTTCGCCGGACCTGCCGCAGACCCGGAAGGTCGGGTGGCCGCCATGCGTGTCCCGGGCGGTGCCGAACTTTCCCGCAAGGTCATCGACGACTACACCGGATTCGTCGGTCGTTACGGCGCCGGGGGCCTCGCCTACGTCAAGGTTAACGATCCGGCCGCAGGTCGCGAGGGCCTGCAGTCGCCGATCCTGAAATTCCTGCCGGACGATACCGTGGCGGCCCTGATGGAGCGCACCGGTGCCGCCGCCGGGGACCTGGTGTTCTTCGGCGCGGACAAGGCGAAAGTCGTCAACGATTCCCTCGGCGCGCTCAGGGACAGGGTGGCCGCGGATCTGGGACTGATCGAGGATGCCTGGCGCCCCGCCTGGGTGGTCGATTTCCCCATGTTCGAGAAGGACGAGGACGCCGGTCGCTGGGTGGCGCTGCATCATCCGTTCACCGCCCCGCGCATCGACGACCCCCAGGCCCTGGCCGCGGACCCCGGACACGCTATCTCCCGGGCCTACGACATGGTCCTCAACGGCTCCGAGATCGGCGGCGGTTCGATCCGTATCCACACCCGCGAGATGCAGAACGCCGCCTTCCGCCTGCTCGACATCGGCGAGGAAGAGGCGCAGGAGAAATTCGGATTCCTGCTCGACGCCCTTCGCTACGGGGCGCCGCCCCACGGCGGCATCGCCTTCGGGCTGGACCGGCTGGTGATGCTGATGACCGGTGCCGATAGCATCCGTGACGTGATCGCCTTCCCCAAGACCCAGACTGCGTCCTGTCCCCTGACCAACGCGCCGGGCGAGGTGGACGAGCAGCAGCTACGCGAGGTCGGTATCCGGCTCAGGCGCAAGCCCGCCGAAGAGGGCTGATGGGTCCGCCGGCCTTCAAACGGCCGGAATCCGTCCTGGTCGTCGTCCACACGGACCGGCATGTCCTCCTGCTGGAGCGCGACTCGCCCGCGGGTTTCTGGCAATCGGTGACCGGCAGCCTTCGGGACGACGAGACTCCCGCCCACTGTGCCCGGCGTGAACTGTTCGAGGAGACCGGGTTCACGGCCGACGGCCTCGTTGACCTGGGTCTGACACAGCGCTTCCCGATCCTGCCCGAATGGCGGCATCGCTACGCTCCGGGTGTGGCGGAGAATGTGGAGCACGGGTTCTCGGTCTGCCTGGGCGCCCCCGAGGCGCCGCGGCTGAACCCGGCGGAGCACCTGTCCTTCCGGTGGCTGGAAGCGGGCGAGGCGGCGGAAGCGGTTTCTTCATGGACCAACCGGGCGGCGATCGAGCAGGTGTTCTCCCCGGCGTCGCGGTGCCCCGGCGACTAGCGCCCCGGCCGCCCCGGGTATCCTCGAATCCCATGAATGCTGTGGCCCGAATTTTCACCGTCCATGGCCTCTGGAACGGAGGCGCCGAGGCCTGGGTGCTCCGCCGCCGGCTGGCCCGCCGCACCGGCCGGCCCGTGGTCCAGTTTCGCTACCCCAGTGTCACCCGGAGCTTCGCCGACAACGCCGATGCACTCGCCGCCGAACTGGAGCGCGGCGGTGGCCCCGTCGATGTGGTCGGTCACAGCCTCGGAGGCTTGCTGGCCCTGGAGGGCGTGCGCAGAGCAAGACCGGGGACAGTGGGGCGGGTGGTCCTCCTCGGGGCACCGGTCCGTGGATCGGCCACGGCCCGGCGCCTGTTGTCCCTGCCTCGCGGCGGCCGCCGTATCGTCGGGGGGAGCGCGGATGCGCTCGCCCGGGGCGTTGACTTATCCGTCCCGGCCGGCGTGGCCGTTGGCATGATCGCCGGGTCCGGCGGCCTGGGCATGGGGAAAGTGCTGGGCGCCATGGAGGGCGTGCACGACGGCACCGTGGGATTCGATGAAACCCGCTTCGAGGGACTCGCCGACCATCTGCTTCTGCCGGTGACCCATACCGGTATGCTGTTCTCCCCCGCGGTGGCCGATGCCATAGCCGAGTTCCTCCGGGAGGGCCGCTTCCGGAGCGACGGCAACCATCCGGGCTAACGGTCTGCGTCTTCCAGGGCGCGCTTCAGCGCATACAGGTGGTCGAGGGCCTCCCGGGGGCTTAGGTCGTCAGGCGCCACCGAGCGCAGCATGTCCAGTACCGGGTGAGGCTCGGCGGCAGGGGCCAGGGGCAGCAGGCCCTGGACCGAGACTTCGGCCGAGGCTTCCCGCTGGCGCTCGAGGTGGCCCAGATACGATTGCGCCCGCTTGATGGCGTCACCCGGGACGCCTGCCAGGGCCGCGACCTGGAGCCCGTAACTCTGGTTTGCCGGGCCGTCCTTTACGCTGTGCAGGAAGATGAGCTGCCCAGCGTGCTCGGTGGCATCCAGGTGGACGTTGGCGCAGGCAGGCAACTCGTCGGCCAGGGCAGTCAACTCGAAGTAATGGGTCGCGAACAGGGTGAACGCGCCGATGTGTTCACCGATGTAGTGGGCGCACGCCCAGGCCAGGGACAGGCCATCGAAGGTGCTGGTGCCACGGCCGATCTCGTCCATGAGGACCAGACTTCGGTCGGTGGCGTTGTTGAGGATATTGGCGGCTTCCGTCATCTCCACCATGAACGTGGATCGCCCGCCCGCCAGGTCGTCAGAGGCGCCGATGCGGGTGAAGATCCGATCCACCGGCCCGACGATCGCGGCGTCGGCCGGCACGAAACTGCCCACGTGGGCGAGGATGGTAATCAGCGCCGCCTGCCGCATGTAGGTGGACTTGCCGCCCATGTTGGGACCGGTGATCACCAGCATTCGGCGATCCCCATCGAGCACCAGGTCGTTGGGGACGAAGGGTTCGTCCAGCACCCGTTCTACTACCGGATGGCGGCCGCCACGAATCTCCAGGCGTGGCTCGTCGGTCAGCTCCGGACGGGTCAGCCTCAATGCCACCGCTCGTTCGGCGAGGTTGGCCAGTGCATCAGTCTCCGCCAGCGCCGAAGCCAGCTGCTGCAGCTCCGCCAGGACAAGATTTAGCGAATCCAGCAGTTCCTCGTAAAGAGCCTTTTCCCTTCCCAGGGCCCGCTCGCGGGCGCTGAGCACCTTGTCCTCGAAGGACTTCAGTTCCTCGGTGATGAATCGTTCGGCCGATTTGAGGGTCTGGCGCCGGGTGTATTCCGCCGGTGCCCGCCCCGCCTGGCCCCGGCTGATCTCGATGTAGTAGCCGTGCACCCGGTTGTAGCCGACCTTGAGAGTGGAGATGCCGGTGGCCTCGCGCTCCCGCTGCTCGATCTCCAGCAGGAAGTCGCCGGCGTGGCTGCTGAGCAGGCGCAGCTCGTCCAGTTCGGCATCGTAGCCGTCGGCGATCACGCCGCCATCGCGTATCACCACCGGCGGGTTCTCCTTTATCGCCCGCCCCAACAGCTCGCGGGTGACGGAGTGATCGCCATATTCGGCGGCCAATACCTCCAGCCGCGGCGAGTCCAGCGCGGCGATCGTTGCCCGCAGGTCCGGCACGCGCCCGAGGGCCGCGCGTAGCTGGGCCAGGTCCCTGGGCCGGGCCGAGCGCAGGGCGATGCGGGCCAGGATGCGCTCGACGTCGCCGAT
>JAHEFR010000042.1:0-9288 GCA_024640085.1 Gammaproteobacteria bacterium
TGCTCTCGCGCATGGCTTCTTGCCAGCTCCAGGCGCCGACACAACATGCACCGAGGAACAATGCCGTGAGCGCGGAATTCCGGTTCAACGGCTATCACCGTCGCCAATGGACGCGTGGCCGAGCAGGAAGTCGCAGAATTCCCGCACTGCCCCGCGACCTCCCTTCCTGGCGCCGGTCCAGTGGCAGGCCATTATCACATCCGCATGAGCGTCGGCCGGGCAGGCGGCAAGGCCTACCCGCGCGAGGACCGGCAGGTCCGGCAGGTCGTCGCCCATGAAAGCCGTCGCCGGTGCGGCGATGCCGAGTTCGTCCAGCAGGGCCTCGAGCAAGGGCAGCTTGTCGTGATCGCCCTGGAATACCCGGGAGACTCCGAGTTCCGCCAATCTCAACGCGACCGCATCAGACGCGCGGCCGGAGATGACCGCCACCTGGATACCTGCGTGTTGCAGCGCCTTGATGCCCACGCCGTCGCGGACGTGGAAGACCTTCATTTCCTCGCCGTTTGCGGTGTAGTAGAGCCGGCCATCGGTGAACACGCCGTCGACGTCGAAGACAACCAGCCTGACGGCGCGGGCGCGGTCCCGGGCGTCGGGCATCAGACCACTCCGGCGTGCAGGAGATCGTGAATGTTAAACGCGCCGATGAGCTTGCCCTCGGGGTCGGCCACCAACAGGGCGGTAATGGAGAAGTCCTCCATGATCCGCACGGCTTCCGCCGCCAGGGTGTCCTCCCTTACTGTCTTGCAGCCTTTGGTCATGACGTCTCCGATATTGGTCTCCCGGAGATGCGTGTCCCTGTCGATAGCTCGCCGTAGGTCACCGTCGGTAAAGATGCCGGTGATGACGTCATCGTCGTCCACGACGGCCGTCATGCCCAGGCCGGTCCGCGTCATTTCGAACAGGCCTTCGATAACCGGGGTCCCGGCTTTGACCTTCGGTACGCGGTCACCCGTGCGCATGACGTCGCCGACTCGCAGCAGCAATTTGCGACCCAGCGCCCCACCAGGGTGGGAACGGGCGAAGTCCTCCTCGGTGAATCCTCTGCACTCGAGGAGGGCGACGGCAAGAGCGTCACCCATGGCCAGAGTGGCGGTGGTGCTTGCCGTGGGCGCCAGATTGAGAGGGCAGGCTTCCTTCTCTACCCCCGCGTGCAGATTGACCGCCGCTGCCTGCGCCAGCGTCGATTTCGGCCGACCGGTCATGGTGATAAGTGGCACACCGAGACGCTTGATCAGAGGCAGAATCAACACAATCTCCGGCGTATCGCCGGAGTTGGAGACCGCCAGGACAACGTCGTCCCGGGTGATCATTCCCAGGTCCCCGTGGCTGGCTTCGCCCGGGTGGACGAAGAAAGCCGGGCTGCCGGTGCTTGCGAGGGTAGCGGCGATCTTGCCGGCGATATGTCCCGATTTTCCCATGCCGGTAACGACGATGCGCCCGCGGCAGTCGAGGCAGATCTCGCAGGCCTGTATGAACTCCGGCCCGATGGATTTCAGAAGGCCGAGGACCGCATCGGCCTCGATTTCCACCACATCCCTGGCCCGCTGCAGCAAGCGATCGGGGGTGACATTTTTCATAACAGACGCAGCCATATTTAGCTGATGTGTATCAGGTATCCGATGTACCAGGCGAACACGCCCAGAAGCGCGACGCCCTGAAGCCGGCCAATACGGCCGGCGCCGGTGAAATTGTAGGTCATGACGAACAGGACCAGCGTGAGAGCGATCATTACGGGCAGATGGATTCCGAGGATCTCGGAACTGAATCCCGTGGGATTGATTATCGCCGCCGGCCCAATCACCGCGAGACAGTTGAACATGTTGGAGCCGATGATGTTGCCCAGGGCGATATCGTGCTCCCCCTTGAGAGCACTGACGATCGACACGGCGAGTTCGGGAAGGCTGGTGCCTACGGCCACGACGGTCAGGCCGATGACGAGGTCACTGACGCCCAGATCGACGGCGATCTCGTGCGCCCCCCACACGAGCAGCCGCGCGCCTACCAGAAGCACCACCAGCCCGACGAGCAACCAGGAGATGGCCACGGGCGTGGAAATGCCCGCGGGCATCTCTGCGGCGATCTCCTCGCTTATCGGATCCGCCGCATCCGCCTGGGAGCCCAGTCTGACCAGCCAGTGCAGTACCAGCGCCAGACCGCCGATCAGCACGATCCCGTCTATCACGCCCAGATAGGTGTCGAGGAACAGCATGACCGTCAGCATTGTTACTGCCAGCAGGGCGGGCATCTCCCGGCGCAGAATGGTGGATCGGACGGTCATCGGCCTGACTACGGCCGTGGCGCCCAGCACCAGGGCGATATTAGCGATGTTGGAGCCGATGGCATTGCCCACGGCAAGCTCGGTGTTTCTGTGCAGAGCGGCCGTGACTGACACCAGGATCTCGGGCGCCGAGGTGGCGATGGCGACGACGGTCAGGCCGATCAGGAGGGTCGGCAAACCGTAGTTCCTGGCGGCGCCGGCTGCGCCGACGACGAACCGATCGGCCCCCCAGATCAGGAGCGCAAAACCCGTGATTGTCGATGCGGCGTATAGAAGCATATCCCTGTACGGGCCGGCTTTCCCAGCGCCCCCGGCAGGCGAGCGAGTAATCATACACGCTTGAGGAGCGGGTCAATCGGCGCGGGGCCGGGTCGGGGGTCTTTGGGGTGGTCCCGCGATCCTTTAGAATGCGGACTCCCCGATGCGCGGTCGCGCGCCGGACAGTACCGCGTAAAGGATGAAACGAATGGATCCCACGGAAGTCACGAGACTCATCGAGGAAGGGCTCGACGCCACCCGTGTCGACGTCCGGTCCGATGACGGCAGTCATTTCACCGCTCTCGTGATCTCGGAGGAATTCGAGGGCCTGCGCCCGATCCAGCGGCACCAGCTTGTTTACAAGACGCTGGGGGCGCGTGTCGGCAGGGAGATCCACGCGCTTTCGATCCAGGCGCTCACGCCCGCTGAAGCCGGCCGGAACGGCGGCTGAACGCGACGGACCGACGACTTGGACAGATTGTCGATCACCGGCGGCGCCCGTCTCGACGGGGAAGTCCGTATCTCGGGCGCCAAGAATGCTGCGCTGCCCGTTATGACAGCCACTCTGCTCTGCGATGGGCCGACCACGGTGGCCAACGTCCCTCAGCTCCGGGACGTCTCCACCACCATCGAGTTGCTGGGCCGCATGGGAGTTGGCGTCACGCTCGACGAGCGTATGCAGGTCGAGGTTGAACCCGCGACGATCAGGGAGTTCGCCGCGCCATACGAGCTGGTCAAGACCATGCGCGCCTCTATCCTTGTGCTGGGCCCGCTGCTGGCCCGGTTCGGACGCGCGGACGTGTCCCTGCCCGGCGGCTGCGCCATTGGCGCCCGGCCGGTCAACCTGCATGTGCAAGGCCTGAGGGCGATGGGAGCCGACGTGACGATAGAGGACGGGTACATCAAAGCCCGGGCCCCCCGGCTGCATGGCGCCCGTATTGTCCTGGACACGGTGACGGTTACGGGTACCGAAAATCTCATGATGGCCGCGACCCTGGCGCGTGGCGAGACTGTGATCGAGAACGCCGCCCGGGAGCCCGAGGTGGTGGACCTGGCAGTATGCCTGCGAGCCATGGGGGCGAAGATCGAAGGCGCCGGCACGGACATCATCCGCGTGCAGGGCGTGGAGAATCTCCACGGAGCGAGGCACGAGGTGGTGCCGGATCGGATCGAGACGGGCACATTCCTGGTGGCTGGCGCCATCACCCGCGGCAGGGTGAGGGCGGTGGACACGCGGCCGGACAACCTGGATGCCGTACTCGGCAAGCTGAGGGAAGCCGGCGCCAGCGTCAGCACCGGGGACGACTGGATCGAGGTCGACATGGACGGGCGGCGCCCGCTGGCCATCGACCTCCGCACCGCGCCGTTCCCGGGCTTCCCGACGGACATGCAGGCCCAGTTCACTGCGCTCAACGCAGTGGCCGAAGGCGTTGGTACTATCACGGAGACAGTCTTCGAAAACCGCTTCATGCACGTGCTCGAGATGCAGCGAATGGGGGCGGATATTAGACTGGAGGGTAATACGGCCATCAGCGAGGGGGTCCCGGCGTTAAGGGCCGCTCCGGTGATGGCCACCGATCTCCGTGCCTCTGCCAGCCTCGTGCTGGCCGGGCTTGTTGCAAGGGGCGACACCGTCATCGAGCGGATCTACCACATCGATCGCGGCTACGAGCGCATCGAAGAGAAGATGCGGCGCCTGGGCGCCACCATCGGTCGCGTCCCGGGTTAAGGCCCGGTCAGCCGCCTTCGGGAGGTGGCCGCTCCGCTACCTCGGCGACGACCTTGAATGCCTGGCCGAGGCGGTTGCCGGTAAGCGTTACCGACGACCCCGGATCCATCCGCGCGATCATCCGCAAGGCGTCCTGCCAGACCACTACCGGTTTGTCGTCGATGTAGGTGATGACGTCGGCTGGCCGGAGGCCGGCTCGATCCGCGGGGCTGTTCCTCTGGACGCTGGTCAGGATGATGCCGAAACCTTCGGTCAGGCCCAGGGCATCGGCTTGCTCCGGCGTCAGCGTCTCGGTGCCGACGCCTAGCCAGCCGCGGATGACCCGGCCGTGCTGGATCAGGTCTCCCATCACGCCGCGGACCAGGTTCACGGGTATCGCGAACCCGATACCTTCCGAGTCCAGCCGTCGGGAGAAAAAGGCTGTGTTGATCCCGACCAATTGCCCCGCGGCATTAATCAACGCGCCGCCGGAGTTGCCCAGGTTGATGGCGGCGTCGGTCTGGATGAAGTTCTCGAAGGGGGAGAGGCCAAGCTGGCCCCGCCGGGTGCCACTGACGATCCCCTGGGTGACCGTTTGCCCGATACTGAATGGGTTGCCGATGGCCAGGACGATATCACCGACCCTGAGAGTGTCCGAGCGGCCCAGCGGTATGGTTGGCAGACCCTCCAGGTTGATCCTCAGCAGCGCCAGGTCGGTGTCCGGATCGGTGCCGACCACCGCCGCCTCCGCGGCTCGTCCGTCGGTCAGGAACACCTGGATGGAATCCACTTCGGCGATGACGTGATCGTTGGTGATGACATAGCCCGCCGGGTCCATGATGACGCCGGACCCCAGGCTCTCCACGGAAGCAATGGCGCCGCCGGCGTTCCGGGGCCGGGCCGCGCTGACCAGGTTGACCACCGCGGGCGCCGCGGTCGACACCGCGCCCGCATAGGAGGAGCGCGCCTCGGGCGTCGGCGTGCCATGGCCCGGCACTAGCCCGGGGAACAGGTAGACGACCACGAAGGCGGCCGCAAGGCCGACGGTGGCCGACTGCAGGATGAATATGATCGCGGTCCTGAGGTGTGCCATGAACTTACCGGTATGCCAAACACGGCTTGAGGGTGGGCATTATGTGGGCGGTCCGCCGACGACACAATTTCCCGCTCGCCGGTCCCCGAAAGCGACCGGTTGCCGGTAGGCAGTGCAAGTTGGCCGCGTGTATAATGGCCGGATTGCCGCCCACCGGTCAAAACGGCCCGCAGGACGACCCTTGGGCCGGGCAAAAACAGACGAAAAAGTCCCAGGAGTCTTCTTGCGATGAGCCAAGACCTTGATCTGAGCAGGCGCCATTTTCTTGGAGTGGCGACTGCGGTGACAGGAGGCGTCGGGGCTGTCATGGCGGCCATCCCCTTCCTTGCTTCGTGGAAGCCTAGCGCCCGCGCCCAGGCCCTTGGCGCGCCAGTGGAAGTGGATATCGGAAAACTGGAGCCGGGCGCCTTGCTCAAGGTCGAATGGCGGGGCAAGCCGGTATGGATACTGCGACGTACCGACCCCATGCTGGAGGGCGTGCGGGAGAGCGATCCGGAGTGTCGGGATCCGGATTCCGAGCAGCCGCAGCAACCGGAATACGCCAGGAACGAGTATCGGTCTATCAAGCCCGAGTACCTTGTCGTGGTCGGTAGTTGCACCCACCTTGGCTGCTCGCCCGTCGATCGATTCGAAGTGGGATCGCTCGGCCCCGAATGGTACGGCGGCTTTTACTGTCCCTGCCACGGTTCCAAGTTCGATCTCGCCGGGAGGGTCTTCAAGGGCGTTCCGGCGCCTCTGAACCTGCTGGTGCCTCCGCACCGCTACCTGAGTGACACGACGATCCTTATCGGGTCCGATTCAGGAGTCGCGTAATGAGCAGTTCCCACAACGACGGCGCGCAGGTGGCCGGCCGCGGCGCCGGGGGCTTCAACCGCTGGCTCAACAAGCGATTTCCCCTGGACAAGATGCTCCGCGAGCACATCACGGAGTACTACGCGTCGAAGAACCTGAACTGGTGGTCCGTCTTCGGCTCCCTGGCGCTGGTGGTCCTCGTCATTCAGATCGTCAGCGGCATCTTTCTGACGATGAGCTACAAGCCGGCGGCCGCGGACGCTTTCGCGTCCGTCGAATACATCATGCGAGACGTCAACTGGGGATGGTTGATCCGCTACATGCATTCCACCGGGGCGTCGATGTTCTTTGTCGTGGTCTACGTGCACATGTTCCGCGGCATGATGTACGGCTCCTACAAGAACCCCCGGGAGCTGCTCTGGATTTTCGGTATGTTCATCTACCTGGCGCTGGCGGCCGAGGCCTTTTTTGGCTACCTGCTGCCCTGGGGGCAGATGTCTTACTGGGGCGCGCAGGTGATCGTTTCCCTGTTCGGTGCCATCCCGGTGGTGGGCGAAAGCCTGGTGGAGTGGATCCGGGGCGACTTTTTTATCTCCGACATCACGCTGAACCGGTTCTTCGCTCTCCACGTAATCGCGATACCGCTGGTCCTTGTCGGGTTGGTCGTGGTCCATATCCTCGCCCTGCACGAGGTCGGCTCCAACAATCCCGACGGCGTCGAGATCAAGGAGAAGAAAGGGCCCGACGGGGTGCCCCTGGACGGGGTCGCGTTCCATCCCTATCACACGGCGAAGGACCTCGTCGCCTTCGTGGCGTTCGCCATCGTCTTCGCCGCCATCGTATTCTATGCGCCCGAGATGGGCGGCTATTTCCTCGAGCACGCGAACTTCGAGGCGGCCGACCCACTGAAGACGCCCGAGCACATCGCGCCTGTCTGGTACTTCACTCCCTTCTACGCCATCCTGCGCGCGGTTCCGGACAAGCTGGGCGGCGTAATACTGATGGGAGCGGCGATGATCCTGCTGTTCTTCCTGCCGTGGCTGGACAGGAGCCCGGTCAAGTCGATCCGGTACCGGGGCTGGATGTTCAAGCTGGCGCTGGCGGTCTTTGTCGTCAGCTTCTTCGTGCTTGGGTTCCTCGGGACCCGACCCGCGACTGGCGTTTACACCACGCTAGCAAGGGTGTTCGCGGTCCTGTATTTCGCATTCTTCCTGCTTATGCCCTTGTACACGAAATGGGACAAGACAAAGCCGGTCCCGGAGAGGGTCGTCTATCATGATTAGGAAGATCGTGATCTCCGCCCTGCTGGTTACGGCCCCGGTGATGGTTCACGCTGCTGGTGGCGGACACCTGGAGAAAGCCGACATCGACATCTCCAACGAGGCCCAGCTGCAGCGCGGCGCCAAGTATTTCGTGAACTACTGTCTCGGATGCCATTCGGCCCAGTATGTCCGGTACAACCGGCTGGCGCTGGATCTCGGCCTGACCGAAGATCAGCTGGTCGAGAACATCATGTTCACTGGCGAGCGGCCGCACGACACCATGGAAAACGCCATCCCGGCCGTGGATTCGGCGAACTGGTTCGGTCGGACACCGCCCGATCTCTCGCTGACCGCCCGGGCCCGCGGTGGTGACTGGGTCTACAGTTTTCTGAAATCTTTCTATCTCGATCCCTCGAAGCCCACCGGGACCAATAACCTGGTCCTACCCGGCGCAAGCATGCCCCACGTGCTGTGGGATCTTCAGGGGTTACAGAAGGCCGTCTTCCGGACGGAGACCGGTCCTGACGGCGTTCCACACGAAGTCTTCGACCACTTCGAACTCGTCGAGCCGGGCCAGTTGAGTCCGGAACAGTTCGATACGGTGGCCGCGGATCTCGCGACCTTCCTCACGTACATCAGCGAGCCAGTGAAGATGCAGCGGCAATCGCTCGGGATCAAGGTGATCCTCTTCCTGGTGGTGCTGTTCCTGTTCTCCTATCTATACAAGAAAGAACTCTGGAAAGACGTACATTGAGGACCGGATCGGGCAACCCGCCCGAGCCCGGGCGACCTGGAGTAATTTGATGGCATTAATTGCCAACAGGCGATCCGTAATGACTCTGTTTTCCCATCCAACTTGCCCCCACAGCCACAGGGTCAGGCTGGTGCTCGCTGAGAAGAGCATCAACGTGGACGTGGTGGATGTCGAGGGCCCGACGCTCCCCGAGGACCTGATCGACCTCAATCCATACAACAGCGTCCCGACGCTGGTGGACAGGGATCTGATTCTCTACGATTCGAGGGTCATCATCGAATACCTGGATGAGAGATTCCCTCATCCGCCACTGATGCCGGTGGATCCCGTGACCCGGGCGCAGTTCCGACTGGCCCTTTATCGGATCGAGCGTGACTGGTACGGGCTCGCTGCCGAGATCGAGGAGGCCCGGGACCGGAAGACCGCAAACAAGGCCCGCAAGATTCTGCGGGAAAGCGTCCTGGCGAGCGCCGAGGTATTCAAAGCCAAGCCGTACTTCCTGAGCGAGGAGTTCTCCCTGGTGGATTGCACTATCGCGCCCATATTGTGGCGGCTGCCGGTGTTCGAGATCGAACTCCCCTCGGTGCAGGCGAAACCCATCACCCAGTACGCCGAGGACGTCTTCGCCCGTAAGTCCTTCCGCGCGAGTCTTACAGAGCTAGAAGAGGAGATGCGGGCCTGATCCGCGAGCCCGACCGTTGTCTTCCCCGTTGATTCCCAGGCGACCCTATCTGCTGCGTGCGATGCATCAGTGGATCAACGACAACGGCCAGACGCCCCACATCGTAGTGGATGCGACCGTGGACGGCGTGCAGGTACCGCAGGAGCACATCAAGGACGGCAAGATCGTCCTCAATCTCAGTTACGACGCCACCCGGGAACTGAACATCGGCAACGATAGGGTGGAGTTCGGAGCCCGGTTCGGTGGTTCCCCGAGGCATATCTCCGTGCCTGTTGTGGCCGTCCTCGGTATCTACGCCCGGGAGACCGGACAGGGGATGATCTTCGGGTCCGAGGATCAGCCGGAGCCGGACCCCCAGACGCCCACCGACGAAGGCGGGCGGCCCCGACTGCGGGTGGTCAAGTAGGTTCCACCCGATCTGGAAGGGTCTTGCCTGGATTCATGATCCCCGCAGGATCGAA
>JAHEFR010000042.1:9298-16823 GCA_024640085.1 Gammaproteobacteria bacterium
AGGTGCTTGACCCGCCACATCATGTCCAGGGTCGCGGGCTCGACCTCGAGTCCCACGAAGGACATTTTCTCAATGCCGATCCCGTGTTCTCCGGACAAGGTACCTCCCAGCTCGAGCACCGTCCTGAAGACCTGGTCAAGGCAGGATTCCATTCGCGTCTTTTCGCCGGCCTTGTCAGGATCGCCAAGCAGATTCACGTGGATGTTGCCGTTGCCCGCGTGGCCGAAGCTGACGATGGTGATGGCATACTCCGCGGCCATTTTCTCCAGCCGATCGACGAATTCCGCCATCAGCGATACGGGCACCACAACGTCTTCATTGATTTTCTTGGGCGCCACCTTCCTGAGGGCCGGTGAGAGTGCTTTTCGGGCGGCCCAGAGATCCGCGCTCTCCGCGGCTGTTGACGCCTGGCGGAACTCGATGAGACTCGGATTTTCGGCCGCCCGCCTGATCGCCGACATGCTTTCTTCGAGTGCGGCGGGCGTCCCGTCGACTTCGACCAGTAACATGGCGCCAGCTTCACTGTGCATCCCGACCCTGGACATATCGCGGATCAACCGGATCGACCCACCGTCCATGAATTCGAGCACTCGTGGCGTGCTCGGTTGCGCCATGATTGATGCCACCGCAGTAGCCGCCCCGATCATGTCCCGATAGACGATTCGCATAGTGGCGATTCCCTGGGGAACCGGCGTCAGCAGTAGCGTCGCTTCGGTGATTACCGCCAGGGTGCCCTCCGACCCGATCAGCAGTCGGGTGAGGTCGTAGCCGACGACCCCCTTGGTGGTGTAACAACCGGTTCGCAGGGAGGTCCCATCCCCTGCGACGGCCCTCAGACCAAGGGTGTTGTCCCGGGGCGTGCCGTACTTCACCGCCCGCGGACCGGCCGCATTGCAACCGAGGTTACCGCCCACGGAGCAGTAATCCGCAGAGGTCGGATCCGGCGGCCAGAAGAAACCATGTTTTCCTGCCGCGGCCTGCAGGGCTCCGTTGGTGACTCCGGCCTGGACCACCGCGACGCGGTTGGCCGGATCCATCTTGACGATACTGTCCATCCGCTCGGTGGATAAGACCACGCCTCCCGGCAGCGGCACGGCGGCGCCCGTGGTCCCGGTGCCGCGCCCCCGTACGGTCAGCGGCGCATTGAACAGGTTGCAGACTTTGACGATCTCCACCACCTGTTCGTGGGACGAGGGCAGTACCACCAAAGCAGGCATCGCCTGGCGCTTGCTGTTGTCGTAGCCGTAGGTCCAGCAGTCCGCCGGGTCGGCAAGGATCGCCGCAGCGCCGACCCGCCGGGCAAGCTCTGCGGCCAGGTCAGCCATGATTGCGGTGCCACACTCCACGGGCGCGCCCTCAGCCTCCCGGTCCGAGAAGATGGTGATCTATCAGGTCGCACAGGCAGTGGATAACGAGCAGATGCACTTCCTGGATGCGGGCCGTACTGTCCGCCGGGACGCGTATCTCCACGTCGCCGTCAGATAACAACCCCGCCAGCTCACCGCCCTGTCTGCCGGTCAGGGCCACCACCCGCATGTCGCGCTCGTGAGCGGCCGTGACCGCGAGATTGACGTTCTCGGAGTCGCCGGAAGTAGAAATGGCCAGGAGGGCGTCGGCGGGCTGGCCCAGGGCCCGGACTTGTTTCGCGAACACCTCGGCGTATGAGTAGTCATTGGCGATGGACGTCAAGGTGGAAGTGTCGGTAGTCAACGCCACCGCCGGCAACCCGGGACGTTCCCTCTCGAACCGGTTGAGCATCTCCGAGGAAAAATGCTGAGCGTCGCCGGCGGACCCGCCGTTGCCGCAGGACAGGATCTTTCCGTTCCTGAGCAGACAATCGGTCATCAGCGCCGCAGCTCTGGCCACGGCAGGAGCCAGCGGTCCCGCAGCCTCACGCTTGACCGAAATACTTGCCTCGAACTGACTCCTCACGCGGTCTTCTGCGGTCATCGGTCTCTCCAACGGCGGCTTGCCGGCGTCGGACCCAACGCCACTCCCCGGGGGAGGTCAGGGGCGGAAGGCGTCGCGAATCCAGATGATTGAATTGTCGTCGCGCGGTCCGGAAATTGCCACCACGTCGAATCGCAGCGGACGCTCGTCCAACTCTGGCATCGTAGCTAGAAGATGTCGCGTCGCCAGCAGGATACGCGCCTGTTTCGCCGGCCCCACAGTCTCCGCCGCCGTCACGGGCCAGGGTGACCGACGGGCGCGAACCTCGATCACGGCCAGGGTTCCGTGGTCCTCCATCAGCAGATCTATTTCCCCGAACCGGGAGTGAATGTTGCGCCGGATCAGTCGGAGCCCGCGGCCTCGTAGGAAGGACTCAGCCAGATTTTCTGCGCGGCCGCCGGCGAGTCGATTCACGGCTTGGGGGAGGACACCGCCCGGATCCGTCCATTGGCGACCCTGGCCCAGTCGAGCCCGCGTGCGATACGGCCCGTGTCCGTCAGACTCAGGGTACCGGTCAAAGCCTGAAGATCGGAGATGCCGCCGAGCTGGGCGCTTCGAAGCAATGGGACGAGCGCATAGGCGTCATAGCCAAGGGCGTAGAGCCGGGCCCGCCGGCCTGTCGCGGCCGGCCACACCGCTCCTATTCTGCGGCGGAGTTCCGCCATGCTTTCGTCGTTGCTCAGGATCCAGGGCATGTCGTCGAACCTGACGCCGTCCAGATCGTCACCGGGTGGCGCTCCCGGCTGGTAGATGGACGAGGTCGCGTACACAGGCAGATCGGAGGCGTAATGGAACCTGAGTTGCGACGCGATTTGCTTGCCGTCCTGGGGCATAGCGGCCAGGAACACAAACTCCGCGTCCTGTCGGCGTCTGGGCTCAAATCCGAGGGGAACGCCCAGCGCGCTCTCGAGCCGCTGGTGTCGGGCGCGGCTCTCGTCAACATGTAGCAACTCGGTGATCTGTTGCGAGTAATCCGGCAGACCGGAGACATAGGTACGGATTTCCAGCAGGCGACCGCCGCCGGCCTGCAGCGTTTCCCCGAAACTCTCGGCGATCCGCATGCCCCAGTCATTGGCCGGTACCATAGCGACACCGCGGTACAAACCATCCCCGAGTATTTTCGAGGCCGCCTGGTCTGCTTCGTCTTCCGGTGCCAATGGGAACTGATAGATGAAACTGCCGAGCCCGACATCGCCGGAAGGCTCGTTGAGAGCCAATGTTGTGACTCCACCGGAAACCGTCCGCAGTTCGGCGACTTCGTCCTTGGATAACGGTCCCACGATGAATTCCGCACCTTGTTCTGCTGCTCGCTCCCAGGCGCCGGCTGCACCGAGCACCGTGGTATCGATGATCACGACTTCCGGCCGGCTTGCGGGGGATTCGCCGTAGAAGGCTGCAAGGAACCCGTCGCGGAGCGCGGCCGAGGAAGCCGCCAACAGCCCTTGTAGCGGCAGGATGAGGGCTACCTTACGCGGGTAGGCAGTGAGCGCCGCGTAGTTCGCCATGATCGCGTCGAGCAGCGCCAGGCTTGCCGGGTGAGACTGGTGCGACGCCCGCCACCGTTCGAGCTCGCTGCGCATGCGGAACGGGTTTCCGCCTGTGGCCTCGATCAGGCGACCCAGGCTCAGCCAGCCAGCGACGATCGGGCCGGCGCCGGGCGGGGTCGCGAGGTCCTTTCCGGCTGCAGCGGCCTGTTGCAGTCGGTTCCAGATCAATCGGCGGTTATCGGCGACGGCGGCTGCAGTGGTGAGCAGCCGCTCCCGGGCCACCAGGGTTTCGACAGCGGGCCCGGCTCTGTTTAGCGCAAACAGGGCGTCGGCCCGCAGTTCCAGCGCTTCCTCCAGATCTGCGCCGCCCAGATCGGCAGGCAGGCTGTCCAGTCGGGCCAAGGCTGCCGCCGGGTCGCCCGCGGCAGTGGCCACCGATGCGTAAAGCAGGGCATAGTCGATCCCGACGGCACCGGCGGGCTGGCTCGGCATCGTGTCGAGCAGACGCAGCGCCTCCGCGTCGCGCCCCAGCGCATGGAGATTGCGAGCGGCGTTGATATTTGCCCGATCCCTGGCCGCCCCCGAAGTCATACCCGCGACCGATTGCCATTCCCTCGCGGCCGCCTGGTAGTCGCCGGCGGCCTCCAGCCCCTCGGCGCGGGACTCGTAGGCGCTGGTGTCCGGAGAAGGTGCGCCGCCGGGCGCGCAGGCCGCCAGGGTTGCGGCCAGCGCCAATGCGGCGAGGCGCCGGAGGATCTGTGGGGCGACAGTTTGCATGAGGTCTCGCAATCGTTGCAGGATTCCCGGCCAATCATCTAACCAGCGGCCGGCGCGGAGAATATAGTGCCAGAAACTGCGGGAACCCTTTATATAGTCGCTACGCCCATTGGCAATCTGGACGATATGAGTCCAAGGGCCCGCCGCACGCTGAGCGAAGTCGACGTGATCCTCTGTGAAGATACCCGTCACACAGGGCAGATGCTGCGGCGCCTGGGCATCGGAACGCGTCGTGTCTCCCTGCATGAGCATAACGAGGATCGTCGGGTGCCGGAGATCCTGGACGGCCTGAGGTCGGGGCGGGATTACGCGCTCGTATCCGACGCCGGAACTCCGCTTGTCAGCGATCCTGGCTATCGCCTTCTCGAAGCTTCGAGATCGGCCGGGCTGTCGGTGAGTCCGGTACCGGGCCCATGCGCCGCGATCGCCGCGCTGAGCGTTGCGGGTCTCCCGACAGACCGGTTCTGTTTCGAGGGCTTCCTCCCGGCCCGCGCCGTGCCGCGCCGGGCGAGACTCGAAGAACTCGCCGGCGAGACGAGGACCCTGATCATCTACGAGACCGGTCGGAGGATCCTGGCCACCCTACGGGACAGCGTCACGGCCTTCGGGGGGGACCGTCCCGCGGCAGTTGCAAGGGAACTCACCAAGGCCTTCGAAACGGTCTATCGGGACACCCTCGCTGGCCTGCTGGATCGTTTCGAGGGAGATACCGACGCCCTCAGGGGCGAATGCGTGTTGATTGTCGCCGGGACGCGGACGCCCGTTGCAGGCGGGCCGGATATCAGGCGGGCCATGCGGGTGCTGCTGGAGGTCCTGCCGGCCAGTGCCGCCGCCCGGGTCCTGGCCCGTCTGTACGGCATTCCGCGCAGGGAGGCCTACGAGATGACGCTCAGGCCAGCCGACGACTGAGAACTCTGGCCGTCGGCTATAATCGCGCCGGGAGTCGGCCAGGCAGTCGCCGTGGTCTTAAGATCGCGGAGGAAAGTCCGGGCTCCGCAGGGCAGGGTGCCAGGTAACGCCTGGGGGGCATGAGCCTACGGAAAGTGCCACAGAAAACATACCGCCCAAGCGCCGATGGCGCCGGCAAGGGTGAAAAGGTGCGGTAAGAGCGCACCGCGCGAGTGGTAACACGTCGCGGCACGGTAAACCCCACCCGGAGCAAGACCAAATAGGGGAGCGAGCCGCTTTCACGAGCGGCGGCGCGCGGCCCGCGCGTGTTCCCGGGTAGGTCGCTAGAGGTGCGTGGTGACGCGCATCCCAGATGAATGGCTGTCCACGACAGAACCCGGCTTATCGGCCGACTCCCTCTTTTCGATCGTCAGTATCGGATTCCCGCCGTCCAGGCGAGGCACATCAATTCAAGCGCTTTGATAAGAAGCGCGCTTAACCTAATGATTTAAGTGGTGTAAGATCCCTGTCACGCACATCCAAAAGCGCGTCTAAGTGCCTGTGGGACATAAAAAAAATGGTTTTTAGCCGTTGACATGGCCCGAAGTCCCTCCCTATAGTGTCGAGAAGTGGGAAAAAGTGGGAAAAGATGGGATTCCCGCGGGGCCATTGAATAGAGCATGTTTCGAGGCGCAAGCAAAGTCACCCTCGACGCCAAGGGGCGTCTGGCGATGCCGACAAAGCATCGGCCGCGCATCGACGACCTGTGCGGTGGTCGGCTCGTGGTCACAGTGGACAGGGACTACTGCCTGCTCGTGTACCCGTTACAGGAGTGGGAAGACATCGAGCGCAAGTTGGTGCGCCTGCCCACGCTCAACCGCCAGGCCCGCCGCCTTCAGCGGCTGATGATCGGCTACGCCAGCGAGGTCGATCTCGACGGCCACGGCCGGCTCCTGCTGTCGAAGGAGTTGCGTGAATTTGCGGGGCTCGACCGGCAGGCCATCCTGATCGGGCAGGGCAATCGGTTCGAGCTCTGGGACGAGGCCCGGTGGAACGAGCGGCGTGACGCCTGGCTGTCGGAGGAGGCCACGGACGTCGACGGGCTCCCTGCGGAGCTCGAGACACTCTCCTTCTGACGGTGTCGGCAGCGGACGAACACGTGCCAGTACTCCTGGAGGAGGTACTGGCGGGGATGGCCGTGCAGGAGGACGGGGCCTACCTCGACGGCACATACGGGCGTGGCGGGCATGGGCGGGCAGTGCTCGAACGTTTAGGGCCGGAGGGCAGGCTCCTGGCGATCGACAGGGACCCCGACGCGGTGGCGTTGGCAAGAAAACAACTAGGTGCGGACCCCAGGGTCCGAATAGAACAGGGGAACTTCGCCGAGATGGGAGCAGTCTCCGCGAAAGCGGGCTTCGAGGGGCGATTCGACGGCATTCTGCTGGACCTGGGGGTATCGTCTCCCCAGCTTGACCAGGCGCACCGGGGATTCAGTTTTCTCGCTGACGGCCCGCTGGACATGCGCATGGATCCCTCTCAGCCGGTATCTGCCGCGGACTGGGTCAATTCGGCATCCGAGCGGGAGTTGAGCGAGATCATCTGGCGTTACGGGGAGGATCGATATTCCCGCAGGATCGCTCGCGCCATCGTCGCCAGCCGAGGCCAGCGTCGGATCGAAACCACCGCACGGCTCGCGGACGTTATCGCCGGCGCAATCCCGGCCCGTTTCAGGGAGCCTGGCAAGAATCCGGCCACGCGCACCTTCCAGGCCATACGCATCCACATCAATGATGAACTCGGCTCGCTGGAGCAGGGCCTCGATGCGAGCCTCGATCTCCTCAGGGGTGGCGGCAGGCTGTGTGTCATCAGTTTCCATTCCCTGGAAGACCGCATGGTCAAGCGATTTATGCGGCGTAACGCCAGCGAAGACGAGGCTTGGCGCGGTCTCCCCGAAGTCCCCGTCCATGCCCGGGCGAAGCTCGAGCTCGTTGGCAGGGCCATTCGTCCGGGTCCCGACGAGGTCCGCCGCAATCCCAGGGCTCGCAGCGCTGTGCTCCGTATTGCCGAGAGGGTTCGTTAGGTGGGCGCCTCGCGGCGTGTTGAGACCATGCTGCTCGCCGCGGTTGCCGTCCTCGTGCTCGGTTCCGCCGTCGGCCTGGTATACGCCAGGCACGAAGCGAGGCGGCTGTTCATCGAACTCCAGCAACTGACGGATGAACGCGACAGCCTCAACATCGACTGGGGGCGCCTGCAGATCGAGCACAGCACCTGGGCGTCGCCGGGACGGGTGGAGCAGATCGCCCGGAAGCGGCTGGGGATGACGGAGCCGGATCCCGCCGAAGTGGTCATCGTCGAGCCATGAGCCGCCCAGCCGTCAACAGGGATTTCGGTCGCCGTTTCATGAGGCGAATGGCAGCCATGGC
>JAHEFR010000043.1 GCA_024640085.1 Gammaproteobacteria bacterium
CATGGCCTATGCGAGCCTCCTCACGGAGGGGCACCGGATCCGCCTGACGGGCCAGGACAGCGGGCGCGGCACATTCTTCCACCGCCACGCCGTCCTCCATGACCAGAACGGGGGCGAGCCATACATTCCGCTCAGGAGCCTGAGCGAGGATCAGGCCAATTTCCTGGTGACGGATTCCCTCCTGTCCGAGGAGGCGGTCCTCGGTTTCGAATACGGCTACTCCACCACAGACCCCCATACGCTGGTGATCTGGGAGGGGCAGTTCGGCGATTTCGTTAACGGCGCCCAGGTGGTGATTGACCAGTTCATCAGCTCTGGCGAGACCAAGTGGGGCCGATACAGCGGGCTGACCCTGTTCCTCCCCCACGGCTACGAGGGGCAGGGGCCTGAACACTCGTCCGCGCGGCTGGAGCGATTCCTCCAGTTGTGCGCCGAGAACAACATGAGGGTAGTGGTGCCGTCCACGCCAGCGCAGATGTTCCACATGATCCGGCGCCAGATGGTGCAGGATTTCCGCAAACCCCTGGTGGTGATGACGCCCAAGAGCCTGTTGCGCCACAAGCTCTCGGTCTCTTCCATCGCCGAGCTGTCACAGGGCCGGTTCCGCAAGGTGATCCCGGAAGTCGACGATCTGGATCCCGAGCGCGTCTCGCGAGTGGTTTTCTGCAGCGGCAAGGTGTATTTCGACCTGCTGGAGGCTCGACGATCCCAAGATATGTGTGGGGTAGCCATCGTCCGCATCGAGGAGTTGTACCCGTTTCCCGCTGCCGAGTACGCCGCAATTCTCGACCAGTACCCGGAGGCCCGGGAGATCGTCTGGTGCCAGGAGGAGCCGCAGAACCAGGGAGCCTGGTACCAGATCCGGCACCGGGTCCAGGAACCCCTGTCCAGCGAGGACGAATTGTTCTATGCGGGCCGCATGGGCGCGGCGGCACCGGCGGCGGGCTATTACCAGCTCCACGTCAGTCAGCAGGAGGGCCTGGTCAAGGCCGCCCTGGGAGGCGGGGGCTCGAGTTTCGAATCTGAACCCATCAGGAAAAAGGCATGAGTATCGAAGTCAAGGTCCCACAGTTGCCCGAGTCCGTCACCGACGCGACCCTGGTCTCCTGGCACAAGGCGGAAGGGGATGCGATCAGCCGGGACGAGAACCTGGTGGATCTCGAGACCGACAAGGTAGTGCTGGAAGTGCCGGCGCCGGCTGCCGGCGTACTCAAGGAGATCCGTATCGCGGATGGCACGACGGTCACCAGCGGAGAGGTGCTCGCCGTGATCGAAAAGGGCGAATCGGCGGTGGACACCAAGCCCGCTGACGGGGGGGCGAAAAAGAAGACAGGCGACAAGGCGGACGAAAAACAAGCGGCCGGGAAGAAATCGGGCGAAGGGAAGGCTGAGGATCGGGAGGCCGCTGAAGGATCTCCCGCTGGCGTTGCGGCCCAGAAGCTGAGCCCGGCCGTGCGGCGCCTGGTGGAAGAGCACGGCCTCGATCCATCTGGGATTTCCGGCTCCGGACGCGATGGCAGGCTCACCAAGGGCGACGTCATGAGCCATCTGGAGAAGGGCCGGGCGAAGGGATCAGACGAGCAGGGCGCAGCGCAGCCGGCGGCACCGTCCGGGGGGCGGGGCGAGCGGCGCGTGCCCATGACCCGCCTGCGCGCGCGAATCGCCGAGCGCATGGTGGAGGCTCAGGCTGCCGCTGCCATGCTGACGTCGTTCAACGAGGTGGATCTGCACGAAGTGATGCGCCTGCGTAAACAGTACCGGGATATATTCGAGAAGGAATACGGAGTCCGGATCGGATTCATGTCTTTCTTCGTCAAGGCGGCTGTCGAGGCCCTGCGGACCTTCCCGGCGGTCAACGCCTCCATCGAGGACAACGATATCGTCTATCACGACTACTATGACGTGGGTATCGCCGTCTCCACCGAAAGGGGCCTCCTGGTCCCGGTGTTGCGCAACGCCGAGTCCCTGGGATTCGCCGATATCGAGAAATCGATCATGGATTACGCTACCCGCGCCCGGGACGGCCAGATCACGATCGAGGAACTCACCGGCGGTACATTCACTATCACTAACGGCGGGGTCTTTGGTTCACTGATGTCCACGCCGATCCTCAATCCTCCCCAGAGCGCCATCCTGGGGATGCACAAGATCCAGGACCGCCCCATGGTCATCGACGGCGAGATCAGGGTCCGACCGATGATGTACCTGGCGCTGACCTACGATCACCGCATCATCGACGGCAGGGAGGCGGTGCAGTTCCTGGTGACGATCAAGGAGCGTCTCGAGGACCCGGCGCGGCTGCTGCTGGGCATCTGAGCCAGCCGGGCGAGCGTGATGGAAACGGGCCGGCACTTGCCGGCATGGACGATCTGATATTTCTGGTGGAAAACATGAGTGACGAATTCGACGTTATCGTCGTCGGCGCTGGCCCCGCGGGATACGTGGCCGCCATCCGTGCCGCACAGAATGGCCTCAAGACTCTCTGTCTCGACAACTGGACAAATTACGATGGCGGCACGGCTCTCGGTGGCACTTGCCTGAACGCCGGGTGCATCCCTTCGAAGGCGCTTCTGGAGAGCTCCGAGCTCTACCACCGGGCCAGGGAGGAATTCGCCGTCCACGGCATCAGCACCGGGGAGGTCGCCATAGACGTTGCCGCCATGCAGAAGCGCAAGGCGGGGATCGTGAGCCAGCTCACCGGCGGTATCGCGGCCCTGTTCAAGGCCAACAAGGTCACGGCCATGCAAGGGACCGGATGCTTCCTCGGTGGCGGCAAGGTCGAGTTCACCTCCCACGACGGTGACAAGAAGACCCTGAGTGCCAGGCACGTGGTACTGGCGACCGGATCCCGCCCGGTGGAGTTGTCCGCGGTGCCCTTCGACGGCGAGACCATCGTGGATTCCTGGGGTGCCCTCGAGTTCGATTCGGTCCCGCCGCGGCTGGGCGTCATCGGCGGCGGCGTGATCGGTCTCGAACTTGGCAGCGTCTGGAGCCGGCTCGGATCCGAGGTCACGGTCCTGGAGGCCATGGACGACTTCCTGTTCATGGCTGACAGGCAGGTCGCCAAGGATGCCCAGAGGCAGTTCAAGCGGCAGGGCCTGGACATCCGCCTGGGCGCCATGGTCAAGAGCGCGAACAAGGGCAAGAAGGGCGTGGAGCTCACCTACGAGGACAAGAAAGGCAGCCAGACCGTGACCGTGGACAAGGTGGTCGTGGCGGTGGGCCGCCACCCCTATACGGACGGGCTGCTGGGAGAGGGCGCGGGCGTGGAGATGGACGAGCGGGGTTTTATCAAGGTCGATGACGAATGCCGCACCACCGCGCCCGACGTGTGGGCCGTGGGAGACGTGGTCCGTGGACCGATGCTGGCCCACAAGGGATCGGAAGAAGGTGTGATGGTCGCCGACCTCATCGCCGGCGAAGTCTCCGAGGTCAACTATGATGTGATCCCGTCGGTGATCTATACCGCGCCTGAGATCGCCTGGGTCGGCAAGACCGAGGAACAGGCGACAGAGGCAGGCGTCCCCTACAAGGTCGGGACCTTCTCTTTTGCCGCAAATGGCCGCGCCAAGGGCATGGAGCAGGCCGTGGGCATGGTCAAGATGATCGTATCTGCCGCCGACGACGAGATCCTGGGGGTTCACATCATCGGGCCCATGGCCGGCGAGCTGATCGGTGAAATGGTGGTGGCCATGGAATTCTCGGCCAGCGCCGAGGATATCCAGCGGATCATCCACGCCCATCCGACCCTGTCCGAGGCCATCCACGAAGCGGCCCTGGCCGCGGACGGGCGGGCGATTCACGCCATCAACAAATAGCCCCCGGGGCTCAGCTGCTGCGGCCGACCCGGAAGACGTTGGACAGGCTGTTCAGTCTATGGAGGACGCGGCTGAGCTGTTCCAGGCTGCCTACCGACAGCGTGAGTTCGATGCGGGCCACGTGCTTCGCCTGATCCGTACGGGTCGTGCTCCCGAGGATGTCGGTGCGCTCCTCGGTGAGTACCGTGGATATGTCCCGTAGCAGGCCCCGCCGATCGTAGGCTTCCACCCGGATGTCCACAGGAAAGCCGGTCTCCGGGGAGCGTCCCCAGTCCACTTCGATGGTGCGCTCGGGACTGGTCTCCTGCAGCCGCAGCAGGTTGCGGCATTCCTGGCGGTGGATGGTGACGCCGCGGCCCAGGGTGATATAGCCCCTGATCGGCTCTGGCGGCACGGGCCGGCAGCAGCGGGCCATGTGGGTCATCAGATCGCCAACGCCGGAAACCACGATACCGCCCTTGTCCTCCTTTTTGCGCCGCGCCCGCTTGCGGCTCTCCGGGATCTCGTGAAGCTCGTCGGGGACCGGGGGCTTACCGGTCCGTTCGATGGTGCTGACCACGGAGGCGAGGGTCACGTCCCCCGCCCCGATTGCGAGATAAAGCTGGTCCACGGTGGGGTAGTTGAACTCGCCGGCCAGGGTCTCCAGGTCCGGGCTCAAGGCCAGCCGCTGGAGCTCTTTCTCGAGCATTGCCCGGCCCTGCTTCTGGTTGACCGCCTGGTCCTGTCGGCGGAACCAGCTCCGAACCTTGCTGCGGCTGCGGGGCGAGGCCAGGTAGCCGCGCTGCGGAATGAGCCAATCGCGGCTGGGGTGGGACGACTGGGTGGTGATGATCTCCACCTTGTCCGCGTTCTTGAGCTGGTAGGTCAGGGGCACCATGCGGCCGTTAACCCGGGCGCCACGGCAATGGTGGCCAACCTGGGTGTGGACCTGATAGGCGAAGTCCAGGGGCGTTGACCCGGCCGGCAGGTCGATGACGTCGCCGTCCGGGGTCACGGCATAGACCCGGTCCTCGAAAACCTCCGCCTGGATCCGGTCGATGAAGTCCCGATCCGTCTCCTCTTCGTCCCCGGGTTCGAGGAGTTGCCGGAGCCAGCCGATCTTCTTCTCGAAGGCGGGATCGGCGCCGCTGCCTTCCTTGTAGCGCCAGTGAGCGGCGACGCCGAGTTCCGCGTGCTCGTGCATATCGCGCGTGCGAATCTGTATCTCCAGGGGCTGGTCCCCCGGGCCCATCACGGCGGTATGCAGGGAGCGGTAGAAGTTGCCTTTAGGGTTGGCGATGTAGTCGTCGAATTCACCGGGCACGTACGGCCAGTGGGCGTGGACAATGCCGAGCACCGCGTAGCAGTCCTTGATGTCACGCACCAGCACCCGTACGGCGCTGACGTCGAAGATCTCGTCGAGGCCCACGTGCTTGCGCTGCATTTTCCGCCAGATGCTGTAGATGTGCTTCGATCGACCCTCGACCTGGCCGTCGATCCCGGCGCGGCGAAGCTCTTTCTTTACGTAGCCGATCACTTCGCTGATACGCTTCTCTCGCTCGGTCCTGCGCTCCCGCAGTCCGGCGGCGATATCCCGGTAGGTGCCGGGGTCGAGGAAGCGGAAAGCCAGGTCCTCGAGCTCCCATTTGAGGTGCCAGATACCCAGCCTGTTGGCGAGCGGTGCGAATATGAGACGGGTCTCCATGGCCACACGATTCCGATTGGCCTCCGGGGCCCGCTTGGCGGCGCGCATGCGACGCAGCTGTTCGGCCAGCCGGACGGTCACCAGCCTGACGTCGGCCACGATCGCCAGCAGCATCTTTCGAAGAGTCTCCGCCTGAGCCGCCGGCAACGGCTTGTCCGGCCGCCACTGCGGAGGCAGCCCGAAGGACCCGAGCCGGACCATTTCGGCCACCAGGCGTTGAGTTCCGGCGCCGCAGGCCAGGGAGATGGCCTCGCCGTCCAGGATGCCCGCCTCGGCCAAGGGATACAGGAGGGCGGCGGCCCGGATCTCCGGGTCCGGGCTGAGCGCGGAGAGGATTTTGTCCAGGTCCCTGGCCTGGCCCGGGACCGAGGTCGGCTGTCCGCCTTGGGTGTCGGCGGACGCCAGCAGCCGACGGGCGGCGTCTAGCGTCTCCCCGGGTGATAGCGCCTCGAGTTGTTTCTCTGACTGGACCAAGGCCTGCTGTGCGCTTCGATGCAATCCCGTTATGATACCTGTATCCCGCTAGCGGGCCCCGAAGCCATCACCCATGGAGACCTGATGAAATCCAGATTTCTCCCCCTCGTCGGCATGCTCCTCGTTTCCTCCCAGGCTCTCGCCGCCGGCGCGGACATCAATGTCAGCAGCGATGCTTTCCGGCTGAGCGGCGACGTCCCTCTGCCCAACAGGAACATCCTGTTCGATGGATCCTGGCTGCACCACAAGGACAAGGGGGACACCCTGAGCGTCGGAGCCTATCTCACCGGCAAGGCCGCCGGCGGCAACAGGCCGCTGACCGCGGGTCTGGGGACCCGGCTCTATTACGTCCACTACGACGCCGGCGCAAACGAGGACGGGACCAACCTGACCCTGGGCGGGTTCGTTCGTTATCAGTTCCCTCAACTGGACCGGCTGGCCGTCGGCGGGACCCTGTTCTACGCCCCGAGCGTCCTGTCGTTCGGGGACTCCGACGAGTTCTACGAGTTCGAAAGCTGGGTCGGCTACTCCGTCATCCGGGACGCCGAGGTCTACCTCGGCTTCCGGCGGATCAAGTCGGACTTCGACGACGGGGGCGACACCATGATCGACACCGGGTTCCACGTCGGCCTGCGCGCCCGTTTCTGACGGGGTGCGTGGACGCTCCTCCGTCCGGAAAGGTAAAATCAGCTGATACCTACGCGCCGGTCAGGCTTGGGCCGGCGCGTCCTCGTATTGGATCTGAACACGATTCCGGAATCACTCCCATGGCAGGTCACAGCAAGTGGGCCAACATCAAGCACCGCAAGGGGGCCCAGGACAAGAAGCGCGGAAAGATCTTCACCCGGCTGATCCGTGAGGTCACCGTGGCGGCCGGGATGGGGGGCGGCGACCCCGGTACCAATCCGCGGCTGCGGCTGGCTATCGACAGGGCGCGGGCCGAGAATCTGCCAAAGGACACTATCGACCGCGCCATCAAGCGCGGTTGCGGCGAGGTCGAGGGCGAGGCCTACGAGGAGATCCGTTATGAAGGCTACGGTATCGGCGGTTCGGCGGTCATCGTCGACTGCCTGACGGATAATCGGAACCGGACAGCTGCGGACGTACGCCACGCGTTCGCGAAGTACGGGGGCAACCTCGGCTCCGGCGGATCGGTCTCATTTCTGTTCGAGCACTGCGGCGTCATCAGTTTTCCGGACGACAGGGACGAGAATGAGATCATGGAAGCGGCCCTCGAAGCCGGCGCCGAGGACGTGGTCGCCAACGAAGACGGCACCATCGATGTCATCACCACGCCGACGGAATTCGACGAGGTGCGCGACGCTATGGTGGCTGCCGGGCACGCGCCTGACAGCGCAGAGGTCACCATGCGACCGTCGACTACCGCGGAGCTCGACGACGAGCAGGCGGCGACGGTGTTGAAGATGCTGGAGGCGCTGGAGGAACTGGATGACGTCCAGGACGTCTACAGCAACGCCGACTTCTCCGAAGAGGTCATCGAACGCCTGACCGGCTAGGCGCCGTCCATACCAAGACGATACCGGTCGACCGCGAGGCGGTATGCCGGACAAGAGGCCCAGCCCGGTCCGGTGGCCCGGGGAACGCGGACACACGCGCGAGAACGCAGCCCGGGAGGGCGCCAGGGGGAGGGAGCATGCCGCAGGCCATCACCGTGCTGGGGATAGACCCGGGCTCCCGCGCTACCGGGTTCGGTGTCGTCAGCGTCTCCGGCCCCAGGGTGGTCTATGTCGCCAGCGGCGTGATCCGCGCTGAAAGCAAGGTGTTCTCTGATCGGCTGCAGGTGATCTTCGGGCAGATGTCAGGGCTGCTGCGTCAGCACGCTCCCGACGAGGTGGCCATCGAGCGCGTCTTCATGCACCGCAACGCCGATAGCGCCCTGAAGCTGGGGCAGGCCCGGGCGGCGGCCATATGCGCGACTTTCAAACGACCCGTGCCCATCCACGAATATGCGGCGCGGGAGGTCAAGCAGGCGGTGACCGGGACCGGTGGCGCAGAGAAGGAACAGGTCCAGATGATGGTGGCCCGCCTGCTGAGTCTCAAGGGGCCGCTGCAGGCCGATGCGGCGGATGCCCTGGCAGTCGCGCTGTGTCATGCTCACATGCGGACTGTCCGACGTCTGGCGGGCGGACAGGCGACGGGGAGCAAGCGCAGATGATCGGTTTCCTGAGGGGCAGACTGGCGGCCAAGCATCCGCCCATGCTGGTGCTCGACGTGGGCGGCGTCGGCTACGAGGTCGAGGCCCCCATGTCCACGTTTTACGACCTGCCGGCCGTGGGCGACAAGGTCACACTCCTGACCCACCTTCTGGTCCGCGAGGACGCCCACGTGCTTTACGGATTCGGCAGCGAGGCCGAGCGACGCCTCTTTCGTAATCTGCTGCGCATTTCCGGCATCGGCGCGAAGATGGCCCTCGGTATCCTGTCGGGAATCAGCGTGGACGGTTTCAGCCGCTGTGTCAGGACCGAGGACACCGCGACCCTCGTCAAAGTACCGGGCATTGGAAAGAAAACCGCTGAGCGGCTGATCGTGGAAATGCGGGACCGGCTGGAGAAAGAGCAGGCCGGGCTTGCGGCCGGTCCGGTCGATGCGGGCACCCCCGGTTCAGCCAGGGACGAAGCCTTCGACGCTCTCGTCGCACTGGGCTACAAGGCCGCCGAGGCCACACGCCTGTTAAAGTCCGTTTCCAAGGAAAGCGACACCACCGAGGAGATCATCCGCCAGGCACTGCAGGGCGCGGTGAAACAATGAACTCATGATCGAAGAGGATCGTCTGGTATCACCCGCCACCGTAGGCGAGGAAGAAGCGATCGAGCGGGCGATCCGACCCCGGCGCCTGGCCGAATTCGTGGGCCAGCCCGCCGTGAAAAAACAGATGGGGGTCTTCATCCAGGCCGCACGGCAGCGGGGAGAGGCCCTGGATCACGTGCTCATCTTCGGACCGCCCGGGTTGGGCAAGACCACTCTCGCCCACGTGGTCTCCAATGAGATGGACGTAAACCTCAGACACACCTCCGGTCCGGTCCTCGAACGGCCCGGCGACCTGGCCGCCCTCCTCACCAACCTGGAGCCGCGCGATGTCCTGTTCGTTGACGAGATCCATCGCCTGAGCCCGGTGGTGGAGGAGGTCCTCTATCCGGCCATGGAGGACTTCCAGCTGGATATCATGATCGGCGAGGGACCGGCGGCCCGGTCGATCAAGCTGGATCTGCCCCCGTTCACGCTCATCGGGGCGACCACCCGCGCCGGACTGCTCACTTCTCCCTTGCGGGACCGGTTCGGGATCGTGCAGCGGCTCGAGTTCTACAGCGAGGAGGAACTGGGCCGAATCGTTGTCCGCTCGGCAGGCATCCTCGGGCTGGCTATCGACGATGGCGGGTCCCGGGAGATCGCGTCCCGATCCCGTGGTACCCCGCGTATCGCCAACCGGTTGCTGCGGCGGGTCCGCGACTATGCCCAGGTGGAGGCCGACGGCACAGTGACGGAATCCGTGGCCCAGGCCGCCATGGACATGCTGGACGTGGATCTCCACGGATTCGATGTGATGGACAGGAAACTGCTACTGACCATCATCGAGAAGTTTGACGGAGGCCCGGTGGGAGTCGAGAGCCTGGCCGCTGCCATCGGCGAAGAGCGGGGCACCATCGAAGACGTGCTGGAGCCTTACCTTATCCAGCAGGGCTTCCTCATGCGGACTGCCCGGGGTCGAATGGCGACGCGGCTTGCCTACCTGCATTTCGGCCTGCCCGCCCCGGACCCCACAAGAAGCTCTGAAAGTATTTCACTTTTCGGCGATAAATAGCCGCAAAGTATAAACTTTTGACCCCTGATCCGGTCTCCATCAGAATACTACGGTCGTTGGGGCGAATCTCCTGAAGGACATCACATGTTTTCCTGGCCGGTCAGGGTCTATTACGAAGACACCGACCTGGGTGGAGTGGTGTATTACGCCAACTACCTGCGCTTTATGGAGCGCGCCCGCACGGAATGGTTGCGGCATCTGGGAGTGGACCAGACGACGTTGCTGGAGGACAGGGGGCTGATCTTTGTCATCGTATCCGCCGAAGTCCGCTATCTCCAGCCGGCACGCTTCAACGACGAACTGCAGGTGACGGTGGCGCTGGAATCCACCCGCCGGACGGCAATGAGCTTCGTCCAGGAGATTCGCCGCCATGGTCTCGACGGGGAGCTGCTGACGCGCGGGCGAGTACAGGCCGCGTGCGTGGAAGCCGTGAATTTTCGGCCCCGGGGTATCCCCCCGGACATTATCGAACGACTGGAGCGCGTCGGATGACGACTGATACGTCCTTGTTGAACCTGGTTCTCGAAGCGAGCCTGATCGTGCAACTGGTGTTGCTGGCCCTGCTGCTCGCTTCGCTCGCCTCCTGGGCGGTGATCTTCAAGAAACGGGGGGCACTGCGGAATGCCCGGCGTCGCGCCGACCGGTTCGAGTCGGAGTTTTGGTCTGGCACCGATCTGACGGCGCTTTACCGGCGCATCAGCGGGCGCGAGCAGACCTCCACCGGCATGGAGGGCATCTTCGAAGCCGGTTTCCGCGAGTTCGGCCGGCTGCGTTCCCAGGAGGGGCTGACACCGGGCGGTATCATCGACGGCTGCCTGAGAGCCATGCGCGTATCCCAGATGCGTGAAGTAGATAGCCTGGAGCAGAATCTGGCGATGCTTGCGACGGTCGGGTCCACCAGCCCCTACGTGGGATTGTTCGGCACCGTCTGGGGCATCATGAATGCCTTCCAGGCGTTGGGGAACGTCCAGCACGCGACACTGGCCATGGTGGCTCCCGGAATCGCCGAGGCCCTTGTGGCCACGGCCATGGGCTTGTTCGCGGCCATTCCCGCGGTGATCGCCTACAACCGATACGCCGACGAGGTGGGGCGCCTCGAGAGCCGCTACGACACGTTCATGGAGGAGTTTTCCACTATCCTGCAGCGCTACGCGCGCAGCACGGTCAAGGAGGCATGAGTCGTGGCCGGTGGCAGGGCAAAACGGCGCCTGATGGGGGAGATCAACGTGGTCCCCTACATCGACGTCATGCTGGTACTGCTGATCATCTTCATGGTGACGGCGCCGCTGTTGACCCAGGGCGTGGAAGTGGATCTGCCCAAGGCCGACGCCGAGCCGATCGTCCCGGATCAGCAGAACGAACCTCTGGTCCTGAGCGTAGACAGGGAGGGCAATCTTTTTCTGAATGTCGGCGACGGCGAGGAACCCATCGACGCCCAGACGGCTGCCGCCCGGACGGCGGCGGTATTGCGGCGCTCCCCGGATACGCCAGTGCTCGTCAGGGCGGACGAGGCAGTCCCTCACGGCGTCGTGGTCCGGGCGATGGTGCTGTTGCAGAAATCAGGAGCCGGGAAGATCGGCATCATGACCGATCCGGCCGAGTTTCCGGGCCAGCCGGAGGAGCGCTAGGGGCGGATGGGCGAGTTGCTGACGCGAAGCGGGCTCGGACCTATCGGTGCGTCGGTCGGCCTGCACCTGGGATTGTTCGGGTTGCTCGTTTTCGGAATATCGTTCGATACGTCGCCGGCGGTGCCGCCCATGCCAAGGGCCATCGAGGCAGTGATCGTGGACGAGTCCCTGGTTCAGCGGGAGATGGAAAAGCTGGAGCTGCAGGAGAAGGCCGACGAAGAGGCGGCCCGCCAGCGCCGCCAGGAGGCCGAGGATGCCCGGCGCAAGGCCGAGGAGGAGACGGCCAGGTTGCAGCGGCTCGAGAAGGAGCGCGTCCAGGCAGAGCAGGACAAGAAGACCCGCGAGGAAGCCGAGCAGCAACGTCGGGTCCGCCTGGAGAAGGAGCGCAAAGAGGCGGAAGCCAAGGAGGCGCAGGAACGCAAGGCCCGGGAAGAGGCGGAAAAACAGCGCATCGCCGAACTCGAGCGCAAGCGCAAGGAAGAGGAGGCGCGCCTGGCGAAGATCCGCGAGGAACAGAGAAAGGCGGAGGAGGCCAGGAAGGCCGAGGAGAAGCGTCAGCGGGAAGCGGAAGAGGCGAGGATCAAGGCCCAGCGACAGGAGGAACTGCGCCTGGCGATGGCCGAGGAGGAACGCCGGATACAGGCCGAGGAGGCCGGGTTGCTGGCCCAATACAAGGCCATTATCCAGCAGCGGGTACAACGCAACTGGATCCGCCCGCCGGAAGCCCAGGCAGGGCTGCAGTGTGAGGTCTTCGTCAGTCAGATCCCGGGCGGAGAGGTCGTTGGCGTCCGTTTCGGCCAGTGCAACGGTGATGAAGTGGTCAGGCGGTCGATCGAGACTGCGGTGATGCGGGCCTCTCCGCTGCCGCCGCCTCCCGATCCGTCACTGTTCGAACGCAACCTCGTTTTCGATTTCAAACCCGAATAGCCAATTGATGTGGAGCGTGAGATTCGAATGTTGAAGATAGGATTTTCCAGGTGGGGGTTCGGATGTTTCCTGCTGCTGGCTGCCCACTCGGCAGGGGCGCAGCTCAGGATCGAGATCAGCCAGGGCGTGTCGGAGGCCGTGCCGGTTGCGGTCGTGCCATTCGGTTACGACGGCAAGGGCGAGGCCCCGATCGATGCCGCCGGGGTGATCGCCGCCGATCTGCAGCGCAGCGGCCGGTTCGCGCCAATGGCCCGGACCGACATGATCAGCCGGCCCGGGTCGGCCCAGGAGATCAACTTCGCCGACTGGCGTCTGCTCAAGACGGACTATCTGGTCATCGGCCGGATCGTGGAAGAGGGTCCGGACCGTTATGCCCTGAGATTCCAGGTATTCGACGTATTCCGGGGCACCCAGTTGCTCGGCTACCAGCTCTCCGGCAGCGCCGCCGCGATGCGGGCCATTGCCCACCGGGCCGCGGACATGATTTTCGAGAAACTGACGGGCGTCCCGGGGGCATTTTCGACACGTATCGCCTACGTCAGCGTGGTCCGGGAGAATGGCCAGGAGGTCTATCGTCTCATCGTGGCTGACGCGGATGGGGCCAATCCGGCGGTCATCTCCGAATCCTCACAGCCGCTGATGTCGCCGGCCTGGTCCCCCGACGGTCGCCGGATCGCCTACGTCTCTTTCGAGGGCAAACGCTCCGGTGTCTACGTGCAGGAACTCGCGACCGGTTCCCGGCAGGTCGTCTCCCGCAGCCCCGGCATCAACGGGGCGCCGTCATTCTCGCCCGACGGGCGGTGGCTGGCCCTGACCCTGTCCGGGGAGGACGGCAACCTGGATATCTATGTGCTCAACCCCGCCACCGGCGAGAAGCGTCGCCTGACGGAGAACTCCGCCATCGACACGGAGGCTGTCTGGACTCCCGATGGCAGGGAGATTTATTTCACCTCGGACCGCAGCGGCGGCCCGCAGATCTATCGCCTTCCGGTCAGCGGCCGGTCGTCGCCACAGCGGGTGACATTCGAGGGCCGTTACAACGCCCGGCCTCGCCTGGCGCCGGACGGTGGGACCCTGGCGGTCGTGCACAACGATCGCGGCAACTACCGGATCGCCGTGGTCGACCTGGAGCGCAAGACCACCCAGGTGCTGACTGACGGGCAACAGGATGAATCGCCCAGTTTCGCCCCCAACGGCAGCATGATCATCTACGCGACCCGCCGGGGCGGACGCGGCGTGCTGGCTGCGGTTTCCACGGACGGGCGGGTCAAGCAGAGTATTGCCTCGGCGGCCGGCGACGTCCGCGAGCCGGTATGGTCGCCCTATCCCAAGGACTGAACGGCCTGTTAGGATTACGCTCAATTGATGTACATCCCCTTGTCACACTTATCCCAACGAGAGAAACACATGTCCAGGACATTCCTGATTGCGCTTGCTGCTTCCGTGCTGATCCTCGGCGGCTGCTCCAAAGGCGGTACCAAGCCTGACGCGGACGCCGCCAGCACGACGACCGGCGGTGAAACCGACTATTCGAGCCAGACTGGTCTGGGTACCGGAGCCGCGGGCGAGGGCGGCGCCTACGTCGAGCCCGGCATGCAGCCGGGTGACGCGGAGCTGATCACCGAGACGGTCATCTATTTCGACTTCGATACCGCCAACATCCGGCCGGACTATTCCGAAGTGCTGGCGGCCCACGCCCGGCGCCTGGCGGCGAACCCGGGGATGTCGGTCAGGCTCGAGGGCCATGCCGATGAACGCGGCTCCCGCGAGTACAACATCGGACTTGGCGAGCGACGGGCCCAGGCGGTGCGCCAGGCGCTGATGCTGCAGGGCGTGAACAGCGTCCAGATCACGACCGTGAGCTACGGCGAAGAGCGCCCGGCGTCCACGGGTAGTGACGAGGAGGCCTGGGCCCTGAATCGCCGGGTCGAGATCATCTACAGCGAGTGACGCCCATGAGAGTCCGAGCCATAGCCGGAGCCGTCGTCGTCTTGATCGGCGTATCGGCCTGCGCCACCCAGCCTCCCAGCGAGGATCCGGTGCTGATCAAGCTCACCGAGATCGATGACCGTCTGGCGAAAGTCGAGCGACTGGTGAACAACGACAGTCTGGTCCAGCTGGCCGGCCAGGTGGCGGAAATCCAGGCGGAACTCCGCGAGATCCGCGGCCAGGTGGAAACGCTTAGCTACGAGGCCGAGGGCGCGGCTACGCGTCAGAGAGACCAGTATCTTGATATCGACCAGCGTCTCCAGACGCTCGAGGGAGGCGCCCCTCCCGCGTCAAGACCATCGGCACGCACCGGGGGCGCCGCCGCGGGAGGGGCGGCCGTGGGAGCCGCGGCCGGGGCAGCCGCCGCGGCACAGGCGTCCGGCGGGGGCGCCTCGGACCGGGTCCGCTACCAGGAGGCGTTCGATCTGCTCAAGGACGGCCGCTACGACCAGGCGCGTGCCGACTTCCAGCGGTTCCTCGTCGACTTCCCGAACAGCGATCTCGCGGGTCACAGCCAGTATTGGCTGGCGGAGACCTATTACGTGACCCAGCAGTACAAGGAGGCGCTGCCTGCCTTCCAGAAAGTGCTGAACGATTATCCCCAGTCGCGGAAGCTGCCCGATGCACTCTTGAAGGTCGGCTACTGTCAGTACGAGCTGGGCCAGTACGACAAGGCGCGCGCCGATCTGGCCGGGGTGGTGCAGAAGTATCCCGAGAGCACCGCGGCCAGACTGGCCGGCCAGCGGCTTGATCGTATGAAATCCGAGGGACACTGAGCCTGGCGTTACCGGCTATTCGATGAGCGCGTCAGCAAGGAGTGACCTTCAGTCAGCCGACAGACTGAAGATCACGGAGGTATTTCTCTCCATCCAGGGAGAGGCCAGCGAAGTGGGCTGGCCGACGGTGTTTGTCCGCCTGACCGGCTGTCCCCTGCGCTGTAGCTACTGCGACACCGCATACGCCTTCCATGGCGGGCGCTGGATGTCCTTTGACGAACTACTCGCCGAAGTAGGAGCCCACGGTGTGGAACGGGTCTGTGTCACCGGCGGAGAGCCGCTGGCCCAGCGGAACTGCGGGGAATTCCTCACCCGGCTGTGCGACGCGGGGTATCGCGTCTCGCTGGAGACCAGCGGTGCGCTGGACGTAGCCGGCGTCGATCCCAGGGTCGTGAAAGTCATGGATCTGAAGACGCCGGGGTCGGGAGAATCCGACCGCAATCTCATGGAAAACCTGGTGAGCCTGGGATCCGGCGATGTGATCAAGTTCGTGATCTGCGACCGGCGGGACTACGATTGGGCGAAGTCGCTGGTGGACAGCGGAGCGCTGCCGGCCGGACGGGAGGTCTTCTTTTCGCCGAGCTGGGAGCAACTCGGCGCCCGGGACCTGGCCGAGTGGGTGCTGGCGGATCGGCTGCCGGTGAGGATCCAGGTCCAGCTCCACAAGATCCTCTGGGGCGAGGAGCCGGGCCGTTGAGCGCGGCCGAACGTCACGCCATCGTCCTCGTATCCGGCGGCCTCGACTCCGCGACGGTCCTGGCGATCGCGAAACGGGACGGCTACATCTGCCACGCCCTGAGTTTCGACTACGGCCAGCGGCACCGGGCGGAACTGGTTGCAGCCAGTGCGGTGGCCCGGCATCTCGGGGCGGTCGAACAGCGCACCATGACCATCGACTTCGCTGGCATCGGCGGCTCCGCCCTGACAGATACAGGGATCGCCGTTCCGGAATCGCCCACCGAGGGGATACCGGTCACCTATGTACCGGCGCGGAACACCGTGTTCCTGGCGCTCGCGCTCGCCTGGGCCGAGGTGGCGGGCGCCGAGGCCATCTTCATCGGGGTGAATGCCCTCGACTACTCCGGGTACCCTGATTGCCGTCCCGAGTACATCGCCGCCTTCCAGTCCATGGCAGGTTTGGCGACCAGGGCCGGCGTCGAAGGTCGCGTCGTCCGGATCGAGACGCCCATCATCGGCTGCACCAAGGCTCAGATCATCCTGTGCGGGATTGAACTGGGTGTGGACTACTCGCTGACCGTTTCCTGCTACCAGGCCGACGAGCAAGGCA
>JAHEFR010000006.1 GCA_024640085.1 Gammaproteobacteria bacterium
CTCAGGTCTCCACGGAGACGACGTAGGAACGGAATTTCCGTACGTTGATCACGCCGGTGTTCAGGATCAGGTACTGCCCCTTGATCCCTTGCAGCCGGCCCTGGATATCGGGGGTGCGGTCGAAACTCAGGGATCGGATTTTGTCGGGATAGTCCAGCACCGGGAATTCCAGCCTCGTCACCTCAGCGGATTCTATCCGCTGCACGGCATCCGGGCCGAACCGGGCGCCGATCCCGTCCAGGTCCGATCGGCACAGGTCCAGCAGCCCGCCCCGTTCCGCTACGAGATCCACCGGGTCCGGCGGGCCCCTGAGCAAGGCTCTCCAGTCCGTGCGGTCGGATACGTGCTGTGCAAGGGCAGACTCGATCAGCCCCGAAATCTGGCGGGTCGCGACCTGGAAGATCGGTAGCGCCTGAGTGGCGCCCTGGTCGGTCCATCGGGTCATGGACTGGTGGACGCGGGTAATGCCGACCTTCAGGCCCGAGGTGTTGGCCAGATAGACCAGGTGTGGCTGCATGCAGTGTGACTGACCCCATTCCGGTTCACGGCAGGTCCCCAGATGGAAGTGGCACCGGCTCGGCTGCAGCACGCACAGGTCGCAGGCGGCCAGCTTCTGGCTGCAGGGGAAGCAATATCCCTGGCTGTAGCTCTTCTTTGTGCCACGACCACAGTGAGAGCAGAGGATCTCGCCCTGGAAGCGGAGTTCGATGTCGTGGCCGATCACCGGTTGCAGGTCCAGTAACGCGTCGCCCACGGGCAGCCGGTAGGCCACCGGCGAGACCGGCGTGATTCGCATCTTGCGCAAGGGTCCGGCGATCACATCGCCGAGCCCAGATGCCAGGGGGGGAAAGCGGCCCGGGGACGCAGGCAGCTCACAGCTGGCCCTTGATGGGCAGCATCCGGTAGACCCCGACCTTGAATCGTTCCCACCAGGTCGTTTCCGGGTCTTTGGTGTACACCTGCTCCTGCCCGTCGACCCAGGTCGTCCATCTCAGGTCGCCTTGCTCGTCGAGGGTGACGGTGTAGGTCCTGCCCGGGATGTCCAGATCGATCAATTCCGCCAACGCCCCGGCGAAACGGGGCGATTCCAGGATGATGCCCATCTCCGTGTTCAGGTTCTTCGATCGCGGGTCCCAGTTGAAGGTACCGATGAACAGCTCCTCGCGGTCGACGATGAAAAACTTCGCGTGCAGGGTACCGCCCGACTCGGCAAAGCCGGTCTTCTCCGTGCCCCGTATGCTGGCGTCAGGCTTGACCTCGTACAGTTCAACTCCCATACGCAGTAACGGCTTGCGGGCCGGCGCGTAGCCCGCATGCACGGCAAGATGGTTGTTGGCGGCCAGCGAGTTGGTGATGATCCTGACCCGCATGTCCCGTTCGCGGAGCTGACGAAAGCCCTCCATTGTCGTGGTCGGCACGAAGTAGGGGGAGACGATGATCAGTTCCCGCCGCCCGGCGAGGATAGCTTCGCGCAGGGACGGCACCATGGTTTCCGCAAGCCGGGCGAGATGCTTGTCGGCCTTGTCGGGGGAGTCGTACACCAACCTGTACGGCACCCATTCAATGTCCCCGGGCTTGATCTTCTCCTGGTCCATTATTTCCTGGACCACGGCTTCGTAGTCTTGGACGTTGGCGTCCACAAGGACATTGGCAATCTGCGATCGTAGCAGCGCCGATTCCTGGTTTGGCATGTCCGGCGGGTCGATCACCGCATGGACGGGCACGGACAGCCGGTTGTTCCAGTAGAGATCGAACATCTCCGAGACCTCGCGCACGACAGGACCCACGCAGACCACGTCCAGATCGCCGAAGTTGGCCACTTCGTGACCCGCAAAATACTCGTCACCGATATTGCGGCCGCCGATGATGGTGAACTCGTTATCGGCAGTGAAGGACTTGTTGTGCATGCGGCGGTTGAGCCGTCGAAAGTCGCCAGCGAAATTCAGGGATCGAGCCGATCTCCGGGCAAACGGGTTGAAGACCCGGATTTCTATGTTTGGGTGGGCATCCATAGCTACCATGCCCCGGTCGTGGCCCTTGGTGAGGATATCGTCTACCAGGATGCGAACCCTGACGCCCCTGTCGGCGGCGTTCAGTAGCTCGTTGATGATCAGCAAACCGGCCTTGTCTGCCTTGATCAGGTAGTACTGCACATCGATGGTCCGTTCCGCCATCCGGGCGCCGGCGATTCTGAGGGCCAGAGCCGAAACGGCATCCGGGACAATCACGAATCCGGACCGGCCGCCGTGATCGCCGACAAAATGGGCTGCGCGGCGCCCCAACAAGGTATCGGCAGTATCGGTGACGGCGTAGCTCGGTGTCTTTGGAGCATCGAAGTCGACCGAAGCGCATGCCGCGAGAGTCAGCAGCAGGAGGATCAGTGCCGGACGTAGGAGAGCGGAATTCATCGATCTTTTCTTTTCATGCGCACGGTCGGTCGGGCAGCGGGTACGCCAGAACAAGCCACCACGGCCCACACCGCGGTGCACGGCGTCCCTGTCTGGTCAGCGTCAGTATAGCGACCACGGCCAGATCCCCGGCGAACCCTGTCCAACCGACGCGCCGGCCGACGGCTGGCCGATAGCGCCAGCGGGCCCTAGGGCCGGCCCTCCACCTGAAAACCGTTGACGGCGAAGCCGCCGTCGATGGCAAGGCATTGGCCGGTCACATACCCCGAACCCGGCATGCAGAGGAAGGCGACCACGGTGGCGACTTCCTCCGGTTCCCCGATCCGTCCCATAGGAGTCCGGGACAGCACCGCCGATCGGAAGCCGTCGTCCTCGAGGACCTGGCGGGCCAGGGGCGTATCGATATACCACGGCGCGACGGCATTGACCCTTACGCCGAGTGACGCCCACTCCACGGCCAGGTTCCGGGTCATCTGGATCATCGCGGCCTTGGTCATGGCGTAGGGCGCTCCCGTGCAGATATGGGTCAGCCCGGCCACCGAGGAGACGTTGACGATGCTGCCGCCGGAATCCCGCATGTGCGCCAGGCACAGTCGGCTCATGTGATAGGCGGAGTCGAGATTACAGCGGAAGATCCGTTCGATCTCCCCATCGCTGTAGTCCGCGGCCGGCTTCCGGATGTTGGTGCCGACGTTGTTCACCAATGCGTCCAAGCGGTCTCCGCGGGATTCCACGGCGACGAGGACCTGCTCACGCCCCTCGGCGGTCGCGACGTCGCTGACGACACCATGGGCACTGAGCCCACGCTCCCGGTACGCTGCGTTCTGCTCTTCCACCAGCCGGGGGTCTCGTGCAGCGAAATATACCTGTGCCCCGAGAGCGAGGAATTCCTCCACTACGGCTTTGCCGATGCCCCGGGTACCTCCGGTCACCAGCGCGGTCCGGCCTTTCAGATTCCATCGTTCCCTGGTCATGCTTGGAGATTCCTCTAGCCGCGATCGACGACGGGAGCGGGGATGCATGTGCCCGCGAGCCAACGCGCCCACGTTTCATTGTCCCCCGCCCCGTGCGAGAATAGCCAGTCCCGCAATCATTCTCCAAAGACGTTATTCGTGAGCACATTCAAGGGCATACCGGTCGTCCGGAGCGGTTCGAAATTCCGCACGGAGCAGGGCTTCTCTGCCATCAAGAACGGCGTGAAGTCCAATGCCCGTCACAGCGCGTCGCCGATCGAGCGCAAACCCGCCTGGATCAAGGCCCGTATGCCTTCCGGTCCCGGCTACCAGCGTGTCAGGGAGAATGTCCGCGAGCATCGTCTGGCGACGGTCTGCGAGGAGTCCATGTGTCCCAACATCGGCGAGTGCTGGAACCATGGCACCGCCACTCTGATGATCATGGGATCCGTCTGTACGCGGGCGTGCCAGTTCTGTGCCGTGGATACCGGGAATCCGGGTGGCTGGCTGGACCCGGAGGAACCGTCGAATTCCGCTCGCTCCGTCCAGTTGATGGGCCTGCGTTACGTGGTGATCACCTCCGTCGATCGCGACGACCTCACGGATGGCGGCGCAGCCCATTACGCGGCCTGCGTGCGTGAGATCAAGCGGCTCAATCCGGACACCGCCGTCGAAGCGCTGACGCCCGATTTCCGCGGCAGGCTGGCTGACGTCGACACGGTGCTTGCTTCAGGACTCGACGTGTTCGCACAGAACATCGAGACCGTGCGCCGGCTGACCCATCCGGTCAGGGATCGACGGGCAGGTTACGCACAGACCCTTTCGGTGCTGGGCCACGCCAAACGGACGCGGGGGGATGTGCTCACCAAGACCAGCCTGATGCTGGGCCTGGGAGAAACCGACGAGGAGATCCATCAGAGCCTCCGTGATCTCCGGGCCATCGGAGTGGACGTGGTCACACTTGGCCAGTATCTCCGGCCCACCGCCAACCACCTGCCGGTCGAGCGGTTCGTGACGCCCGAAGAGTTCGCGCGTTACCGCCGATGGGGCCTCGATCTCGGTTTCCTCGAAGTCGTTTCCGGCGCCCTGGTCCGCTCAAGCTACCGGGCCGACCAGGTGCTCGAGCGCAACAACGTCGGCCTGTCGGATCCGGCACTCGTCTGATCGCAGCGAGCTGCAACCCTTCGGGCTCCTCCGGCGTCTAATCCGATGAACACGCCCGAGGAGACACGACGTGAACAGACTGCAGAAGATCAGCTTGAGGCTGGCCAGGGAAAGCCGGTCAAAGCCCCCCGGAAGGCGGTCCGACAGCGAGTCGCGCCGTCTTCGCAAGGGCACCTGGCGCAAGATCGCCGAGCGGCTCGGGCGATATCCTCACCGCTATGACGACTGAATTTCCAGACTACCCGCCGCCCCCGATGTATAGCGGGCCGTAAGCCGGTACCATAGCCCGTCTTCTGGCATTCGGGTGCCGAGGGCGAGCAGTGACCGAATTCTTCGTCGACTACGGCCTCTTTCTGGCCAAGACCCTTACCGTCGTGGCGGCGGCGGTATTCATTATCGGGGCCGTGACGGCTGCGTCCAGGAGACAACGGGATCCAGGCGGACTGACCGTCAGGAATCTCAATGATCGTTACCGCGAACTTGCGGACAGCCTGCGCAAGGAGATCCTTCCCAAAAAGGAGTACAAGGCCCTCGCCAAGAAGGCAAAGTCCGAGCGCAAGGCGCGGGGCAAGCAAACCGCCGAGCGACGTCCGCGTCTCTACGTGCTCGACTTCCATGGGGATATCAAGGCCACTGCGGTCACCAGTCTGCGCCACGAGGTGAGCGCCGTGCTCTCCGTCGCCGGTGAGCACGACGAGGTTCTGCTGCGGCTGGAGAATTACGGCGGACTGGTCCACGAGCACGGCCTGGCGGCCTCACAGCTGGCCCGTCTCCGCGAGCGCGATATCCCGTTGACGGTGGCGGTGGACAAGGTGGCCGCCAGCGGTGGCTACATGATGGCCTGTGTGGGCAACCGCATCGTCAGCGCGCCCTTCGCCGTCATCGGCTCCATCGGTGTGCTGGCCCAGATCCCGAATTTCTACCGACTCCTGGACCAGCACGGCGTGGAGGTCGAGCAGGTCAAGGCCGGTCGCTTCAAGCGCACCGTGACGATGTTCGGCAGGAATACGGAGGAGGACCGGGCCAAGCTGGCAGAGGAACTCGAGGATGTCCATCGTCTCTTTCGCGATCTGATTGTCAGGTACCGGCCGGAGCTCGACATCGACAAGGTTTCCACCGGCGAGCACTGGTATGGCCGTATGGCCATGGAACTGGGTCTGGTGGATGCGCTGGAGACCAGCGACGATCGCCTCATGGCGAGCTTCGAGACCAGGGACCTCTATTCCGTCCGCTGGAAAGGCCGCAAGACGCTGACAGAGAAAGTGGTCGCTGCCGTGGAAGGCAGCGCGGATGCTATCGTCAGGGGTGTCACCCGGGCGGCCGAAGAGAGCCGCTTCGGGAAGGGCTGAATCCATGACCCGCGCCAGGCTTCCGTTACCGACCAGACGCCCTGCACGCGCTCCGATATGCCGTGGAGCTGTCCTGGCGGCGATCCTGGCGGCCCCCATGACATCCGTTGCCACCGAGCCGCATCCGGATCCCATCCGCTCACATGAGTTCGAATTACGAGCCGACGACCCGGTCGTCGGCGGACTCCAGCGGATTCGTGCCCGCCAGGAAGATACGCTTTCGGATCTGGGGCGCGTCTTCAACCTGGGTTACGAAGAGATCACGCGAGCCAATCCGGGCGTGGATCCATGGCTGCCCGGCAACGGCACCGAGATCCTCCTGCCGACCCTGTTCGTGCTTCCCGAGGCGGAGCCCAGGGGCCTGGTACTGAACATGGCCGGTATGCGGCTCTATTATTTCCGCCCCGCCGGGGCGGGCGGTGCACGGACGGTTTACACGCACCCCATCGGCATCGGCCGGGTCGGCTGGTCGACTCCGCTGGGTAAGACTCGTGTCACCGCCAAGGCGACGGACCCGAGCTGGTACGTTCCCGAGTCCGTGCGCGAGGAACATGCGGCCGAGGGCGATCCGCTGCCCAGGATCGTGCCGCCGGGGCCGGACAATCCCCTGGGCCGGCACGTGCTGAGGCTGGCGATGCCGAGTTACCTGATTCACGGGACCAACAAGCCCTGGGGTGTCGGCATGCGTGTGAGCCACGGTTGCATCCGGCTATACCCGGAAGACATCGAGGCCCTTTTTGCCATGGTGCCGGTGGACACCCCGGTAGTGATCGTGGATCAGCCGTATCTGGCTGGCTGGCACGAAGGCCGCCTGCTATTCACCGCATATCACCCGCTCGAGGAAAAGGGCGGTGACTGGCTGGAGGCCCTCGAACTCCTCGACCGGCGCATGAAGTCGGCACCGGAGGGTGCGTCAATGGCGCCCATCGACTGGGGGAGGGTGGCCCGTATCACCCGGGAGGGTATGGGGGTCGCGTTCCCGGTTCAGGAAGACGCTCCGGATCTGCGGCAGTGGCTGTCCGCCGCGCCTACTGTGAGGATAGAAGCCGTGGCGAACTACAGTCCCGAATCGGGCGCGGCCCGCGAATAGCCCAGCAATGCCCGCAACCGTCCCCGCGGGGCTCTCCCGGCCACCCACGCCGAGCGAGGTTCGGCGATGAGTCAATCGCCCGCCGTCTCCCTCGGGCGGGTCTGCGTCATCCGCCTGTCCTCTATCGGTGACGTCTGCAATGCGGTGTCGGCCGTCCAGGCAATACAGAGACACGACCCCGGGTGCCGGATCACCTGGGTCATCGGCGCCGTGGAGGCAGGGCTGATCGGCGACATCCCCGGGGTCGAGTTCCTCGTCTACGACAAGGACCGCGGGCTCGGCGGGGTCCGCGACCTCCGGCGCAGCCTCAAGGGCCGGCGTTTCGACGTGCTCCTTCACATGCAGGTGTCCCTGCGTGCCAGCGTCGTGAGCCTGATGACCCGCGCGCCGCTTCGCGTAGGATTCGATCGCGCGCGGGCGGCCGAGGGGCAGTGGCTGTTTACCAATCGCCGCATTGACGCCCGCCAGCACGCCCATGTGCTTGACGGGTTCCGCGCATTCGCCAGCGCCGTCGGCGTACCCGAGAATGAGCCGTCCTGGGATATCCCGGTGCCCGAGACCGACCGGGAATGGGCCCGCAGCGTGTTGCCTGACGGCCGGCCAGTGCTAGGGATCGTGCCCGCCGCGAGCGATCCGGAGCGCGACTGGACCGCGGACGGCTACGCGGCACTCGCCGCCCACGCCCTTGACCGGGGATTCAGGGTGGCGCTCTTCGGCGGAGGATCGGAGCGGGAAAGGGATCTCGGCGGGGAGATACGCATGCGCCTCGCGCGGCCGGTCTCGGACCTCATCGGACACACCACGCTGAAGCAGCTCCTCGCCTTGCTCGAGAGGACAGGGCTCCTGTTGGCGCCGGACACCGGGCCGGTTCATATGGCCGTGGCCCTGGGTGTCCCCGTGATCGGACTGTACTGCCACTCGAATCCGCGCAGGACGGGGCCCTACCACTACCGGGAGTACGTGGTTAACCACTACGACCGCCTGTGCGAGGAGCGTCGCGGGGCACCGTGGCAGCAGCTTCCCTGGGGGGGGCGCATCAAGGGCCACGGCTTGATGGCGGGGATCCGCCCCGAGGAGGTCGTCGCCATGTTCGAGCGTGTCGTCGCCGAGCAGCAGCTTGCTCCCTGAACAGCCGGGATCAGTCCCGCCAGACCTTGCTCTTGATGATGCTGTCTCGCAGGGCGTCCGGGAGCCAGCGGAGCACGGCCAGTGATCTGGCGTCGGTTCCGACCAGGTATCGGTTGTTCGGCGACTCATCCGTGAGGGCCTTTAGCACCACCTCGGCGACCCGTTCCGGCGGTATGCCCCGGGGATCCCGGTTGAGCTTTTCCAGCAGCGCGACCAGCGGCGCGTACAGCTTGCGCAGCGAGGCGCTCTCCGATCTCCTGCCCTCGTCCCGCTCAGCGCCCTTGGTCCAGATCTCGGTCTGGATGCTGCCGGGCTCGACGGCGATCACCCGGATCCCGAAAGGCGACAGCTCCACCCGCAGCGACTCGGTGATGGCCTCTACCGCGAATTTGGATCCCGCGTACACCGATACACCGGGGAGGGCCACCAGCCCCGATATGGACGAGATATTGACGATGCGGCCGCCGCTTTCCCGGAGCATGGGCAGGCAGGCCCGCGTCAGCAAGACCAGGCCCAGGACATTGACATCGTAGGTGGCGCGGATCTCCTCCTCGGACATCAGTTCCAGCGGTCCGCCAAAGTACAGGCCGGCGTTGTTCACCAGTGCGCCGAGCCCGCCATCGTCCTCGATCCGGCAGACGGTCGCGGTGATGTCCTCCGGGCGGGTAACGTCCAGCCGGACGGGACGCAGGTCGCCGACGGCGGCCTCGGCCAGGTCGGCCTCGTCCCGGGTCTTGCGGACCCCGGCATAAACGGTCAGGCCACGCTCGGACAACATCAGGGCGGTGGACCGCCCGATCCCCGTCGAGGCGCCGGTCACCAGTACGCTGGTCATGTGGGTCTCCCGGTAGCGGGTCAGGCTGTCGGGGTTCGCCGGCGCCGCCGCCCCAGATTCAGACCGAGCAATCCGACGAGGAGGGTGCCGAGGGTCACGGCCGGGTGTTCGATGGTGAACACCAATGGCCAGAGGGCCCCGCGAGTCACGGTCCGTAGCGATTCCCTGGCGGCGATGAAATCGGCCACCGGCGGACTGTAGCGGTAATAGGCTTCGACGAAGGCGCGACCGGCCCCGAAGCGCATCAGCACTTCGTCCCTGAATCGCCGCAGGCTGGCCACGTGCCTGTCCATGGGGCTGCCGTAAGCGGCGGTGGCGATGAAACAGAGGCTGTTGCAGAAGATCTGACAGTCGTCGTCGTCCTCGACGCCGTCGTCCTCGACGACGCCGATGGTCACGGTGTCCGCGTCGGGATCGATCGAGGACATTTGGGTCGGGTTGACGATATAGACGTTGAAATACACCGGGGAGGGCCCCGAGTTGTCGTCGTCGATCAGCATCACCAGGAACTGCTGCACCGTTTCCCCGTCGGCGAAGTCCAGGGTCTGGGTCTCGGCCACGTAGTCTTCGCCCGCGACAGCCATATTGCCCGTCGCTCCGTCGGCCATGGAATAGTCCACGGTCACCGCCCCGGTGGATCCGCCGCGGCGGTTGACCTGCATCGTCACCGTGCCGGAAGATTCGGACGGTGTCGCGTCGCCGATCACCTCCAGATCGAACTCACCGGGCTGGCCGGGCTCGTCGTCCTCGATGATCACCAGCCGCGTGGTCCCGCCCGGGACCACCTCGCCATCCGGGCTGCCGTTGCCTGAGACCAGGGTCAGGGTCTCGTTACCCTCGAGGATATCGTCCTGGAGCGTCATCACCTCGAAGCTGTTGCTGCCCTGGTTCTCGTCCAGCTCCACGGTTTGGGTGACGTCCGTATAGTCCACGCCCAGGGTCGCGGAGCCCGGTTGCCCGGAGACCTCGATGGACGCCGCGATGCCGGTGCCCGTTCGCAGAACGTCCACGGGCAGGTTGTCGCCCTCGGTCACCCTCAACGTGTCGTTTCCGTCGAAGCTGAGTTCCACTGGAGCCTGTTGGGAATCAAGGATGTTCAGCGTCAGGCTGGTGGCGCTCCCCAGGGTCGCATCGGAAGGTGAGCTCAGCGTGATAGTGGCGAACTCAGTGCCTTCCCTCTTGCCGTCGTCGAAGGCTTCGACCGCGATATTGGCAAACAGAGCGCCATCCTCGATCTGGACGACACCCAGGGGCAGGTTGATATCGAAGTCCGGCCCGAGTTGCGCGGTCCCACCCACGCCGACGCTGAGGATGGCCGACACCGCTCCGTCCGGAGAACCGCTGCGGACGACCGTGATATATCCTTTCTTGCCCTCCTCGACAGTCAGGCGGGTCTCGCCGAATTGCATCACGCCGTCCGCCCTGGCGAGGGCGCCGGAGAACTGCAGCATGACGGCGAGCACCAGGGGGACTAGGCGAGCGACTGAATTCATTGATCGTGGATCCGTTGGCTGGCGTCTGGGGACGGATTCTAGGCTTCCGGAGTCCCCGACTCCACTTTGCCGCCGAGAACGGCGGCGGGATCGAATTGTGAACCGGTTCGCAGCCGCGCCCTGCCGGTTTGTCGCAAGCTTTGTGCCCATGAGCACGCCGTATTACGCCAGTTTCTTCGTCCACGACTCGCGCGAGCGGGCCGTGACGCAGTACTGCGGCATCATAGAGATGGCGCGGCGGAATCCCCGGGACCTGGGGACCCGGGACCTGGCGGTGCTGTTGGCACGAAATCTCGACGTGGACTCCGCAGACGTGGAAGTCCTCCAGTGGGGCCCGGTCCACTGATCGGGACTCAGCCCGACCAGCCAGCAGTCGAAACCATACCCGTAGCCACCGCGCAGAGGCGGTTGGCGCAGTAAAGCCCGCTCTCCACGAACGCCAGGTTATCCGCTCTCTTGCGCGCGCCTGCCTGGGCCGTCAGCGAATCCCCCCGCGTCGGTCGGATGAATTTGATAGATAGTTCCACCGTGCCCGCGCGCTGATCCGGGAACTGGAGTCTGCCAGCCACCCTGGGGGCGCAATCGAAAAACCCCGCCAGCACGGCGCCGTTGACGGCATCCGTGCCGAGATCGTCCCGATGGTCGGCCCCGGCCTCCGCCGGGTCTGTCACGTTGCGGTGCGTCCTGAGAAGATTCCGGCTGCGAGCCCGGATCCGGGCGAGGAATTCGGATGCCGTCATCCCGGAGTCCTGGAGTAGAATCACCCGCGCTCTCTTCAGCCAATGATCAGTCGATGAAGAACTTTCCCACGGTCCGCCGTCTCGTTCTGGTTCTTTTCCTCTGGGCGTTGCTCACGGGCGGGACCGCGATCAGGTGCGGTAGCGATCCGGGCAATCTGGGTCCGGACAGGGATCCGCCGGTGGCCGCCGACGGCCTGTACACCATCGGCGTCACAGGGACGCTGACCGCTTTCATGAAGGCCTCCGATCCGAATGGGTTTCCGCTGACCTATTCCATCGTCTCCGGTCCCGGCCAGGGCAGCCTCCAGGACGTCGATACGAAGACGGGGCGATTCACCTACCTGCCGGGCGCCGTGGGCGTCGACAGTTTCTCCTTCCGGGCCACCAACAGCTTTCAGGCGTCCAATGTCGCCGTTGTCACCATCCAGGTTTTGGAGGCGCCGCTGGAGGCGGCGGCGACAAAGCCGTCAGGCGCCGATCAGGTCGCAGACGACCCCCTGACGCCCGGCGCCATGATCGTGCTGTGGGACGACGGGATCGGGACTCTACAGCGCGTGTATCGTGGCCTGCCGATCCCGGCCGATACCCTGGCAACAGGCGTGGTCCGATTCGACCTGGACCCTCTCCGGCCTGGCAGGATCAGGGCGTCGCTCGGGTCGGCGAGCGGGATCGTCAGCGACGACGGCGGTGATCGGTGGCGTGACGGGCCGGAGCCCCCGTCAGACTGCTTGTCCGGGCGCGACGCGGGGACTCATGGGCCGCCGGGAACGGCAGCCTGTGCCGTATTGACCGATTCGCTGTCTCTTGCCCTCGGGAGCGATGACAGGGGTCGCAAGACGGACAGTGAGACCTGGTCGCTGCTGCAGGACACCCTCCGGGCCGGTGCGTGGCGGCTGGCGATTTCCGGGCCCCGGACGGTCGTTCTCGAGACCCGGGACGACGGACACTCCTGGACCATTCTGAGGGAACTGGCGATAGGTGATCTGCGGCTGGTCGCGTGCGCGGACCGAAATATATGCCTCATGGACGTGACCGGCACGGCCCTGTGGCGGTTCGAAACGGGGCCATGAGGGGATTGGTGTAAACTCGGCCGCCCCCGGGGACGGATGGGCGCAGAATGTCATCTCGAGCTTCACATACCGGCGCCGGGCGCCCGTTTGCCGGCGCTCTGGTGGTCGAGGCCGTCATCGCCAGCCTCCGGCAGACGAGGCAACTGGTCAGCGGCCAGGCGCGACTCGAGGAGTCCAACGTCCACGAAGCCCGCAAGACTCTCAAGAAGATCCGCGCGGGGCTGCGTATGCTGGCAGACGCGGCGGCGGTGGACCTCCGGCGGGCGAACGAACTCTGCCGCGATCTCGGCCGGCTCCTGTCGGGTCTCCGGGACCTTGACGTCTGCCTTCTGACCCTCCAGGGATTGCCCCGCGTCCCGGCGGAGGAGTCCAGGGGGCTCGAAAGCAAACTGCGTTCCCGGCGCGAGGAGATTCACAACGCGTTGAGGCCCGACCCGGAAGCGGATGCCGAGATCGTCGAAGACCTGAAGGGGATCGAGCAGGCGCTCGTCGACCTGAATGCAGGGGCATTCACGAGGCCGCGGCTGGACGATGCGGTGGACCGATCACGGCTGGCAGGCGTGCAGCGGTTCCAGGCCGTCCAGTCCGACGGTAGTGAGGAGGCATTCCACGATTTGAGGAAGGCCGCCAAGCGGGAACTGTATCAGCGGCGATATCTCGCCGATGCCGGCGCCAGCCACGATTCCCGTCTGGAATTGCTCGATGTCCTGGGGGAGCACCTCGGGCGTCACCAGGACCTCTCGGTCCTGCGCGAGCTGGCCACCGAGCTGGGCGGGCTTGGCGCCGGGCTCGCCGGGGTCATCGAAGACGAGATCGTGACCGAACGGGAACGCTGTCTCGAGATTGCCGGCCACGCTTATGGATGTGAGCCATGACGAATCGCGGGTCGGGCGCCGGAGACAATTGATGTCCTCAGGGCGGTCAGCCGGAGAGGCCGGCGGTCCGAAACTCGGCCTGCCAGGCTGGGTATACCGGGACGAGCGTTTCTTCCGCGGCGAGATCGACAAGGTTCTGCTGCCGTCCTGGCAGGTGGTCTGTCACCAGAGTGATATCCCCGCGCCCGGCGACTTCCGGCGGCTGGACTTTGCCGGTAAGCCCATATTCGTGGTGCGGGGCGAAGATACGGAGGTCAGGGCGTTCTATAACGTCTGCCGTCATCGGGCCTCGCGCCTGCTGGACGGGGATGCGTCTGGGGCCGGGCACTGCCGGCGCGGCCGGATCGTCTGCCCCTATCACGGCTGGACCTATGATCTGGAAGGACGTCTCAGGGGCGTCCCCGACAGGGCGGCCTATGACGACTTCGAGGACGCGGGCTGGGGTCTGAATACTCCCGAGATCGAGATCTGGCACGGGTTCATCTTCATCCGATGCCGGCCCGGGGGAGCCGGCGTGGCCGAGATGATGGCGCCCTGGGAGGACGCGATCGCCCCCTATCGGTTTGCGGACATGCGGGCCCTGGGGCGGGTCACCCTGAGACCGAGAGCGGTGAACTGGAAGACCATCGTCGAGAACTATGCCGACGGCCTGCATATACCGGTCGCCCACCCGGGCCTGTCGGCCCTCTCGGCTGGCAGCTACCGCCTGGAAGCCGACGAGAGTGTCATGCACATGAGTGCGGACGTGCCGGAGCAGGGAACCGGATCCTGGTCAGTGCGGGGCTACAGCCGTTACCTGCCGCCGGTGGAGCACCTGCCACCGGCGCTGAGACGCCGGTGGAACTACTTCCTGCTATGGCCGAACCTGGCGTTCGACATCTATCCGGACCAGGTGGACTTCATGCAGATGATCCCCCTCGGTCCCCGGCACACCCTGATACGGGAGATTCCCTACGGTCACCCGGACGGCCGCCGGGAGATGGCCGCGGCGCGATACCTGAACTGGCGCATCAACCGGCAGGTGAACGCGGAGGACCGGGATCTGATCGAGAGAGTCCAGGCGGGGATGGACAGCGGCGTTTTCCGACAGGGCCCGCTGTCCCGGAACGAGATATGTCTCCGGGCGCTGGCCCAACGACTCAGGGAAGCGCTGCCGGAAGCCATCGAGCCCGACCCACCCGCGTACCCGGAATGATCCCGATCCGGGACGACAACCCGGTCTACCGGACCCCGGTCGTCACTTACGCATTGATCGGACTGTGCGTGCTCGTATTCCTGGCTCAGCTGACCCTGGGCAAGGGTGGGGTCGAACGGATGTTCTACACGTTCGGCCTGATCCCGGCCGTTCTCACTGGCCGGGCGGCACTGGCACCAGGACTCGAGGTGGTGCCGCCGGCGGCCACCATCGTCACCTCCATGTTCGTTCACGCCGGGTTCTTCCACCTGGCGGGCAATCTGCTCTATCTGTGGATATTCGCTGACAACGTGGAGGACCGACTCGGCCGCTGGCGCTTCGCGGTCTTCTATCTTGTCTGCGGAACAGGCGCCGCTATCGCCCAGGTGCTGCCCGACGCCGGCTCGCGGATTCCGATGATCGGTGCGAGTGGCGCCATATCGGGTGTCCTGGGCGCTTACCTGGTCATGTACCCCCACGCCCGGGTCCTGGTCGCACTGCCGATCGTGCTGGTCCTGCAGATCGTGAGGCTCCGTGCCGTCACGGTGCTGGGGTTCTGGTTCCTGCTCCAGTTGCTGAGCTCACTGATGGCGACATCGGGCGAGGGCGGTGTCGCGTTCAGGGCCCATCTGGGCGGGTTCGTGACGGGCCTGGCCGTTCTGCCGTTGTTCAGGCGGGCCGGCCAGAGGGGGTGACCCGGGGACCAGGTCGTTACAATCCCTGTCAGAGTTTATGTGCTGGCGTTCGTCGCCGGCGGGGAGTCATGGATCTTGTTCTCGTACCAAAGAACGATCGTTGCCTGGCTGCTGACTGCCGCCCTGCTGTACGGCCCGGTCACCGCGTCCGCCCGCGTGCTGGAATTGACCGTCGAGGACAGGGCACCGGTGCTCGACGGACTCGAGTTTGGCGAGGTTGGCGCCTACGAGAAACTTCGCGGCACCGTGCGATTCTCGTTCGATCCGGGGAGTGCGGCCAACACGTCGGTCACGGACCTGGCCCTCGGGCCGATAGGCCCTTCCGGCGGCGTCGAGGCCGAAGCGAACTTCGTTGTTCTGCAACCTGCGGAGTCGGGGCGCGGGTCCGGCGTGGGCTTCCTCGAGGTCAGCAACCGGGGTGGCAAGGCGTCACTCCGGTATCTCAACGGCGCGGCCAGGTTCGCCGCCGACCCCGTTGAATCCGGGGATTTCGGCGACGGACTGCTGATGCGTCTCGGCCTGACCATCATCTGGGTGGGCTGGCAGTTCGACGTGCCGGAGGAGCCCGGAAATCTCAGATTGACGGTCCCGGTGGCGACGACCCCCGGTGGGCCGATCACGGGGCTGGTTCGAAGCGACTGGGTGGTCGAGGAGTCAGTGACCGAGCTACCCCTGAGCCACCGGGACCACGTGCCTTACCCTGTGGCCGATCCGGACGATGACCGCAACATCCTTTACGTGCGGGACGGACGTGACCTGCCGCGCCGGATAGTGCCGCGGGATCGATGGCGGTTCGTTGGCGAGGTCGGGGGGATAGTCCCGGGCCAGATTTCCATGGACGGAGGCTTTGCCCCAGGCCGTATCTACGAGCTGGTTTATGTATCGAAGGACCCTGCGCTCGTCGGCCTCGGGCTGACCGCGGTCCGGGACATGATGTCCTTTGCAAAATACGATCCCGACTCACCCTTCCGGGTCCGGTACGGGATCGCCTTCGGTGTCTCTCAGACCGGGCGCTTCCTGCGGCACTTCCTCTATCAGGGATTCAATCTGGACGAGGACGACCGCAAGGTCTTTGACGGCATGCTCATCCACACGGCCGGCGCGGGCCGGGGGAGTTTCAACCACCGATTCGCCCAGCCCTCCCGGGACGCCCACCGGTTTTCGACATTCTTCTATCCGACCGATCTCTATCCATTCACGAGCCTGCCGGCCAGGGACCCTGTCACCGGGCTGGACCAGGGCCTGCTGGATCGGCTCGCGCCGCGGGACAGGCCGAAGGTCATGGTGACCAACACCGGATACGAGTACTGGGGGCGGGCAGCCTCGCTGATCCACACGACGCCGGATGGCGGGAGTGATGCGGACCCCGCGCCCCAGGAGCGCATCTATCATCTGGCCTCCGCCCAGCACTTCGTCGGCCGATGGCCGCCGCTGGTCGAGCGCCGCATCCCCGGTGCCGACGGCTGGATTGGAAACCCGGTGGACTTCCTCGTCAATCTCCGAGCCCTCGTTGCCAGACTGGTGGCATGGGTGGTCGATGATAAACCGCCGCCGGCAAGTCGATATCCCCGCATGGCCCAGGGGGAACTCGTTCCGGCGGAGGCGGTGGCGTTCCCTCTGGTACCCGGCGTGCGGCTTCCGAATGAGGCTCACCTCGCCTACCGCGCTGACTACGGGCCCCGGTGGAAAGAGGGGATCGTCAGCCTGCAGCCGCCATGGCTCGGTCCGCCGTTCCAGACGCTGGTGCCCCAGGTCGACTCCGTCGGCAACGAGATCGGCGGAGTGAGGAACGTGGAGGTAGCCGTCCCGTTGGCGACGTACACGCCCTGGAGTCTTCGCTGGGGACAGATCCAACCCGTAGAGATGCGCGATTTCCGCGGCACCCTGCTGCCGCTCCCGAGGGATCGGGAGACGGCGTCGTCGGATGGCGATGAGCGACCCACCATCGCGGATCTGTACCCCGATTTGGATTTCTACATGGTTTCCGCCAGCCACGCCGCGAACCGGCTCGTCGAGCAGGGGTTCCTGTTGCCCGAGGATCGTGAACGGGTCCTGCGGCGGGCCCGGGAACTCTGGCAGCGCTTGGGCGACGAGGAGGGCGCAGACCGGTGAACGAGTGGCTCAGGATCATGATCGAGGAGATCAGGCGCAAGAAAGAGGAGCATGACCAGGATCGGGAGGAGCGTCGGCGGCGGTCAGATGGGGCCGCCCGCCGGGACGGCGCGGACGAGCGGCCCCGGCGGCCGGACGGTCGTCCCCCGGGTTGAATGTTCCCTCGCATACGCCGTTGCCGCGGGCGGCAGTGCAGGATTGGTTGCTACTGGCGACGCTGGTGGTCCTCTGGGGCTCGGCCTTCGTTTTCACGGAGATCGCCCTGGTCGGGTTCTCGCCGTTGCAGGTAGTGACCGGGCGTCTGTGGATCGGGGCGATGGTCCTGGTGGGACTAATGATCCTGCTCCGACAGCCCTGGCCGCGGGACCCGCGGACCTGGGTCCATTTCACATTCATGGCGGTGCTCGGCAACGTACTGCCTTTCCTGCTCATCTCCTGGGGCCAGCAGACAATCTCGTCCGGCCTGACGGGGATACTCATGGCCGTCATGCCGTTGGTGGTGCTGGTGCTGGCGCACTTCCTGCTGCCGGGCGAGCGACTGAATGCTCCCAGGGTGGCCGGGTTCCTGCTGGGCTTTACCGGCATAGTCCTGCTCACGGGGCCTTCCGCGCTGGCGGGGCTGGGCGGTGATGCGGGAGAGATTCTCGCCCAGCTGTCGGTGCTTGCCGGCGCAGTCTGCTATGGCCTGAATCTGATCGTCGCCCGGCTCCGGCCGGAGCTGCCGCCGTTCCAGGTGGCGGGCTGCGTGTTGCTTGCTGCAGCCGTCCTGGCAACAGTGGCGACCGTCACTGGCGGCGATCCGATGCCCGTCCGACCCCCGCCGGCCGCGGCCACGGCGCTACTGGGGCTCGGGTTGCTGTCCACCGGGCTGGCGACGGTCGTCTACTATCGGGTCGTGGCCCGGGCCGGTGCCACGTTTCTTTCGCTGATCAACTACATGATCCCCGTATACGCTGTCCTGGCCGGAGCCGTGTTCCTTGGCGAGCGCCTGCCCGCCCGCTCTCTGGTGGCGCTGGGGGTGATCCTCGTCGGCATCGTCGTCTCCCACGGACGACGGTCCCGGAGCGGCAAGCCTTGAGGATCGTCGTTGTCGGTGGCGGCTACGCCGGGCTGAGCTGCCTGATGGAACTCGCGGATCTGATGCCGGACTCCCGCCGGGTGCTGGTCGATCCGGTCGATCATCATCTCAAGGTGACGCGTCTCCAGGAAGCCCTGCGCAGGCCCCTGGATGAAATCAGGGTCTCATTCGCTAGTCTCGGCGAGCGGTATGAATTCCGCCACCTCAAGAGCCGTCCGGTCATGTCGCCCGACGCCGTGATGCGGGCGGACGCCGCGGGGCGCCTCACCGCAGCCGGTATCGACGAGCCCTTCGACGTACTCGTCGTGGCGGCAGGTCTGAAGACTCGGCCCCGACCGAAGCTGGCGGGATGCGTCGGCCTGGCAGACCTGAAGCGTATGGACGGCCGCCGGCTGGTGCGGCGAATTGCCGCCGAGGCAGGCGGCGCCCGCGATCGGATCACGGTCGTCGGAGGCGGCGCCACAGGGCTGCAATACCTTTTCGAGTTGAGGGACGCCCTGCGTCGCGAGGGCGCCCGGACCCGCGTCGCCCTGGTGGACCCCGGCGAACGCCTGCTGCCGTATCAGCCCCGCCGATTCCACCAGTATGTGCTCAAGCGCATGAAGCAGTCGGGGATCAGTTACCTCAAGGGTTATCTGCTGGGCTCTGCCGAGCCCGGAAAGCTGGTGCTCGTCGGGCCCCGGGCCGGCAGGCGCGAATTGTCCTCTGCGTTTTCGATGATGTTGACCGGCAGCCTCGGCAACCCGACGGTATTCGACGCCGACGCGCACGGGCGCGTAGTGCTGCATGGCGAATCCCGGCAGCGGGTCTTCGTGGCCGGCGACTGCAGCCGCTTCCAGGGCGGCGGGTTCAACACGCCGAGCGCGCAGGCTGCGGTTCGCAAGGGCAGGCTGGTGGCGGCCAATATCCGGCGACTCGCGGCGGGACGACCGCTTGCGTCCTATGACGCGCGTGAACTCGGTTTCTTCCTGAGCATGGGCCTGCTCGACGGCGTGGGCTGGGTCGGGAATCGCCGGGCCGTCGTCACTGGCGCCCCGGCATTTGCAGTGCGCGAAGCGATCGAAGCCCGGTACGAGCTTTTCGTCCGCGGTTTCGACACCTTCCAGTTACTCTGAGCCCGCCTCCGGGTCCAGTGGTTGCAGAGGCTCCTCGAAGTAGTAGTGGAATGGCTCCGGCAACCGCCGGTAGTCGGCCGCCATGGCGGCCGGGTCCAGGGGGCGCGAATTGTAGGTATTCCAGAACAGCACCGTCTGGTCTTCGAGGCGGCCCTGGCGGGCATCCTCGGCGAGCGCAGCGAATGCCTTGCCCGTATAGGTGCCTTCCAGCTTGAGGCCCAGTTGACGGCGCGCCAGCTCCATGGCCGCTATGCCTTCAGGCGTGAAGCGGGCGTACCCAGGACCGAGGAACTCGTGACGGATGTCCGGCAGTTCATCGCCGAGGACGTCGGCGCAGCCGAGCAGTCGCCGGGTATCGCGCATGAGGCCTGCCAAACGCTCGGGTCTCGCCACGTCCTCCCTCACTACCCTGACGGCCACCATACGCGTGGCCAACCCGGCGAGCCGCAAGCCCAGCAGCAGGCCCGATGCGGTGCCGACCGTGCCGAGCGCGAGATACATCTGATCGGGCTCCGGGAGGCCGAGTGCGCGGATCTGCGCGCCCAGCTCCAGGCCGGCGTTGACGAAGCCGAGACAGCCCACGGAAGATGATCCGCCGCCGGGGATGCCTACGACGAGTTCTCCCCGCTGTCCCGAGTCCCGGATGAGGTCTCTTGCGCCGGCTGCGGCCGACGCCTCGCTGTCGAAGGGCATCAGTCGGGCTCCCGTGTGAAATCCCGCCAGCAGATTCCTCCGGACGTAGGCCGCATTGCTCTGGCGGGTGAGCATGGAATAGCTCCTCAGACCGCAAATCTGCGCGTAGATGCTGGTGGCGAGGGCATGGTTGGATCCCGCCACGCCAAAGGTCAGGACCCCGCGGGCGCGGTGGTGGAGAGCCTCGCCGAGCAGGAACTCCAGTTTCCTGACCTTGTTACCTCCATAGGCGCGACCGCTGAGGTCATCGCGCTTCACCATCAGGCGGCCCAGTCGCAGGCCCGTGTCACTGCCCTCGTGAATTTCCAGCGGTGTCGGAAGTTCCGCCAGCGCGGCCCGATGGACGGTGCCGGCCAGCTCGGGGAAGGCATCGAAAATCGGCAGCGGCGAAACCGGTTCCATGATATCCGTCATGGTAACGAAGCCATGGGCCGGGCACCCACGCCGCTCAACCCGGACGGGGTTGGCGGGCGCCGCCGAGGGCGCAGACGGCCGAGCCGACGACCACGATCATCGCCCCGAGGAGGCTGAGCGCATCAAGCGAATCCTCGCTCCGGTATCCGGTCGGCAGCGCCGTCAACAGGGCGCCGAATGCCACTGTCAGCAAGGGAGTGACCGCCAGCACGGCGCTGACTCGCGATGCCTGCCAGTGGCGCAGCGCCTCCGCGAAGCTTCCATAGGCCACCAGGGTGTTCACGCTGCAGAACGCCAGCAGGAACAACCCCCAGGGGCTCAGGGTGTACACACTCGCCGGCGCCGAGGCCGGCAACAGCGCGATGCTGGCCGACACGTAGATCACAAGCAGGATGCTCTGGGCGGTCATCCGGCTCTGCAGCAGTTTCTGGGCGATGCCGTACGCCGCCCATACCAGAGACGCCAGCACGATCAGCATGACGCCCAGCCCAAGTTCTCCGTCCGGGTCCACCAGTTCATCCATGCGGTCGTGGAAGAACGTCCCCAGCCCTATCAACAGCGCGGCAAGCCCGATCCACTGCAAGCGGCTGAAGGGCTCGTGAAAAATCACCAGGCCGCCAAGCAGCAGGAAAAGTGGCGCAAGCTGGACCAGCACCTGGGTGGAGGCCGGGGAGGCGTGGGAAAGACCGAGCAGGTAAAGGACATAGTTGCCGGTCAGTCCGGCGATCGCCATCAGCAGCAGGCCGATACCGCGCCGATCCAGCCGGCCGAGTCGCGGCAGGCCGCCACGGGCCCAGAGGACGCCGCCGGCGATCACTGCCGCAGCCAGGAACCGGTACCAGGTGATCGTGTACGGATCCATGACGGTCAGCATGACCTTGAGCGCGATGGGCAGCAGACCCCAGGCCGTGGCCGTGACGAGGGCGAAAATGAAGCCCAGCCGCCAGTCGCCCGGCCGCTCAGCCATCGCCGCGGTCCGGATCTTCGCCGTCACACCGCCGGTAGTCCGAACCGTCGAAGGCAGGCGTGCACATGCAATAGAAGATCAGGTCCTTCTTCCCGGTGTTCGTCACTTGCTGCGGGACGCCCGGGGGAATGAACACCACGTCGCCGGCGACGACCTCGACCTGTCGGATGGCGCCGATCCGGACCATGCCCGAACCCTCGATGATCAGGTAACGTTCTGCCGTCCGGTCCAGGCGATGAGTCTCCGTAGCCTGCCCGGCGAAAAGGCGGGCGCGGGCGATGGAGAGGCCGGGGTCGCGAGAGGTGTTCCAGGATTCCAGGATCGACACGTTCTCGGTGCTGGGGAACTCGTCTCCCTGCGCGGGGCGGCAGATCACCTCTCCCCGGGGTCCCTCGGCGATCCGATGGCCAGCCTGCCGGGTCGGTCTCAGCCCAGCGGTCATCCCGGGTCCTCCCCTCGCAGAAGCCTGGTCTGGGACAGCAGGAATTCCTCATCCGCGGGCGACAGGTCAAACCGGCGGCAGGCTTCCTCTACGGCCCCCGGGTCGTGGCGGCCTTCGTCGGACAGCCAGCGCAGCGCGCGCCTCAGGGCCTCGCTCCTGGGCAGGACGCCGCCTCGTTTCCGATCCGCTCCATTCATAATCGTTCCCCTGGACGCCAAGTGGGTGATTATCGGCTGCTTGCCGTGGGGGTGCGACCCCGGCAACCAGCGCGCTTGCGCGGGCCACATCCGTTTATGTTAATTTCTCTCAAACCACACGCTGGAGCCCCCGGTGCCCGAAAGGCCAATCCCAGGCATCTTCGTAGAAGAAGCCCCCCGCGGCGAACAGCCGATCGCCGCGCCGAAGGCCATCGTGACAGCGTTTATCGGCAGAACTCTTCGCGGCCCTGTCGACGACCCTGTGATCGTGGAGAGCGTCGATGAGTTCCACCGGGTGTTCGGGGAGCCGTGGGATGGTTCCACCCTGGTTCCGTGCCTCTATGACTACTTCGAGAATGGCGGCCAGAAGGCTGTCGTTGTCAGGGTAGTGAATGGCGGTCGGCGCGCCGTACTAAGGATCCCGGCAGGGGATACTCACCTGGTCCTCGAGGCAGCGGACCCGGGCGGGCAGGAGTGGCTCCGGGGCTCGGTGGATTACGACAACATCGATCCGAAGGAGGATCTGAGCTTCAATCTGGTCCTGCAACGGACGCGCGGGCCGGGGTCGGAACGCATCACGGACCAGGAGATCTACGCACGGGTTTCCGTGGATCCTTCGTCCAGCCGCTACGTGGGCGACGCTTTGCTCGAGTCAAGGCTGATGCGGTTGCAAGGTGCTGTCCCGAGGCAGCGCCCGGACAGAACCGTGGGCCCCGGCGTCGGATCACCGGTGGCGTGGATCTCGACGGGCAGTCGTGGTACCGACGGGCAGCGGCTGACCGACTACGACATCATCGGATCTGCCACCGAGGCCCGCGGACTGTTCGCCCTGCAGAAGGTGCCCGCGTTCCAGTTTCTATGCATCCCGCCGCCGTCACCGGTAGGCGACGTGGGGCCGACTGCTCTGCTCGCTGCCATCCGTTACTGCCGGCAGCGCCGGGCCATCCTGGTCATGAACCCACCGGCGTCCTGCCTTGGCGCGGACGATCTCACGGCCTATCTGCGGCAACTGAACCTGAACAGCGAGAACGCCGTGATGGCGTTTCCCCGGCTCAGGGGCGGGAGCCTCCTGCCCGATGAGACCACGCGGGCGGGGTGTGGTGCGGTGGCGGGGTTGCTGGCGCGATCGGAGCGGGGCGCCGATGCGTGGAGGCCCTGGTCTACGGCCCCCCGATTGTTGCGTGGCAGCGCCAGGCCGGCATACGACGTGCCGGCCACGGACGTGGACCGGCTGGTTGCCCTCGGCGTGAACGTTTTCCATAAGCTGAGTGGCGGCCGGGTCGCCATGGCCGGCGAGCGGACCCTGGCCGGGGTGGATTGTCCGACTCCCACGCTGAGGTCTGTTCGGATCCGGAGGCTCTCGTTGCTGATCGAGGACGCCCTTCGCAACGGTACGCGGTGGGTGGTATTTGAAGTGCCCGGGGAGGATCTCCGCGGCCGGGTACGCCGCCAGGTCGAGCAATTCCTGGCCGGACTCGAGGCCCAGGGGGCCTTCCCCACCGGTGGGGGCTTTCCGCCATTCTTCGTCAAATGCGACGTCGAGACCAACCCCCAGGGATCGGAAATCCGCGGAGCGCTCCACTTCATCGTCGGATTCGCGGTCGGGGCACCGGGCAATTACATGATCTACCGCGTCAGCCAGACGGTCGAGGCCGCCAGGGTCGTGCCTGTCAACATGGACCGGTTCCGGTTCTCGGGCTGACTGTACTCGGCCTGGTGGCGCGACTCTCTCACTATTTCGCCTACGGGCCGGACATGCACCCGTTGCTCGGGCCGGCGGCGCCGGGCTGCCGCCTCCTGGGCGTGGCCTCCCTGGCCCGCTACAGCCTTCGCTTCCACAGGTGTAGCCCGGATTCCACCGACGATTCAGGCAAGTGCGACGCTCTTTATACGGGCAGGGCCGGCGACATCGTCCACGGGGTGTTGTTTCAGATACACGAGCGCAGGGTGCGGCCCGACCGGTCTGGCCGCGGCCGCAGGAGTGTTCCCGTCCGCGTGATGGCGGAGACGGGGATGCGGGATGCCTGGATCCAGGTCGCGGACCCCCTGTGGATCGATCCGGCGCGGCTGCCGTTCGACTGGTATATGGCTCTGGTGGGAAGCGGAGCGCGCATTCACGGGCTCCCGGCCAGCTATCAGGCGCGTTTGCGTGTGGTCGGGACCCGCATCGATCCGGATCGCAAGCGTGCCGCCGGTTTTTTCGAGATCGCGCGCGGGACGCGCAAGATCCGGCCGTTCTTCAGGAGGCCGCTCGCCTGAGCCAAACCCGGTCCGGGGCATCCTGCTCCAGAACCAGGTGTGCTCGTGCCCGTTGTCTCTGCTCCTTCGCCAACTCGGTCCTGATTGCCTGGTCCAGCGCCGCCACGGCCGCCTCGAAACCCCGGGCGTGTGCGATGACGAAGAGAACGTCCTGCAAGGGGTCGGGATACTCGGCCACGCTGACCCAGAAAAGCTTCGCGTGACGACGGTCCATCCGACCGGTGTTGCCCGCCGGGTCGTCTATCCGGATCGGATACTCGCGCAGCAGCCTGCGCCAGACGTCCAGCGGATCCCAGGATGGCGGCGTGGGGGCTTCGGGTTTCGATACCGGGTGCATATTCCGACTGAATTGTTTGGAGGGATGAATCCAGCGCCAGCGGATCGACGCCACTGGACGGCACCGTAGACGATGCTAGCAGCCGCGGCGCGAAGCGTAAGTGAAGCTTTCGTGACGGAACGTCAGGAAAGCTTTCTGGACGGGGAGACGTACATCGTGATGGTCGCGCGGACGACTTCTTGCCCCGCCGCGTCGGTCACCACCACGCCCACCGGCACGTCCTCGGTCTCGCCCCAGTCACGGAGCGCCAGCGAGGCCTCGGCGATCACTCGTGATTCCGCCTTGCGCAGATAGGCGATCTCCATCCCCCGCGGTATCCAGCGAGTATCCGGCGGCAACGTCGACTCCATCACCAGCCCGGCAGCGAGTTCGCACAGGTTACCCATGGCCAGCGCGTGCACCGTGCCGATATGGTTCTGGACCTTCCGGCGTTTGGGCATCGAGACGATCGCAGTCCCGGGTCGGAGATCCATGAACAGCGGTCTGATGGAGCCGAAATAGGGGGCGCGGAGACAGATGATCCTGGTAAAGATCCAGCGCCCGAAGGGCAGGCCCGAGAGGCTGTTGTAGAGGCGGTATGCCTGTCTGGCCGTTTGTTCACTCATCGCCGTTTCCGCTCGCGACATGGCCGTGCGCTCTGCCCGGCGGTCCATAACCGCCGCCCCCGGGCGTCTCCACGATAAGTACATCCCCCGGCTCAGCCTGGACTGCTCCCGTCGGACCCAGGTCGATGGTCTTGCCGTCTGCCCGCACAAGCCTGTTGCGGCCGACCACTCCGTCGTGTCCGCCGGCCATTCCGAAAGGCGCGACCTTCCGATGCCCCGACAGCACCGCCGCCGACATGGCCTCGCGGAATTCGATCTCACGGATCGCGCCGTCGCCACCCCGGAAACGACCGTCTCCGCCAGACCCTCGCCGGATCGAGAATCGTCTCAGCAGGATCGGGTAGCGCCACTCCAGCACCTCCGGATCCGTCAGCCTCGAGTTGGTCATGTGCGTATGTACCGCGCTGGCTCCCGCGAAGTCCGGTCCCGCCCCCGCACCGCCGCACACCGTCTCGTAGTACTGGTAGCGCTCGTTACCGAAAGTCACATTGTTCATGGTGCCCTGGGATGCGGCCATCACGCCGAGAGCGCCGTACAGGGCGTCGACGACGCACTGCGACGTTTCGACATTACCTGCCACGACAGCAGCTGGCGGTCTGGGATTGAGCAGAGTGCCTTCGGGGACCACCAGCTCGAGTGGACGCAGGCACCCCTCGTTCATGGGGATGTCGTGATCCACCAGGGTCCGGAAAACGTACAGCACGGCGGCCCGGCAGACGGAGAGCGGAGCGTTAAAGTTTCTGTCGCTTTGGGAAGACGTCGCGGAGAAATCGATCCGCGCCGATCGCTTGGTCTCGTCCACGCTTATGCTGACGCCGATGCGGCTGCCGTCATCCATGTGATAGATGAAATCGCCGCTGGACAGGTCGGTTATCGCCCGTCGCACGGCCTCCTCGGCATTGTCTTGCACGTGCTCCATGTAGGCGCAGGTCGTCTCGACACCGAACTGGCCCAGCATCCGGGCGACTTCCTCCTGGCCCCGCGCATTGGCGGCCAGCTGGGCCCGGAGATCGGCGATGTTCCGGTCTGGATTGCGGGCGGGAAAGGGCCCCGACGCCAGGATCTCGCGGATTTCCTCCTCGAGGAAACGACCGCTCCGCACCAGGGGGCGGCAGGGGATCATCACCCCTTCCTCGTCGATCCGGCGGCTGTGAGGCGGCATGGACCCCGGAGTAATGCCGCCGATATCCGCGTGGTGCGCACGCGAGGCGACATAGAACATTGGCGCGGTGTCCTCCGGCGTGGCGTAGCAGGGCGTGATCACGGTAACGTCGGGCAGATGGGTCCCGCCTCCGTAAGGCGCGTTGAGCACGAAACCGTCGCCCTGGGACATGTCGCCGCCGAATTCCCGGATGACCGTACGCACGCTGTCGCCCATGGACCCGAGGTGGACCGGCATGTGTGGCGCGTTGGCAACCAGCCCACCTTTCTGGTCGAACAGCGCGCAGGAAAAATCCAGGCGTTCCTTGATGTTGACCGAGTGCGCCGTCTTCTCCAGCACCACGCCCATCTGCTCGGCGATGTGCATGAACAGGTTGTTGAAGACTTCCAGCAGGATCGGATCAGCCTCCGTGCCGAGCCCGGCCTGCCGCGGGCGGGGGCGGATGCGGTTGAGCGTCAGGTTGCCGAGTTCGTCTGCGCGCAACCGCCACTGGGGCGTCACCACCGTGGTGGCATTGGCTTCCACTACGAGTGCCGGCCCGTCGATGACGGTACCGGGCCCGATGGCGTCCCGCCGGTAGACCGGCGCGTCCCGCCACCTGCCGGCCAGATACACCGGTCGGACCGTCACGGGATCGGCCTCGCCCCGGGCGGCGACCGAGTCGATCTTTCCGTCGCTGCCCCCGCCCGGCGCAGTGGACTCGAGGGCGATGGCCTCGACGATCCGCTCCCGCTTCTCCGCAAACCCGAACTGCTGGCGGTGTGCGGCGTCGAAGGCCTCGGCCACCTCCTCGGCGCCACCGGCCGGTAGTTCCAATGGCGTATCGGTACCGCCGTAGCGGATCAGCAGGCGTCGCTGGTGATGCACCGATGCCGGGTCCGCGCCCTGCTGCGCCAGCGCCGCCAGCGCCGCCGATTCGAGACGGCGGAAACGCTCGCCGAGGGTGACCAGGGCCGCGTCCGTCAGCGGTTCTTCCACCGCTTCGTGCCGGATGTGGCGCAGATCGGCCAGGCCCATGCCGTAGGCAGACAGGACCCCGGCCAGTGGATGGATAAGGACGTCTTGCATGCCCAGGGCATCCGCCACATCGCAGGCGTGCTGTCCGGCCGCGCCACCGAAGCAGCACAGGGCGAAAGCACTGACATCGTAACCGCGCTGGATCGAGATCTGCTTGATGGCCTGGGCCATCCGGTCGACTGCGATCCGCAGACATCCGTCGGCGATCTGCTCTACCGGGAGGTCCTGTCCCGATTCCTTCGCTATCCGGGATCTCATGCGACCGAAGGCAGCGCGGACGGATTCCGCGTCCAGGGCCAGGTCGGCTCCCGGACCGAATACTCTGGGGAAAAACTCCGGCTGGATCCTCCCCAGGAGGAGGTTGGCATCGGTCACGGTCAGAGGGCCGCCCCGGCGATAACAACAGGGGCCCGGATCAGCGCCGGCGGACTGCGGCCCGACCTGAAGGCGGCCGTCGACAAGGTCGACGACCGAGCCGCCGCCGGCGGCCACAGTGTGTACCTTCATCATCGGCGCCTGGATCCTGACGCCAGCGACGACGCTGTCCAGAGTGCGCTCGAAAACACCGTCGTAGAGGGAAACATCCGTGGACGTCCCCCCCATGTCGAAGCCGATCATCCGGGAGCGCCCCGCGCGCAGGGCCGTCTCCACCATTCCCACGACCCCGCCGGCCGGCCCCGAAAGGACGCTGTCTTTGCCTCGGAAATGAGCGGCTTCTGCGAGTCCGCCGTTGCTCTGCATGAACAGCAGCCGGGTGTCGCCGAGGGTGCCTGCCACGCCATCGATATAGCGCCTGAGGACTGGCGAGAGGTAGGCATCAGCCACCGTGGTGTCGCCTCGGGCGACCAGTTTTGCGAGGGCCCCGACGCGGTGAGAGACTGACACCTGCGGGAAGCCCGACTCCCGGGCAATTCTCTCGGCCATCCGTTCGTGATGGTGATGGCGGTAGCCGTGCATGAATACGATGGCGACCGACCTGTATCCGTCCCTGACCGCTTCCCTCAGATCGCGGCCCAGGGCCTCCTGGTCCAGCGGAGTGATCACCCCGCCGTCACTGTCGATCCTCTCGTCGACTTCGACGACCCGGCGGTAGAGGCTTTCCGGGAGTCGGATCTCCCGGTCGAACAGCCGCGGTCTTTGCTGGTAGCCGATTCGCAGCGCATCGCCGAAGCCCCGCGTAATCACCAGGACCGTGTCTTCGCCGTGTCGTTCCAGCAATGCATTCGTGGCCACTGTCGTGCCCATCTTGACCGCGTCGACGGCATCGTAGGAGCCCGGTGGCTGCCCGGCTTCGGCGAGTATCCGGTCGAGGCCGGCGATGGCGGCGTCATCGTAGCGATCCGGGTTCACCGACAGCAGCTTCCGGGCGATCAGACTGCCATCCGGGCAACGGGCGACCACGTCGGTGAACGTGCCGCCGCGATCGATCCAGAATTGCCAGCCGCCTTGCGCCAAGTGCCCGTCTCCACCGTGCTACTGACGGCATTCTAACCGGCGACCGGCGCGGGCGTTCCGGAGGCGGTGATACACTCCGGCCAGCCCGGGAAGGCGCAGCGTCATGACCAAGACACAGTCCATACTCGTCACTCTGGTGGCTTACAAGATGCTCCTGATCCTGATAGGTATCTGGGCCACCCGGAGGACGACGAGTCATGGCGAATTCTTCCTCGGAGGGCGGCGCCTCGGCGGGATGGTCGCGGCGATCAGCGCATCGGCCAGCTCGTCCTCGGCCTGGACCCTCCTGAGCGTCAGCGGCATGGCCTACCTGTGGGGGCTGCCCGCTCTGTGGCTGTTTCCCGCCACTCTGTCCGGATTCCTGATCAACTGGCTGTTTGTGGCGCCGCGGCTGATGCGGGAGAGCAACGCCAGCGGCGCCATTACGCTGACGGAATTCCTGGCCGGCTCGGTGGAGGAGCGGCGGCGTCCCGCCGTGCTCCGGCTGGGATCGGGCATCATTCTGTTCTCGTTCATGTTCTACATCGCCGCCCAGTTCCAGGCGGCGGGCGCGGCGTTCGCGAGTACCTTCGGCATGAATCTGGTGGTGGCCGTGCTGATCGGCGCCGGGGTCATCGTCCTGTATACGCTGCTCGGCGGTTTCTGGGCGGTGAGCGTAACCGATACGGTGCAGGGCCTGGTGATGGCCGGGACCGCGCTCTTCCTGCCCGCCGTCGCCCTGGCGGCCGCGGGCGGACCCGGTCCGTTGATCCAGGGCCTGGCCGCCCTGGATGGCCAGGGTATCCAGCCTCCGGCGGCCGGCATCGCCGGGCTGGGGTTCGTTCTCGGCATCCTCGGGATCGGTCTCGGTTATCCTGGACAACCCCACGTCGTCAACCGGTTTATGGCGCTTAGAGATGAGCAGGCGCTGCGTCGGGCCCGGGTCATCGCCATCGGCTGGGCGGTGGTTATCTACAGTGGCATGCTGCTGCTTGGGCTGGCCGGCCGGGTGCTCTATTTCGGGCTGGTGGACTCCGAGCAGATACTCTTCGAGGTGGCCAATCGGCTCATCTCGCCCGTCGCGGCTGGCATCACGATCGCCGCCGTTCTATCCGCCATCATGTCTACCGCCGACAGCCAGCTGCTGGTCGCGGCGTCTTCCGTGACCCACGATCTGCCGGGCGCGCGGCTTGCGGGTCGGCAGACCCTGGCCCGGTCCCGGTGGGTGGTTGCGGCGCTGTCCGCCGTGGCTGTCTCGCTGGCCGTCGGCATCCCCGACTCCATCTTCAGCCGCGTCCTTTTCGCCTGGGCCGCGATCGGATCCGCCTTCGGCCCGCCCCTGGTCCTGGTCCTGCTGGGTTTCCGGCTGAGCGGCAGGGGACTGTTCCGGGCGATGCTCGCCGGGTTCTCGCTGACGGTGCTGTTCCACTGGCTGCCGGACCTGCCGGCTCCCGGAGATGCTGTGGAACGCCTCGTCCCGCTGGCGGCGTCGGCATGGATCGCCTATGCCACGCGAAAACGGGGGCCCGGGCAGTGAAGCTCTCCCGCCCCGCCCGGGCCATGCTTGCGCTGGCCATCGTGCTTGCCGTCCTGGCCGCATCCGCCGCGGCCGTGAACCTCGCCGGATCCCTCGCGGACATCTGGCAGCGACTCAGGGACGGGCCGCTGCCCGTGTTTCTCGGGTTGCTGGTGTTCCTGGCGACCGTCGGTTGCGTGGGCGCGTGGCTGCTCTGGCGCCTGCTTGTACCGAGACGACGGCCACTGTCGAAGGCGGCTGCGCCGGACAAGGCGTCCCTGGAGCAGCGGATTTCTGAAGGACGGGTGCAGGGCATCGACGTGACCGCGGCGGAACGGGAACTGGAGGAACTCGCTCGCCGCAGGAATGCTGGGCGGCTCTACCTCTGCCTGTTCGGGGAGATCAGCACCGGAAAGTCGTCGCTGGTGAGGGCGCTGGCGCCGGAAGCGGAGACGGACGTAGGCGTATCGGGCGGCACCACGCGGCAGGTCGGCCACTATCGGTGGCGTACGCCGGCGGGCGACGAAGTCCTGTTGGCAGACGTTCCCGGATCGGCACTGGATGCCGCGGATGACGAGGCCGGGCTGCAGGAAGCGATTCGTGCCCACGTGGTGCTCTACGTCTGTTCGGCGGACCTGACTCGGCGCCAGTTCGAGGATCTTACGGTCCTGGCGGCCGTGGAGAAACCCCTGGTGCTGGTGCTGAACAAGACTGACCTGTACACCGAGGACGAGGCGTCGCGGATCATGGACCGGCTGCGGCAGCGGCTGACCGAGGCCGGTGCAACGCGGGATTCGGAGGTGATAAGCGTCTCCACCCGGCGATCCGGCGAGGATGGTCGGACAGCCGGGATGGAATCGCTTCGCAAAGCGATCCAGCGGCGTATCGACTGCAGCCCGGAGGCCCTGGAGGCGCTCCGCGATCGCGCCGTCTTCTCGCTCGTGGACGAACGTCTGACGGCCGCAGAGCGCGCCCGTCGCCAGACGCACGCGGAAGCCCTGGTGGGCGGGTATACCCGCAAGGCGGTCATCGGGGCCCTTGCGGCTGTCAGCCCCGGAACCGACATCCTCATCCAGGGCTATCTCGGCCGCGGCATGATCCGCGACCTGTGCGGGCTGTACGAGGTGCCGGCCCGGGACGTGGACGTGGGCCGGCTGCTGGACCTGAGCCAGGGCTACGTGGGCAAAATGCTGCCGATCACGCTGGCGTTGGCGGGAAATGCCCTGAAGGCGTTCCCCGGAGTCGGTACCATAGCGGGAGGGGTCACCCACGCAGTGGCCTATGGACTGATTTTCGACGCCCTCGGCAAGGGGCTCTCACGGTCGCTGGCGGAGGGAGGGGAGTTGCGTCCCGCGGCCGCCGCCCGGCGATTCAGGGAATCCATGAGTGAGGATCTTGGCGCGCGCACGGTCCGCATTGCGCGGATGGTTATCCAGGAAGACAGAGAGACCGACCGCAACTGATGTCGGCGGCGACGCTCACCTCGCTCTGGCGAAGGAGAGCCTGCGGGATCTGCTCGATGATCCCAGGGTGCCGCCCCAGGTCCGTTCGCACCTGGCTCAGGACTACGCCGCGGTTCGCCAGATGCTGGACAAGCTGGAGCACGGCCACGTCCACATCGCCGCCTTCGGCCGTGTCGGCGTGGGCAAATCTTCGTTGCTGAACGCCTTGCTGGGCGAGCCTCGCTTCTCGGCGAGCCCCCTGCACGGTGAGACCCGGGAAGCCGGCCGGGCGGTCTGGACCACGGCCGGCGACGGCGGCGTATTCCTGATCGATACGCCGGGTATCGACGAGATCGGTGGCGAGGAACGGGAGCAGGCAGCTCGGGACGCCGCGGATCGGGCCGACCTTCTGATCTTCGTCGTCGAGGGCGACATGACCGGGTCCGAACTCGATGTCCTCGGACACATGGCCGGCCAGGGCCGGCCCCTGCTGCTGGTCCTGAACAAGTCCGATCGTTATTCCATGGCTGAACTCGAGCAGTTGCGGCGACGGCTGGAGGAACGCACGCGGGGCCTGATCGCGTCCGAGAACATCATCCCGGTGGCCGCTGACCCGAGGGCGGGGCGGGCGTCTGACGTCGAGGGGCTGCGGTCGAGACTGTGGTCGATCCTGGAGTCCGAGGGCAAGACCCTGGCCGCAATGAACGCCAGCATCTTTGCCGGGCACCTCAGCGAGGCAGTCGGCCGGCGCGTCGTCGAAGTGAGGAAACAAGTGGCCGATCGGGTCGTGCGGACCTACTGCGTGGCGAAGGGTGTGGCGGTGGCGTTCAATCCGGTACCCGTCGCAGACCTGGCCGCCGCGGCGCTGGTGGACGCCGGCATGGTGGTGCACCTGTCCCGCGTCTACGGACTCCCCCTGACGCGCAACGAGGCCGGTTCCCTGATATCCGTGATTCTGACCCAGATGGCGGCACTGATGGGTGCCGTCTGGGCCGTGCACCTGCTGTCGTCGGCGCTCAAGCTCGGCACCGGGGGCGCGTCTGTCTTACTGACCGCGGGCGCCCAGGGGGCCGTGGCGTACTACAGCACCTATGTCGTCGGCCGGGCGGCGGAGAGGTACTTCTCCCTGGGCAAGTCCTGGGGGGACGGCGGGCCGCGGGCCGTGGTGGCCGAGATCCTCGAGTCGGTGGATCGCCGGTCCATCCTGAAGCAGGCCCAGCAGGAACTCGGCGAGCGGTTACGGGGCGTCCGAGCGTGAAATCTCCGTGGGCAGAGGTCGCGAAGCGGGTCCGGGACACGGTGGCGCGGATCCCGGCCGGACAGGTAGCGACCTACGGGCAGATCGCCCGGGAATCAGGACTCGGACGACGGGCCAGGATGGTGGGCAGGGCCCTGCGAAGTCTCCCTGACGGCAGCGAGGTCCCGTGGCACCGCGTGGTCAACGCTCGCGGGCAGATCTCCCTGCCCGACAGCAGCGAGGCCGGGCAGGAGCAGAGGCGGCGCCTGGAATCAGAGGGCGTGGTGTTCAGGGCGGGTCGGATCGATCTGGCCGAATACCGGTGGCGACCGTCGCTGGACGAATTACTCTGGGGTCCACCGGATTCATGAACGACGGGTCGGCCTGTCCGGTTTCGTCCGAGGGCCCCTTCCTCGAGGTCCTGACGCCCTGGCGGCCGGCAGGCCCGCCACCGGCCGATGGCGCCGGCCCCCCCGCCGCCGGTTTTCAGGGACCGCCACGTTGACGCTGCCGCTCGTCTGTTTCTCGCACGGTCAGGATAGCGGGCCCTGGGGGACCAAGATTTGCGCCATGGCCGAGGCTGCCCGCAAAGGGGGATTCCCGGTCGAGTCAGTGGACTACCGGGGAATGCCGGACCCGGCCGACAGGGTGGCGAAGCTCGTGGATTACTGCCGAAGTCTGGCCCTGCCCCCGCTGCTGGTGGGGTCGAGCATGGGCGGCCACGTCGCTGCCGCGGCTTCCGCGGTGATCCGCGCCGGCGGCCTCTTCCTGATCGCACCGGCGTTCTACATGCGTGGATACGAGGGCCTGACGCCCGAGCCCGGGTGCAAGAGGATCGTTATCGTGCACGGCTGGAGCGACGAAGTGGTGCCGGTGGAGAACAGCATCCGCTGGGCCCGGGATCATGGCGCAGACCTGCACTTGATCCGCGGCGACCACAGACTGACCGCCGAACTGGACAAGGTGCTCTCCTTGTTCGGCAGTTTTCTGTCCGACCGGGCAGGCCGTTGAGCCTGGGCTCAGAATTTTTTTTCGATCGCCTTCCTGGCGATACGGTCGATCAGCCCCGGCGCCAGCACCTTTAGCCATCGCCCGAGCCTGCCTCGTCGGGACGTGATCAGCAGTCGTTGCCGTCCGGCCATGGCGTCTACGATCAGGGCTGCGCAGCGCTCGGCCGTCATGATGCGGCTCTCGTGCATCGGTGTCTCGCCCAGCGGCCTGCCGTCCGCGCCGAGTGCCCGGCGGTGGATCTGGGTGACCACGAAATCCGGGGCGACCACCGTCACCGATACGCCGCTTTCGGCCAGTTCGATGCGGAGCGAGTCGAAGAAGCCGATCATGGCGTGCTTGGAGGCGCTGTATCCGGTGCGTTCGGGGACCCCGGTGAGCCCGGCGACGCTGGCTACCGCCACGATACGGCCGCGGCTCTGTTTGAGGTATGGCAGGGCGGCCGCCGTGCAATACGCGGCGCCGAAGTAATTCACGTCCATGACGGTCCTGAGGACCCCGAGATCCTCCAGGCGGTCCAGTCGCGACCACATGGTGGCGCCGGCGTTGGCCACCAGCGTATCGATTCGGCCGAAAGCGTCCACCGCCTGTCGGATCAATTGCCGGCACTGGATCTCGTCCGTGACGTCCGCCGGGACTGCCAGACACTCCGCGCCCATGGCGTGACACTCTCCCGCCAGGCTCTCGAGGCGCTCGCGATTCCTGGCCGACAGAACCAGCTTGGGCTTCTGGGGCGCCAGGGCAAGTGCCAGCGCCCGGCCGATACCTTCGGACGCGCCCGTCAGGATGATGACGTTGCCGGTGAATGTACTCATTTGGGTGCCGCCCGCCGGTTGAATCCGGACCACGCAGACTATCATGGGACCGGAGTACCTGCGGCGTTTGCAAGGCATGCGGGGACGGGATTACCTTGTTGAGGTCACCAGACCGGGAGTGTCCACCATGTCACGAACCATTGCTGTCGCCGCCCTTGCCCTGGCCGCGTTGGCCGGATGCGATCCGTCCAAGGACGAGCCACCGCCTGACGTCAAGGACACGATCTTCGACGAGCAGGTCAGGGCGCTGGACAAGGCCCGGTCGGTGGAAGACATCCAGGACGAGCACATGAAGAAGTTGCGCGAGTCCGAAGAGAAGTCCGGAGGCAAGTAAACAAGCCATGGATCGCACCCCGGAACCGGAATTGATGGACGACCTCGGGCAGGCCCGCGCCTATGCGGAAGCGGACTTCGAGGAACCCAATCGGATGTTCGTGGACCTGTTCCTGTCGCGTTTCCCGGAATGGGACGGGCAGGGGGCGATCCTCGATCTGGGCTGCGGTCCCGGAGACATTGTCCTCCGCCTGGCCCGTGCATTCCCGGCCTGCGACGTGACGGGGCTGGACGGCTCGGCCGCCATGCTGGAATTCGCCTGTGCGGCCCTGGCCGAAAGCGGGTTGGATGACCGGGTGCGTTTTGTCCGCGGGCTGCTGCCCGGCGCCCAGTTGCCGCGGCCTCGCTACCAAGCCATCACCAGCAACAGCCTGCTGCACCACCTGCACCGCCCTGGCGTTCTCTGGGAGGCGATCAGTGAGCTCGCGGGACCGGGGGCGCCGATATTGGTGATGGACTTGATGCGACCTGGCAGCAGGGACCTGGCACAGAAGATCGTCGAAACCTACGCGGCCGAGGAGCCACCGGTACTCAAGACCGATTTCTACAATTCCCTGCTGGCGGCTTTCGAACCAGGCGAGATCATCGAGCAGCTGCGCGAGGCCGGGCTGGGGGGGTTACGGGTGGAGGCGGTCAGCGACCGGCACCTCGCCGTCTGGGGGCGAATGCCCGGCGTTTAGCCCGAGCTTGCGCCCGCGGCATTTCCCGATGCCGACGGCGTCTCCGTCGCGTGGGCCCGCCCGGCCCACAACAGGGTGGCGGCGTCGGGCTCCGGAATTTCCTGGGGGAGGCACCAGCGCCGCTAATCGAGCCGGCCAAGCGCATACCGAAACGATCTCCGGCCTACTGGAAGCTCTCCAGAGTTTCGACGAAGCGGGTGCGCCAGACATCGATGTCATTCTTCCGTAGCACTTCGATCATCGCCTGATAGCGCTCGCGACGTTCCGGCGACGGCATGTTGGCGGCCTGCTGGATCGCTTCCGCCATACCCTCCACGTCATAGGGATTGACCAGTATGGCTGCATCCAGTTCGGCGGCGGCGCCGGCCAGCCGTGAGAGGACGAGGACCCCCGGCGATTTCGGGTCCTGGGCCGCCACGTACTCCTTCGCCACCAGGTTCATGCCGTCTCTCAGCGGCGTCACCAGGCCGATCTGCGCAGAACGCATCAGACCCATGAGCATGTTGCGGGAAAAGCCTCTGTTCAGATACCGGATCGGGACCCAGTCCGGTTCGGCGAATCGCCCGTTGATATGGCCGGCCGACTGTTCCAGTTCCTCTCTGATGTCCTGGTACGCCCGGACCCCGGTTCGGGTCGGTGGCGCGAACTGCATGTATACGAGCCGGCGCCTGGTGTCCGGGTACCGGGCGAGCAACTCCTCGAAAGCCCTGAACCGTTCCGGCAGGCCCTTGCTGTAGTCCAGTCGGTCCACGCCCAGGATCAGTTCCCGGTCTGCCAGCCCTTTGACGGTCCGACTCACTGTGGCGCTCGAGAGCGCTCGTTCGGCAGCCTGGCAGATGCCGTCCACGTCGACCCCGATGGGGAAGGCCGAGACGACGATCTCCCGGCCGCCGGATCGGAAACGATCGTGCCCGAGCTTGGCCTGCAGCAGGTTTTCCCGAGCCAGGCCCTCGGTAAAGTTGCGTGCATCATTGGGGGTCTGGAATCCCACCACGTCATAGGCCGTCAGGCTCCGCAGCAGGTCCCGGTAGCCCGGCAGCGTCCTGAGGACGTCGATGTTGGGGAACGGCACGTGCAGAAAGAAGCCCATGGGTTGCGAGACGCCGGCGGCCCGCAACTCGGCCGCCAGAGGGATCAGGTGATAGTCGTGCACCCAGATGACATCGTCGTCTTTCAGAAGCGGCAGGAGTTTCCGCGCGAACAGGGCGTTGACCCTGCGGTACGCGTCCTTGAAACGCCGTTCGTATCGGAAGAAACCGAGCATGTAATGGCACAGCGGCCAGAGGCAGATGTTGCTGTAGCCGTTGTAGTAGTCGTCGTAATCGGACTCGTACAGATCGATCGTGGCGTATTCGATCTTGCCCTTCTTGACGATCTTCGGGGCCGACGGCGCGCCACCGCGCGTTTTGCCGCCCCATCCGAACCAGAGTCCGCCCTTCTGGTTGAGGGCGGCAAGCAGGCCCACCGCCAGGCCGCCTGACGACTTTCCGCCGGAGGGATCGGCGACCCGGTTGGATACTGCTACGAGCCGGCTCAAAACGCGTCCTCCCAGGCCCGACTGAGCCGCAGCGCTCCGTTGATGATACCGGCCATGCTGTAGGTCTGGGGGAAGTTGCCCCACATCTCCTCGGTAGAGGGATCGAGGTCTTCCGCCAGCATTCCGAGGGAGTTCCTGCGTCCGAGCATGGCCTCGAACAGGTCACGGGCCTCGCTGTTTCTTCCCATGGCCGCCAGGGCGTTGATATACCAGAAGGTGCAGATGTTGAATGCGCTCTCCGGCAATCCGAAATCGTCCTCTGCTCGGTAGCGGAAGACATGACCGTCCTGCAGGAGAGACCGTTCCACGGCCAGGACGGTCCCGACGAAGCGGGGATCGTCGGCGCTCAGGAAGCCGAGTTCGTTCACGAGCAGCATGCTGGCATCCAGATCCCGACCTCCGAAGCTGTCGACGAAACACCGCTCCTCCTCGTTCCATCCGCGGGCGAGGATCTCATCGCGGATGTGCGCAGCATCCGTCGCCCATCGCCGGCTCTTCTCATCCTGGCCGAGTTGCGCGGCAATACGCGCGAGCCGGTCGCATCCGGCCCAGCACATGAGGCTGGAGAACGTGTGGACTCGCTCCCGGCCGCGATACTCCCAGATACCGGCGTCGGGAGCCTTGTAGAGTTCCCTGGCGTGATCGCCCAGCACCTCGAGTAACTCGAACTGCCGCAGGTCGCCGGTCACGGAGAGCCGCTTGTCGAAGAAGAACTGGGTGGCCGACATGATCACCGAGCCGTAGACATCGTTCTGGATCTGCTCACAGGCCTGGTTGCCCACGCGGACGGGCCCCATCGAGCGGTATCCCGGCAAGGAGTCGATCACCCTCTCGGGCAAGTGGGACTCTCCCCGGATGCCATAGACCGGCTGCAGCCGGCCCCCGTCTGTCGCGGCGGCGACGTCGAGGATATATCGCAGGTACGCCTCCATGGTGTTGGTCGCCCCGAGGCGGTTGAGCGCGTGGACCACGAAAAAGCTGTCGCGCAGCCAGCAGAACCTGTAGTCCCAGTTGCGCCCGCTGTCCGCGGACTCCGGTATCGACGTCGTCATCGCCGCCACCAGTGCACCGGTATCTTCGAAGGTACAGAGTTTGAGGGTGATGGCGGCACGGATGACCGCGTCCTGCCATTCGAACGGTATCGAGAGGCTGCGTACCCAGCGGCGCCAGTAATCCCGTGTCTGTTCGTAGAACCGGCGGCCAGTGGTAACGACCGAATCGCGCAGGCTCTCGTCGGGACCGAGGACGAAGGTGAGGGGCCGGTTGAGTACGAACGCGTACTCATCGAGCACATGGCTGAGCGACGCATCCGTCGTCAGGCGCAGGGTGATATCAGAGCCGATGTAGCGTATGTGGTTGCTGCCGAATGTGATCTCGGGACGGCCACTCCCGTAGTCCCGCGCGGGGCGCAGTCTCACACGGACCTTGGGCGCGCCTTTCAGTGGCTCCAGGTAACGGATGATCATGGTCGGTCTGTAGTGACGGCCGAACTGCCCGAAGCGAGGCGCGAAATCCACGAGCTTGACGGCCCCGCCGTGGGCGTCAACCAGGGTGGTCTCCAGGATCGGGGTATTGGTGACGTATCGCTGCTCGGTTTCCACCAGGTCTTCGACTTCCACGTCGAAGAATCCGGTGGCCGGCTCCCCGTTGCCTGCCAGCAGCGAGCAGAAAACGGGATCACCGTCGAAGCGCGGGAAGCATGACCACACGATGCGACCGTTGCCGTCGATCAACGACGAAATCTGGCAATTGCCGATGACACCCAACTCAAGACTCGGCATTCACCGACTCCCCTGGAGCAATGTCCCCGTCCAGCAGTCCGGATTCCATCCAGGCCAGGAGTTCATCCACATTGGCGACCCGACAGCGGGCCTGCGTGGGTCCCTCGATCCCGACACGAATCGACAGCCCGCCGAGTTCGTTGACTGCCCCGAAGCCATCTTCGTCGGTCACGTCGTCACCGGCGAATACCGGCGTTCTGCCGAGAAACGGCGGCTCCCGCATGAAGTGTTTCACGGCACTGCCCTTGTCATGGCCCGACGGTTTGAGCTCGAGAACCATCTTACCCTCCTGCAGGTGGAAGTCCGGCCCGGCAGCACGGGCCAGGTCGGTCATCATGTGAATGCTCTGATCCTTTAGGCGTGGAGCGTTGCGGTAATGGAGGGCGATGGCAGCGCCTTTGTCCTCCACAAGTATGCCGGGATGGCGTTCGGCGAATTCCATCAAATGGTGTTTCAGCGCATGGAGGCGATCGTCCATGGCTGCTGAATACTGCATCGCGCCGTCCGCGCGCCGCCGCTCCACTCCGTGAAGGCCGGCGGCCGGCAGCACCAGGGGAGAGAAGAGCCGATCCAGGTTGGCGATGGATCTGCCGCTCACCAGGGCCACGCTGCCGCCGAGCCTGCCCTGGGCGCGCCTGAGCAGGAGCTTGAGTCTAGGCGTGGTGCGGACATCGTCAGGATGGGCGGCGATATCCAGCAACGTCCCGTCCACGTCGAGAAACAAGGCCCACCGGTCGCTCCAGTGCGGCAAGTCCGTTGGATCGGCCATCACAAAACCATAAGGGAGCGCGGCGGCGATTCCTAGTGCGACGCATCTGAAGTGATAGTATTTCGGCCCCCGGTGCCCCGCAGCGAGCGCCCGCAATGGTCAGGGTCATATGAGTCTTCATGGTCTCTGGATTGGGCTGGTCCGGCGAGTGCTGTTCCTGTGGGTACGCACACGTCTTCCGGAGGACCAGCGGGAGATCCTCGGAAACCTCGGTGACGGTCCCGTGTGTTTCGTGCTCGAGCGCCAGGGGCTGGCCGAGTCCGCGGTGCTGGACCAGGAATGCATGCGGGCCGGCATTGTGCCGCCGAGCCGTGGGTTGCGGTTCCCGGGACTGCGGGAATCCAGCGCCACCGTGTTCCTTCGTCGCTCGGGTCGGGCCCCGGAACTGTCAAGGCTGGAACGGATCGTGAAGGCCGTCGGCGGCGGCCAGCCCGAAGACGTGAGCATCGTGCCGGTCGCGGTGTTCTGGGGTCGATCTCCCGACAAGGAGGGGGGATCCGCTCTGAAGCTGCTGCTCTCCGATGACTGGGCCATCGGCGGCACCCTGCGAAAGGTGTTCATGGTCCTTTTTCATGGCCGGGACGTCATGGTCCAGTTCAGCGCCCCCGTGTCGGTGCGGGATTTCGTCGCCGAAGGGCTGACGCCGGAGCGGACGGTCCGCAAGCTCGCCCGGGTCCTGAGGGTGCACTTCCGCAGGCAGCGTATGTCGGCGATCGGTCCGGATCTGTCGCACCGCCGGACCCTGGTCAATCAGATCCTGCAGTCCCACTCCGTCCAGGCGGCGATCACACGGGAGATACAGGTCAACGACCTCAGCGAGGCCCAGGCTTGGGCCGAGGCTCGCGGCTACGCCTACGAAATAGCGGCGGATTTCTCCTATCCGTTCGTGCGCTTCATGGAGCGTTTGCTGGCGCGGCTCTGGGACCGCCTGTACGAGGGAGTGGAGATCGGTCATATCGACCAGGTCAAGGCGCGCGCAGAGGAGGGCGAGATCGTCTATGTGCCCTGCCACCGCAGCCACATCGATTACCTGCTCCTGTCCTATGTCGTGTTCCGCCGTGGCCTGATGTGCCCGCACATAGCCGCGGGCATCAATCTCAATCTGCCGCTGATCGGCCCGTTTCTCCGCCGTGGAGGCGCCTTCTTCCTGCGGCGGAGTTTCCGGGACAATCCCTTGTACGCAGCCGTATTCAACCGGTACCTGTCGCTCAATCTGAGCAAGGGCGTGCCGATCGAATACTTCATCGAGGGCGGCCGCAGCCGTACTGGCCGCCTGTTGACGGCCAAGCCCGGCATGCTGTCGATGACGGTACGCAGCTACCTGAGGCGGCCAGTCGGACCGTTGACCTTCATCCCGGTCTACTTCGGATACGAGCGACTGCTCGAAGGAGAGAGCTATATCTCGGAACTCTCCGGTCAGCCGAAGAAGCGTGAGACGCTGTTTGGTCTGCTGAAAAGCCTGAAGGCTCTGCGCAGCCGCTTCGGCAAGGTCTACGTCAATTTCGGCGAGCCGATCAGCCTGGGCCGGATGCTGGACGAGGAGGTCCCGGACTGGCGAGGTCAGGTACGGGAGCCGGAGGATAAGCCGGCCTGGGTGCAGCCGCTGGTGCGCAGGCTCGGCGAGCGCATCCTCACCGGGATCAACGCGGCCGCGGCGGTCAATCCGGTAAATCTGGTGGCTACAGCCATGCTGTCGACGCCGAGGCAGAGCATGCTGGAGACCGAACTCGTCAGACTGCTCGACCTCCACCTCGCAATCCTGAGGAAGGCGCCTTATTCCCCCCTGGTCACGGTCTGCGACATGACCGGTCGACAGGTGGCCGATTATGCGGAGCAGTTCGGGCTGCTGAAGCGCGAATACCACAAGCTTGGCGACATCATGTATATCGAGGAGCGGAACGCGGCGCTGGTCAGCTATTTCCGCAACAATGTCGCGCATCTGTTCACCCTCCCTTCCCTGGTCGCCTGCTGCTTCTTCGACACCGTGACCATGGAGGAGACGCGGATCCTGGAACTCCTTGACCGGGTGTATCCCTACCTCAGGGGCGAGCTGTTCATGCATTGGGATACCGCGGACCTGCCGGTGGCGGTGGACGGGATCGTCGGGGCCATGATCGAGACCGGTCTACTGTCCCGGGAGGAGGATACCGGCGTCCTGCGCCGGGCGCGGGTGACTACCGGGGAGTCGATCCGCCTGTCGGTGATCGCCCGCAGCGGACTGCAGGCCCTGGAGCGCTACTACGTCACGGTCGCGCTGCTCCTGAAGCATGGTCCGGGGGTCCTGACTCAGAAGAAGTTAGAGGAGCTCTGCCAGCTGATGGCCCAGAGAATATCCATCCTCTACCAGTTCAACGCGCCGGAGTTCTTCGATCGCTCGCTGTTCCGGGCGTTCATCGGGCGGCTGCGGCAGAACGGCGTAATCTCCGTGGACGAGCATGGGCACATCCTTTACGACGAGGCGCTGGAGCGGGCCGACGCCGATGCGCGCGCCATGCTTGGCGAACGTCTCCGCCACGATATCCTTCAGGCCGTCTACCTTTGATATCGGGCTGACACGCGGCCGGATGAGACACTGGATTCTGCGCCAGGGATCCCATTTTTCGTTGTGCACTGCAACGCGCATCCGATATTGCGCCGCGGCCTGCGGGAGAACACGGCGGGCGATCCACCCCCGGAGCGATATCCGAGGTATGTCACCAGGCTGACCGGGCCGTCGCTACTCGGGTTCCCGGACGGCTCTGATTTGCGCCAGGCCTTTGTATTTGTTGGCGAAGCGCCACGCCGCGGTCTACAGTGTGAAAGCGGGCGGACGCCATGCGCCGACGGAGCCGAGGATCGGGCAGTCCCCGGGTCTCAGGCGCTCGGAGGTGATGATGACGGGATTTTCCGTGCGATGTTGTTTTCTCAGCCCGTAATGGGTTAGAAACACTGTGATACGGCGATTCTTTGCTACTCGCACATGAGCGGACATCGCTCCGTTTATGCCGCCATAAAAATAAGGTTTTATCGAGAAAATCACACCTGGGGAGCACAATGAGAACACGACATGTCTCGCGTCCCGTTGAACTTGTCCGGACTCTCCTCAAGGCCGCGATCGCGATGGCCGCCGGGTTGGCGGTGTACACGCCCGGTCTGGCCGTGGACTTCGGTAGCCCCGTCTCCGGCGTCAGCGGCACATGGGATACAACTCTGACCTACGGGTCCACGTGGCGGGTGCAAAGTCCGGCCAACAAGATCGTATGCACCAGCAACGGGGGTGCCTCCCGAAGCTGCAACTACGACGACGGCACTCTCAACTACGACACCGGTCAGGTTCAGAATATCTTCAAGGCCCTGACCGAAGTGTCGCTCAAATACAACAATTTCGGTTTCTTCGGACGGGCTTCCGGCTTCGTGGATACGGAGGCCGACAACACCAAGCGCACAAAGCTTTCCGGCGATGCCAAGGACAAGGTGGATCACAGGTGGGACCTGCTCGATGTCTACGGCTACGCAAACTTCGACATCGGCTCCATGCCTGCGCAGGTTCGCGTCGGCAAACAGGTGGTGAACTGGGGCGAGAGCACCTTCTACGTTTCGGGCATGAGTTCCCTGAATTATTTCGACGTCTCTAAGCTGAGGGGAGCTGCCGTCGAGCTGAAGGAAGGTCTCCTGCCCCAGGAGCAGGTCTACTTCAGTATCTCCCCCACGGACAATCTTTCGCTTGAGGCCTTCTATCAGCTGAAATGGCACGGCACCAAGCCAGAACCTGACGGCACCGTCTTCTCGACCAACGATTTCGCCACCGAAGGCGGGAGATTCCTCATGATCGGGTTCGGCGCCTGGAGCGATCAGGGGACCGACTTCACCCCCTACGGCGGTTTCTTCGATGAAAACTTCTCGAAGGTGCCCCGCATCTCTTCCGAGAAGCCGGACGACACGGACCAGTATGGCCTGGCCCTGCGGTATTTCTTCCCCGGCCTGCTCGGTGGGACGGAGTTCGGCCTGTACTATGCCAAGTACAACAGCCGGCTGCCGGTACTCAGCGGCATGACCGGCACCCAGGCGGGATACGGCAACGGCACAGGCGCTGGCACGGCGGCAGGCGCCACGGCCCTCGGCCTCGCCTCCGGCCTTTCCTTCGACGCAGCCGTCGCCCAGGGCACCATCGCCGGTGCAGGCACTGCGGCGGCCAACGGCGGCGACATCACGAACTCGGAGTTGCAGTCCTGGGCCACGGTCGGCGGCAACATCTTTCTCTCAGGCGGTAATGTGAGCTCGCTGGCTTCGAGTATCGCGTCCAGCGAGCTGGGTCAGACATCGGGGTATTTCGCCGAGTACCCGGAGGGCATCGAGCTATACGGGCTCAGCTGGAGCACCGATGTCTTCGGCTGGTCATGGCAGGGTGAGTACACCTACAAGAAGGACACCCCGCTGCAGCTCGACGACGTGGAACTGTTGTACAAGGCACTGTCGCCCCTGGACAACTTCAACCCCGGTACACCGGGTTTCTGCCAGACGGCCGGGTGCTCGAATCCGGACGCCGTCGGGCCGCTGGGTGGCTACGGACAGCAGGGGCCGGCCTACGGGCCTGACAACCCGCTGGGTCTGAACGAGTATCTGCGTGGCTGGACACTCAAGGATGTCAGCCAGCTTCAGAGTACCCTGACCTACCTGTTCGATCCGGTTCTGGGGGCACAGGTTGGCGCCTTCGTGATCGAGGCCGCGGCCACCAAGGTCCACGGATTCAATGACAAGAAATCCGGCGGGCCCAACGGTTACGGGCTCCGCTATGACGCGCCGGGAACGTTCATCAGCGGCAACGCCAATCTGGCCTACACGCAGTTCAACGAAGTGGAGGGCAACAGCCATTTCGGCAGCGAGTTCTCCTGGGGCTATCGTATGCTCGCCTCCCTCACCTACGACAACCTGATCGGCGCCTGGTCCATCACGCCGCGCCTCGGTTGGGCACAGGACGTCACGGGATATACGCCGGGTCCCGGCGGCAACTTCGTCGAGGGCCGGACCACTCTGAGCCTTGGCCTGCGGGGCGTCTACCAGAACAAGTACCAGCTCGATCTGGGATACACGCAGTACAGCGGGGCCGATCAGCAGAACCTCATCACGGACCGCGACTACATCGCTTTCTCCGCGAGCGTTTCATTCTGAGATCCTAGGAGAATCGGACAAATGATCAGAACAACAATCATCAGAGCTGCAAGTATCGCGGCCCTGGCGATGGCTGGCGGCGCCGCGATAGCGGGCGAGCTTTCCGCCGACCAGGTCGCCCGTCTCGATAATGACCTCACACCCATGGGCGCGATCCGGGCCGGCAACGAGGCCGGCACTATCCCGGCCTGGGAAGGCGGGATCACGAGCCCGGCCGACGCGGGCTTCCCCGACTTCAAGTCGGGCGGCCACCACCCGGACCCGTTCGCCGACGACCCGGTCCTGTACACGATCAACGCGGCCAACATGGCGCAGTATGCGGACATCCTGGCGGAAGGGAACAAGGCACTGCTCCAGGCCTATCCCGACACCTATTTCATGAACGTCTACAAGACCCACAGGTCCGCCGCGTTCCCGCCGCGCATCTATGAGGCTACGAAGCAGTATGCATCCACCGCGCGCCTGATAGAGGGCGGTAACGGCGTAACCGGCGCCATCAACGGCACGCCGTTCCCCATCCCGGAGAGCGGGCTTGAGGCGATCTGGAACCACATCCTGCGTTTCCGCGCCGACATGGGTATCCGGGCCATCGGCCAGGCGGCGGTGACCCGGGACGGCAACTACACCCTGGTGAAGTTCATCGATAATTACATGGGTGTCTACGGTATCCAGGGCATGACCGAAGCGGAACTGGACAATGTCATCATCTACTTCAAGCAGCGGGTCGCGGCGCCCGCGCGGCTTGCCGGCGAGGTGCTGCTGGTCCATGAGACCATGGACCAGAACAAGGAGCACCGCCGGGCCTGGATCTACAACCCTGGCCAGCGCCGGGTGCGGCGGGCCCCGAACGTATCGTTCGACAATCCCCGGACCGCCAGCGACGGCCTGGCGACGTCGGACCAGTTCGACATGTATAACGGCAGCCCGGAGCGCTACAACTGGGAGATCGTGGGCCGCAAGGAGATACTGGTCCCGTACAACTCCTACAAGCTGCACAGCAACAAGCTCAAATACACGGACGTCCTCAATCCGCTGCACGTCAACCAGGAGAACGTCCGCTACGAACTGCACCGCGTCTGGGTAGTGGATTCCGTGCTCAAGGAAGGCACGCGGCACATATACAAACGTCGGACGTTCTATATCGACGAGGATTCCTGGCAGACGCTCGTGGTGGATTGCTACGACAACCGCGACGAGCTGTGGCGGGTCCAGGAAGGCTATGGCATGAACTATTACGACGTCCCGGACATGTGGAGTACGCTCGAGACCACGATGGACCTGCAGTCGGGACGATACCTGGCGATCGGATTGAACAACGAGGAGCCGATCACCTACGACTTCAACGTCACCCTGACGTTGGACGATTTCAGTCCAGGTTCCCTGCGGCGCTCTGGCGTCCGGTAGCCTGACGGGTCAAGGCGGGCCCCGCACCGGGGCCCGCCGCTATCGTTAGCTGGAGTCCTGAACATGGGCCGAATCGGCGCGCGGATTGCCTCCTTGACGGGAATCCTGTTTTGTCTGGCGGGCGTGCTGGCGCCGTTTTCCGGTGCCGTGGCGCAGGAAGCCGGCGAAGTCTCTCAGGACGAATATTCGGATCTCGCCCCCCTGGCGACCAGAGCGTTGCTCCTCGACGCCACGTCCGTGGACGGGCGTCTCGTGGCGGTGGGTGACCACGGGATCGTTCTGGTCAGCACAGATGACGGTGCGTCATGGACGCAATCCCTGGTGCCGACCCGCAGCATGCTGACCGGGGTCTGGTTTCACGACGCGGATCTCGGCTGGGCAGTCGGCCATGACGCCGTCATCCTGAAGACCACGGACGGCGGTGCCACCTGGCGGCGCGTGAACTTCCAGCCCGACCTGCTGCTGCCGCTGTTCGACGTCTGGTTCGCCGATGCGGAAAACGGCATCGCCGTGGGGCCCTACGGATTCGTGCTCGCCACCTCGGACGGCGGAGAGACCTGGGAGGAACGGACCCTCGATGCGGAGCCAATCGAGGTGGACGTCGATGATGTGGCAGAGCAGATTGTCGAGGAGATCACCGAGGAGGATGCAGGCGAGGAAGCTGAATTCTGGGAGGAGGACCTCTCCGGGGCGCAGGACCTCCATCTCAATGAGATCACCGAGGACGCCCAGGGCCGGCTGTACATTGCTGCGGAGGCGGGACACCTGTACCGGTCGGACGACCAGGGCCAGACCTGGGTATCCCTGCCGTCAGACTACACGGGATCGTTCTTCTCGGCCGTGTCGTTGCCAGACGGTGAGCTGCTTGTATTCGGATTGCGGGGAAATATGTTCGCCTCGGCCGACGGCGGGCTCACCTGGCGGGACAATGAGACGCCCGTGGAAGTATCCCTGAACGGCGGGACGGTGACGTCGGATGGCGTGGTAGTGGTCGTCGGCATGTCCGGCGCCATCCTGGTGAGCCGGGACGGGGGCGAGAGTTTCGAGCTCGTGCAACGGGACGACCGCAAGGCAATGACCGCCGTGGTCGCCCGCCAGGACGGCGGGGTCCTGCTTTTCGGCGAAGGAGGCATCGTCGGCCTGGACAGCGGTGAATTTTAGCGTGGGCCGGCCGGACGGAGTGCCCGTACATGGGGATGGCCGGTTGCGGCCTGAAGGGATTTAATGATGAGCGACACTGGCATCATCGCCTGGCTGGAACGACTGATCTTCGGTTACCGCAAGGTCGTTATCGGGCTGTTCGCCCTGATCACAGTCCTGCTGGCCTACTCCGCGGCCACGAGCCTGCGTATCGACACCGCCTTCAGCAAGCAGCTGCCCACCGGTCACGAATATATGCAGACCTTCCGGGAGTACTACGACCGGTTCGGCGGGGCCAACAGGGTGGTAGTGGCGCTGGTGGCCAAGGACGGGGACATGTTCGACCCCGAGTTTTTCGAGACCCTCAAGAACGCCACCGACGCCGTGTTCTTCATCCCCGGGGTCGATCGGCCCAAGGTCCAGTCCATCTTCACGCCGAACGTCCGTTACCTGGAGGTGGTCGAGGACGGCATCGAGGCTGGCAATGTCATCGACGCGGATTTCCAGCCCACGCCCGAGGGCCTTGGCAAGGTCCGCGAGAATATCCTCAAAGCCAACATCGTGGGCCGGCTGATAGCCAATGACTTCTCCGGCGCCATCATCAGCGCCCAGTTGCTGGAAGTGAACCCCGAGACCGGGGAGAACCTGAACTATTTCGAGGTGGCGCGGCTGCTGGACGAACAGGTCCGGGAGCCGTTTCAGACTGATGAAATCAGTATCCACATCATCGGGTTCGCCAAGGTGGTCGGCGATATCAAGGACGGCGCCACGCGGGTGGGCGTGTTCTTTATCATGACCATCCTCATCACCGCGATCCTGGTGTACATCTATTCCCAGTCCGCCAAGACCACGATCATCCCCCTGGTCTGCTCCTTGCTGGCGGTGATCTGGCAGCTCGGCATGCTGCCGCTAATGAATTTCGGTATCGACCCCATGGGTCTGCTGGTGCCGTTCTTGGTGTTCGCCATCGGGGTGAGCCACGGTGTCCAGATGGTCAGCTCGTTCCGCGCCGAGATGTTCAAGGATGGCGTCACTATCGAGATGGCTGCCCGGACGGCATTCCGGCGCCTTGCCGTCCCCGGCTTCATCGCCCTGGCCAGTGACACCATCGGATTTGTCACCATTCTGCTGATCGACGTGCCCATCATCCAGGAGATGGCGATCGCGGCCAGCGTCGGCGTGGCGTCGATCATCCTGACGAACCTGGTACTGATGCCGCTGTTACTATGCAATATCAAGCTGGATGCCGGTTACCATGATCGCATCCTCGCCCGCGCCAAGCAGCTTGACCCCATGTGGAAAGCGCTGTCCTCGGTCGCAGTCAGGCGGCCTGCGGCGATCATCATCCTGATATCCGCGGCCCTGTTCGCATTCGGCGCGTGGAAGGGCTCGGAGGTGAAGATCGGCGATCTGCATGCCGGCGTCCCGGAACTCAGGCCAGACTCGAGGTACAACATCGACAGCCGCATGGTCACCGAGAAATTCTCCATCGGTGTCGATCTGATATCTGTGATCGCCGAGACCGGACCGGACGGGTGCATCGATTACGACAAGATGGAGGCGATAGACCGGTTCGCATGGCACATGCGCAACGTGGAAGGGGTCCAGGACGTGATCGCGTTGCCCCAGGTGCTCAAGATCGTCAACGCGGGCTGGAACGAGGGCTATCCCAAGTGGCGAGTGCTGTCGAGAGACCCGCAGGTGCTGGTCCAGTCAGGGGCCCGGATCGAGACCAGCACCGGCCTGCTGGATCGCGTATGCAGTGCCATGCCGGTCATGATGTTCACCACAGATCACAAGGCCACCACCATCGACAGGATCGTTGCGGAGGCCAAGGCATATCGCGAAGCGCATCCTACGGAAGGAGTGGATTTCAGGCTTGCCACGGGCAACGTGGGCGTCATGGCGGCCCAGAACGAGGAGGTTTCGGCGTCCCAGTTCCCCATCCTTCTTGGCGTCTTCAGCGCTGTCATCCTCATGTGCTGGGCGACTTTCCGGTCATTACGGGCGGTGTTGTGCATCGTCATCCCGCTGGGGCTGGTATCGGTGCTTGCCTATGCGCTGATGACCTACCTGGAGATTGGCCTGAAGGTGAACACCCTGCCCGTGGTCGCTCTTGGTGTCGGTGTCGGTGTCGACTATGGAATCTACATCTACAGCCGGTTCAAGGAGTACCTGGAGAGGGGAGAGCCTATCCAGGCGGCTTACGAGCACGCGCTGCGCGTCACGGGCTCAGCGGTCATCTTCACCGGCATCACCCTGGGGATCGGCGTCTTCACCTGGATATTCTCGCCCCTGCAACTGCAGGCGGACATGGGTATCCTGCTGACTTTCATGTTCATGGTGAACATGCTGGGCGCGATCCTGGTGTTGCCCGCGCTGGCCGGCTGGATTTTGCCGCAGCGTTTTCACCAGCGGGAAGTTGGCGCCGCGGGTTGAGCGGGATCGTGGCTGCACGATAAGAGCCGGGTCCGGACGGGCCCGGAGGGCGGATACCTTGCCTCTGCGTCGTCGTCAGGCGTTGAGGTCAGGGATCATCGAACTCTCCATTCGAGAGATCTGATCCTTGAGCATCAACTTCCGTTTCTTGAGTCGGCGCAATTCCAGTTGATCAACACATGGATCGCCAGACAGACGATCGATAACGTCGTCCAGGTCCCTGTGCTCGATTCTTAGCTGCTTGAGTCGGTCAACATTCAGGAAAAGCTGCGTATCCACGTTGTCAGCCATGGTTGCTCATTGGTCGAATGCTCCGCGCCGGTAGGAGGGCCGGCGCCACTCTTAGCGGACCGCCCTCGGGTGGCCGCTTCCGCCTAGAGTAGACAAGTCCGCCGGTATCTGCCAGTGGTCTCGGGAGATGCTGCACCGCAAACCCTGCATTTCATCAACTTCCGGTGTCGGCGTAACCGATCCAGTCTCTCGAACCGTCTCCATAGGCGATAAAAAACGGGTTCAGGTACTCGTCCTTCGTGTTGTAACGGAGAGGTTCACCGGTCAGGTCCACCACCTGGCCGCCCGCCGCCTCGACCACGCCCTGAGCGGCGGCGGTGTCCCACTCGCAGGTCGGGCCCAATCGCGGATAGACATCGGCCTCTCCCGAGGCCACCAGGCAGATTTTGAGAGAGCTGCCCATGGGTACCATCTCGTGATCGCCCAGTCGCGCCAGGTATCCGTCGAGGGAACTGCCCCTGTGGGATCGGCTCCCCACCACCCGCACTGGTCCCGTTCCCAGAGTGGACACGTGGATGGGCTCAGGCGGCGTGCCGCCGGTCTTGCGGTAGGCTCCCAGGCCATCAGCCCCGTAATAATCCGTGTCTTTCGCCGGCACATGCACCACTCCGAGCACCGGGCGGCCGTTCAGGATCAATGCAATGTTGACCGTGAATTCCCCGTTGCGCTTGATGAATTCCTTCGTCCCGTCGAGGGGATCGACCAACCAATACTCTCCCCAACGACGCCGTTTTTCGAAGGGGATTTCGCCGGACTCCTCCGACAGCACGGGGATGTCCGGCGTCAGTTCGCCGAGACCGGCGACGATGGCTCGGTGGGATGCCATGTCCGCCTCCGTCAAGGGCGAGGTGTCTTCCTTGGCCTGGACCGCGAAGTCGCTCTGGTAGATTTCGAGGATGCGGTGACCGGCGTCCCTGGCGATCTCAAGGACAGGGTCGATCAATTCGGCGGGAGTATGGCTCATACTCGGATCCTTCAGTTGGAGAGCCGTATATGATAACCCGTCATGCAGATCGCAGACGCTCGTCGGTTCGACTGGTCCGGGGTGGACACCGTCCTCCTGGACATGGACGGGACCCTGCTCGACCTGCGATTCGATAATTTCTTCTGGCAGGAATTCGTCCCGCGGCGATACGGCGAGCTCAAGGGCATCGGCCTGGAGCGTGCCGTTGAGGAACTCGTGCCCCGGTTTGCCGCCAGGCGCGGCACCCTCGAGTGGTACTGCCTCGATCACTGGAGCCGCGAGCTCGGCATGGACATCGCGAAGCTCAAGGAAGAGGTCGATCAGTACATCGAGTTTCTCCCTGACGTGCCGGAGTTCCTCGTCGCCATGCGGTCGGCCGGGAAACGCCTGGTCCTGGTGACCAATGCCCACCGCGACACGCTGGCGGTGAAGATCCGCCGCACGGGGCTGTCGAGTTTCTTTGACGCCATGTTCACATCCCACGAGATCGGCAGACCCAAGGAGGATCCGGCGTTCTGGGAAGCGTTGCGGCAGTGTGAGTCCTTCTCGCCGGAACGGACGGTTCTGGTGGACGACAGCCTGCCGGTGCTCCGTTCGGCCCACAGCTACGGGATTGCGCGCCTGGTGGCCATCCGCCGTCCGGACAGCTCCCGGCCACCGGTGCCGGTCGAGGCTTTTCACGCGGTGGATGCCCTCCCCGATCTGGGGCGCCCCGACCGGCCGGAGGAGGAAGACGGGCCGGACGGAGGCTAGCGGCCGGCCGGCTTCGGGGGCCCGGACCGGCGCCGGCGGGGCTTCCCGGAGGACGAAGGCGGAGGACCCTTGCGGCCGGAACGGCCGCCCTGGCGCCGGCCGCCCGCGTTCCTGGGCGGACGTTCGCGCCGCGGCGGCCGCACGATCTCTTCGGCGAGGAGTCCTGGCTCAACTGCCTCGACCGGAATCTGCATGTCGATGAACGCCTCGATGTCGGGGAGTGACATGACGTAATGCTCGCAGCCGAAACTGATGGCATCGCCCGCGGCGCCGGCTCTCGCCGTCCGGCCTATGCGGTGGACATAGTCCTCGGCGTCCTGCGGCAGGTCGTAGTTGATGACGTACTCCACATCCGGGATGTGCAGGCCCCTCGAAGCCACGTCGGTGGCGATGAGCACGGGCAGGGCGCCGCTCTGGAAATCCCTCAACATCGAGAGCCGTCGGGTCTGGCGGACGTCGCCGGACATGGCCTCAGCCTGCACGCCATTGGCGTTTAGGAAATCCGCCAGCCTCTCCGCCTCGCGCTTGGTGTTGACGAAAACCATGGTCCGCTTGGCCTGCATCTTCCTCAGCAAGCCTATGAGAAGCGGGATCTTCTCGTTGTTCGACGGGTAGTAGATCCGCTGGCGCACCCGCTCCGCGGTCACCTTCTCGGCCTCGATCTTGATCAACTGGGGATCGTTCATGTGCTCGTAGGCAAGCTCCAGGACCCGGTAGGACAGGGTCGCCGAGAACAGCATGTTCAGGCGATCTCCCGCCGGCGGCAGGCGCCGCAGCACGTAACGGATGTCCTTGATGAAGCCGAGGTCGAACATCCGGTCGGCCTCGTCCAGCACCATCACCTGGATGGCGCGCAGGCTGAACACCCGCTGCTTGAAGTAGTCGATAATGCGTCCCGGGGTGCCGATGAGGATATCTACGCCCGCTTCGAGGATCCGCCGCTGCTTCTCGTAATCGGTCCCGCCGAATGCCAGCCCGAGGCTGAATCCCGTGAATTGCCCCAGCAACTCCGCGTCCTTGTGGATCTGCACCGCGAGTTCGCGGGTGGGCGCGAGCACCAGCATCCTGGGGTCGTTGGTACGGCGCTCCGGTGGCGCCGGATGCCTCAACAGGTAATCGAACGCCGCCACGAGGAATGCGGCGGTCTTGCCCGTCCCGGTCTGCGCCTGTCCCGCCACGTCCTTGCCGTCGAGCGCGATTGGCAGAGTGCTGGCCTGGATGGGCGTGCAATGGTCGAATCCAGCTTCCTCTATGCCCTGCACCACGCGTTCGTGGAGCGGCAGATCGGCGAACTGCACGTTGCTCAAATGTGATTCAGGCATGGTGGCTCAATTTTCACCGATAAAGCTGTCATAAAAACTTGAAATTAGCGAGGCAGGCAGTCCACAATAGGCCCCGGGCACACGCCCCGTCCTCGCCTTCCGAGACGCTCTGTCACCGAACGAATCCTTGAGAACCCAAGATAGAAGCGGCTAGAGGCTGCGACATTTTGCCTTAACGGGCGTGACGCGTCACATTTTCGATTGACACGACTTGACCGTGTTCGCGTTCTTCGCCCCATTCAGGGTTCCGGACCCGCGATCCCGTGTAAACGGAGGTATGTCTAGTGAGCGAGCACATCGTCTATACGACTGATGCCAAATTTATGTCCGACGTACTGGAGTCGGATGTCCCGGTCCTGCTGGATTTCTGGGCGGAATGGTGCGGACCCTGCAAGATGATCGCGCCGATCCTCGACGAGGTCGCCCAGGAGTATCGCGGCAAGGTGACGGTGGCGAAACTCAACATCGACGAGAATCCGCTGACGCCCCCCCGATATGGGATCCGCGGCATTCCCACCCTGTTGCTGTTCAAAGACGGCACTGTCGAATCTCAGAAGGTGGGGGCGGTCTCGAAGAAACAGCTGACTGATTTTCTGGATGCAAACCTGTGAGGGGATACTTGGGTAATACAGCAAGGGGCAATCGCCCCAACAAACCGCCGCGTTCAAAGTCCGGGAATCAGGGCGCGAAGAAGAAGGGGCGTCGCAACAAGCCCCAGTTCCCATCGGAAGAATTTCCCGATTTCGACGACGTCGAGGTCATCTCCCAGGAGGATCTTGCCAAAAGCAAGAATGCCATGAACCTTACCGAGCTCAAGAAGCGGCCCGCGGCCGACCTGGTCGACCTGGCCCAGTCCATGGGTCTCGAGAACCTGGCCCGCTCACGGAAGCAGGACATCATCTTCTCCGTTCTGAAGGCCCACGCGAAGAATGGAGAGGATATCTACGGCGACGGCGTGCTGGAGATCCTGCAGGACGGCTTCGGTTTCCTGCGTTCGGCCGACAGCTCTTTCCTGGCCGGTCCCGACGACATCTATGTCTCGCCCAGCCAGATCCGGCGTTTCAACCTGCGCACCGGAGACAGCATCTCCGGTCTGATCCGCCCGCCGAAGGACGGCGAGCGCTACTTCGCCCTGCTGAAGGTCGGAGAGATCAATCTTGATGCGCCGGAGAACGCCCGCAACAAGGTGCTGTTCGAGAACCTGACGCCCTATTTCCCCACCGAGCGTCTCCGGATGGAGCAGGGGACCGGGAGCACCGAGGACCTGACGGCCAGGATCATCGACATGTGTGCGCCCATCGGCAAGGGTCAGCGGGGACTGATCGTGTCTCCGCCGAAAGCCGGCAAGACCATGCTGCTGCAGAATATCGCCACTTCCATCGCGGCCAATCATCCGGACTGCTACCTCATGGTCCTGCTCATCGACGAGCGGCCCGAGGAGGTGACGGAAATGCGGCGCACGGTGCGGGGCGAGGTGGTCAGTTCGACTTTCGACGAGCCCGCCAGCCGCCACGTCCAGGTGGCCGAGATGGTCATCGAGAAGGCGAAGCGGCTGGTGGAGCACAAGCGGGACGTGGTGATCCTGCTGGATTCGATCACGCGCCTGGCGCGCGCCTACAACACCGTGGTGCCTTCTTCCGGAAAAGTGCTGACCGGTGGCGTGGACGCCAATGCGTTGCAGCGTCCAAAGCGGTTCTTCGGCGCGGCCAGGAACATCGAAGAGGGCGGCAGCCTGACCATCATGGCCACGGCCCTGATCGACACGGGATCGCGGATGGACGACGTCATCTACGAGGAGTTCAAGGGCACCGGCAACTCGGAGATCCATCTCGACCGCCGTATCTCGGAGAAGCGCATCTTCCCGGCCATCAACATCAATCGCTCCGGCACCCGCAGGGAAGAGCTGCTGACCAAGCCCGATGAACTCCAGAAGATGTGGATCCTGCGCAAGTTGCTGCACCCGATGGACGAGCTGGCGGCGATCGAGTTTCTCCTCAGCAAGCTACAGGACACGAAGACCAACGAGCAGTTCTTCGACTCCATGAAGCGTTAACGTCCCCGGGGACGGTCGGAAGATCAGTCGGTGACGAGGATTGGGCTGGTAAGCTGCGCGCCGCTCCCGGAGCCCGACCCTGACGAGCGCCTGCTGCTGGGCGCCTTGACCGGCGCCGGCCTGTCACCGGCGCTGTTGCCGTGGAACGAACCCCGGTCGAATCCCAACGGCTTCGACCTCTGCGTGTTGCGCTCCTGCTGGGACTACCACCTCGCCCCGGAGCGGTTCCTCGCATGGATCGGGGAAGCCGCGGCCCGGACCCGCCTGCTGAATCCGCTCCCCGTGGTGCGCTGGAATATCCACAAGGGCTATCTCCGCGAACTCGAGGCCGCCGGTGTCCCAGTGGTCCCCACCGCCTGGATCGGCGCCGGCGACGCGGCCGATCTGGCGAGGCTGATGTCTGCCAGGAGCTGGGCGGACGTGGTCGTGAAACCCGCGATCGGCGCCGGGTCTTACCAGACCCGCCAGTTCGGGGTGGACGAGGTCCGTCAGGAGGGCAGGGACTTCGTCGGATCCCTGGCCGCGCGGGGCGACGTCATGGTCCAGCCCTTCATGACATCCGTGTTGACCCGCGGGGAGCGCTCGCTGGTGTGGATCGACGGCGAGTTCACCCACCAGGTGGTCAAGCGGCCCCGTTATCACGGCCAGGACGAGAGTGTCTCCGGCGCCGAGGCGCCGGATCCGGCGGACGTCCGGATCGCGGAGCAGGCTCTGGGCTGCGTGTCCGGAGAACTCCTGTATGCGAGAGTGGACCTGATCGAGGACCTCGACGGAGCGCCACTGGTATCGGAACTCGAGCTGATCGAACCGTCGTTATTCCTGTTGCAGCACCCGCCGGCCCTGGAGCGACTGGTGTCGGCCATCGCGGGCTGCCTATGAGACCGCCTCTTGGGTTGCGCGTCGATCCTTCGCGGTTGCACGGGGTTAAGATCGAGTGGCAATGATTCCCATCAGTCTGGCAGGAGGTCGGGACATGTCGATAGAAGGCGGTTGTCTGTGTGGTGCCATCCGATACCGGGTGCAGGGCGATCTGGCCCGGTCCGGCAGCTGCCATTGCTCCATGTGCCGGAAGGCGCATGGAGCGGCATTCGGGACCTATGCGGAAGTCCCGGAGGGCGGTTTCCGCTGGACCGCCGGCGAGGAGATGGTACGAATCTACGAATCGTCCCCCGGTGGTGGCCGGGCATTCTGCCCGCGCTGCGGCTCGACGCTGGGTGCCGTCGATCAGGGCAAGCTGCGGTGGGTGACCCTGGGGACCGTCGACGGCGATCCCGGAATCCGGCCGCAGGCGCACATTTTCGTGGCATCGAAAGCCCCATGGGACGACATCAACGATGATCTTCCCTGCTTCGACGAGTATCCGCCCACGGCCTGATGGCCATTTCGCCGGGAGACGCAACCGATGAGCGACCGAGGGGCATTTCGGCAGGCGGTGGAGGCCGGCGACGTGGGCGCGATGATCGACGCATTCGCCCAGGACGCGGTCCTCAACAGTCCCGTGTCTTTCCGGCCCTTCCGTGGCCGGAAGGCCGTGGGCGCTCTCCTGTATGTATTGATGGAGGTCTTCGAGGACTTCCGCTATACGGACGAGTACCAGTCGGCAGACGGCGGCAGGGCCCTGCTTTTCGGGGCAAGGGTCGGCGACAGGGAACTACAGGGCGTCGACCTGCTCAGCTTCGACGCCGACGGGCTGATCAGGGAACTCACGGTGCTGGTGCGTCCCCTGTCCGGGCTGCAGGCGTTGATGGCGGCCGTCGGGCCCCGCCTCGCGTCCGGCCAGGAAGGATCGGGCGGGTGATGATCGCCGCTTCCGAAAGGGTCGCGACTTGAACATCGGAGAGACCCGGGATTACGCCAAGTACTGCCTGCTTGAGCTGGAAAAGGATAACTGACCCGGCGCCCCCGGGCCCGGCGATCAGGTCTCCCGGGCGACCGCCCGGTACCCGATGTCCTTGCGATAGAACATCCCGTCCCAGTGGATCCCACGCACCACGTCGTAGGCCACCGCCTGGGCCTGGGATACGTTGGCGCCCAGGCCCACGGCGCAGAGGACCCGGCCACCGGCCGTGACCACGCGGTCATCTTCGTCAAGGGCCGTACCGGCGTGGAAGACCTTGGCGTCGTCGCGGCCCTCCAAGGCCTCGAGACCACTGATCGGATCACCCTTCCTGTAGCTGCCCGGATACCCGCTGGCGGCCAGGACCACGCCCAGGGCTGCTCTGGGGTCCCACTGCACTTCCGCGTCATCGAGGGTCCCGTCGAGGGCCGCCAGGCAGAGCCCGGGTAGATCGGACCGCAGCCGCATCAGGATCGGCTGCGTCTCCGGGTCTCCGAATCGGCAATTGAATTCGAGCACGGCTGGCACGTTGTCTGCGGAGATCATCAGCCCGGCGTACAGGAACCCGGTGTAGGGCATGCCTTCGGCAGCCAGGCCCCGGACTGTCGGTCGCATCACTTCGTCCATGATCCGGCTGTGGACCGCAGTGGTCACGACCGGGGCCGGCGAGTATGCCCCCATGCCACCGGTGTTGGGCCCTTCGTCGCGGTCGTCCCTGGCCTTGTGATCCTGGGACGTCGCCAGCGGAAGAATCGTCTCACCTGCCACGATGGCGATGAAGCTTGCTTCCTCGCCCTGCAGGAACTGTTCGACGACGATGCGCGCCCCTGCGTCGCCGAAGGCATCGTCTTCCAGCATCGATCTGGCTGCCGCCTCCGCTTCCTCGACGGAATGCGCGACGATGACGCCCTTTCCGGCAGCCAGGCCGTCCGCCTTGACTACCAGCGGGGCCCCCCGTCTGCGAATGTATTCGACCGCCGGCGCCAGTTCCGTGAACTTCTCGTAAGCGGCAGTCGGGATATCGTGCCGCTTCAGGAAGTCTTTTGTGAAGGCCTTCGACCCCTCGAGCCGGGCGGCTGAGGCTGTCGGCCCAAAGCAGTTCAGTCCGGCGGCGCGGAACCGATCGGTGATGCCCGCTACCAGGGGTGCTTCGGGGCCAACGATGGTCAGGTCGATTCGGCGCCCGGTCGCGAAACCGACCAGACCGTCAATATCCTCCGCGCCGATGGCGACGTTCTCGACCTCCGGCTCCCGGGCGGTTCCCGCGTTGCCCGGCGCCACGTAGACGGTCCGTACCGAGTCCGAACGGGCGCATTGCCAGGCCAGCGCATGCTCGCGACCGCCCCCGCCGACGACAAGTATCTTCATCGTTGTCTCCCCTTCACCGGCGCGGGCCCCTTCAGTGTCGGAAATGCCGTGCGCCTGTGAATGCCATGGCCAGGCCGTGCTCGTCGGCTGCCGCGACGACCTCCTCGTCACGAATGGATCCGCCCGGTTGGATGATCGCCCTGATACCGTGCTCGGCGCCAGCGTCCACGCCGTCCCGGAACGGGAAGAAGGCATCGGAGGCCATCACCGACCCGGCCACCTGCAGACCTGCGTCGGCGGCCTTGATGGCGGCTATGCGAGTGCTGTATACGCGACTCATCTGGCCAGCACCAATCCCCACCGTCATCCGATCCCGGGCGAATACGATGGCGTTGGACTTGACGAACTTGACCACCTTCCAGGCGAACAGCAGGTCGATCATCTCTGCCTCGGTCGGAGCCCGTTTCGTCACGATCCTCAGGTCGTTCCCACTGACGACCAGATCGTCCCGGGTCTGGACCAGCAGCCCACCGGCCACACGCTTCAGGTCGTCGCCCGGCGGCGGTTCAGACAGGGACGGGACTCGCAGCACCCTGACGTTCTTCTTGGCAGCCAGCGCCTCTGCCGCCCCGTCGTCCACCTCCGGGGCGACGACTACCTCGACGAACTGCTGTTCGACGATGGCAGCGGCGGTGGTCCGGTCGAGCGGGCGATTGAATGCGATGATGCCGCCGAACGCCGAAGTAGGATCGGTGCTGTAGGCCTGCCGATAGGCCTCTCCGATGTCTGTGGCGAGGGCGACCCCGCAGGGATTCGCATGCTTGACGATGACGCAGGCAGGCTCGTCGAATTGGCGGACGCATTCGAGCGCGGCGTCCGCATCGGCGATGTTGTTGTAGGAAAGATCCTTGCCCTGAAGTTGTTCCGCACCGCCGATACCAGGCGCGCCTGGTCCTTCAGCGTAGAAGGCGGCACGCTGATGAGGGTTCTCGCCGTAGCGCAGGTCGAAGCGCTTCTCAAAGGCCACTGCATAGTCGTGGGGAAAGCCATCGGCCCGCCGGTACTCTTCGCGCCCGTTGAGATAGGCGGCGATGGCGGCGTCGTAAGCCGCGGTGTGACCGAAAGCTCTGGCAGCCAGCCTGCGGCGCAGCCCTTCCGGCACTTCGCCCCCGGTCTCCGTCAGGGCTCCGAGAAGCTCCGGGTAGTCCTCGGGATCGACCACGACCGCCACGTCGGCGTGATTCTTCGCCGCCGCCCGGATCATGGCAGGTCCGCCGATGTCGATGTTCTCGATCGCATCGTCGATGGTGCAACCGGGCCGCGCGATCGTTTCCCGGAACGGATAGAGATTGACCACCAGGAGGTCGATGGGCGCCATGCCGTGTTCCGCCATCACCGCGTCGTCGATGCCGCGTCGACCGAGAAGCCCGCCGTGGATCGCCGGGTGCAGGGTCTTGACGCGACCGTCCATGACCTCCGGAAAACCGGTGATCTCGGACACCTCAATGACGGGCACGCCGCTGGCCCGCAGCAGACTGGCGGTGCCGCCGGTGGACAGGATCTGGATGCCTCGAGAGACGAGCGCGCCGGCAAGTTCGGCGACGCCGCGCTTGTCAGAAACGCTGATCAGCGCCCGCTTGACCGCAGACATCAACCGACCCCTCTATCTGTGCGCGGGCTCCGCCTGCGCGGGCCGCGGCCCGTTCAGCCCAGGAGCCCGTAGGTGCGGAGCTTCTTTCGCAGGGTGCCCCGGTTGATGCCGAGGACCTGCGCCGCCCGGCTCTGATTGCCGCCAGTGTAATGCATGACGGTCTTGAACAACGGTGCTTCGACTTCGCTCATGACGAGGGAGTAGAGTTCGTTGGGTTTCTGCCCGTTCAGATTGGCGAAGTAATTACCCAGGGCCTCCTCCGTGACTTTGCAGAGCGGCCTGTTCCCCTTGGATACTTCGAAAAGAAAATTGTCCTTGTTGCTCACGATGCGTGACTTCCCGATGTCTATGCTGCCAGCTCTTCTGTCGGAGTCTGGTCAAAAAAATCTGCGACCAATCGCAGCTGTCTGGCTGCGGTTTCAGCACGCACGGCACCATACCTGAAAGATGCTGTTCCCGGGCGGGCTTGGCAGTACCAGGAGAGATGCTTGCGGGCCACCCGGACGCCGCTGGACTCGCCATAAAACGAGTAGAGGGTGTCCAAGTGGGCGAGCATGATATCACGTACCTCTGCGGCTGTCGGGGGCGCAATTTTCATACCGGTCCGGAGGTAATGGACAACCTCCCGGAAGATCCAGGGGCGCCCCTGGGCGGCCCGACCGATCAACAATCCGTCAGCCCCGGTGCGGTCCAGGACGAGGGCGGCTGTCTCAGGGGAATTGATATCACCATTGGCCAAAACCGGTATGGATACCTCGCCTTTGATTTGCCCGATGGTCTCGTATTCGGCCTCTCCGTCGAAGCGATCGGCGCGAGTCCGTCCGTGCACGGAGAGAGCGGCGATGCCTGCGTCTTCGGCAATCCTGGCTATGCGCAGGCCGTTGCGGTTCTCCCGGTCCCAGCCAGTCCGCATCTTGAGCGTCACCGGCACGTCGACGGCCGACACTACCGCCTCCAGAATGGAGGCCACCAGCGCCTCGTCACGGAGCAGGGCGGACCCGGCTGCCCGGTTGCACACCTTCTTCGCCGGGCAGCCCATATTGATGTCCACCATTCCGGCGCCAAGGCCGACGCTTCGACGCGCAGCTTCGGCCAACATGCCTGGCTCGCCGCCGGCGATCTGGACGATCACGGGCCCCGGTTCCCCCCTGTGGTCCAGCCGCCGCCGGGTCTTGCCGGTCTCCCACAGGCTCACGTCCGCGGTGACCATCTCCGAAGGACACAATCCGGCACCGAGGTGACGGCAAAGATGACGGAAGGGCCGATCGGTGACCCCGGCCATCGGGGCGAGGCCGATATTGTTGTCGAAGATCAGGTCACCGATGCGCACTGTCTGTGTTTCCGGGACGACGGAGCGAAACATGGTACTGGCAGGTCCATACGGAGTGAAGCGGGTCAGGGTCGGGTCTGCGCGTCAGGGCTGCTCCGAGGCGCAGGTCAGGCGACCGGCGGCATCGGCCAGGCAGAGGTCGAGGCGAAATCCCACGGCGGCCGATGGCGGAGCTTCCACCGTCGCCCGGCCTTCCGTCCGGTCTCCGGGGGACATCAGCTGGCCCGAAACGAACCCGGAAAGATAGTCTCGTGGTGACAGCTCCCGACTCCCTATCTCATCGCCCCAGCGGTCCTCGAGGCTGATCCGCAACACCGGGTATGGCTGACTGAACCCGGCACCGTTGACGAATGCCAGCGTGACCTGGAGATCACCACCGCCGTCGATGCCGGCGGCGGAGTCGACGATCCGGTAGGCTGAAACATCCCATGCCGGCACCAGCGGCAGGCCGAGGCGTCCGTAGATACCCTCCAGCCACGGCGCAAGCGTCGCGTTCCTCGCCAGGTTCGCCCGCTGGCTGTGCACCGCCGATGCCGCCAGCACCAGGACGGCGATCAGCAGAACGATCCGGCGGGTCCAGTGCAGCAGAGCCGACGACTGCCTGGTCAGCATCTCACCCGGCGGCGTCTCATCGGCGGCGTCGGGCTCTTCGATCTGGCCGGAGGGAAGGCCTTCGACGAACTCGAGTCCGTCGATGTCCGGCATGTCCTGGTCACCGAGTTCCTCGATCGAGAACAACTCTTCGGCCGTAACGTCGAGATTGACCGTCGGGTCGTCATCGTCGTCGGCCGACAGAGACCAGGATGCACCGGCATCCCCGTCCCGCGTGGCGTCGACGTCGGACACATCGGTTTCTATCTCTCCGTCGCTGGCCGCGGACTCGGTCGGCGCCAGGTCGGGGTCGGACTCCAGCGGCGCATCCGGCGTCGATTCGCCGGTCTCGATCGGCGCCGCCTCTGCATCATCGCCAGGCTCCGGGGCGGGCTCGGCCTCGCTCGACGGGTCCGGCGTGGGCGCCTGTTCCGCGGGAGGCTCCGGCTGTCCCTCGCCAGGTCCGACTGGGAGCGGCTGGGGATAGGTGTCGCTGAGGCGGTCCAGGGCGTCGAACCGCGAACCGCAGGCCCCGCATCGCACTTCACCGCCCGCATGCCGCAGGTGGGCGCTGGTAACCCTGTAGACGGCGTCACATTCAGGGCACTGCGTGTACACGTCAGTTGGTCTCCAGTCGGCGTCCCGTCAGCCGGACCCATCCGTCTCTTTCCGCGGGATCGCGGAAATCGAACCACTCGGCATACGCGCTGATCACGGGTTCGGTCTGTTCTGCAAGGATACCGGACATTACCAGCGTCGCGCCTGGCCTGAGGGCGCGGGCAAACCTCGGGGCCAGGTCGATCAGCGGCCCGGCCAGGATGTTGGCCATGACCAGGTCCGCCTCAGGCACCTGATCGTCAGCCGGCGTCACCCGGACACGCCCGGCGATCCGGTTCCTGGCGGCGTTGGCCCGGGTCGCGGTCAGGGCCTGGGGGTCGATGTCCGTCGCCGCCACCTCGCTGGCGCCGAGGCGCGCGGCGGCGATCGCGAGAATTCCAGATCCGCACCCGAAATCCACCACGCGCATGCCGACAGGTGGGTTGGCGTCGAGCCATTCCAGGCACAGTGCCGTGGTCGCGTGGGTTCCGGTCCCGAATGCAAGGCCGGGATCCAGATGAATCGTCACCGCGGATTGCTCGTCCGCGGGGCGCTGGTCTCCGGGACAGACCCACAGGTGCCGGCCGAAACGCATTGGCCGGAAGTCCCTGAGCCACTCGCGCTCCCAGGCTTTGTCCTCGATCCGGCTGAGATGGAATCCGCGTCGCGCCGACCAGACATCGGTATCTGCCATCGCCGTCAGTCGCCCCTCCGGCCCATCCTCGAAAAGGGCCGTGAGGACGATCTCGGGCCATAGCGGGGTATCCCCCGGGGCAGGCTCCAGCACCGGGTCGTCCCGGGCGTCCTCCAGGGTGACCGCTGCGGCCCCCAGCGCCTCGATTTCGCCGGCTGCCCGTTCGGCCAGGTCGCGATCGAAGTGCAGGGATATCTGCAACCAGGACATGGGGGAAGCCGTGACCAGGCCCTTAAAGACCCAGCCGTTTCTCGAGATAGTGGATGTCCGTGCCTCCGGTCTTGAAGGCGCTGTGGCTGAATATCTCCTGGTGGAGAGGGATATTGGTCTTGATGCCTTCGATGACCATCTCAGACAGGGCCTGCTGCATCCGTGCGATCGCCGAGGCGCGATTGTGGCCGTGGGTGATGATCTTGCCGATCATGGAATCATAGAAGGGCGGCACAACGTAGCCGCTGTAGATGTGAGTATCCAGCCGCACCCCGGGACCTCCCGGAGAGTGCCACTGGTGGATGGGTCCGGGGCAGGGCATGAAGTTGGTCGGATCTTCGGCGGCGATCCTGCATTCCACGGCATGCCCCCTGAACTCCACGTCCTCTTGCCGCCACTGCAGGGACTCGCCGGCCGCGAGGCGGATCTGCTCCCGCACAATATCGATCCCTGTGATCATTTCCGTCACAGGGTGCTCCACCTGTACCCGGGTGTTCATCTCGATGAAGTAGAACTCGCCGTCCTGGTAGAGGAACTCGAATGTGCCCGCACCCAGGTATCCGATTTCCTCGCAGGCCCTCACGCACCGATTGCCGATCGTGTTGCGCTGTTCTTCAGTGATGCCGGGTGCCGGCGCCTCCTCTATCACTTTCTGGTGGCGCCGCTGCATGGAGCAGTCACGCTCGCCGAGATGGATGGCCCTGCCATCCTTGTCGGCCAGCACCTGGAATTCCACATGGCGGGGATGACCGAGGAACTTCTCCATGTAGACCGTTTCGTTGCTGAAAGCGGCCATCGCCTCGGACCGCGTCACCATGATGGCGTTCATCAAGGTCGCTTCCGTGTGTACCACTCTCATGCCGCGGCCGCCGCCGCCGCCGGATGCCTTGATGATGACCGGGTAGCCGAGATCCCGCGCGATACGGACGTTCTCCTCGATGTCCTCGCCCAGGGGCCCGTCGGAGCCGGGCACACATGGGACGCCCGCGCTGCGCATCGAGCGGATGGCCGAGACCTTGTCACCCATCAGGCGGATGGTCTCGGACCGTGGGCCGATGAACGTGAAACCACTGTTCTCCACCCGCTCGGCGAAATCCGCATTCTCCGAGAGGAAGCCGTAGCCCGGGTGGATCGCCATGGCGTCGGTGACCTCGGCGGCGCTGATGATCGCCGGCATGTTGAGATAGCTCTCTGCCGAGGGCGGCGGGCCGATGCAGACGGACTCGTCGGCGAGCAGGACGTGCTTCTGGGTGCGGTCGGCCTCCGAGTGCACCGCAACCGTCTTGATCCCCAGCTCGCGGCAGGCCCGCAAGATCCGCAGGGCGATCTCTCCGCGGTTGGCGATGACGACTTTGTCCAGCATCTGTTTTGCGCCTACTCGATGATGAACAGGGGCTGTCCGAACTCGACCGGCTCCCCGTTTTCCGCCAGGATCGATACCACGCGGCCGGTCGTGTCAGATTCGATCTGGTTCATCATCTTCATGGCTTCGATGATGCAGAGGGTGTCGCCGGCCTGTACCTCGCTGCCCACCTGTACGAAGGGTTTCGCTCCCGGGGCCGGAGCTGAGTAGAAGGTGCCGACCATGGGCGCGGTGACCGTGTGGCCATCGGGCATAGAAGGTGCCTCCGCGCGGTCGCCCGATTCCGTCGAATGATCACCGCTCGCCGGCACGGTGGTCGGGCTAGCGAATGGCATGGCCATGGCGGGCCACGGCGTCTGGGCCACGGGGAGATGGCGGCTGATCCGCACGGAGTCCTCGCCCTCCGAAATCTCGATCTCGGAGATTCCGGATTCCTCGAGCAATTCGATCAGTTTCTTGACCTTGCGGATGTCCATGGCCTGCGTTCCTCAGTCTTGGGTCGCTGTCGCGATGCCGGCCGCCGCCCGGATCGCCAGTTCGTAGCCGCCAGGGCCCAGCCCGGCGATGATGCCGCGGGCGATGTCGGAGAAATAGGAATGATGGCGGAAAGGCTCCCGGGCCTGCGTATTGCTCAGGTGTAACTCGATGAAGGGGATGGAGACGGCCAGCAGTGCATCCCGGATGGCCACGCTGGTGTGCGTGAATGCCGCCGGGTTGATGACGATGCAGCCAACTCCCTCCGTCGCTCCCTGGTGGATGCGCTCGACGATGGCGTGCTCGGCGTTGCTCTGGAAACTCTCGAGTTCACAGCCAAGTTCGGCAGCCAGCGCACGGCAGCGGGATTCGATCTCGGACAGGGTGACCGTGCCGTAGGTGTCCGGCTCGCGGCGACCGAGGAGATCAAGGTTGGGGCCGTTAACCAGCAGGATTCTTGCCACCGATCGTCCGCCGTCTTCCCCCAGAACGAGGTTTCGAGATTACTGGTTTACGGTGTGTTTTTCTACATTTCGCGGAAGTTCGATGCAATTTGGCTGCAAATTCAAAGGATTTCCCTGATATATTCCGTCGCCTCCTTAGCGTGCAGCTCACCCATGTGGACCCGGGTGACCTGGCCGGAGGCATCGACGAACGCTGTAAAAGGAAGGCCGATCCAGTCCGGAAGTACCCGGTTTCCCAAGTCCACGGCATCCTGCTGCCCCACCAAGATGGGATAGTTGAAGCCGGTGTCGGCCGCGTACGCCTGGACCGCCGCCATGTCGTCGACGGCGATGCCGATCACCTGAAAGGAGGCGGAGTGGCCGGCCTGCAGCGTGATCAGCAGCGGTATCTCTCGCCGGCACGGCGGGCACCATGTGGCCCAGAAATTGATGATCCGGGGCCGGCCGTCCCATTCGGAGGATTGCCGGATCACTCCCTCGACGTCCGGGAGCGCGAATTCCGGGAGCATCGGAAGGGTATTCTCCGAAACGGAGGGGTTATCCCGCAGGGCGTTGAAGGCCAGGAAACCGCCGCCGGCGCTGGCGACGGCAAGGGCAAGGGCGAGCACGACGCGGGCGGGGCTCACGGGGCGCTCGCCTGGAGCCGCTCCACGTGGCTCGCAAATTCAGCCGCCGGCGCGAAGCCCACCAGCCGATAGCCGCCGAGTTCCGAGCCGTCGGGCGCGAAGAAGGCGATGGTGGGCGGGCCGAAGATGCCGAATCGCCTGAGGAGCGCCTGGTCCTCGGCGTCGTTGGCGGTGACGTCGGCCTGCAACAGGACGACGCCGTCGAGCGCAGCCGCGACGGCCGGGTCGGTGAAGGTGTACCGGTCCATCTTCCGGCAATCGACACACCAGTCGGCGTAGAAATCGAGCATGGCAAGCCGTCCCTCCCGTCCGGCGGCCGCCAATTCGCGGTCCAGATCGGCAGTGGTCTTCACATGGCGGAAGTCCAGGGCGACCTCTTGGTGGGAGCCACCGGCCAGCCCTTCCAGTGGCCGCAGGGGGCTGGTGGCGCCGGTGGCGGCCCCGATCAGGATCGCCAGCCCGTAGGCCAGGGCCGCCAGGCCGCCGATCCTGCGCCAGGAATTCGGCGGGCGCCGGGTTCCGGTTGTCGCAATCAATCCGCTCATCAGCAGGCCGGCAAGCAATAGCAACAGGCCCCACAGGGTCATTGCCACGGCGGCAGGGACGATCCTCTCGATCATCCAGATAGCCACGCCCAGGAGCAGGAGACCGAAGAATTTCTTGACCGCCTCCATCCACGGCCCCGCCTTGGGCAATAGTTTGCCGGCGGAGGCGCCGAAGGCGAGCAACGGCGTGCCCATACCGAGACTCAGCGCGAACAGGGCCGTCCCTCCCCGGAACGCGTCGCCACTCTGGCCGATCACGATCAGGGCCGCCGCCAGTGGCGCCGCGACACAGGGCCCGACGATGAGTGCCGACAGCAGCCCCATCACGCCGGCACCCAGCAGGGTCCCGCCGGCCTGTTTCTGGGAGGCCTCGGTCAGCCGGGTCTGCAGGGCGGCCGGCATCTGCAGCTCGTACAGCCCGAACATCGCCAGCGACAAGGCGACGAAAATAGCGCTGAAGGCGATCAACACCACCGGGTGCTGGAAGGCCGCCTGCAGGTTCTGACCGAGCAGCGCCACTACCACCCCGGCCACGGTATAGGTCAGCGCCATAGCGAGGACGAAAGCCAGCGAAAGGCTGAAGGCACGCCGGACGTCCATGGACGGGCCCTGGCCGACGATGATGCTGGAGAGGATGGGCACCATCGGCAACACGCAGGGCGTGAAGGCCAGCAGCAGCCCAAAACCGAAGAACGTCAGCGCGACCCAGGGGAGTGCGCCGCCCCGGATCAGGCCGGCAAGCCGGTCCTGCTCCGACACCGGTCCCGAAGCATCCGTTGCCGTGTCGGCGGTCGGTCCATCGGCCAGGTCCAGCACCACGTCGCGCTTGATGGGGGGGTAGCAGATGCCGTCCTCGGCGCACCCCTGGTAACCGACCTGGAGCTCCAGTCGCCGACCCTCCGGTGCCTGTACGGGGAGCCGAACGCTAAGTTCGTCATGGAACACCTCGGTGCGACCGAAGAATTCATCTTCCTTGGGCTCGCCCTCCGGGATCAGCGGCTGACCGACCGACTGGCCCTCACCGAGAGCCGTGAACGTCAGGCTGTGCCGGTAAAGGTAGTAGCCCTTGGCGATCTGCCAGTTGAACTCGACCCAGCCGCGGCTGACAGTCTCGGCCGTGAAATGGAAGGCTTCGTCGGGCGGGAGGAAATCCCCGTCGCTGGCGCCCGAGCTTAACAGCGACAGCAGCTTGCCCTTCGCCGGCGCGGTGGCCGACGGCAGCGATACCGCTCGGACCCAGGTCTGGGGCGGGTAGCACAGGCCCAGGTCGGCGCATCCCTGGGAGCGGATGCTCACCTCCAGGTCCGTGTCGGCCCCTGAACTCCGTCCCACCGGGATGCGTATGGAGAAGCTGCCGCGATAGATCTCGGAGCGGCCGAAGAACTCATCTTCGTGGATTTCGCCGGCGGCGAATTCCGGTTCCCCCAGGGTCATGCCGGGGGTGCTGGTCTCAAAAGCGAAGCGCTTGCGATAGAGGTAATAACCAGGCTCGAGATCCCATTCCAGGCGGACCGCATCGACCTCGCCCACGGCCGTCACCCGGAACGCCTGTTCGGGCGGCAGGGGCTCCAGGTCCTGGGCCCAGGCCACCAGGGGAGCCGCCGTCAGCAGCAGCAGTAACAATTTCCTCATTATCAAGCGTCCGGGAATGAAGGAGTTACCTGGCGGGCGACCCACTCCAGGTACGCAGGAAGGCCGTCCGTAACAGGGACCGCCACCAGCTCTGGAAGTTCGTACGGATGCCGGATACGGAGCCAGTCACTCAGGCGCCCGAATGCGTCTTCCGTAGTCTTGATCAGCATCAGGCACTCGTCGTCGCACTGGAGGCCCCCCTCCCAGCGGTATACGGATTGCAGACCGGGTACCAGGTTGACACAGGCCGCTATCCCTGCCTCCATCATTTCTTCGGCCATCGCGCGCCCCTCGGCTGGGTCCGGGCAGGTGGAGATTGCAATTATAACCTTGGTAATCATTGGCTTACGAAGCTAAAGGGCGATCGAGCCGTGACCGGCCGGCTCAAGCATAGCGGCCACCGGTGCGGAATCAAAAAAAATCCCGGCTAGCCCTTGACTCACGGGAAACCGACCATATTATTAGCAGTCCCCGAGGGTGAGTGCTAATGGCTCACCCTTCTTGCGACTGGGTTGGATCTTCCAAAACAGAGCGAAACTATCAGGAGACAGACCCCATGAACATTCGTCCCCTTCACGATCGAGTCGTGATCAAGCGCATGGAGGAGGAGCGTACCTCCCCCGGCGGAATCGTAATCCCCGACACCGCAGCAGAGAAGCCCGTCAAAGGCGAGGTCATTGCCGTAGGCAAGGGCAAGATCCTGGAGAACGGTGACATTCGTCCCCTGGATCTCAAGCAGGGCGACAAGGTCCTGTTCGGCAAGTACAGCGGCACCGAGGTCAAGGTTGAAGGCGAAGACTTCCTGGTGATGCGGGAAGACGACGTGATGGCCGTGATCGAGGGCTGATCCCTCCCGGTCGGACAACCCGAAAGATTTTCTAAAGAGGAATTATTCAATGGCTGCCAAAGAAGTTAAATTCAGCGATGACGCCCGTCAGAAAATGATGAAAGGCGTCAACGTCCTGGCCAACGCCGTCAAGGTCACCCTTGGGCCCAAGGGCCGCAATGCCGTACTCGAGAAGAGCTTCGGCGCCCCGACCATCACCAAGGACGGCGTTTCCGTCGCCAAGGAGATCGAACTGGCCGACAAGTTCGAGAACATGGGCGCCCAGATGGTGAAGGAAGTCGCCTCCCACACCTCGGACGAGGCGGGTGATGGCACCACCACCGCCACGGTGCTGGCCCAGGCCATCCTCCGAGAGGGCCTGAAGGCTGTCGCCGCAGGCATGAACCCGATGGACCTGAAGCGCGGCGTCGACAAGGGCTCAATCGCCATTGTCGAACAGCTCCGCGAGTTGTCCAAGCCCTGCGAGGATGACAAGGCCATCGCGCAGGTCGGAACCATCTCCGCCAACGCGGACGAAAGCATCGGCAACATCATCGCCGACGCCATGGGCAAGGTCGGCAAGGAAGGCGTGATCACGGTTGAGGAAGGCTCGGCCCTGGAAAACGAGCTGGACGTGGTCGAGGGCATGCAGTTCGACCGCGGCTACCTGTCGCCGTACTTCATCAACAACGCCGAGAGCCAGTCTGCCGAACTGGAGGACCCCTTTATCCTCTTGCACGACAAGAAGGTCTCGAACATCCGCGAGCTGCTGCCGCTGCTGGAAGGCGTCGCCAAGTCTGGCAAGCCCCTCCTGATCGTGGCTGAAGACGTGGAAGGCGAGGCACTGGCCACGCTGGTGGTCAACACCATCCGCGGCATCGTCAAGGTGGCGGCCGTCAAGGCGCCCGGCTTTGGCGATCGCAGGAAGGCCATGCTGCAGGACATCGCGGTCCTGACCGGTGGCACCGTGATCTCCGAGGAAGTCGGCCTGAGTCTTGAGAAGGCCGGTCTGGACGATCTTGGCCGCGCCAAGAAGATCCAGGTCACCAAGGAAAACACGACCATCATCGATGGCGCTGGCAAGCCCGACGAGATCAAGGGCCGCGTGGAGCAGATCCGCAAGCAGATCGAGGACGCCACCTCGGACTACGACCGCGAGAAGCTCCAGGAGCGCGTCGCCAAGCTGTCCGGCGGCGTGGCCGTGATCAAGGTCGGCGCTGCCACCGAGATCGAGATGAAGGAAAAGAAGGCCCGTGTCGAGGACGCCCTGCACGCGACTCGCGCGGCCGTCGAGGAAGGCGTGGTGCCGGGCGGCGGTGTTGCCCTGCTGCGTGCCCTCGAGGGTCTCAAGGACCTGAAGGGTGCCAACCACGATCAGGACATGGGAATCAGCATCCTGCGGCGCGCCGCCGAGGAGCCCCTGCGCCAGATCGTCGCCAATGCCGGCGAAGATGCCGCCGTGGTCCTGAACAAGGTCCGCGAGGGCAAGGACACCTTCGGCTACAACGCGGCTACCGGCGAGTATGGTGACATGCTCGCGATGGGTATCCTGGATCCGACCAAGGTCACCCGCCTCGCGCTGCAGAACGCCACCTCCGTCGCCGGGCTGCTGCTCACCACCGAAGCCATGGTGGCCGAGCTGCCCAGGGACGAGGACAAGGCGCCCGGCATGCCCGACATGGGCGGCATGGGCGGCATGATGTAAGAGGCCCGCGCCTCACGCATCTTTCGCGTCAAGCGACCGGAAGCCCCGCCTCGGCGGGGCTTCTTTTTTTCTCGGTGCCGGTCATATCTTTATAGCTTTTCGGCCAGGGCACCCGCGTCCAATGCCGGCGTGCGCGGCTGTACCCTCAGTGGCTGGATGCCCACCGCCGGAAAGACTTGCTGCCAAAACAAGCTATCAAAGTATGACCAGCACCAACTGTGTAGGTCCCTCGTTTTGACATGACACAACACCAGGCCGATTATCGACTGATCCAATGCGGCCGCGAAACTGGGGTAGAACCCATTTGCTGTTCACGGGACGGAGACAGGCTGCCATCAGAGGAGAGGACGATGAGAATTGCTGTACATTCTCGTGCGCGCTGGTCAGCGGCCCTGGTTCTGCCGTTCACTCTAATTCCCTGTTTCGCGGCCGCAGCCGAATGGCAGCAAACCGCCAGCGTCAATTTCCACGAGATGCCCTGGGGTCGCTACACGGAGATCGTGATCGAGCAGCTACCCTCCATCGATGCCGCCATCGAGGCTTCCCAGGATCCGGAAAAGCTGGCGGCCATGGTTGCCGAAGCACAGGCGCGAGGGATGGAATCGGAGGATTTTGCAACAGATCAAGCTGTGGTCATTCTCATCCCCGGTCTCGAATACGGCATGAGCGGAACGTTTACCAACGTTCGCATCGAATCGGGTAACGGCATATCGGTAACGAAGGACGGCAAAATCGGCGCACGACTGGCACCCACCAGGGCAGAGTATACCGGCGTCGTAACGCTGGAGGAGTTCACCGAAACTTCCCTGAAAGGGAGCTACGCCGCCGACCTTTACAACGAGCACATGACAGATCGCGAAATCCGTGCCAAGGAACGTGATTTCGTCGGCCGGGTGTCGGCTGATTTCGACATCGACCTTTCACCGCCCGATTCGTCGGTCTACGATCAACCGCCGGCCGATAGCCCCGGCTACAATCCGGTGCCGAGCGGTATGGATCCCTTCAACCTGCCCGACGTTCCGAAAGACCTCGATGACAAAGACACCACGCTGGTGCGCCGAATGCAGGAAGCCGGGGTCCCGCCGGAGACGCAAGGCGCTATGCTGCAGATGCTTCGGGACCTGCCCCCGGAGCAGGTCGACACGGTACTGAAAAGCTACAAGAGTTCCTATTAAGCGTATCCATCGCCTTATTCGCGAGTGTCGGAGTGCCCGCATTGGGTTGCGGATCGCACTGTGGGGTCGGACCCGGATAACAAACTGATCCAATTCAGATCGAGTCCGTATTCGGGCGGACATTCACCCTTGGACGGGGCCTTTCTGCGCCGAAAACAGACTTCCAAGCGCCCTGGTGCCCTCCGGGCCATCCGCCCTCTGCTTCTATCATGCGCCGGCCAGGGTTTCGGCAGCACGATGGGACAAGGAAGTCGGCGAGAAGATCGCGCTGCCCTCCCGGCCTCAAAACGAGTCACAAGCCCCCCGAAGCCACCGGGAAAAAGATGATACGGCCGGGCGCCCCGGTCCGCCGGACCCGTGGTACTGTTTGCCAACTCCCCCGCCAGACCTCGAATCGCCGCCGAATGCCAGCGCAGAACAGCCACGATCCAGCCGATCCCGTGAACCTGGCCATCGGGCGTCTCCCGGCCTCGATGAAGGAACGGGTATCCGAATCCTGGGACCGGTTTCTCCACGAGCATCCCGATCACGCGGATATGATCACCGGGCGGGAGGAGGTCGCGGCCACGCTGCCGGGGGTCTGGGCTACCAGTGAATTCGTTGCCGGCAGTTTGCTGCGTTGCCCGTCGGACACGGATTTCCTCACAGGTGAAGACGGCCTCACCGCGCCGTGGAGCCCGGGCATGCTCTCGGACCGGCTGGCCGTCGCCATGGGCGGTTTGGAAGACGAGTCCGAGGCCATGCAGACGCTGCGCGTCTTCAGAAGGCGGGAAATGCTGAAGGCAGCATGGAGGGACCTGGCCGGCTGGGCCGATGTGCGCGAGACTCTGGGGCACGTCAGCGAGCTGGCGGAAGCCGCCATCCGCGAGGCAGTGCGTTTCGCCGGCAACCAGCTGGCCAGGCACCATGGCCGCCCCGTCAATGACGCGGGCATGCCGATGACCCTGCTGGTACTCGCCATGGGCAAGCTGGGCGGGAGGGAGCTCAATTTCTCTTCCGACGTGGACCTGGTTTTCCTGTTCGAGCACGGCGGGGAAACCGATGGCCGTCGCCCCATCAGCTACGATGAGTTCTTCATCCGCCAGGGACAACGTGTCATCCGACTGCTGGACGAGGCCACGGCAGACGGCTTCGTATTCAGGGTCGACATGCGGCTGAGGCCCTTTGGCGATAGCGGCCCGCTGGCGGTCAGCCTGGCCGCCATGGAGGACTACCTGCAGCAGCACGGCCGGGCGTGGGAGCGGTACGCCTACGTTAAGGCCAGGCCGCTGACGGGCTATCGTCCCGGGATCGGGCTGTACCGGGACTTGTTGCGGCCCTTCGTCTATCGCAAGTATCTCGATTACACCGTGTTCGAATCTTTGCGCGAGATGAAACGGCTCATCGAGGTGGAAACCGCCGAGACCTTCCTGAGCGACGACGTCAAGCGAGGCCCGGGCGGGATCCGCGAGGTGGAGTTCATCGCCCAGTGCCAGCAGATCCTTCGCGGCGGCGCCAACAAGGAGTTGCGCACGGCCTCCCTCCTGGAGGTGTTGCCACGGCTCTCGGGCAGCCGTCTGCTCGCGGAGGAAACGGTCCGCGGACTGGAACAGTCATACGTGTTTCTGCGGCGAGTGGAGAATCGCCTCCAGCAATGGCAGGACCGGCAGGTGCACCGCCTGCCGGAAGGGGGAGGCGATCGCGAGCGGCTCGCCTTCTCTCTGGGGTTCCAGGACTGGGGCGCGTTCTCCTGCGCGCTCGCGGCCCACCGCCACCGGGTACACGAATATTTCGAGTCCCAGTTCGAGGGTGGTCGGGAGCAGGGCAGCGAATCGCCGGCGGACAGGGCGGCCGTGCTCTGGGCGGGTGGGCTGGAGCCCGGCGCGGTCGTTGAGGCGATCGGTGAACTGGGTTTCCAGGATACTGAACGCGCGATCGCCGTCCTGGATAGCATGCGCGCGGCCGGATTCGTGACCCGGCTGGAGGAGAAGGGCCGGCAACGTCTCGATGCGCTGATCCCGGAGGTGCTTCGGGAGTGCGGTGGCCATCGCCAACCCGAGCTGGTGCTGGAGCGGGTGGCGGCGATCCTCGAGGCCGTCGGTCTGCGGTCGGCATACTTCGCGCTGCTGAACGAGAACCCCGGGGCACTGGAGAGGCTAGTCGAACTCTGCGGGCACAGCGAATTCCTGGCGAGCCAGATATCCCGGCATCCTCTGCTCATGGACGAACTCATCGATCCCAGGGTGCTGGACCGGATCCCCGACCGGGCTTCCCTGTATGCCGATCTGCGGACCCGGCTCCGTGGCGCGGGCGGGGACGAGGAAGCCCAGCTCGAAACGCTCAGGCAATTTCAGCGCAGCGCGGTGTTCCTGGTCGCGGTCGCGGACCTCAGCGGGACATTGCCGCTGATGAAAGTCAGCGACCGGCTGACCGACATCGCCGAGGTCGTCCTGCAGGTCTGTATCGAGCTGGCATGGTCGCAGATGGTCTCGCGGTACGGGGCGCCGGGCTGCGAGGCGGACGATGGACGCAGGGAGGCGGGTTTCGCCGCCATCGGATACGGCAAGCTGGGCGGGCTGGAACTCGGCTACGGATCCGACCTGGACGTGGTGTTCGTCAACGACTCCGAGGGGCGGGACCAGGTGACGGACGGGCCGTCGCCGCTGGAGAACGGGCTCTTCTTCGGCAGGCTGACGCGACGGCTGGTGCACCTGCTCTCCACTCAGACCAGCTCCGGTCGGCTGTACGATGTCGATACCCGCCTGCGACCGAGCGGCAAGGGCGGCCTGCTGGTCACCAACCTGGACGCATTTGAGCGGTACCAGCGGGAACAGGCCTGGACCTGGGAACACCAGGCGTTGCTGCGGGCAAGGGCCGTTGCCGGGTCACCCGGCGTCATGGACCGGTTCGAGGCGGTCAGGAGGGACGTACTCTGCTCCGCCGTCCACCGGGATTCGCTCCGCGAGGACGTGGTTGAGATGCGGGAACGAATGCGACTCGAGCTGGGCAGCCGTACCCCGGGGGTCTTCGACGTCAAGCAGGACCGGGGCGGGATCGCCGACATCGAGTTCCTCGTCCAGTACCTCGTCCTGCGCCACGCTCACGAACACCCGGCCCTGGTGAAGTACTCGGACAACGTCCGGCAACTCGACAGTCTGGTAGAGGCCGGAATCATGGATGCGTCGATCGCGGCAGAATTGAAGGACGCCTATCTGGATTACCGCGCTCGCATGCACCGGCTCGCTCTGGAGGACCGCCCCGGACAGGCTTCGGCGGACGAGTTTGTCGAGCGCCGCCGCCGGGTGGCGGAGATCTGGGCCGACACCTTCGGATGATCGGGGGCCACGGGATGCACTGATATAATCTCCGCGCCCCGTCACATACCGGGAAATCGACATGTCGGCCCGAACAGAACCGGATCAGGCGAACGCCCAGAATCACTATCAGGTCACGCGGGCGCAGCTGCCTCTCAGCTGCCCGACCCCGGCCATGTCTCTGTGGAATTCCCATCCCCGCGTGTATCTGCCGGTGGAGGTCACAGGCAAGGCGAAGTGCCCTTACTGCGGAGCGACCTACACGCTCGTCGAGGACGGGCAGCCCTGAAACGCTCAGAGGGCCGACAGGGCTGACCCGGGCCCGGGCGCGACCGGGACCGAGGATGGACATGCCACAAGAACCGCGCCCTCCCGTAGTCTGTCACGTGAATCTGGCCCGTGGGTTTCGGGGCGGCGAGAGACAGACCGAACTGCTGGTGCGCGAACTGGCCGGCAGAAATCTGGCGCAGCGCTTGGTGGCCCGGGCCGGCGAGCCCCTGGCAGCGCGCCTGCGCGGAGTCGCCCGCCTGGAAGTGGTCGAGTCCAGGGCCGGCGTTCTGTCCGGGGCGCGCGCCATCGGCAAGGCCGGCCTTGTCCACGTCCACGAGGGGCGCAGCCTGAAAAGCGCCTGGATCAACAGCGTGGCTACAGGGGTCCCTTACCTGATCACCCGTCGGATCCAGAACGCACCTCGGGCCCACTGGCTGAACATGATCATGTACCGACGCGCCCGGGCGATCGCCGTCCTCAGCCGGGCGATCGGCGCGAGCGTGGCGACGCTCTGGCCCGAGGTCGCTTCCACGGTGATCCCCAGCGCCGTCGCCGGACTGCCCTCCGATCCCGCGAGGTCCGCCAACCTGCGCCGCGACTGGGGTGGAAACTTCGTCGTCGGGCACGTCGGGGAGCTCGATGATTCTCACAAGGGGCAGGCCCAGATCCTGGCCGTGGCCAGGCGCCTCGCGGGCGCGTCCCCGGGGGTGCGATTCGTACTGGTGGGGGGCGGATCGGACGAGACGATGCTGCGATCGTCGGCCGCTGGTCACACCAACGTCGTGTTCGCCGGCCAGGTTGAATCCGTCGGCGACTACCTGGGCGCGTTCGACGCTTTCCTGTTCCCTTCGCGACACGAAGGGCTGGGGTCTATACTGCTCGACGTCCTCGATTTCGGCCTGCCCGTCGTCGCCACCAGGGTCGGCGGGATACCGGAGATCGTCGAGGACGGCGTCAACGGGGTGCTTGTCGAGGTCGACGATATCGAAGGCATGGGGAACGCGTTGCTGGCCCTCTCGGCGGACACGGACCTGAGGAGCCGGCTGGGTGCGAGAGGCCGGTCGACGGCCGCGGCGTTCTCCGCTTCCCTCATGGCGGAGCGCTACCTGGAGCTGTACCGGTCCATCCTTGGAGAGAACGGGGTCCGGACTACATGATCATCGTTACCGGTGGCGCCGGCTTTGTCGGCGGCAATCTGATCAGGGGCCTCAATCGCCGGGGCCTCACCGACATCCTGGTAGTGGACGACATGACCGACGGCACCAAGTTCGTCAACCTGGTCGACTGCCGGATCGCAGACTACGAGGACAAGGATGCCTTCGGCGAGAAGCTGTCGAAGCGCGGGCTGCCGGGCCAGGTGACAGCCGTTCTGCACCAGGGGGCCTGCACCGAGACCACCGAATGGGACGGCAGATTCATGCTGGACCAGAACTTCGCGTTCTCGAGGGAACTGCTGCATCGGTGCGCCGAGCGGCGGGTCCCGTTCATCTACGCTTCCTCGGCGGCCGTGTACGGTGCCGGACCTGAATTCAACGAGACGCCGGATTGCGAGCGGCCACTCAACGTGTACGGCTACTCCAAGCTGCTGTTCGATCAGTACGTGCGGCGCCACGGCGACATCGGAAGCCAGGTGGTGGGGCTGAGATACTTCAACGTCTACGGTCCGGGCGAGGCGCACAAGGGAGCCATGGCCAGCGTCGTCTGGCATTTCAACGAGCAGTTGAAAAAGACCGGCGAGGTCCGGCTGTTCAAGGGATCGGGTGGATACGAAGCCGGGGAACAGCGCCGGGATTTCGTGTTCGTCGACGACATCGTCGAGGTTGTCCTGTATTTCCTGGAACATCCCGGGCAATCCGGAATCTTCAACGCGGGGACGGGGCGGGCGCACACATTCAACGAAGTCGCGCGTGCCGTCATCGGCTGGCACGGCCGGGGCGATATCACCTACGTGGACTTCCCGGAACATCTCGCCGATCGCTACCAGAGCTTCACCCGCGCTGATCTCTCTCGCCTTCGGTCCGCTGGCTGTCCCGTCCAGTTTCGCGATGTCGATCAGGGCGTCGGAGCCACGCTGGACGTCATCAACACCTGAGCACGGGTGAATTCTTGAGCGACCGGATTCTCGTGATAGGGCCGTCCTGGGTCGGCGACATGGTCATGGCCCAGGGCCTGTTCATCGCTCTCACGGAACAGGAGGGAGCGCGCGTAGACGTGGTCGCGCCCGCGTGGTCCCTGCCGCTGATCCGGCGCATGCCCGAGGTCAGCGAAGCTGTCGAGTTGCCGGTCGCCCACGGGGAGATACGGCTGACCGTCCGCCGCCGGGTCGGCCGTGATCTGGCCAGACGGGGCTACGGGCGGGCGATCGTGCTACCGCGGTCGTTCAAGTCGGCCCTGATCCCATGGTTCGCCCGCATCCCGGTCCGCACCGGCTATGTCGGTGAAATGCGGTTCGCTCTGCTCAACGATGTCCGCCGGATGGATTCGTCCGTGCTCACCCAGACGGCGCAACGTTACGTGGCCCTGGGCTATCCGGCCGACGCCCCGCAGCCGCCGGTGGTCCCCGCTCCACGCCTCAGGGTGGATCAGGACAACCAGTCACGGTTGATGACGAGTCTGGGCCTGGGGGGGCCGGACCCGGTAGTGGCCGTGATGCCGGGGGCGGAGTATGGGCCGGCGAAATGCTGGCCGCTGGAGTACTTTGGCGCGGCTGCCAGCAAGCTGGCCGACAGAGGCTACCGGGTGTGGATACTCGGCTCCGGCAGGGACCATGCTGCGGGACAGGAGATCGAACGGCATGCCGGTGGCGCGGCCACAAACCTTTGTGGCCAGACAGAACTGGAGGACGCCATTGACCTGCTGGCCTGGGCCCGGCATGCGGTGACCAACGACTCCGGGCTGATGCACGTCGCCGCCGCCGTCGGCTGCCACGTGATCGGGATCTACGGCTCCTCCACGCCGGCGTATACGCCCCCGCTCACCGATCGATCCACGGTCCGGTACCTGGGCCTGGAGTGCAGCCCATGCTTCCGGAGGGAATGCCCGCTGGGGCATCTCCGTTGCCTGCGGGAGATACCCGTCACAGACGTTATCGACGCCGTCGAATTCTTCGACGCTGCCTGACCGGGGCGGGGCACCTGTGGGTGGCGGTCGTGACGAGGCGGATCGTCCGGAATCCCGCAGTGGTAGACTTCCGACCCCGTGAACAGTCCAATCCGGGCGGATTCTGGGGGGTTCCGGGAGGATGCTCGAGCGCTTCGTCACCTGCGCCGGCGGCGCCATCCTGGCTGACGATGGCATCGCCGTCGACTGGGCCCTGGATCACTTCGAGCCGGATTTCTGGCGTTGCCGCGGGGCGCCGATAGAAGAACTGGTCGGCGGCCGGGGGACCGTCTCCTTCGTCGCGACGGGCGCCGGCGAGTGGGCGTTGCGCCATTATCGTCGCGGCGGTCTCGTGGCCCACTTTTTCGACGACCATTATCTCTGGCTGGGCAGGAACCGGACGCGCGCTTTCCGCGAGTGGCGCCTGTTGAAATCACTGTTCGAATTCGGCCTGCCAGTGCCTCGCCCGATCGCCGCCGCCTACCGCAGGCTCGGCGCTGCCTACACCGCGGATCTCGTCACCCAGCGCATCCCCGGGGCCAGCCCCCTGGCCCGCCACCTGGCAGAGGCGGCCTTACCGGAACGTGCCTGGCGCCGGCTGGGGGTCTGCGTGCGCCGGTTCCATGACGCCGGCGTGTGTCATGCTGACCTGACCGCTCACAATCTTCTGCTGGATCACGCCAGTAACCCCTGGCTGCTGGATTTCGATCGGGGAAGTGTCCGCCGTCCGGGCCCCTGGCAGAAGTCCAACCTGGACCGGTTGCTTAGGTCCCTGAACAAGGTCTCCATGGAGAACGCGTCCACCCAGTTCGCGCCCGGCAACTGGGACATGTTCCTCAGCGGGTACGATCAGGGTTCCGCATAGGGATCCGGGGCCGCCGATTCCGCCGGCTTGAAACGCCGGTGCACCCACAGGTACTGGGCCGGATGCTCGCGGATCCGGGCCTCGAGCAGCCGGTTGATTCTCGCCGCGTCGGCGGCGGGGGAATCGCCGGGGAAGTCCTCCATGGGAGGGAGTATCACCAGCCGATAACCGGCCGCGTCCGGCAGCCTGACCGGGAAGAAAGGCACCACCGGCGCCCCGCTCAGTTTCGCCAATGCCGATGTGGCGGTATTGGTCGGGGCGGGGACGCCGAAGAAGGGCACGACGGCGCTGTGCCGGCGCCGGTGGCTCTGATCCGGCGCGAAATATACGGCCCGGTTGCGTTTCAGCGCATTGACGATGCCGCGCACATCCTGCTTCGGGATGGTCTCGCGAGCCGACCGCTCGCGACCCCGCTTGACGACTTCGTCGAACAGCCTGTTGCCGTGGGGGCGATAGACCGCGGCCACTGGCGCCAGCAATGTGACAAATCGGCCGCCCAGGTCCAGGGTAGTGAAATGGCCCGTCAGCATGATGGCGCCACGACCCTGGCTCATGGCCTCGTTCAGGTGCTCGATGCCCTCGACCCGGACCAGGCCGCGGACCTCCTCGTCCGGGGACCACCAGCACATGGCCGTTTCGATCAGGGCCATGCCCAGGGATTCGAAATGCTCGCTGAGGAGATCCGCCCGCCGGGCCGGGTCCAGTTCGGGGAAGCACATCTCCAGGTTGCGCCGGGCGATCCGTCGCCTGTGGCGCGAGAGCCCCATGAATAACCTGCCGACGGATCGTCCTACCGCCAGCCGGACCGGGAACGGCAGGAAAAGGCAGGCCCGCAGCAGCCCGAGACCGAGCCAGACGGGCCAGTATCTGGGCGCAATGAAGCGGGTAAGAGGCGTGTCGTCTGTGTTCATCCGCGGGCACGCACGGCGGTCAGGCGAGAGCTTTCTCGGAGGCCGGAAGTGTAACCCAGGGGCGTGTCTGCACGGGCCGGCCGCGGAGGTCGGCCACTCACCGCGTGATAATATCCGCGCCAAAACCGGAGTCAGGCCATGACCCTGCTCGTCCCTGATTTTCACACCTCCAGCGTCCTTGTCGTCGGCGACGTGATGCTGGACCGTTACTGGAACGGCCCCACCGAGCGGATCTCGCCGGAAGCTCCGGTCCCCGTGGTCCGGGTCAGGGATGTCGAGGAGCGTCCCGGTGGCGGAGCCAACGTGGCGGTCAACCTGGCCAGCCTCGGGATCGCTACCCGGCTGATCGGGGTGACAGGTCGCGACGAGGCCGGGGATCGGCTCGTCAGCCTTCTCGAGATCCTCGGCATCGACGCCCGGCTGCAGCAGCTTGCCGGCCTGTCAACGGTTACCAAGCTCCGCGTTCTGAGCCGCAATCAGCAGCTCATCCGCCTCGATTTCGAGGGCGACGCCCTTGAGGTCCCCGCCGGGCTCCTGGGGGAGCCGTTCGGATCCGCGCTGGCTGGCGTGGGGGCCGTGGTGCTGTCCGATTACGGGAAGGGGGCGCTGAACGATCCCGCCGACATGATCCGGTGCTGCCGCGAGGCCGGGGTACCTGTGCTGGTGGATCCCAAGGGCCGCGATTTCGAGCGGTACCGGGGCGCCACCGTCATCACACCGAACCTGGCGGAACTGGTGGCCGTCGTCGGGCCCTGTCCTGACCTGGAGTCGCTGGTGGAAAAGGGGCAGGCCCTGCGCCAGGGTCTCGATGTGAACTGGCTGCTGATCACCCGCAGCAGCAAGGGGATGAGCCTGCTGGGATCCGGAGGCGCCGTCCACCACCTGCCGGCGGAAGCCCGCGAGATCTTCGACGTGACCGGCGCCGGCGATACGGTCATCGCCGTCGCCGCCGCCGGACTGGCGGCAGGCGTGCCCATGGAATCGGCTGCGGCCTTGTCCAACCTGGCGGCCAGCCTGGTAGTGCGGAAGCTGGGCGTCGCCTCGGTGACGCCTTCCGAGCTGCGCCTGGCGCTCCACCGAAGGGGCAAGGGCGGCCGCGGTGACATGGGTGAGACGGAGCTGATCGAGGCGGTGCGGCAGTCTCGGGGCAGGGGTGAACGGGTCGTCATGACCAACGGCTGCTTCGACATCCTGCATGCCGGGCACATCGCCTATCTCGAGGAGGCCAAGGCCCTGGGAGATCGGCTGGTGGTGGCGGTCAACGACGACGACTCGGTACGTAGACTGAAGGGGGACGGCCGCCCTGTGACCAGCGTCGAGGATCGAATGACGGTGTTATCGGGGTTGGCGGCCGTGGACTGGGTGGTGCCCTTCGCGGAAGACACGCCCGCGCGGCTGATCTGCGCCGTGTTGCCGGACATCCTGGTGAAGGGCGGCGACTACCGGCCCGAGGAGATCGCCGGTGGTGACTGCGTCCGTGCCAACGGCGGCGAGGTCAGGGTCCTGTCCTTCCGAGCAGGGTGCTCCACCAGTGCCATCCTGGACAGGATCCGGGGGTCCTCCGGCGACGGCCCATGAGAGGGTTCTACCTTTTCCTCTCCTACATCCTCGCGCCGCTCGTGGTTCCGATCCTGATCTGGAAGGCTTTGAGAAACCCGGACTACCTGGATAGATGGGAGGAGCGCTTCGGCTTCGGACGCAGCCGCACGGAGGGCCGATCCATCTGGATTCACGCCGTCTCCGTGGGCGAGGTCGTCGCGGCCTCACCGATGGTGCGGCGCCTCAGAGAGAGATTCCCGGGAGTGCCGGTAGTGATCAGCACTGTTACTCCCACCGGTGCGCAGAGAGTCCAGGACATCTTCGGCGACGAGGTCATCCACAGCTACATTCCCTACGACATGCCGGGGGCGGTGCGGCGCTTCTTCGACCGCTTCCGGCCACGCCTGGCGATCATCATGGAGACGGAGATCTGGCCCAACCTGTACGAGGAATGCGGCCGTCGCCGGGTGCCGCTGGTGCTCGCTAACGCGCGGGTCTCGCCCCGGTCGGTCGGCAAGTACCGGCGATTCGTCAGCCTGTTCACCGAGACGTTGTCCCACGGTATCGTGCTCGCCGCCCAGAGCAGCCGGGACGCCGAGCGTTTCCGATTGATCGGCGCCAGCCCCGCGCGGACCCACGTGGTGGGCAATATCAAATTCGACGTGGAGCTGCCGTCGTCCGTCAGAGACGCAGGACGCCGGTTCAGAAGAGAGAATGCCGGCGCGAGGCCCGTCTGGGTCGCGGCGAGTACCCACGAGGGAGAAGAGGAGGTTGTGCTGGATGTGCACCGGCGCCTCCGGGAGCGGATCCCGGATCTCCTGCTCATCCTGGTGCCCCGTCATCCCCAGCGTTTCGACAGCGTTGCGCAGGTGGTGCGGAAGTTCGGCTTGAGCTGCGTGCTGCGCAGCGACGGCCGCCGATGCGCCGGAGACACGGCGGTGTTCCTGGTCGACACCCTCGGGGAGTTGCCGCTCTTCTATGCGGCGGCCGACGTCGCATTCGTGGGCGGCAGCCTGGTGCCGATCGGGGGACACAACCTGCTGGAACCGGCCGCCATGGCGTTGCCCATCATCACCGGCCCGCACAATTTCAACGCCGAGGACATCGCCGATATGCTCAGAAACGCCGGCGCGGTGCGGGTAGTACGGGATTCGACCGGCCTGCTGGAGGCGCTGTCGGGCTGTCTCGCCTCGCCGGAGCTCAGTCGCCAGAACGGGCTGGCCGGACGCCAGGTCCTCGACCAGAACCGGGGCGCCCTGGACCGCCTGATGACGCTGGTGATCCCGCTGATGGACAGCGCCGGCGAAACGCCTGCCGGGGGCTCAGCGGCAGCCTGAGCCTGGCCCGTCAATCCTCGGCCGCTCGCTTACTCCGACAGCCAGCCGTTGACTTCCTGGATATCGTTCTCGGCGAGAGTGCCGGCGGCCTGCTTGAGGCGCAGGGCGTTGACGACATAGGTATACCGGCTGCGCGCATAGTCCCGCTCGGCCTCGAACAGGTTCCGACGCGCGTCCAGGACGTCGACCGTTGTGCGCGTGCCGACTTCGAAGCCCGCCTCGGTCGCCCGGAGCGCAGTCTGGTTCGACTCCACCGACTTGGCGAGCGCCTCGACGCGGGCGATCTCCGAGTTGACCGACAGGAATGAGTCGCGCACTTCCCGCTCGGTCTGTCGGGCAGAACGTTCCAACTGCTCCTGGGCGGCGCGGTACTGGAAACCGGCTTCCTTGACTTGGGAGCGGACGGATCCGCCGCTGAAGATCGGGACATTCAGCTGCACGCCGACGGCATCGGCCCAGATGTCGCTGTCCGCCGGCAGGTGGCCGATCGGTTGGCCGTTGAGGGTGCCCTTGTCATCGCGATTGGTGGACTGGTCGTCGTTGGAGCGCTGGGCGAACAGATCGATCGTGGGCATGTGACCGCTTTTCCTGGCGCTGATCTCGTCCCTGGCTATCTGCGCCGCCAGCCGGCTCGCCTCCACGGTCATGTTCTGTTCCAGTGCAGTCTTGACCCACTGGTCTACGTCGTTGGGATTCGGCGAGATCAGAGGGACGTCCGGCCCGGCGTCGGCCAGGCTTTCGTAATATTGACCGGTGATCTCGCGCATAAACTCGCCCGCCGTGGCCAGCGTGCGCTTCCCCTCGATAACGCTCGCCACCGCCGAGTCGTAGGAGGCTTGCGCCTCCTGCACGTCAGTGATGGCGATCAGCCCCACTTCGAAGCGTTTCTCGGCCTGCTCGAGCTGCCGCCCGATGGAATCCTTGGCCGCCTCGCCGGCTTCGAGCGTCGCCTTCGCGGCGAGGACATCGAAATATCGTTGAGACACCCGAAGCATCAGGTCCTGTTGAGCGGCGCGATACTGCGCCTCGGCCTGGGCGACCTGTTTGTCCGCCTGCTTGAGGGTGATCCACTGGTCCCAGCGGAACAGGGTCTGGGTGAGCTGCAACTGCCAGAACTTCCGCGGATCGGTCTCCTGGCTGAAGTTGGACTCGATCGGCACCACGGTATCGGGAATGCCGTCGGGCGGTTCGCTCGTATCCAGGGCCTGGGAGAACGTGTTCTGCCCCGAGACCCAGGATTTGCTGTAGGTGTACTGCCCCGTAATCTGGGGCAGCAGGGCCGACAGGGCCTGTGGCTTGGACTGGAGGGTGGCAAGGCGATTTGCCGCCGCCTCCCTGACCGTGGGATCAGCGGTCACTGCGTCCTCGTAGATTTCCAGCAGGTCAACGGCCAACGCCGTTTGCCAGGTCAAGAGCGTGACGGCCAGGGCGATCGAGCCCGTCAGTCTGTTCATTCTCGGTTCTCCCCTTGGGGTCCGGACAGAGATAGTGTTTTAGTTAACTATATCACCATATCGGTAATCTGCAAGCTATACCCGGCCGCGTTTCCGGCCGGAACAGGCTCAGTATATGGGCACCGCCGGATCCACTTCCCGCGACCAGGCGTCGATTCCGCCGGCAAGATTAATGACACAGTCGAATCCGTTCTGTTTCAGGAATGCGGCGACCTGAAGGCTTCTCGAGCCATGATGACAGATGACCACGACGTCCTGGTCCCGGCAGAGTTCGTCCAGCCGGTCCGGAATCTGCGCCATGGGGATGTTGAGGACCCCGGGCAAAGACGCCAGGGAAAGCTCCCAGGGCTCCCGGACGTCCAGCAGCACAGGCTCCGGCGACGAGTTCAACATGCCGGTCAACTCGGTGGGGCCAATCTCGCGGATCATGCGGGCTCCTCCACCTCAGAAAACGAAGGTTTCAGGGAGCGGGGCGTTGATCATGGACGGCACCTCCGTTTCGAACAGCACCTCCCGACGGAAACCGTCCCGGTCGCGGGTGACGAGCCACGCCTCGCGGATCGGCGGCACGCCCACCACCACGAATAGCCTGCCCCCGGGGGCGAGCATCTCCTCGAAGCGGGCCTGATAGACAGGCAGTGCCGCGGTCACCGCTATGGCGTCGAACTGTCCCGCAGGATCGTAGGTCATGGCGTCCACGACAATGGTACTGACGTTGCGTATGCCTGATCCCGACAGCCGCGTTGCTGCCTCGCTGACCAGTTCGGCGTGAATATCGATGCTGGCGACCCTCGCGGCCAGTCTGGCCATGCAGGCCGCAAGGAAGCCGGTGCCGGTGCCCACATCGAGCACGATTTCGTCGGCAGTCAGCGCGAGCGCCTGCAGCAGTCTCCCCTGGATCTTTGGTGGGAGCATGATCTGGCCGTGCCCGATGGGCGTGGGGGCGTCGGCGAAGGCGAGTCCCCGGTATGCAGCCGGGAGGAATTCTTCCCGCCGGACCTCCGCCATCGTCTTCAACACCCGCCCGTCGAGGACATGCCAGGCACGAAGCTGTTGGCTGATCATCTGCTCGCGTGCGACTTCGGGTTGCATGAGGGTCTCCGGTCGGGTGGGTGGCTGGGCGTCGCCCGAGGCCGCAGACTGTAAGGGCTGGCTCCGCGAGTGACAAGACGGACTGCCGACATTATGGTGAATGGTGGTACGGGCCATGGCCGGATTGAGCTAAGCTTGCTTGATGGCATTCGATCTCCGTTATCGGCGACCGGCGGGCGATGGCACCCTTCTTAGATTGCCTGGGTCTTCCCGCGAGGCCGCTGAGAGGTATGCATGAGCGCTGATCCCAAGGACCTGTTCGAAGAAACTGCACGCCTCAGTGAAGAGGTGACCAGGCCGTTCGCCAATTCGACCAAGGTCCATGTGCCAGGGACCAGACCCGACATGCGGGTGGCCATGCGGGAGGTCAGACAGGCGCGCACGCCCTCCGAGAACGGCGGTATCGTCAATCCCGAAATCTCGCTCTACGACACCTCGGGGCCCTATACCGACCCAGACGCCGCCATAGACCTCTGTGCCGGGCTTCCGGGTCTGCGCAGCCCATGGATCGAGGAGCGGGCCGACACGGAGATCCTTACCGACCACACGGCCCGATACGCCCGCGAGAGACTGGCCGACGACCGCCTGGACGGATTCCGCTTCCCGGCGCTACCCGTGCCACGCAGAGCCCGCTCCGGCGCCAACGTCACCCAGATGCATTACGCGCGGCGCGGAATCGTCACCCCGGAGATGGAGTACGTGGCCATTCGGGAGGATGCCCGGCTGGCGGAATTGAAGCAGCGATATGCGGAGGCGGGACTGTTGAGGCGGCACACCGGCGTCGGTTTCGGCGCCAGGTTGCCTGAAGAGGTGACGCCCGAATTCGTCCGACAGGAGGTCGCCGCGGGACGTGCCATCATCCCGGCCAACGTGAACCATCCGGAGACCGAGCCGATGATCATCGGCCGGAATTTCCGGGTGAAGATAAACGCCAATATCGGCAACTCGGCAGTGACCTCGTCCATCGCCGAAGAGGTGGAAAAGATGGTCTGGGCCACCCGCTGGGGCGCAGACACGATCATGGACCTTTCCACCGGCAAGAACATCCACGAGACCCGCGAGTGGATCGTCCGGAACGCACCGGTACCCGTGGGAACAGTCCCTATCTACCAGGCCTTGGAAAAAGTCGGGGGCAGAGCCGAGGATCTCACCTGGGACCTGTTCCGGGACACGCTCGTAGAGCAGGCGGAACAGGGGGTGGATTACTTTACTATCCACGCGGGCGTCCGGCTGCCATTCGTGCCCCTGACCGCGGACCGCGTCACCGGCATCGTCTCTCGCGGCGGGTCGATCATGGCCAAGTGGTGCCTGGCGCATCACGAGGAAAACTTTCTTTACACCCGGTTCGCGGATATCTGCGAGATCATGAAGGCCTACGACGTGGCGTTCTCGCTCGGGGACGGGCTGCGCCCTGGCTGCATCGCGGACGCCAACGATCAGGCTCAGTTCGCGGAGCTGGAGACGCTTGGGGAACTGACCCGGATTGCGTGGGAACACGATGTGCAGGTAATGATCGAAGGTCCGGGTCATGTGCCCATGCAACTCGTGCGCGAGAACATGGAGAAGGAACTCTCGGACTGTATGGAGGCGCCTTTCTACACCCTGGGCCCCCTGGTGACGGACATCGCGCCCGCCTACGACCACATCACTTCGGCCATCGGCGCCGCCCAGATCGGCTGGTACGGTACGGCCATGCTTTGCTACGTGACGCCGAAGGAGCACCTGGGACTGCCCGACAAGGACGATGTGCGCGACGGCATCATCGCCTATCGCATAGCCGCCCACGCATCCGACCTGGCCAAGGGGCATCCATCGGCCCAGGTCCAGGACAACGCTTTGTCGAAAGCCCGATTCGAGTTCCGCTGGGACGATCAGTTCAATCTCAGTCTGGATCCGGAACGGGCTCGGGAGTTCCACGACGAGACCCTGCCCAAGGACGCGCACAAGGTCGCACACTTCTGTTCCATGTGCGGGCCACAGTTTTGCTCGATGAAGATCAGCCAGGACATCCGCGAATACGCGGTCCGGGAGGGCATGGCGGAGAAGTCCGTCGAATTTATCCGCGGTGGCGCGGAGATTTATCGGAAGACCTGAGCCAGACGGTATGCCAGTACTCGAGAGCCTTACTATCGCTGCAGGAATCGGAGCATTCGGCTTCCTGGCCTACTATCTCAAGAGACGCCTCGCAACTCGGGGTCCGGGCGACGATGCTGCTGGCCAGGCGGCAGCGATACCGATATCCGCACAGCGGTCCGAGGCGGCACGCATGCAACGAGCGGCGGAACGGGGCCCGGACCATCCGATGGCATTCATGATGGAACAGGAACTGTTCGAGAATCTTGCCGAATCGCTTGATTCGGCGGTCCTGATCCACGACCAGACGATCCATTACGTCAATGGGGCGGCTGCCCGCATATTCTCGGTTCCCAAGGCGACCCTGACCGGTTCCCGGCTAGAGGAATATGTCCATCCGGAACAACGCGATGCGCTGAAAAACTATCTCGACCGCCGCGCGGCCGGCGCCTCCGAGAGGGACATACTCACCATCCAGCTGCTCGATCCGGAAGATCAGGCCCATTGGGTGGAGATCCGGCCTTTCGGTCTGGCCGGATCGCCGGGCGGGTTGATCGGCTCGGTGATACGGCCGAGCCCGATGCATGTGCTCGAGGCCGCGCGGGAGGCCGGGCGCAGCCTGGCGAGGCGGACCCTCGACGCTGTCGGGGAAGGCATCATCACCACCGACGTGGATGGCCGTATCGACTACGTGAATACCGCAGCCGAGAGGATCATCGCCTGCCGCCGGGACATGGCGACCGGCAGGCTCCTGAACGAGCTGGTCAGCCTCGTGGACGAGGCCGATCGCCGGCCCCTGGGCGATCCGGTGGCTCGCAGCCTGGAGGAAGGAGCCAGGATCGACCTGGGGCGACGCTCCCTCCTCGTGGCCTCCGCCACCGGAGAGGAGCACTCCATCGAACTGAGCGCGTCCCCGATACGGTCGGCCGGACGGGATTTTCTCGGTTCCGTCGTGTTGCTCCACGACGTTGCCGAAATACGGGGCCTCGCGCGCCAGATGTCCTATCAGGCGAGTCACGATCCGCTTACGGGCCTGGCCAATCGCCGCGAATTCGAACGCCGGCTGGAGGACGCGACTGCCAGCGCCCGGTCCGGATCGGGTGGCCACGTCCTCTGCTATCTGGATCTGGACCGGTTCAAGGTGGTCAATGACAGCTGCGGACACATGGCGGGCGACAATCTCCTTCGGGAACTGGCCGGGCTGATACGGGGCCAGGTGCGTGACTCCGACTCGGTGGCGAGGATCGGGGGCGACGAATTCGGCATGCTTCTGGCGGGCTGCCCGCTGGAGAAGGCGAGACAGATCGCCGACGACGTCTGCGCGGCGATCCGTGACTATCGATTCGTCTGGCGGGATCGAATCTTCACTGTCGGCGTAAGCATCGGCCTGGTAGAGATCGGCCATGAGTCCGGATCCACCGAGGAACTCCTCGGGGCGGCGGACTCCGCCTGTTATGTGGCCAAGCAGAAGGGCAGGGGCCGGGTGCACGTCTATTCGGCCCGCGATGAGGCCGTGGCCCGCCAGAGAGGAGAGATACTCTGGCTGCAGCGGATACAGAAGGCGCTGAAGGAGGACGCTTTCGAGCTTTTCCTGCAGCCTATCGTCTCGATGGTCGGCCGCGTGGATACCGGGCCCGCCTACGAGGTCCTCCTTCGCATGCGTGGAGAAGACAATGTTGCGGTCAGCCCGGCGGAGTTCATGCAGGCGGCCGAACGTTACCACCTGATGCCGAATGTGGACCGGTGGGTACTGCAGACTGCGTTCAGCGCCGTCGGCAGCGGCGCTCTCAAGCTCCCGGATCATCGCAGCTGCACGATCAACCTGTCGGGCCAGACCCTGGGGGATCCCCAGTTCCTCGATTTCGTCGTGGACTGTCTCGACCGCTCGGGCATCGCGCCGGAGCAGATATGCTTCGAGGTCCGCGAGTCCTCCGTCACCGCCAATCTCGCCATGGCGTCCCGGTTCATCGCCGTGCTCCACGGCATGGGTTGCCAGTTCGCCGTAGACGATTTCGGCAGCGGCCTGGGAGCGTTCTCCAGTCTCCGGGGTCTGGCGATGGACTATCTGAAGATCGATGGCGCCATCATCCGCGGCCTGGCCGATGACCATGTGAACGAGGCGATGGTGACCGCGATGATCAGTCTGGCCAGGACCATGGACATCAGAGTCATCGCCGAACACGTGGAGAGCGACACGGTGTTCGAGAGGGTAAGGGGCATGGGCGTCGACTTCGCCCAGGGGTATGCGGTCGGCCGTCCCGCGCCGCTGTCCACGCACTGATTCCCCTCTGCGGGCGGATCCAAATGCCGCTATAATTCCCGGCCCGATCTGTGCTGGCGTCTTTGCCGGCGAGAGCTGGGACACACCGGATTCGATGACGGAGCCCACCGCCGAGCGGGCCGAAGAACAAAGGGAGAACCCATGAGCATCAATTACCTTCCGCTCCTGATGGGCGGTCTGGGTCTGGTCGCGGCTTTCGTCGTCTACCGGATAGTCGCCAGCTATCCCGCTGGCGAGGGCAAGGTTGCCGATATCGCGGTCAAGATCCAGACCGGCGCGATGGCCTTCATGCGCCGCGAATACCTGCTGATGTGGGCCGTCGCCGCACTGGTCATCCTGGCCCTCGGATTCTCGGATCTGGGTTGGGACACCGCCATGGCGTTTTTCGTCGGCGCGATGACGTCCTCGCTTGCCGGCTTCATCGGCATGTACACCGCTACCCGGGCCAACGTCAGGACTACGGTTGCTGCCCACGAAAAAGGGGCGGGCACCGCGTTGTCGGTCGCTTTTTACGGGGGTTCGGTGATGGGTCTCACGGTCGCCTCCATGGGCCTGGTGGGTCTCGGCTTCCTCTACATCCTGTATGGAGGCGATCCGCATACGGCGGAGACCATCCACGGTTTCGGCATGGGTGCCTCTCTGGTGGCCCTGTTCTCCCGTGTCGGCGGCGGCATCTTCACCAAGAGCGCCGACGTCGGCGCCGACCTGGTCGGCAAGATCGAAGCGGGCATCCCCGAGGACGATCCGCGCAACCCCGGCGTGATCGCCGACAACGTGGGCGACAACGTCGGCGACGTCGCCGGCATGGGGTCCGATATCTTCGAGTCCTACTGCGGCGCCATGATTGCCTCTATCGCCATCGCCTCGACGTTCGGGGTGGAGCTGATGAATCAGAGGCTGGGTGGAGATCTGATGGGCGAAGCGCTGCGCGCGAGCCTGATGGGGCTGCCCCTGTTACTGGCGTCCACAGGGCTGGTCTGTTCCGTACTGGGTATCCTCATGGTCCGCATGGCCTCTACCATGGCACCCGAGAGAGCCCTGAGAGTCGGGACCATCGGCGCCGCGGTGCTGTTCATCCTGGCCGCCTGGTTCGTCATCAAGAGCCTGGGCATCTCCAGTGGCGTCTGGACGTCTGTCCTCGCCGGTGCCATCGGCGGCATCGTCATCGGGCTGGTCACCGAGTACTACACCGGTGGGCCCCCGGTGCGGAAGATCGCAAGGGAGGGCGAGACCGGCCCGGCGACGGTCATCATCGCCGGTTTGTCGACGGGCATGCAGTCGGTGGTGATCCCCGTGCTCGCTATCGTGACCATCATCTATTTCGCCAACGAGTTCGCAAGCCTCTATGGCGTGGGCATCGCGGCCGTCGGCATGTTGGCTACTGTGGGTATGACCATGGCCATCGACGCCTATGGTCCGGTGGCGGATAACGCCGGCGGCATCGCCGAAATGGCGGGCCTGGGCAAGGAGACGCGCAAGATCACCGACTCCCTGGACGAGGTCGGCAACACCACGGCAGCAATCGGCAAAGGGTTTGCGATCGGCGCCGCGGCCCTAGCGGCCCTGGCTATCATCACCGCCTACATCGAGGTCATCCGCCATCACAACCCGGATTTCCGTCTTGAGATCTCCGATCCGGACGTGCTCATCGGCATGTTTATCGGCGCCATCTTCCCCTTCCTGGTGGCCGCTCTGACAATGAGCGCGGTGGGCACCGCCGCCTTCGACATGATCAAGGAGATCCGTCGGCAATTTAAGGAGATCCCGGGTCTGCTGGAGGGCAAGGCCGAGCCGGACACGGTCCGCTGCGTGGACATCGCCACCCGAGCGGCCCTGGTGCGGATGCTGCCGCCGGGTCTACTGGCGGTTCTGGCGCCGGTATTTATCGGTTTCGGCCTGGGACCGAAATCCCTGGGTGGCATGCTCGGCGGCGCTTTGCTGGGATGCGTGTTGCTGGCGCTGACCATGGCCAATGCCGGTGGTGCCTGGGACAACGCCAAGAAGTACATCGAGAAGGGCCATCACGGGGGCAAGGGATCCGATACTCACAAGGCTGCGGTCGTGGGCGACACGGTCGGCGACCCCTTCAAGGATACATCCGGGCCGTCGATGAACATCCTCATCAACGTGATGGCCATCGTCAGCCTGGTCATCGCGCCGCTGCTGTAGATCCCCGGGGCGGCAGTTATATTGCAGGGAGGGGGCAAGCCCCCCTCTTCTGTTTCCTTGCCTCGTCTCCGAAGCTTTCGAGGTGGATTGAGGTCGGCGCGCCGTCGGCCTCAGGCGTCTACCTTGAACGGTTTGCGCAGGCGCTTGCGCACCCGCACCTTTTTCAGGTGCACGTAATTCGGCAGTCCTTCGTGGAAGGGCGGGAAATCCTCGCCCTGGATGAGCGGCTCAAGATACCTGCGGCAAGCCTCGGTGATGTGGAAGCCGTCCCGGCTGATGTATTTCCGGGGTAATTTCTTTTCCTTGTTCGCGACCTTCGACAGCTCCGCGACCCCGACTCTCCACCGGTAGGGTTTGTCGGAAACGCGCTCGACCACCGGCATGACAGCATTCCTGCCCTCCATGGCGAGATCCACTGCTGCCTTGCCCATGGCGTAGGCCTGGTCAACATCGGTCTTGGAGGCCAGATGCCGGGCTGACCGCTGCAGGTAGTCCACCACGGCATAGTGATACTTGTAGCCAAGCCGGTGCTGGATGATGTTGGCCAGCACCGGGGCCACTCCACCCAGCTGGACGTGGCCGAAGGCGTCCTTCTTGCCGGCATCGGACACGAACTGGCCGCTGGGCCACTTGAGCCCTTCCGAAGCGACAATGACGCAGTTGTCATAGCGCTCCACACATTCCTTGACCCGGGCGATCATCCTGACTTCGTCGAGCGGGATCTCGGGGAAAAGGATGACATGGGGTGGATCGCTCCGCTTGCGTCCCGCGAGGCCGCCTGCTGCCGCGATCCAGCCGGCATGGCGACCCATCACCTCCATGATGAACACCTTGGTCTGCTTCATCGACAGGACGTCGATAGCGGCCTCCCGGGTGGAGGTGGCGATGTACTTGGCGACGGACCCGAAGCCCGGGCAATTGTCCGTGACCGCCAGATCGTTATCGACGGTCTTCGGCACGCCCACGCACGTAACCGGATAGCCCATGCGCTCGCCGATCTGGGAGACCTTCCAGGCCGTGTCCATGGAGTCGTTGCCGCCGTTGTACACGAAATACCCGATGTCGTGGGCCTCGAACACCCGGATCAGACGTTCGTACTCCAGCTTGTTTTCGTCCAGGCCCTTGAGCTTGTAGCGGGCCGATCCGAAGGCTCCGCCCGGAGTGTGGCGGAGCGCCGCGATCGCGGCGGCGCTTTCCTTGCCGGTATCGATAAGATCCTCGGTCAGGGCACCGACGATCCCCTGGTGACCTGCGTAGATCTTCCCGATCCTGTCCTTGTAGCCCCGGGCCGTCTGGATGACGCCGCAGGCGGTGGCATTCAGCACCGCCGTGACTCCGCCCGACTGAGCATAGAAAAGATTCCGTTTTGCCATCAGCAGTCTCGTCCTTGGATTCGGAGTCGCTAATGGAAGGATAACGCATCCTCCGGGCCCCGGTCATTCGGTTTGACGACGCTGCGGCGCGCGGCTAGCCTGACGGCTTCGGGCGGGGCCATGCGGCCAGGGACCGTGCGGCTCCCGGTCGCCAGCGAGGTTGAGATATGAGAATTATTCTTCTTGGTGCACCGGGATCGGGCAAGGGGACGCAGGCCCAGAAACTGGTCGCCCAGTTTAATATCCCCCAGGTCTCCACCGGGGACCTGCTCCGGGAGGCAGTCGCGAAGGGGACTGATCTGGGCCAGCGCGCCAAGGCGGTCATGGACGCAGGCGAACTGGTCTCGGACGACATCGTCCTCGGCATGATCCGGGAGCGACTGGGGAAACCCGATGCCGCGGCCGGGTTCATCCTCGACGGCTTCCCCCGCAATATCGCCCAGGCCCAGTCCCTCGACGTACTGCTGGAGGAACTCGGGACCCCGCTGGACGCCGCCGTTCTGATGGACGTGGATTTCGATGTGCTGTTGAAGCGCTTGACCGGTCGCAGGACCTGCAAGGCTTGCGGTCGGGTATTCAATATCCACTTCTTCCCGCCCGGGAAGGAGGGCCTGTGCGATGCTTGCGGCGGCGAACTGGTGCATCGGGCCGACGACAATGAAGAGACCATCAGTCAGAGACTGCGGGTGTACGAGGCGCAGACGTCCCCGCTGGTGGAATTCTATGAGGGCAGGAACAAGCTCAAGGTCGTCCCTGCCGAGGGCGAGATCGAATCTGTGTACGAGCGCCTGGTGGCGGCCGTCGTCCCGTCATTGCCCGGCGCCTGATCCGGCCTCGTCCTCGATCAGACCCAGCAAGCGGTCCCCGACCAGTTCCCGCCGCCAGCCCCGCAGGACCCTGAGGTCGCGTTGTCCAGCGACCATGGCCTTCAGTTCGGCCCGCGTGGCCAGGATCGCCGGCGCCACCCGCGCCTTCTCCGCGGTCTCGTCCACAATGCGGCCTAGCCGGGACGCGAGTCTGGCCTCCTCCCTTGGCAGCCGTGTGTCCGGCGGGACGTCGCGGGGCTCCGCGTCCGGCGGAAGGGCGGCAAGCCTGGCCGCAATCGTCCGGCCCTGGCGTCTGGCCACCGCCGGCGGGATGCCGGCCAGGGCGACGGCCCTCTCGTCGGCGGGATTGCGTCGGGCGAGTTCCATCAGGGCATTGTCATCCAGGATCCACCTCCTCGGCCGGTCCCTTTCTACCGCCTGCTCCTCCCGCCAGCGGGCCAGGGCCTGCAGCCGGGCAAGCTCCGCGCCTTCGAGCTGGCGCCAGTTCTTGACGCGCCGCCACGCACCTGACGGATCGGGTGCATAGAGGGCCGGATCCGTCAATTCCCGGTACAGTTCCGCGGCCCACTCCTGACGACCCAGGTTCGCCAGGCGGTGTTCCAGCTCCTCCCTCATGGGCAGGAGATAGCGGACATCGTCGATGGCGTAGCGGAGCTGTTCGTCGCTCAGCGGGCGTCTCGCCCAGTCGGTGCGGGCATGGCCCTTTTCGAGTCTGACGCCGAGGATCTCCTCCACCAGCGGGCCGTAACCCGACTGATCGGGGAAGCCGAGCACACCACCGGCGATCTGGGTGTCGTAGATCGGGGCCGGCACCCTGCCGCACATGGCGTAAAACAGCTCCATGTCCTGTCGGGCGGCGTGGAAGACCTTGGTAGTCTCGCCGCCGAACAGGATGTCTGCCAGCGACCCGACGCCGCCCAGGGTCATGAGATCCACGCATGCGACCTCCTCATCCCATCCCAGTTGCAGCAGGCAGGGCTTGGGAAAGTAGGTGCGTTCCCGGACGAATTCCGTGTCCACCGCAATAAGCGGCGCGCCTGCCAGGGCGCCGACCAGGATCCCGAGGTCGTGTTCGTTGTCTATGAGGTTTATGACCGGCATCGGCGCATTATCCCGCAATCGCCGGGCGGCGCATGCCCACTTTCCCTGCTGCGGGTATGATGCGGACACGCAAATGACGTGACGTCCCCGATGACCGAGCTGCTGCGCGCGTTCCTGAAGATCGCCACCTTGAAAATAGGCCCCGAGGACCTTCCGCCGTCGCGATTCCTTCTCGGCCTCGCGACTGCCCTGTATCTGGTATCGGGGGCCGCATCGGTGGCCTTCTATGCGGACGCCGCCGGCGACGCATTGCTCCAGCTCGCGGTCGATCTCGGCCTCACCGTTACCTTTTTCGGCGCTATCGTCGTGTTTTACGGGAAACGTCAGCGTCTTCTTCAGACCATGACCGCACTCCTTGGCACCGGTGCGCTGCTGTCTCTCGCCGCGCTACCGTTTACGGCATGGCTGAGACTGCTGGAGGTCACAGACCGTCCGGGCGTGGCCGTCCCCGCGCTGGGCATCTATTTCGTGGTCCTGTGGTCGATCAGCGTCACCGGCCATATTGTCCACCGGGCCCTGGGTATCCCCTTCGTGGGTGGCCTGATCATCGGTGTCACTTACTTCGTACTCAACCTGGCGACCTTCGCCGCCCTGTTTCCGCCGGAGGCCTGAATGCACGTCCACATCCTCGGCATCTGCGGTACGTTCATGGGAGGGATCGCCGCCTTGGCGCGCGCCGCCGGTCACCGCGTGACCGGGTCCGATCGTGGGGTCTATCCGCCCATGAGCACCCAGCTCGCCTCCCTCGGTATCGAAGTGACGGAGGGGTACGAGTCCGCCCAGCTTGACGAACCGCCCGACTGCGTCGTGGTAGGCAACGTGATGACCCGGGGCATGCCGGTGGTGGAGGCCATGCTCGACGCGGGCCTGCCCTACACATCCGGCCCCGAGTGGCTTGCCCGGCACGTGCTCGACGAGCGGTGGGTACTGGCGGTGGCCGGCACCCACGGCAAGACCAGCACGGCCAGCATGCTGGCGTGGATCCTCGATGACGCCGGACTGAATCCCGGTTTCCTCATCGGCGGCGTGCCCGGGAACTTCGGGCGGTCGGCGCGCCTGGGGGCCGGGCCCTTCTTCGTTGTGGAGGCTGACGAGTACGACACGGCTTTCTTCGACAAGCGCTCGAAGTTCGTTCACTACCGGCCGCGGACGCTGGTCCTCAACAACCTGGAGTACGACCACGCGGACATCTTTGCCGACCTCGAGGCCATCAAAGTCCAGTTCCACCACCTGATCCGGACAGTCCCCGGATCCGGTCGCATCATCGTCAACGCGGCGGATGCTAACCTGCGAGAGGTCCTGGAACGTGGCTGCTGGACCGCTATCGAGACGTTCTCCCCGGCGGACCGGGAGGGCCAATGGCGCGCCCGCAACGCAGGACAGGGATGCGGCTTCGAAGTCGTGACAGACGGCGACCGGGCTGTTGCGGTGGACTGGGAACTTCCCGGTGCCTACAACCAGCAGAATGCGCTGGCGGCCCTGCTGGCGGCCCGGCACGCCGGCGTGCCGCCGGGCTCGGGTGCCGACGCGCTGGGGCGGTACAAGGGGGTGGCGCGCAGGATGGAGAACCGGGGAAGGGAGCGCGGCATCACGGTCTTCGATGATTTCGCTCATCACCCTTCCGAGATCAGGGCTACTCTCGAGGGGGCTGCCGGACTCCCGAGGGAGGGCCGGCTGGTCGCCGTCTTCGAACCCCGTTCCAACACCATGCGGATGGGTGTCCATCGAGACGAGTTACGACGGGCCTTCCAGTCGGCGGATGCGGTCTACCTGTTCGAGCCGCCCGATCTGTCCTGGGACATCGATTCCGTGGCATCTGAAATTAAACCGGCGACGATTGTATGCGACGATGTCGGTGACCTCGTGCGACGCCTTGTCTCGGAATTGCGCAGCGGGGATGATGTGGTGATCATGAGCAACGGCGCATTCGGTGGCATACACACTCGCCTCCTAGAAGCCCTCGGCCGGAACACCGGATCGTGAAGATCGGCACACAGGCAACGGAACCGCACATCGCGCTGGCGTGGACCGGCGCATCGGGAATCCAGTACGGCGTCAGGCTGCTGGAGTGCCTGCTGGCGTCCCCATGCCGGGTCTCGCTGATGGTTTCGAAGCCGGCCCAGGTCGTCATCGGTACCGAGACGGATCTGGCACTACCGGCCAGGACCGCGGACCTCCGGCGAGCGCTGGTCGAGATGTTTCCGCAGGGAGAGGGCCGTCTCTCCGTGTACGGGCGCGACGAATGGACCGCACCGGTGGCCAGCGGCTCGGCCGTCCCTGACGCCATGGTCGTTTGCCCCTGCACGACGGCAACGGTGTCCGCAGTGGCCACTGGGGCAAGTCGCTCCCTGATCGAGCGCGCGGCCGACGTCGTACTGAAGGAGCGGCGACAACTGCTGCTGGTGGTCCGCGAGACGCCGTTCTCGGCTATCCATCTGGAGAACATGCTCCGGCTCGCCAGGTCGGGCGCGGTGATCATGCCGGCATCGCCCGGGTTCTACCACCGGCCGGAGACGGTGGCGGATCTGGTGGACTTTATCGTCGCCCGTATCATGGACCATCTCCGCATCGGGCAGACGCTGCTCCCGGCCTGGGGCGGCTCCGGGACGGAGGCGCTGTAGGGACACCGTGACGGACATCAAGGCAGAGATCCCCCTTTTCCCCCTGAAGACCGTGCTCTTCCCGGACGGTCCACTTCCGCTCAGGATATTCGAGACGCGCTACCTGGACATGATCCGTCGGTGCCTGAAATCGGATACGGGTTTCGGCGTGCTGGCCTTGCGGGATGGAGCGGGGGAAGGAACTGCCGAGGTACACCAGGTCGGCACGCTGGCGCGCATCATCGACTGGTATCAGTTCGACGATGGCCTGTTGGGCATCACCGCCCTGGGGCAGGCGAAATTCCTGCTGCGGTCCATCCGGCAACAGGCGGACGGTCTCAATCTCGGGCAAGTGGATTTCCTTGAGGCGGAACCGGAAGTCGAGTTGCCGGAACAATTCCAGCCCATGCTGGCCCTGTTGCAGAATGCGATGAGCGGGCTGGAGGCCCAGTACAGGTACGTAGAGAAGCGGTACGGAGATGCAAGCTGGGTCGGTTGGAGGCTGGCCGAGATCCTGCCCCTGAGCCTCGAGCAGAAGCAGATGTGCCTGGAGCTCGGCGACCCCCTCAGACGCCTCGAAGTGCTGTTGCCCGTGGTCCAGAACGTCCGGCTATGAATCGCGGGCCGGAAGATGATGCCGCCGGGAGCCGAGCCGGCTGGTGGGACGGTGCTGCCGCCAGGAGAGCAGACGATAATGTCTGAGCCCTCCAGACTGGTATGTGTGTACCGCCTCCAGGATCCCATCGAGGCCAACCTTATCCGGGGACTCCTCCTCAATGCGGGCATACCGGCCCAGCTGACTGGAGAAGGGCTCGTCGGCGCTTACAGCGGCGTGCCCAAAGTATGCGAGGTCCGCGTGCTGGTTCCGGTGGCGCGTCAGGCCGAGGCCGAGCGCATGTTGCAGGGCTACGAGGCAGACCGCAATCGGCCTTCGGCGGATCCGGACTGGTGTTGCGCGCAATGCGGCGAGCGCAACGGCCCCCGCTTCGAAGTCTGCTGGAATTGCGAGAGGGCAAGGGAATGATGACGACATCGCCATTATCGGATCGGGTGCGGATACTGCTCGTTCACGGGATGGCCGGGAAGCCCGCCGAGCCGGTGTGGTTTGATCTGTGGCGGCAGGCGCTGGTCGCCAACCTGTTGATGGAGGCGGGGCGATTCGGGTCTCGTGTCCGTGACGACCCGGCCCTGCTGATGTCGGCCTACTGGGCGGACGCAATTCCCGATCATCTGCCGGACCCGCCAGAGAGCGTCAGGCGGATGCGGCGGTCGATGGAGGAGGTCATCGCCGTGCGCCGCAAGCACGGGGCGCATATGCATACTCCTGGGGAAGGGTGGACCCGGGAGCGGGTCCGCAGATTTGGCCGGGACGTGATCGACGCCATGCGCGCCACCATCAGTATGGGCCCGGAAACGTTCGGGCAACACCGTTGGGAGCTTGAGCGCTACCACACCGACAGCACCATCGCGGACCGGATACGCCGGCCGCTGGAGGATCGCCTGCGGGAGTGCTGGGATGCGGGGCAGCGGGTGATCGTCCTGTCCCACTCACTTGGTGCGGCCGTAGCCTACGACACCCTGTGGCGCTTCTCTCACCGCACCGAACCCGAATTCCAGGCTTATCGCCGTGGCACGGTCGATCTGCTGGTCACCATGGGGGCGCCGCTGGCGGACAGGACCATCCAGGGAGTCATGCTCAGCGGCCGGTGTCTGGCCGAGCGTGACGCGCCTACAAAATCGCGCCGTCGCCGCGCCTGGATGACCAATGTCCGACGTTGGGAGAATTATTCCGCTCTCGGCGATTTCGTCTGTCACGGGCTCGATATGAAGACGGAGTTCTTCGACGGCATGCTCCGCGATCTGCCCCATCTTCGCCCCGCCGACCTGCGCGATTATCGTGAGTTGTTCAATCCGTACCGGGAGCCGGACGGGACACCGAACCCCCACAAGGTGTTCGGCTACCTGGTGCAGCCGAAGCTCGCCTCGCGGCTGTGCCGATTGCTGCAAGAGATCGACGCCGGATGAGCCGGCGCATTGGCCTCACGGCGGCTGATATCACCGCTCTCGATGTGGACGCCATCGTCAACGCGGCCAACCGCACGCTGCTTGGCGGCGGCGGCGTCGACGGGGCGATCCACGACGCTGCGGGCCCCCAGCTGAGAGAGGCCTGCCGGCCCCTGAACGGTTGTCCGGTGGGCGAGGCCAAGGCGACTCCCGGCTTTCGGCTGCCGGCACGCTGGGTGATCCATACGGTGGGCCCTGTCTGGCAGGGTGGAGATTCGGGGGAGCCCGGGCAGCTGGCGAGCTGTTACCGCCGCTGCATGGAGATCGCAGCGGACCTGGGCGCCGGATCCATTGCCTTTCCGGCTATCAGCTGTGGAGCCTACCGGTATCCCATGGAGCTTGCTGTGGAGGTCGCCCTTGATCAGGTGACCGCGCCCAGCGACGCCAAGGTTCCGACGGAGGTCTGGTTCTGCTGCTTCGGCGCTGACGCGCTCGCCGTCTACTCCGCGGCGCTGTCCCGTCGCGCCATCGATCCCCTGGGTTGAGATCAGTCGCCGAAGCCGCCCATCACGCGGGCCGCCGCCGAGACCGTGTCCGCGATGTCTTCGTCGGAATGCATGATAGAGACGAAGCCGGCCTCGAAGGCGGACGGCGCCATGTAGACGCCCGCGTCAAGCATGCCGTGGAAAAACTGCCTGAACCGGCCGGCATCGCACGCCATCACCTGGCTGTAACGCCGGACCGGCGAATCTTCGGTGAAGAAGAATCCGAACATGCCGCCGAGGTGACAGACATGGAACGGTACCCCGGCCTGGTCTGCGGCAGACTGCAGGCCCCTGGCCAGCTTCGTCGTGGCCTCGCCAAGCCGCTCGTAAAACCCGGCCTCGCCGACGAGATCCAGCGTCCGTAGCCCGGCGGACATGGCGATCGGGTTGCCGGAGAGCGTGCCGGCCTGGTAGACGGGGCCTGTCGGAGCGATATGGTCCATGATCTCGGCGCGGCCGCCGAACGCCCCTACCGGCATGCCGCCACCGATCACCTTGCCCAGGGTGGTGAGATCAGGCCGAACGCCATATACAGACTGGGCGCCTCCGATGGCGACCCGGAAGCCGGTCATGACCTCGTCGAAAATCAGCAGACTGCCGCACCGGTCGCAGACTTCCCGCAGGCCTTCCAGGAATCCCTCCTCCGGCAGGATCATATTCATGTTACCTGCGACGGGTTCGACGATGATGCATGCTATCTGGTCGCCGGCGCTCTCGAACGCCTGCTCAACCTGGTCCAGATCGTTGAAGGTGAGGGTGATGGTGTGTTCGGCGACCGAGGCCGGCACGCCAGGGGAGGTGGGGACGCCGAGGGTCAATGCGCCCGAGCCGGCCTTGACGAGGAGGGAATCCGAGTGGCCGTGGTAACAGCCTTCGAACTTGACGATCTTGTCGCGGCCGGTAAAGCCACGGGCGAGCCGGATCGCGCTCATTGTGGCTTCGGTGCCGGAGCTGACAAAACGGACCTTTTCGATGGAGGGCACCAGTGAGCAGACCTTCCGGGCCAGGGCAGTCTCCACGGCCGTCGGCGCTCCGTAACTGAGGCCACGATCGGCGGCGTCCTTGACTGCATCGATCACCGCAGGGTGTGCGTGGCCGAGGATCATCGGGCCCCAGGAACCCACGTAATCCACATATCGGCGGCCCTCCTCGGCGTAGAGATAGGCGCCGCGGGCGTGGTTTACAAAGACCGGGGTACCGCCGACAGACCCGAACGCCCTCACGGGCGAATTGACGCCCCCGGGGATGAATTTCCTGGCCTCATCGAAGAGCGCTTCGCTGGATGTCATTGGACCCTCGTCACAGATTCCTGATGGCGTCCATTCTAGCGGATACCACAGCCGCGCCCGGAGAAAAGCCGTGCGTATTGCGTAGCAGCGAAGGTCGGATCCTCTCCACCGAACACGCCGCTTATGACCGCCAGAGCACGGCAGCCGGCGTCGATCAGCGGCGCTGCGTTCTGCGGTGTAATACCGCCTATGGCGACTACGGGCACGGAGATCCCGGCGACTGCCTCCCGGTACAACGAGATCGGTGCCCGGACAGCGGCCGGTTTGCTCGGTGATGGATAGGCGCTGCCGAAGGCAACATAGTCGCAGCCGGCCGCCACCGCCTCGTGCGCCCGCTCGATGGAGTCGTAGCAGGACACGCCGATCAGCCGATCAGGACCGAGCAGATCCCGGGCCTGATCGACAATCGTGTCGTCGCGCCCGAGGTGAACGCCGTGGGCTCCCGAGCGGAGGGCCAGGTCCGCATCGTCATTTACGATGAACACGGCACCGTGTTCGCGGCAGATCGATGCGAGTGTGGCTGCTTCCCTGTCGCGGCGGGCGCGATCCGAGCTCTTGTCCCGGTACTGCACGGTGACGGCGCCGCCGGCCAGGGCGGCCGAGACGCTGGCGGATAATCCGAGTGTCGCGCACAGGACCGGGTCCGTGATCACGTAGAGTCCCCGGGGCAGGTCCGCTTTCAAGATCCATCGCCCTCTCGGTCCTGCAGTCGTCGCGGTATGAACTGGCCGTGACCAGGCCGGAACGCCTGCCGCAGGGCCTCGAAGGTATAACGCTGAGCCTCGCCGACAGCCCTCGGCACGGGCGTGCCCCTGGCGAGCAGAGTGGCGATAGCCGAGGCCAGCGTGCAACCCGAACCATGATATTGCCCCGGCAGCCGGCGCCAGCGGTAGACCTCTTCGAAACCCTCCGGGCCATACAGCACGTTCTCCACGCCCACGGTGTCTTCGTCGGCACCCTTGGCAACGACCCACCGGCAGCCGGCGTCGAGGAATCGGCGGGCCAGTCCTGCGCGATCGCCAATGCGGCCGCCGAGACGGCGCAGTTCTAGGGCGTTCGGTGTAGCCACGGTCGCAAGCGGGAACAGTTCCTCGACGAGCACTGTCTCCAGGGCCGCCTCCGCAAGGGCTGCGCCGCCGGCCGCCACCAGAACCGGGTCCAGGACCACGGGCATGTCCGACCTTCCTCTCAGTACGCCGGCCACGGCGGAGCCGATGGCTGCATCCGCGAGCAAACCGATCTTTATCGCCCGGATGGGCAGGTCGGCCAGTATCGTCTCCGCCTGTTCGGCCACCAGGTCGGCATCCGCCGCTGACACTCGATAGGCGTTACGGGTGTCCTGCACCGTCAGCGAGGTGATCACCGGCGCCGGGTGCCCGCCCAGGGCCGATACGGTCTGCAGGTCAGCGGCCATGCCGGCTCCGCCGGAGGGGTCGTTGCCGGAAATAAGCAGGACACAGGGCGGACTGTTTTCCGTCATGGCGCTGGTTTCAAGTTTCGCGCGGGGCATGGGAGAATACGGCATCTTAGAGCAGCGGGCGACCCGCACGGGAGTAGCGGTAAGACATGAAGGCCTATATGTGCGTCATTTGCGGATACGTCTATCAGGAGGCGGAGGGTGATCCGGAGTCAGGCATCATGCCGGGCACTCCGTGGGACGATGTGCCGTTGACATGGCGTTGCCCGGACTGCGGTGCCGGCAAGGAAGATTTCGAGATGGTGGAGATCTGAGGGCAGGCCGCGCGCTCTCAGGATCCTTCCGGCCAGCGACGCACGTCGACACCACGCCTGCGCAGCAGGTCGATCACGCTGTCGGGCCCCACCAGGTGGAGCGCGCCGACCACCACCAGGCAGTCCCGGTCCCCCGCGGCGAGTTCGAGGATCCTGTCGATCCAGGCCGCGTTTCGGTCCGTGACCAGCCGCCGGTACAGGTCGGGGTAATTGGCGAAGCTGCGACCGAGCTCGGCCGCCAGAGCCCTGTCCCGGCCCTGCCGCCAGGCGCCCACCAGGTCATCCATCTGTTGTTCGAGCTGGGCGGCTTCCTCAAGAGTCTGCAGCAACAGCTCGGATTGCATCCTGTCCGTGAGCCCGGCAAAAAGACCGAGCTGAAATTCGAGGCTCTCCAGACCGACGACCTCCTTCCCGGACGCGGCCGCCCTGGCGGCGAGCTGCTGGTCGAGCCCGAGCTGGGGAAGGAAACCGAGCTTGAGGAACTGCGTGTTCATGATCGTCAGCGCTGCCAGCCACGGCTCAACCCCCGAAAACAGGTCCAGGTCGATCCCCAGTTCCATGGACCGCTCCGCTGCGCGCCTGTAATCCGGCGCCCCCATGATGTCCCGCAGACTCTTGCCGTCCTCGTTCTGCCCCAGGGCCAACACCAGCGACTGGGACTGGATCGGGTCCAGATCGTCGAGATCCAGTTCGAACACGAGGCACTGGGCCTGTCCCACGGCAAGATCCACCGGGGCCGGCAACGGGTAATCGCTCTCGCGGAGCACGTGCACGGATCCGAGCAGTCGCAAGGTGGAAGACGGTGTCGAGAACTCCCAGATGGCCGGTCCGTCGTCCGCTGCCAGAGCGGGTCGAGCCGCCAATGCCAGAGAAGCGCAGCCCACCACGACGATGGCTACTGCGATGCGCCTGGCACTCATGACGACACCGGTTCCCCAGTCCCGGCCAGGCGGGCGAGCCAGGCGATCCGCGCGGACGACTCGAGCGAACAGGTCCACTTGTAAGCCTGGTCGATTGTCTTGCCCCAGGCATAGACGCCGTGGCCGCGGACAATCGCGATCCGGTGCGTGGCGAGCGCCTGGGCCACGAGGGCAGGGGACTGATCCACATAGGCGTCATGCGGGATCGACAGCACGGGTACGTGCTCGAAGTAATGACGGCCCTCGAAGTCCATGGCCCTGAAATCGACCCCGTCCAGCGTCATGGCGATGGAATAAGGGCCGTGACTGTGCATGACGGCGATGGCATCGGCGACCCGCCGATACACTTCCAGGTGCAATGCGCCATCGAGTGAGGCCCCGTCAGGGGGGGGATCGCCGATCCGTGCGGGGAGGAGATCCGCTGCGGTGAGTACGTCTGCGCAACAACCTGTCGGCGTGATCCATACGACGTCGCCGTCCCGGCAGGAGGCGTTGCCGCTGTGGGAGTCGTTCAGACCATAGGACCTGAGCCAGCGGAAGTACTTCACCAGGCTCTGTGGCGCCGACTCTCCCAAAATAGACGTCAATCCGCGACCCTGCCCACGCGGGTCTCGATACTGCCGTCCGCGAACAGGCGCAGCACCCGGTATCCTGAGGGCTTGTCATCCAGCGTAAAGCGCTCGCTCCCCGGCTGGAACTGATAACAGGTCGAGGGCGTGCCAATGAGCCGGACACCGTTCACGATCGTGTCCAGTTCCTGGTGTATGTGTCCACAGAGGACGCTTCTCACCTGCGGGAACTCCCGGACCAGGTCGAGGAGTTCGGCGCCGTCGTCCAGGCCGACAGCGTCGAGCCAGGCGCTGCCGACGTCGATGGGACAGTGGTGTAGACACACCAGCGCATGGTCGGCATCCGAGGCTTCCAGCTCGTCCCTGAGCCGATGCAGTTCTTCCTCACCGAGCCGACCGCCACCCCGGTCTCCGTCCCAGGTGCTCAGCATGGGAATGACCCAGGGGCCCAGGCGGATCGTCTCGAGGAAGTGAAAAGGCGTCCTGGACAGGGTCTCGATCATGCGACCCAGGTGATCGTGATTTCCTGGCAGGCAATAGATCGGGCGTCCGATTTCCTCGAGCAGGCCCCGAATTCTCAGGTATGCGGCGCGGGAGTAGTCCTCCGCCAGGTCTCCCGTCAGCAGAACCACATCCGGGGTGCTGTTCGCGAGGGCGTGTTCCAGGGTCGCAATGAAGCACTGATAGGTATCGACGCCCTCCCGGACTTCGTCCCGGTTGGCGAAGATGTGGGTGTCAGAGAGCTGCAGCAGTTCGTAGGCTGGAGTCATCCTGGATTGGCCCGGCGGATCGTGATCCTAGTGTAACCTTGCCGGGCCGGCAGGGATAACTCTGGAGCGAGCCGAAAATGTCAAACCGCACTTTGCAGGTAACCGACGAGGTCTACGATTATCTCCTGGACGTCTCACTCAGGGAGCCGGAAATACTGAAGGAACTCCGCGAGGTGACGGCCGAGCACCCCAATGCCCGGATGCAGATCTCCCCCGAGCAGGGGCAGTTCATGAGTCTGCTCGTCCGCCTGATGGGGGCACGGCGTTGCCTGGAGATTGGTGTTTTCACCGGTTACAGCAGTCTCGCGGTGGCCGCGGCTCTCCCCGATAACGGCTTGATCCTGGCTTGCGACGTGAACGAAGAGTACACCTCGATCGCAAGGGCTTTCTGGGAACGCGCGGGTGTCGCGGGGAAGATAGACCTCAGACTCGGACCGGCGTTGGACACCCTGGACGATCTCCTGGACGACGGTCAGGCGGACGCCTTCGATTTCGCCTTCATCGACGCCGACAAGAGCAGCTACCCCGGGTATTTCGATCGTTGCCTCCGACTGCTGCGTCCAGGGGGCCTGATAGCCGTCGACAACACTCTGTGGTCGGGGCGGCTCGTGGATGAGCGGGAGCAGGATGCGGACAGCTGCGCCCTGCGGGACTTCAACCGTGCCGTGCACGCCGACGAGAGGATTGATCTCAGCCTTGTCCCCATCGGCGACGGGTTGACGCTGGCCCGGAAGCGACCCTGAGACATCGGAGCCGCCCCCGGAAGGCGGCTCCCGTCGGTCGGGCTGCAGACGGTCAGTACCTGTAATAGTCCGGCTTGTAAGGGCCGTCCGGCTTCACGCCGAGATACTTGGCCTGTTCCTGGGTGAGCCGCGTAAGCGCGGCGCCGATGCGGTCCAGGTGCAGGCGGGCCACCTTCTCGTCGAGGTGCTTGGGCAGCACGTAGACGCGGCGCTCGTACTTGCCCGGGTTCTGCCACAGGTCCATCTGCGCCAGGACCTGATTGGTAAAAGAGTTGGACATGACGAAGCTGGGGTGACCGGTGGCGCAGCCCAGGTTAACGAGTCTGCCCTCGGCGAGCAGAATGATGCGCTTGCCGTCGGGGAAGATGATGTGATCTACCTGGGGCTTGATGTTGTCCCAGGTCAGCGCTCGCAGAGCGGCAACGTCGATCTCGTTGTCGAAGTGACCGATATTGCAGACGATAGCCTGGTCGCGCATCTTGCGCATGTGGTCAATGGTGATCACCTTCGTGTTGCCGGTGGCGGTGACGAAGATATCGGCCTTGCCGGCAACCTCGTCCAGGGTGACCACCCGGTACCCTTCCATGGCGGCCTGGAGGGCGCAGATGGGATCGATCTCGGTGATCCAGACTGTGGCGCCGAGGCCGCGCAGGGCCTGCGCAGAGCCCTTGCCCACGTCGCCATAGCCGCAGACAACCGCGACCTTACCGGCGATCATCACATCGGTGGCCCGCTTGATGGCGTCCACCAGGGACTCCCGGCAACCATAGAGATTGTCGAATTTGGACTTGGTCACCGAGTCGTTGACGTTGATGGCCGGCACCCGAAGCAGCCCGGCGCGCTCCATCTCGTAGAGCCGCGCCACGCCGGTCGTGGTTTCCTCGGAGATGCCCCGCACCTCCGCCAGCAGCTCGGGGTACTTGTCGTGCATCAACTGGGTCAGGTCGCCGCCGTCGTCCAGCAGCATATTGGGCCGCCAGCCCTCCTGGCCGACGATGGTCTGCTCGACGCACCACCAATACTCGTCTTCGGTCTCGCCCTTCCAGGCGAACACCGGGATGCCGTCGGCGGCGACGGCCGCCGCTGCATGGTCCTGGGTAGAGAATATGTTGCACGACGACCAGCGCACTTCGGCCCCCAGCCGGACCAGAGTCTGGATGAGGACGGCGGTCTGGATGGTCATGTGCAGGCAGCCGGCGATCCGGGCCCCGGCCAGCGGTTTCTTGTCCGCATATTCGCGACGGATAGCCATCAGTCCGGGCATCTCGGTTTCGGCGATGGCGATCTCCTTGCGGCCCCAGTCGGCCAGGCCGATATCAGCCACCTTGTAATCCGGTTCCATGATCTTCGCTGTTTGGGTCATTGCAACTCCTGATTGATTTCTCAGACGTGGCGTTCAGGCCGCGGCGTCTGTCTTCAAGGCTTCCGCCTTGTCTGTCCTTTCCCAGGTGAATTCAGGTTCCTCCCGGCCGAAGTGGCCGTACGCGGCCGTCTTCCTGTAGATGGGCCTGATGAGGTCCAGCATCTCGACGATACCGAAAGGCGTCAGATCGAAATGCTGCCGCACCAGGCTTCGTAGGCGCTCGTCGGGGACCCCGCCGGTGCCGAAAGTCTCGATATTGACCGAGGTCGGCTCGGCGATGCCTATCGCGTAGGAGACCTGTACTTCGCATCGATCCGCCAGACCCGCCGCGACGATGTTCTTGGCCACGTACCGGGCCGCATAGGCAGCCGAACGGTCTACCTTGGAGGGATCTTTCCCAGAGAACGCACCGCCTCCGTGACGAGCCATCCCGCCATAGGTGTCGACGATGATCTTCCGGCCGGTCACGCCGCAATCCCCAACGGGCCCTCCGATGACGAAGCGCCCCGTCGGATTGATGTGGAACCGGGTTCCGTCATGCAGCCATTCCTTGGGTAGCGTCGGCAGGATGATCGTCTCCATGACGGCTTCGCGCAGATCCTCCTGCCGGATGTCGGGTGCGTGCTGCGTGGACAGCACCACAGCGTCCACGGCCACCGGACGCCCGCCTTCGTAACGCAGCGTGACCTGACTCTTGGCGTCGGGCCTCAGCCACGGCAGGGTTCCGTTTCGCCGTTCTTCTGCCTGGCGCTGGACCAATCGGTGGGCGAACGTGATCGGTGCCGGCATCAGCACTTCGGTCTCGTTGCTGGCGTAGCCGAACATCATCCCCTGGTCCCCGGCGCCCTGCATTCGGCGTTCCTCCCGGTTGACGCCCTGGGCGATGTCTCCGGACTGCTTGCCGATAGCGTTGAGTACGGCGCAGGTCGCCCCGTCGAAGCCCACATCCGAGCTGTTGTATCCGATTTCCAGGATGGTGGATCGGGTCAGATCTTCCAGATCGACCCACGCACTGGTCGTGATCTCGCCGGCGACGACGACCATGCCGGTTTTAACCAGTGTTTCACAGGCCACGCGGGCGTCCGGGTCCACCTGCAGGATTGCATCCAGGACGGCGTCGGAAATCTGGTCGGCGATTTTGTCCGGATGGCCCTCGGAGACCGATTCCGACGTAAAAATATAGTTTTCAGACATTCTCTCTGGCCCAGGGAGCGGAAAAAAGAACCGAATTATACAGACTATAATCTCCCCGTTCAGTTCTTGCCGTGAACGGACGCACGTCCGGGAAATCAAGGAGACCCCGATGGCCGCCAAGGAAACTCCGGTGTGCGATTCTGGCACGCCAGCCCCCGATTTTTCATTGCCCGACCCGTCCGGCAGGGTCTGGACGCTGCGGGATTGTCGCGGACAAAAGGGCACGGTAGTGATGTTCATTTGCAACCACTGCCCCTACGTCAAGGCGGTCCTGGATCGAATCATCCGCGATGCCAGGGATCTAGAGCCTCTCGGCGTGCGCTTCGTGGCCATCATGTCAAACGATCCGGAGCAATATCCCGAGGACGCTCCCGAGCAGATGGCGCGTGTTGCAAAGCAGCATGCGTTCCCGTTCCCCTATCTGATTGATGCCACCCAGGACGTGGCGCGCTCATATGGGGCGGTCTGTACGCCGGATTTCTTCGGCTACGACGCGGACCTCGGGCTGCGCTATCGGGGAAGGCTGGATGCGAGCGGGCGGGATCCGGCGCCGCCCGGGACCCGGCGCGAGTTATTCGAGGCCATGAGCGGAATCGCAGCAGGCGGGGAGGGCCCCGCGGAGCAGACTCCGAGCATCGGCTGTTCGATCAAATGGCGGCAATGAGCCGGCCGGACCGGGGTGCGCTTGCCGGGCGGAGCGTCATACCGGAAAATTCCATCTTTCACCCCGCCCCGTCCCGGAGTCCTCATGTCTGACCGAAGAGATCTCGCGAACGCCATTCGCGCGCTGAGCATGGACGCCGTCCAGGCCGCCAATTCGGGCCATCCCGGAATGCCAATGGGCATGGCCGACATCGCGGAAGTGTTGTGGAACGATTTCCTGAAGCACAATCCCGCGAATCCGCGATGGCCCGACAGGGACCGGTTTGTGGTCTCCAACGGCCACGGGTCCATGCTGCTTTACTCTCTGTTGCATCTGAGCGGGTACGGACTTTCCATCGACGAGCTGCGTAACTTCCGCCAGTTCGGCCACCATACGGCGGGCCATCCGGAGTACGAACCCGAAATCGGGATAGAGACCACTACCGGGCCCCTTGGCCAGGGACTGGCCAACGCCGTGGGCATGGCGCTGGCGGAGAAGACCCTGGCCGCCCGGTTCAATCGTCCCGGTCACGAGATGATCGACCACTACACCTATGTCTTCCTGGGCGATGGTTGTCTCATGGAGGGCATCTCCCACGAAGCCTGTTCCCTGGCCGGCACCCTCGGGCTCGGAAAACTGATCTTCCTTTATGACGACAATGGTATCTCCATCGACGGTGAGGTGGAGGGCTGGTTCACGGACGACACGCCCGGGCGGTTCGAGGCTTATGGATGGCACGTGGTCCGGGACGTCGACGGGCACGACGCCCAGGCGATAGTAGCGGCCCTGGAGGCTGCCCGGGCGGAAACGACCCGACCCTCCATCATCTGCTGCAAGACCGTCATCGGGTGGGGCGCGCCGACACTGCAGGGGACCGAGGCCACCCATGGCGCGGCCCTGGGCGAGGAGGAGGTGGCGCGGACCCGCGAGAACATCGGCTGGCCCTACCCGCCCTTCGAGATCCCCGACGAGATCCGGACCGGCTGGGACGCCAGGGAACGCGGCCGCAAGCTGGAGGAGGGATGGAACGCCCGGATGCAGGCTTATGCCGCAGAGTTCCCCGAACTGGCCGCTGAATTCGATCGACGCATGAGCGGGCGCCTGCCTGCTGACTGGCGGGAGACGGCCGACGCCGCCATCGGCGCCATCGCCGCCAAGGCCGCGGACATGGCCACCCGCAAGGCTTCCCAGGTAGCGCTGGAAGCCTTCGGACCGGCCCTGCCCGAACTGATCGGTGGCTCGGCGGACCTGACCGGGTCCAACAACACGCTCTGGTCGGGCTCGGAAACCATCACGGACGCCCGGCCGGCAGGCAACTACCTCCATTTCGGCGTCCGCGAGTTCGGCATGACGGCCATCCTCAACGGCCTCTCTCTGCACGGCGGATTCAAGGCCTATGGCGGGACCTTCCTGGTGTTTTCGGACTATGCCCGCAACGGTGCCAGGATGGCCGCATTGATGGGCCAGCCCGTCATCCTCGTGTACACCCACGACTCCATCGGTCTGGGCGAGGACGGGCCCACCCACCAGCCCGTAGAGCATCTGGCCAGCCTCAGGATCATCCCGAACATGCATGTCTGGAGGCCCTGCGACAGCGTGGAGTCGGCGGTCGCCTGGCGTCACGCCCTGGAGAGCGAGACAGCGCCTCACAGCCTGGTCTTCTCCAGGCAGACCCTGCCGTTCCAGCATCGCGATAAGAGACAGATTACCGACATCGATCGGGGTGGCTATGTGCTGAGGGATTGCGACGGGCAGCTGGACACGATCCTGATCGCCACCGGGTCCGAGGTCGCGCTGGCCATGTCGGCCGCCGAAAGGCTCGCGGAGGAAGGCATGGGCGTGCGCGTGGTTTCGATGCCCAGCACGACCGTCTTCGATCAGCAGGACGGCAGCTATCGGGACTCGGTGCTGCCGCCCGGGGTGACGCGCAGGGTGGCGATCGAGGCGGGGGTGCCCGATTGCTGGTACCGCTACGTCGGCAGCAAGGGCGCGGTGATAGGCATGGACACCTTCGGCGCCTCGGCGCCGGCCAAGGTGCTGTTCGAACATTTCGGCTTCAACGTCGAGAACGTCAAGAATACGGTCATGCAACTCGGATAGACTTGCGGATACATCGGCAGCGAACCGAGGACATCGCTGCTGGCCAGACGAGAGAAAGGGAGACTGATAATGACAGTGAAGGTTGGGATTAACGGTTACGGGCGTATCGGGCGCTGCATCGTGAGGGCGCTGCACGAGCAGGGCAGGACAGACGAAATCGACATCGTCGCCATCAACGACCTGGGTGACGTGCAGACCAACGCGCACCTGACCCGGTACGATTCCGTCCACGGCAAGTTTCCCGGCACCGTAGAGATCGACGGCGATTCCATCGTCGTCAACGGGGATCGCATGAAGGTCCTGGCCGAGCGCAATCCCGCCGCACTGCCATGGGGCGATCTGGGAGTCGACGTGGTGCTCGAGTGCACTGGCCTGTTCAGCACCAAGGAGAAGGCTTCGGCCCATCTGAGCGCCGGCGCCGGCAAGGTCGTGATCTCTGCTCCCGGCGGCAAGGACGTGGATGCGACCATCGTCTACGGCGTGAATCATGACGTACTGGACTCAGACTGCACCGTCATCTCCAACGCGTCCTGCACGACGAATTGCCTGGCGCCGCTGGTCAAGCCCCTGCACGACGCCATCGGCGTGCTCTGCGGCCTGATGACGACCATCCATTCCTACACTAACGACCAGAAACTGCTGGACGTCTATCACAGCGATCTCCGCAGGGCTCGGGCAACGGCGCTGTCGATGATCCCCACCAAGACCGGAGCCGCCGCAGCAGTTGGCCTTGTGCTGCCGGATCTGGCCGGAAAACTGGACGGTTTCGCCATCCGCGTGCCGACCCCGAACGTCTCCATGGTGGATCTCACGTTCCACGCGGCCCGAGCCACCACCAAGGAGGAGATCGACGAGATCCTGAAGGCGGCCTCCGAAGGACCCCTCAAGGGCATCCTCGGATTCAACGCCGAACCGCTCGTGTCCATCGATTTCAACCACGACCCGCGATCGTCGATCTACGAATCGTCGTTGACGCGGGTGACCGAAGGCACGCTGGTCAAGGTCTGCTCCTGGTACGACAACGAGTGGGGCTTCTCGAACCGCATGCTCGATACGACTCTCGCATTCATGGCCGCGTCCTGAGCGCGGCGACAGCCTGAGGAGACCGGCGGTGGCAATCTTGCGTATGCAGGACCTGGATCTGGCCGGCAAGCGCCTGCTGATCCGGGAAGACCTGAACGTCCCTGTCAAGGATGGCAAGGTCACCAGCGACGCACGCATCCGCGCCTGTCTGCCGACCATCCGCATGGGTCTGGAGCGCGGTGCCGCCGTGATGCTGATGTCACACCTCGGCCGTCCCGTCGAGGGCGAATTCAGCGAAGAATTCTCGCTGGCGCCGGTGGGTGACCACCTGGCCGGGCTTCTCGACCGCGAAGTGCGTCTCGTACGCGAGTGGCTCGACGGCGTCGATGTGTCGCCGGGCGAGATCGTGCTGTGCGAGAACGTCCGGTTCAACGCCGGCGAGAAGCATGACGACGAGGCTCTTGCGCGAAAGATGGCGGCCCTCTGCGACGTCTATGTGATGGACGCCTTCGGGACCGCCCACCGGGCCCAGGCGAGCACCCACGGCGTGGGGCGGTTCGCGCCGGTCGCATGCGCCGGCCCGCTTCTGGTCGCGGAACTCGATGCACTGTCGCGGGCCCTGGACCGGCCCGCCCGTCCGCTGGTGGCCATCGTCGGCGGGTCCAAGGTCTCGACCAAACTGACCGTGCTCGATGCCCTGGTGGACCGCGTGGATCAGCTCATCGTGGGCGGTGGCATCGCCAATAACTTCCTGGCGGCCGCGGGATGTCCGGTTGGCCGATCACTGTATGAGTCCGATTTGGTGGATGATGCCAGGGTGCTCATGGACAAGGCCCGGGCGCGGGGCGCCGACATCCCGATCCCGGTGGACGTGAGAGTGGCGAAAGAGTTCTCGGAGGCGGCCGCGGCCGTCGTCAAGGCGGCTGCCGATGTCGGCGAGGAAGATATGATCCTCGATGTCGGGCCGGACACGGCTGCGCGCTACGGCGAGCTGCTCAGATCGGCGGGAACGATTGTCTGGAATGGTCCCGTGGGAGTGTTCGAGTTCGACGCCTTCGCCGAAGGCACCCGGGCGCTGGCGGAGGCTGTCGCCGATAGCGAGGCGTTCTCCATCGCCGGGGGTGGCGACACCCTCGCGGCGCTGGACAAGTTCGGCATTGCGGACCGGGTGTCATATATCTCCACGGGCGGCGGAGCATTCCTGGAATTCCTCGAAGGCAAGACCTTGCCCGCAGTCGCGATGCTGGAGACACGTGCGGCCGGCTGAATCCGCGCGCGACAGTCCCGATGACCAGCACGACAATGAAGCGCACCAAAATCGTGGCGACCCTGGGGCCGGCTACGGACGATCCCCGGATCCTTGAATCCATGTTCCAGGCGGGCGTGGACGTAGTACGCATCAACTTCTCCCACGGCAGCGCTGCAGATCACCGAAGACGGATCGACCTGATCCGCAGTGTCGCTGATCGCATCGGAAAGGACGTAGGTGTCATCGGTGACCTCCAGGGACCGAAGATCCGTATCGAGAGATTCCGGGACGGGCCTGTAGATCTGGCCGAGGGCGATCCGTTCAGTCTGGACGTCTCCCTCGGAGAGGACCAGGGCGACAGCAGCGCCGTGAGCGTGACCTACCGCGCATTGCCGGAGGACGTCTCCGTCGGTGACATACTGCTTGTGAACGACGGTGCCATCACGTTACGCGTCCGGGATGTGGAAGGCCCGCGCGTCGGCTGCGTGGTCGAGGTCGGCGGACGGCTGTCCGACAACAAGGGCATCAATCGTCTCGGTGGAGGGCTGTCCGCCCGGGCGCTGACTGACAAGGACCGGGAGGACGTCCGGATCGCCGCCGAACTGGAGGTGGATTACCTGGCGGTGTCGTTTCCCCGGGATGGCGCCGACATGGAGGAAGCCAGGGCGCTATTGCGGTCGGCAGGAAGCAAGGCTCTGCTGGTGGCCAAGATCGAGCGGGCCGAAGCGGTGGCGAACCTGGAGGACATTACCCGAGCCAGCGACGTCATCATGGTAGCCCGCGGCGACCTGGGCGTGGAACTGGGTTACGCCGAGGTCCCGGGTGTCCAGAAAACCATCATCCGGGTGGCCCGGGACATGAATCGCATCGTCATCACCGCGACCCAGATGATGGAGTCCATGATCCGCGAGCCCTTTCCGACCCGGGCGGAGGTCTCGGACGTGGCCAACGCCGTGCTGGATGGCACGGACGCGGTCATGCTGTCGGCGGAGACCGCGATCGGAAAGTTCCCGGTGAAAGTGGTCGAGGCGATGGCCAATGCCTGCAAGTCGGCGGAACGACAGAGGGTGAGCACACATTCCCGTCACCGCATGGACGATTACTTCACGCGGATCGACGAGGCCGTCGCCATGGCGACCATGTATACGGCCAACCACCTGAACGTCAAGGCCATCGTGGCCCTGACCGAATCCGGATCGACGGCCCTGTGGATGTCGCGGATCCGCTCCGGAATCCCGATCTTCGCGTATACCCGCAACGAAGGTACACGTCGGCGGGTGGCGCTGTACCGCGGTGTCTATCCCATCGCGTTCGACGTGGTACACACCGCGCCGGAGGCCGTGTTCTCGGACGCGTGCAAGGAATTGCTGAATCGGGAACTGGTGCAGCCGGAAGATCTGATCCTGTTCACGGAAGGCATGAAGACGGGCGTCGGCGGCGGCACCAACACCATGAAGATCCTGCAGGTGCCCGGCGTCTGACCGTCTTCGGGCCGGAGTCGCTGCTCCCGCGAGCGGCAACCGGGATACCGGACCCATTGTCGGTTAGCATCCTGTCATGCGCGTGCTGAAGAAACTCCTGATCATCTCGGTGCCTCTGGTCCTTGTGGGGATCGTGGCCGCATGGCTGGCTCTCAGGGCGAGTCTTCCCAGTCTCGACGGTGTCGCGATCCTCCCCGGGCTGGATGCAGAGGTTTCGATCGAAAGGGACAGCATCGGAGTCGTCACGCTGCGTGGAGGATCCCGTCTCGATCTGGCCCGGGCCACGGGATACGTCCACGCTCAGGACCGGTTCTTCCAGATGGATCTCGCGAGGCGGCGGGCAGCGGGGGAACTGGCGGCGCTGTTCGGGCCGGTAGCGCTCGAAGTAGACCGCAGCAACCGGCTGCACCGCTTCCGTCATCGGGCCCGGATCGTACTGGCGGCGGCGGTGCCGGCCGATCGCGCCTTGCTCGCCGCGTACGCCGAGGGCGTCAATGCCGGGCTCGAATCCCTTGGGGCCAGGCCCTGGGAATATCTGCTGCTCCGGGCCAATCCGGCGCCCTGGCGGGCGGAAGACTCGCTGCTGGTCCTGTACTCCATGTTCCTGGAACTCAATGACAGTCGCGGGGACCGTGAGACGACCCTCGCGTTGATGGATCGTACGCTGCCGGCGGCCATGGTGACGTTCATCTCGCCCGCCGGCACGGAGTGGGATGCGCCCATGGAGGGCGAGGCCTACCGCGTACCCGAGTTCCCGGGTCCGGAACTGTTCGCGGTGGAACGCGACGAGAGTCAGGGTACCCTGACGCCGCCGCGCCCGCTTCGGCTCGATGGCGTCCTGCCTGGGAGCAACAACTGGGCGGTCGCCGCTTCCGTGTCCGCAAACGGCTCGGCCATGGTGGCAAACGACATGCATCTCGGCCTGCGCGTTCCGAATACCTTTTATCGCCTGCGGCTCGAGATCGCGGGAGACCGGGCCATGGAAGTCACCGGCGCGAGCCTGCCTGGCGTACCACTGATCGTGGTCGGGAGTAACGGCCGGGTAGCCTGGGGCTTCACTAACAGTTACGGCGACTGGACCGACGTCATTCTGCTTGAGGTCGATCCCGACGACCCGTCGTCCTACCGGACACCGGACGGCTGGGTGCCGACCGAGTGCGTCGAGGAATCGATCCTTGTCGCGGGGGAGGAGCCGGGGTCGGAAACAGTCTGTGAAACGATCTGGGGACCTGTCATGCCCGCGCAGGACGGGATGGCGCCGCGGGCTCTCAAGTGGCTCGCCCACGAGGCTGACGCCGTGAACCTGGGGCTGATGCGCATGGAAGAGGCGCTTGACGTGGACGACGCGGTGGCGGTTGCCAATGGGGCCGGCATCCCGCCGCTCAACATGATCGCGGCGGACCGGGGCGGAAGGATCGCCTGGACCATCGCCGGACGGATCCCGATGCGCCAGGGCTACGCCCCCGATAGGCCGGCCAGCTGGTCGCCTTCCGGGACGGGCTGGGCCGGCTGGCTGGCGCCGGAAGACTACCCGCGTATCGTCGATCCCCCCGGGGGCCGGGTGTGGTCCGCCAACGCCAGGGTGACAGATGGCGAGGAGCTTGGAATCCTCGGCGACGGCGGCTATGCCCTTGGCGCCCGCGCGTCCCAGATCCGGGACGACCTGGAACGCAGTGACGCCCTGGGCATGGCGGACATGCTGGCCATCCAACTGGATGACCGGGCAGTGTTCTATCAGCGGTGGCGCGACCTGGCCCTGCAGACTCTGTCAGCGCACGTCATCGCCCGAGATCCCCGGAGACAGGAGTTCCGGCGACTTCTTGAGGACTGGATACCACGAGCCTCCACGGACTCTGTCGGGTTCCGTCTCGTATACGAGTTTCGCCAGCAGGCGCTGGGGCTGGTGTTCGAGGGGCTGACAGGGCCGGTCCGCCGTGCGGACCCGGAGTTCTCTCTGGACGAGAGCTTCCGCTACGGCGTCGGCAGGCAGTTCGAGGGACCGGCCTGGGCGCTGGTCACCAGGAGACCTCAACACCTCCTGAATCCGGCTTTCGGGACGTGGGACGACTTGCTGATCACTGCCGTCGACCTGGCCGCAGCGAAGGTGTCGGAGATGGGGCCATTGGGAGACGAGCCCTGGGGCCGGGCGAACGTGGCTTCCATCCGGCATCCCCTGAGCCGTGTCCTGGGGCCGTTCGCGCCGTGGCTCGACATGCCGGCCCAGCCCCTGGACGGGGCGACCCACATGCCGCGGGTGCAGCAGCCATCCTTCGGCGCCTCGGAGCGTTTCGCCGTGTCTCCTGGCAGGGAGCGGGAGGGCTATTTCCACATGCCGACCGGGCAGAGTGGTCATCCCCTCTCCCCGTATTACCGCGCCGGGCACGAGGCCTGGGTCAGGGGCGATCCGACGCCATTCCTGCCGGGGGCGGCGGTCCATCGCCTGTCAGTGGTGCCGGAGGGTGGCTGAACGGTTTCGGGCGGGATTGCGGCCGAACGAGCAGGCATTGATGGCCATCCTGCTTCCACGAACACGATCCCGATCGATCGATCCGCGGCCTTTGTTCAGCCGGCCGGTTGCCCCTGCATCGAGATCAGATCGCCGAGGATCTCCTCTGAATGAGTGTCGGGATCGACCTTGTCGTAATGCCTGGCGATGGTGCCGTCCGGAGCGATAAGGAAGGTTTGTCGCTTGGCGAACTTGGTGATGCCCAGGTTGGTGACGACGCCGTAAGTGGCCGCCACGTCTCCGTGCGGATCCGACAGAAGGGAGAAGGGCAGACTGTATTTTTCGGCGAATTCCTGATGGGACTCCACGTCGTCCAGGGAGATGCCGAGGATGACGGCGCCGCGCTCCCGGAAAGCGAAGATGTTGTCCCGGAAACTGCAGGCCTCGGTAGTACAGCCGGGGGTGTCGTCCTTGGGATAGAAATAAAGGGCCACCCATTGCCCCTTGTATTGCTCCAGGGTCTGCCAATCGCCGTTCTGGTCCTGGAGCCTGAACTCCGGAGCAAGGCTCCCTTCGGCCGGCGTATCCGCCGACGCCGCCCCGCTCAATGCCAATAAAGCGACTCCCGTCATCAGCAACCCGGCAGCGAAACGTGTGAAGTCCATCGCGGTTTTCTCCCCAGAACCCGTGCAGTCTGAATTGCAGGAACCCAGTGTACCCGCCCGGGCTCTGTCCGTGACCCTGCGCGTCACCACATCCCGGGATATCGGCTGGGAATTCGGTTCTTGCCGCGATTCGGATTCTGATGGACGGAAGGCCGCCACGAAATCTGCCGCCCCCGGCGGGCATCAGCAGGCCAGAGACGGGCATCGTACTGCCCGGTGGGGGCGCTCGGGCCGCCTATCAGGTTGGCGTATTGAAGGCCATCGCCCGGATGCTGCCCCCCGGCAGCCCGTGCCCTTTCCCCGTCATCACCGGAACATCCGCCGGGGCCATTAACGCCGTAGCCCTGGCCTGCTACGCAGACCGGTTCCGGGCCGGCGTACGGGCGCTGGAATCGGTCTGGTCCAATTTCAGGACGGAGCAGGTATACCGGACCGATGCGGCGGCAGTGATGAGGTCCGGCCTGCACTGGATGACGACCGTGCTACTGGGGGGGCTGGGGCGGCGCAATCCGCAGAGCGTATTCGACAATCAGCCGCTCATGTCCCTGCTGTCCGACCGCATCCCGGTGGACAGGATCCAGGGCCATATCGACGCGGGGATCCTGCACGCGGTATCGGTAACGGTCTCGAGCTATCGCAGCGGCAGATCGGTCAGCTTTTTCCAGGGCGCCCCGACCGCCGAGCCGTGGCGGCGGGCGCGGCGGGAGGGTCGTCGGGCAAAGCTCGGCGTCCACCACATGATGGCATCGACGGCCCTGCCTCTGGTTTTTCCGGCCCGATCCGTAGAGGGCGAGTACTGCGGTGACGGCGCCCTGCGGCAGGTCATGCCCCTGAGCCCGGCGCTCCGACTGGGCGCCCGCCGACTGCTCGTGGTCGGCGCCCGGGATGAACGCCCCGCGGCCGAACCCCCGGCCGGGACTTTCGATTCCCGGCCGAACCTGGGCCACATCGCCGGATACATGCTCGATACGCTGTTCATGGATGGTCTCTACAGCGATCTTGAGCGGGTGACGAGGATCAACATGCTGCTGGACTGTTTCGGCGAGGGCCGGCAGACCTCAGGCATGCCGGACCTGAAGCGGGTTGAGACCCTGGTGGTACTCCCCAGCCTGGACCTCCGCGACCTGGCCACCGGCCACGCCGACGAAATGCCGCTGTCGATCCGCCTGCTCCTGAGAGGGCTGGGTGCATACGGTCCGCGCGGAGGCCAACTCCTCAGCTATCTGCTCTTCGAAAGGGGATTCACTCGCGCCCTCATCCAACTCGGCTACGAGGACGCCATGTCACGGCGTGCCCATGTCATGGCGCTGCTGGAGGGCCAACCCATGCCGGCCATCGACGCGCCGGAGCCGGTAGCGGCAGATCTCTCAGGTCAATACAAGCGTCCCGAGCCCCAGGAAGGCCATGAAACCGACGACGTCGGTTACAGTGGTCAGCACTACGCTTCCGGCTAGGGCGGGATCCACGCCGATCCTCTTCAACAGAAGAGGGATTGAGACCCCGGAGATCGCAGCCACCGCAAGGTTAGCGATCATGGCGATGCCGATGACGCCGCCCAGCTGCCACGAGCCGAACCACAAGATGGTGGCGACCGCGACCACCGCCGCCCAGGTCAGCCCGTTGAGGACCCCGACCGCGATTTCCCGGATCAGGAGCCAGCGCGCGTTGGAATCCTGAACCTGACCCAACGCCAGGCCCCGGATCATCAGCGTAAGGGTCTGGCTACCGGCGATACCGCCCATGCTGGCCACGATCGGCATGAGGACGGCCAGGGCGACCACCTGGTCGATCGTCGCCTGGAACAATCCCACTACCCAGGCCGCGATGAAGGCGGTGGCCAGGTTGACGCCCAGCCAGACGGCCCGGCGCCGGCTGCTGATGAACACCGGCGCGAATATGTCGTCGTCCTCGTCCAGGCCGGCCATGCTCATGATGGAGTGGTCCGCCTGTTCCCGTATCACGTCCACCACGTCATCGATCGTGATGCGGCCAACCAGGCGGCCGTCTGGCGATATCACCGGTGCAGTCACAAGATCCCGGGTCTCGAACAACGTGGCCACCTCGCTGGCGTGGGCGTCGGCAGGGATGCCGGCAACCCGGGTGTCCATAATCTCGGCCACGCTCCGGGACGCGTCCTCGGTCAGCAGTCTGGTCAGATACAGAACACCCACGTAACGGTCGTAACGGTTGACCACGAACAGCACGTCGGTGTCGCGAGGGAGTTCACCACGGATGCGGAGATATCGGAGCACCACGTCGACGTTCACATCCGGCCGAACAGTGACGATATCGAGTTCCATCAGGCCGCCGGCGCTGTCTTCCGGGTAGGCCATCATGGTGCGCAACCGCTCCCTGTCCTGGTGACCCATGGACTGGAGGACCTGCTGTGTCACCGCCTCCGGCAGCTCCGGCATCAGGTCCGCCAGATCGTCCAGATCCATGCCTTCGGTGGCCGCGACCAGCTCGGCCTCGTCCATGCCGCTCAGCAGGTTTGCGCGGACTTCGTCATTCAGTTCGACGAGGATGTCACCGTCGCTCTCCGGGGCGACGAGTTCCCAGACGACATCGCGCTGGGGCGGTGGCAGGGACTCGAGCAGATCCGCGATTTCGGCGGGGTGCAGGGAATTGATCTCGCGACGAACCCGGCGCAGAGTGCCGCTCTCGAGCGCATCGTGAAGGCGCTTGAGTCGTGGTGCCCTCGGATCTTGCATCTCGACACTCATGCCCGACTCCTTTATCCAGACGCCAGACGGCGTATCCCCTGGCGGGCATCCGGATTCTACGGCGGTCGTGGCCGGCTGACTAACCCGCCATGCAGATTCGTATCAGCGGGTCCCGGTGGGCAGTTCGTTGTGACGGACGATCACGTCGTCGAAGCGCCCATGGAAGTGGGCGCCGAGCGTCTCGGCGATGTAGACGGAGCGGTGCTGGCCACCGGTACAACCGACGGCGACAGTGAGATAGCTGCGGTTGCCTTTCTGGAACTGCGGGATCCACCGCCCAAGGAACTCGATCAGATCATCCGCGAACCGCCTTACCATGGCGTCACCCTCGAGGAAATCGATCACTGGCTGATCCCGTCCTGTCAGGCTACGAAGCGGTGTGACCCAGTAGGGATTTGGGAGCGCGCGCGCATCGAAAACGAAGTCCGCGTCCGCCGGGACGCCGTGCTTGAAGCCGAATGACTCGAACTGGAGCGACAACTGCCCGGTTTTTCGTCGAGCCACCCGCTCCCGGATGGTGTCGCGAAGGTCCTGAACGCTCATCCGGCTGGTGTCTATCACGAGATCCGCGAGATCACACAACGGGGCCAGCAGTTCGCGCTCGAATTCGATCGCCTGTTTCAGGGCCGGCCGCTGGCTGCTGAACGGGTGCTTGCGCCGGGTTTCGCTGTAGCGCTTCAGAAGGGTCTCCGAGGCGGAGGTCAGGAAAAGCACCTCGCACCCAACCCTCTCTGCGCGAAGCGACTCGACGAGAATGGAGACCCGTTCGATATCGTCCTGTTCCGGCCTGGTATCCAGGCCTACCGCAAGCAGATCGAATTTGGGCCCGGAGCGCTCCAGTTCACGGATGAGGGTCTCCAGCAGGCGGGCCGGGATATTGTCGACGCAGTAGTAATCGAGATCCTCCAGCATGTGGAGGGTTGAACTCTTGCCTGACCCGGACAGGCCGCTGACGATTAGCAGTCGCACTGCGGGCGTGCTCCCAAGAGTTGGCCGCAAATTTCCGGACTCGCGCCCGGACGGTCATCATGCCGTCGCCGACTGAACCATCCTGTGCGCTGTGATCATATCGTACAGCGTGCGACTGCTTCTGGCCTCCCGCAGCTTGGCAAGGAAACCAGAATTCCTGAACAGATCGGCGATCTCCCTGAGGCATTCTGCATTGGTGTCATTGTCGGTCTGGGGTAACACGATGGCGAACATGAGGTCGACCGGACCTCCGTCGGGCGTATCGTAGTCGACGGGCTCGCCCAGCTTGACGAAAGCGCCAATGGCCCGGTCGAGCCCGTCGATGCAGCCATGCGGGATGGCTACGCCGCCAGGCATGGCGGTACAACCCATTTTCTCCCTGCAAATAAGGCTATCGAAGACCTTGCCCTGGCTCAGATCCTCGTCGGCACCCGCGATCATCTCGCTCAGGATATCCAGGGCGTGTTTCTTGCTGCGTGCCTCGACATTCCTCAGTACACGGTTGGGTTCGATAATCGTTTCGATTTCCATAAGCATGTCCGCACCGGCGGACCGGTCCTGTCGTCGGTCAGGCCAGTCGTTGGCGGTGAGCCTCCCGCGGATGATGATCCGTCTGCTTCTCCCGGTGTTTCTTCGCCCGCCGATCAAGCCGGTCGATAAGCCCGTCGATGGCGGCGTACATATCACCGGCCACGAATTCTGCGTAGATAGTGCCGCCGGCTACATGCAGGGTCGCCTCCGCCTTGTGACGGAGCTTCTCCACAGTCAGGATGCAGCGCGCGTCCGTCAATTGATCACAGTGGCGGATGACTCTCTCCATCTTGGCATTGACGTAATCACGCAATGGATCGCTGACTTCAACGTGGTGGCCGGTGACATTGATCTGCATAGGTTTCTCCTCTAGTCAACGGATCCCGGCGCTCCTCGTGCAGCCGGGGACCCTGCCTGTCGCCTTTGGGGAAGATTCTCTGGCTTCTGATCCTGAGACAGGATCCTGGGTATCCACGTTCCCGCACAGGGAGCGGCGGGCGGAATGCGGCGGGCGGTGATTCATTATCTGTCTTATCTTTACCACGCAGGCCGGAGACCGGCCTGACCCTTATTCTAGAACCAACGCAGCCCCCGTGCCTAGAGCAGGGCCGGTTCACCGCGATGCGGCACGGCGCCGTTCGCTGGAAGACGGAATTCCCATAGATTCCCGATACTTGGCAACCGTCCGTCGGGCTACCTTGGCGCCTTCCTGCTCCAGCCGCTTGGCGATATTGCTGTCGCTCAGGGGCTTTGAGGCATCTTCCTGGGCGATCAGGCGCCGGATCCGGGCCCGGATGGCCGTGGACGATACCTCCCCGCCGTCGGTGGCGGCGACATGGCTGGAGAAAAAGAACTTGAATTCGAAGACGCCCCGCGGCGTATGCATGTATTTGGCCGTAGTGGCTCGGGAGATAGTCGACTCGTGCATGCCGAGTTCTTCCGCCACGTCCTTGAGAATCATCGGCTCCATAGCCACCTCGCCTTCCTGCAGGAAGGACTCCTGGCGACGCACGATGCATTGGGCCACGCGGATCAGCGTCTCGTTCCGTATCTCGAGGCTCTTTATCAGCCAGCGTGCTTCCTGGAGCTGGGTCCGCAGGGCTTCATATTCGCTCGCTCTGCTGACGAGCTTGGCGTAGTCCTTGTTGACCCGGATTCTGGGCGCGATCCCTGGATTTACCTCGACCACCCACCGGCCGGCATGGCGTCTCACGAAGACATCCGGGATCACGTACTCGGGAGGCGCCGATGGTACGGTCAGCCCGGGCTTGGGATGCAGCGCCCGAAGCAGGATCAGCGCCGCGTCCAGGTCCTCGGCGACGCAGGACAGCTGCCGCCGGAGCGTCGGATATTGCTGTTTCGCCACCAGATCCAGGTAAGACTCTGCGATCTCCACCGCGAGGGCATGCCCGGGGATGTCGCCGTCCATCGCCGCCAGCTGGATCAGCAGGCACTCGGACAAACTCCTGCAGCCGACGCCGGTGGGGTCGAATTGCTGGATTCGCCGCAGCACGAATTCCAGGAATTCCTCGTCCACCTCGCCCTGATCAACCAGCAGGGCCGTCAGATCGTCGAGATCCGCCGCCAGATATCCGTCGTCGTCGATGGCGTCAATGATGGCTCGCCCTGCTGCCCGCTCAACCTCCGAGAATCGGTTCATCTCCAGCTGCCACAGGAGATGTTCGCGGAGGTTGTTACCCGACAGATCCGGGTAATCCCGGTTGTCCCTCAGGTCCTCTGGCAGGGGGGCGCGGTCACTCTGGCCCAGGGTGGAGATTTCCGCGTACTCGACCTCCAGTTCTTCGTCGGTGACGCCGGGCCCGTCCTCCGACGGTGGCTCCGCCTCCTGCTGGACGACCTCCGGCTCCTCCATTTCCAGCATGACATTCTCTTCCAGCGCAGCCTGGATCTCCGCCTGGAGGTCCAGGACCGGGAGCTGCAACAGGCGGATGGCCTGCTGCAACTGAGGCGTCATCGTCAGCTGCTGGCCGATCCGGAGCTGGAGACTTGGCTTCAGCATGACAGACTGCCGGAACAGTGGTGCCGGCTTGTCGTTCGGGGAGTCACAGCCGGAACTCCTCTCCCAGATAGACCTCCCTGACCTGCCTGTTCGAAAGTATCTGCTCGGCGTCCCCCGACGCGATCACCTCGCCTGCATTGAGGATGTACGCGTGAGTACAGATCCCAAGGGTCTCCCGCACATTGTGATCCGTGATGAGAACGCCGATTCCCCGATCCCGCAGATGCTCGATGATCCTCTGGATGTCTAGGACAGAGATGGGGTCGACGCCCGCGAAGGGCTCGTCCAGAAGGATGAATGCCGGGTCCGCGGCGAGAGCCCGGGCGATCTCGACCCGGCGACGCTCTCCCCCGGAAAGACTGATTCCGCTATTCGCGCGTATATGCGATATGTGCAGCTCCTCCAGCAGTTCGTCGAGTAGTTGCTGGCGCTGCGCACCGTCGAGTTGGCCGCGGGTCTCGAGCACGGCAAGGATGTTTTCTTCCACACTCAGGTGGCGGAAAACGGAGGCCTCCTGGGGAAGGTAACCCAATCCGAGGCGGGCGCGCCGGTGCATGGAGAGGCCGGTGATATCCCGGTCCCCGAGGAAGATGTGTCCTGCGTCGGACGGGATGAGGCCGACGATCATGTAGAAGGCGGTGGTCTTACCGGCCCCGTTCGGCCCCAGCAAACCGACGACTTCGCCCGCAGATATGTTCAGGTCCAGATCCGCGACGACCTTTCGGGACCGGAAGCTCTTGGAGATACCCCTGGCGCTCAACGTCTTCATCGACCGGTGTCCGGTGAAGGCGTGCCGGTCTCGTCCTTACCTTCCTCTTCCGGTTTTGGCGAGGGCTCCCCGATCCCCAGCGTCTGCGGAGTGACCGTGATGCGGACTCTGGCGTCCCCGCTGCTATCGGAGCCGGCCACCAGCCTCTGGGTGGCCAGTTCGTATCGAAGAACCGCCCCGTTTATCTCGTTCTTGCCGTCCACGAGCGTCGCATCACCCTTCAGCGTCAGGGTGCCCCCCGCCAGGTCGTAGTCGATAGTACGGGCGCCTCCGCTGACTGCCCTGAACTCCTCGGTCGCTTCCCGCTCGAATGTCGCCGGCTGACCACTGACGGCCGCCTGGGCTAGCTGATGTTCCCTGAACTTCAGTACCGCGGACTCTGACCGGATGTGGGACGATTCGCCGTCGATCTGGACCTGGCCGTCGAACTGCCATGAACTGTCAGCAAAATCGAGGTCATTTGCTCTGGCCGAGTTGGCGGAGATCGTCAGCGTGCCCTGGCGAATCGTCACGTTAGTGAAAAGCAAGGTCCCGCTCTCCCTGTCGAACTCCGACGAATCGGCGTCCAGAGCGATGGGTTCCTGTGAATCTGGCAGCACCCCATGGGCGAGCGAACCGGCGCCGAGCAGGGCCGCGACAAGCAGAACGCGAAGATTAGCGGGTGAAAAGTCCATTCACCTGGGATTCTAGCTTTACCCGTCCGGCCGTTAAATCCACCGACATGCCCACTGCATCGACAGCCTGAGGTCCCCAGGTGAGCCTGACCTCGCTGGCAGTCGTCGCCACCTCTTCAAGCGCGTTCACCAGCAGGTCGGGCGTGACCAGCACGATCGGGGGGTCATTGGCGGCCTCGACCACCACCCTGACCCCGCCTTCGAGGCGCAAGGTCTGCCAGTCCAGTCTCGCCGATCCCTTGGGCGCAGTGACCACCCAGTCCGCCGCCGCATCCTGTTTGTACTCGATGCGCACATCGTCCATTTCGACGAGCCCGGAGTCCACGCCGTGGGTCATGGTGCTAGCGTCAAGGCGGTAGAGGGGTTGTCCGTCCGCTCCGGGGGCCACGAATCCAGCGTTCAGCATGTAGTATCCCGCGACCTCCGGTTTCTCCTCCTTGGTCTCGTGATTGCTCTCGCGCATGGCTTCTTGCCAGCTCCAGGCGCCGACACAACATGCACCGAGGAACAATGCCGTGAGCGCGGAATTCCGGTTCAACGGCTATCACCGTCGCCAATGGACGCGTGGCCAAGCAGGAAGTCGCAGAATTCCCGCACTGCCCCGCGACCTCCCTTCCTGGCGCCGGTCCAGTGGCAGGCCACTATCACATCCGCATGAGCGTCGGCCGGGCAGGCGGCAAGGCCTACCCGCGCGAGGACCGGCAGGTCCGG
>JAHEFR010000019.1 GCA_024640085.1 Gammaproteobacteria bacterium
TCGTCCAGGAGACCCTCCAGGTCGCGGACGAAAAACTGGACCGGCTGGCGCTCCATACGCGCCCGGAGCGCCGACTGGTGTTGCAGGATCGGGATCGGGCAGGCGCCGAAGGAACCGTGGTTCAGGAATGTCACCTTGGGGTCCAGTGACCAGCGATAACGGATCGCGTTCAGGGTCCTGGCGTCGCCGATCGGCGGACGTGGAGTCTCCATCGCTAGCCCTGTCTCCCGCGGCGCGGCGGCGTCGGCGAAGGATGCATCCCGCGCGCCCTAGACCCAGACATCGTTTTCCGCCTGCAGCGCACCTCCGGCCTCGCCGGTATTGACGACACCGCGCGGTTCGACGAGGAGTACATGGCATTCATTCTCCGCATAGGGCTTGTGCTCCGTTCCCCTGGGGACCACGCACATTTCGCCCTCGGACAGGTGGGTTACGCCGTCCCGGAACTCGATGCTCATTTCTCCCGCGATCACCAGGAACACTTCGTCCGTGTCCCGATGGTCGTGCCAGACGAACTCGCCCCTGATCTTGGCAAGTTTGAACTGGTAGTCGTTCATCTCGGCGACGACGCGGGGCGACCACAGCCCGGAAAACCTGTCCAGCTTGTCTCTGAGATTGACAACGTCAGATGGCATAGACCCGACCTCCAGCGTGACTGCTCACGCGCGAGTGTAACCCAGCCCGAAGAGATCGATTTCTACGCCCGGCCCTGAGCCCGAACCCGTCGTGGTCGACTGTCGTTCCGTGCGACACCGCGTCTACCTGGACCGTCGCTCCGCCAGGGCATCGGCTAGACTCGGGGCGTGATGGCATCGATCCACCGACCGGAAAGGACGCGTTGACTTGCCCGTTGCAGACGACGACAGACTGGTATTCCGGGCCCGGGGTATCACCAAGGTCTACCAGATGGGCGAGGTCCCTGTACATGCCCTCCGGGGCGTGGACGTGGATCTTTTCCGCGGTGAACTGACGGCGCTGATCGGGCCTTCGGGCAGCGGCAAGTCAACCCTGCTGAACATCCTCGGTGGCCTGGATACGCCGACAGACGGGCATGTCTGGTACCACGGCCAGGACCTGACCGTTGCCGGTGACAGGCGGCTCACTGACTTCCGACGGCATCACGTGGGGTTCGTGTTCCAGTTCTACAACCTCATCCCCAGTCTGACGGCGCTGGAGAACGTGGCCGTGGTGACGGAGATTTCCGATTCCCCCATGGACCCGGCCGAAGCCCTGCGCATCGTCGGCCTCGGCGAGCGTGTGGACCACTTCCCGGCACAGCTGTCCGGTGGCGAGCAGCAGCGCGTTGCCATCGCCCGGGCCATCGCCAAGAACCCGGCGGTGCTCCTGTGTGATGAGCCCACCGGGGCGCTGGACTCGAAGACCGGCATCGTGGTGCTGGAGGCCCTGGAGACCGTCAACCGGGAGTTGGGAACAACGACCGTGCTGATCACCCACAATGCGGACATCGCCCGCATGGCCGACCGGATCATCCGGCTGGCGGACGGCAGGATCGCCGAGATGCGCGAGAACCCGGCGAAGGTGCCCGCTCATGATCTGCACTGGTAAGCCGTCGTGCGTGCGCTGAACCGCAAACTGTTCCGCGAACTCTGGGAGATGAGCGGGCAGGCCCTGGCCATCGTCATGGTCATCGCCAGCGGGATCGCGACGTTCCTGATGTCCGTCACCACCCTGCAGGCGTTGCAGGATACCCGGGCCAGGTACTACGACAGTTACGAGTTCGCCGACGTGTTCGCATCCCTGACCCGGGCGCCGCGCACCCTGGGCGAGCGGATCGCGGAGATACCTGGCGTGGACAAGGTGGAGTTGCGCGTGGTCGGCTCGGCCCAGGTCGACGTGCCCGGATTCACCGACCCGATTATCGGCCACCTGGTGGCCATACCCGACAGCGGCCCGGTGTTGCTGAACCGGGTCCACCTGCGTCGCGGCCGGATGATCGAACCCTGGCGGGACGACGAGATACTGGTCAGCGAAGCCTTCGCCGAGGCTCACGGGCTGCTTCCGGGTGACTACCTCTCGGCAGTCATCAAGGGGACCCGCAAGAAGCTCAACATCGTCGGCGTGGCCTTGTCGCCGGAATACATCTACCAGATCGCTCCCGGCCGGGTGCTGCCAGACTTCCAGCGCTACGCGGTGATCTGGATGGGCCGCCGCGCCCTGGCGGCGGCCTACGAGATGGAGGACGCATTCAATTCGGTCACTCTCGGGTTGTCGGCCGGGGCCAGCGTCCCCGCCGTCATCGAGCGCCTCGACCTGCTGCTGGAGCCCTATGGGGGTCTGGGCGCTTACGGCCGGGAGGACCAGATCTCTCACCGGTTCCTCAACGAGGAGTTCCGTCAGCTCAGGCAGACCTCCGGCCTGTTCTCCACGATCTTCCTGGCCGTCACGGCCTTCCTGCTGAACGTGGTCATCGCGAGATTGGTCAACACCCAGCGCGAGCAGATCGCGATCCTCAAGGCTTTCGGATACAGCAACCTGCAGATCGGCTGGCACTACGTATCTCTGGTGCTGCTGATCGTGGGAGGCGGTACGACGGCCGGGACGGTGCTCGGCGCGTGGCTGGGGAGGGGCCTTAGCGAGCTGTACATGGACTACTACCGATTCCCGTTCCTGGACTACGGCGTCGATCCCGCCAATGTCATGTTTGCCGCCCTGGTGACCGGACTGGCCGCGGTGATGGGTACCGTAGGCGCTGTGCGCCGGGCGGTAAGGCTGCCGCCGGCGGAAGCCATGCGGCCCGAGGCGCCGGAGGTCTACCGGCAGGCGATGGTGGAGCGCCTCGGTGCCGGGCGCTGGCTGGATCAGCCCAGCCGCATGATCCTGAGGCACCTGGAACGCCGCCCGATCAAGTCGTTTCTGACGGCGGCCGGCATCGCCATGGCCTGCGCCATCATGATGGTGGGGACATTCTTCACGGACTCCCTGGCCTACATGGTGTACGTGGAGTTCGACCTGGCCCAGCGGGAAGACATGTCGGTGGCATTCTTCGAGCCGACTTCACGTCGTGTCGTCCATGACCTCCAGGCCATGGAGGGGATCCGCCACGTGGAGCCATTCCGCTCGGTGGCGGTCCGCCTGCGGGCCGGCCCGCGCACCTACCGGACAAGCATCCTCGGCTACGAACCGGACGCGGTGCTGCATCGCGCCCTCGACGAGAGGCAGCGCCCTCTGGCCTTGCCGGACGCAGGCCTGCTGCTGACCGAACAGCTGGCAGAGATCCTGGGCGTCGGACCAGGTGAAGACGTGGTCGTGGAGGTGCTGGAGGGCAAGCGGACGACGCGGGTCACGCCAGTGGTCGGGACGGTGCGGCAGTACATTGGCATCGGTGCCTATATGACCATTGACGGACTCAACCGTCTGATCGACGAGGGGGAGGCGATCTCGGGCGCATTCGTCAGCATCGACCAGGCCTTCCGCGACGCCATCTACCGCGAGATCAAGGAAATGCCCCGGATCGCCAGCACCGAGGCCGCGGACGCCAGGGTGCAGAACTTCTGGCAGTCCATGGGGGACTTTCTGCTCACCTATATGAGCTTCATCAGCGCACTGTCCGGAGCCATCGTCTTCGGTATCGTCTACAACAGCGCCCGCATCGCCCTGGCGGAGCGCAGCCGCGAGCTGGCGAGCCTGCGGGTGCTCGGGTTCACGCGCGCCGAGGCCTCGTACATTCTTCTGGGGGAGCTCGGCCTGCTGACCCTGGTGGCGATCCCGCCCGGATTCCTGGTCGGTCACCGGCTGTGCCGGTGGCTGATCGACAACATGCCCCACGAGCTGTTCCAGATCCCCCTGGTGGTGGAGCCGGACACCTACGCCCTGGCCGCCACCGTGGTGCTCGTCTCCGCCGCGATCTCCGGCCTGGTGGTTCGGCGGCGGGTGGATCGGCTCGACCTGGTAGCCGTGCTGAAGACGCGCGAATAGGATGGACCCATGAAGAGCAAGCGCAGCATCGCCCTTGTCGCCCTGGCTGTCGTCGTCATCGGTGGCCTGGCCCTCGCATTCCGTCCGCGACCGGTGCCGGTGGACGTGGTGGAAGCCATCCGCGGCCCGCTGACCGTGACCGTCGAGGAGGAAGGCAAGACCCGGGTGATCGATCGGTACGTGGTGTCGGCGCCGGTGGCAGGCTTTGTGCGTCGGGTAGAGCTTGATGTGGGCGACCCGGTGGCCAAGGGAGACCCGCTCCTGACTCTGGAGCCCCTGCGCTCTGACGTGCTCGATCCGCGCCGCCGGGCGGAGGCCGAGGCGCAGGTCCAGGCGGCCCGCGCCGCCTTGCTCGGCGCAGAACAAAACGCCACCGCGGCGCTGGCGGACTCCCAGTACGCCGATACCGAGTTCCGCAGGAAGGAGAGGCTCCGCGCCGACGGCACCGTGTCGGAGGATGATCTGGACCGGGCCCGGGCCCAGGCCCTGACCGCCGCGGCCAGGTTGCGCTCGGCCCGGTTCGCGGTGGATGTGGCCCGCCACGAGCTGGAGGCGGCCAAGACGGCGCTGGAGTACTCCGCGGCCGAGGCCGGCAACCCGCCTGAAATGGTGTCCGTCACCTCCCCGGTGGGCGGCCGCGTGCTCGCTCTGGTGAGAGAGAGCGAGGGGGTGGTCAGTGCTGGAGCGGCGCTGATCGAGATCGGCGATCCCTCCAACCTCGAGGTCGAGGTGGACGTCCTTTCCATCGACGCGGTCAAGATCACGCCGAACACGCCGGTCCGGTTCCTGCGCTGGGGTGGCGACGAGCCCTTGGAGGGCGTGGTCCGCGTCGTCGAGCCCACGGGATTCACAAAGGTCTCGGCCCTCGGGGTGGAGGAGCAGCGGGTGCTGGTGATCTCGGATATCACCTCCCCGAGGGAGGAATGGGAACGCCTCGGGGACGGCTATCGCGTCGAGGCCAGCTTCATCCTGTGGCACGGGGACGACGTGCTCCAGGTCCCTTCCAGCGCGGTGTTCCGCCAGGGAGACGGCTGGGCTGCCTTTGTGACGGAAGGAGACAGCGCCGTGGTGCGGCCGGTCGTCCCGGGACGGCGTACGGGGCTGGAGGTCGAGATCCGGGACGGGCTGGCGGCGGGCGATGAGGTCGTGATCCACCCGTCCGACGAGGTATCCGACGGGGTCCGCATCCGCCGCCGCTAGCTCGGGATCACGAGGTGGCGATGCCGGGATCCTGGTCTGCCGATAGATCACCGATCAGCGCCATGACCCCGGCGATGTCCTCATGCACCAGCAGGATGGCGAGGTCGCCGGGTTTCAGCCAGGCCAGGGCTTCCCGGACCGCATCCCTCTCTTCCATGATATGGGATATCTGCTCCCCGGCCAGCCCGCTCGCCAGGAAGCTGTCCCTGAGCAGGCTCGCGACCTCTCCCTCGGCCCGACCGCGGGCGTAATGGGCCATCTCCTTGATCAGCACGCGATCCGGCCGCAGGCCGCAGGCGGCCAGGGCGAGCAGGCGGATGGCGTGGTCCCCGCGGTCTCCCGCCTGACCGATCATCACCAGCCTGCGTCCCGGGCAACCGAGCCCTTCCGCGAGTGATTGCAGGGCCCGGACCCCGTCCGGGTTATGGGCGAAATCCACGATGACGCTGGCGCCTCGGATCCGGAAGACGTTGCACCTGCCGGGATTCGCATCGGCCGTCGTCCCCCTGGCGGCTGCCAGGACAGCGTCCATGGGAACGCCGAGCGCATCGGCCAGGCCCATGGCCGCAAGACAGTTGGCCACGTTGTGCCGCGCGGCGCCGCCCACGGTCAGCGGCACCTCGGCCGCCCTGATCAGCGGCCGCCGGCCATGGCCTGTGACCTGTGTCAGATGGTCCCCTTCCAGCACGAAGGCCTTGTCGCCGCCGGCATCGCGAAACGCGGCGTCAATGGCCGCTGGATCGAGGCCAAACCACGTGACCGGGCAACGCAGGTCCGTGGCCCTGGCCACCAGGCGCGGGTCCCCGGCGTTGAGCACGGCCGTGCCGGCGGTCCCGAGGACACTGGTCACGATCCATTTGATATCGGCCAGGGCCTCCAGGTCCCGGACGCCGAAGTCGTCCAGGTGGTCGGCGGCGACGTTCGTGATCACGCAGGCTTCGGCACTCTCGACGGCGACGCCGCGGCGAAGCAGGCCGCCCCGGGCCGTCTCCAGAACGGCGATCTCGACCCGCCGGTCCCTGAGTACCGCCCTGGCGCCCCCGGGCCCGGCGTAGTCCCCTTCCTCCAGGGTCCTGCCGTCGACGACGATGCGGTCGGTCGAACTGAGGCCCACGATCCTTCCTGCCGCTGCCGCCATGGCTGCCGCCATGCGGACGGTCGTAGTCTTGCCGTTGGTGCCGGTCACCAGACCCACGGGGATCGTGCCCAGTTCATCCCAGGGCACCTCCGCCGGCGGAGGGATCTCTCCCACGGGCCAGGTCCGGCTGAACCGGCCGAGACCCGCCGAGACACGGTCGTCGTCCGTCAGCACCGGTACCCCGTGATCGTGGGCAGCGTCGGCAAGTGCCGTCAGGGGCTGATTCGACTCTTCCTCGATCAGCCCGCTGATACGATCGGCGGCGGCGTCAAACGCCGGTTCGGGCCGGTCTCCGAGTCGGGACGCCGCCGCTTCGAAGGCCCAGTCGTTGATTTCCGTGGCTGCATAGAGCGCGTCGATGGGGGCGTCGAAACCGAGGCTGGCGCCGCCCGATACGCGGCGCACCCTCAAGGTTCGGTCGGACCAGCCCACGGCCGCCAGCATGCGGCGCGCGGCATCCTTCCACGCGGCCACGAAACTCTCCGTCTCGCCGGGGTCGAGAGCGACGTCGATGATCGCGCCGGGCCGGGCTGAGAGGATATTCGGCCCCGTCAATCGCCGGGAATCAAGCAGTTCCATCCGGCCGCGCTCGGGGTCAGTCCGCCTCTTCCGGGTCCGGCGCGATCATCACGCCGCGCTCGTCCCGAAGAAGTTTTTCCCCGGTCTCCGGTTGATAGGCCTCGTTTTCCATTTCCAGGGGCACGTAATTCGCTGGCTGGGAAACGGCCTCATGATCGACCGGCGAGGCCTCTCCCGGCTTGAAATAGATGATCTGTTTCCAGCATCGTTTGATCTGGTCGCCAAAGATCATCACCAGATCGCCGGATCGCGCGCCGGCCAGGGCTGTATGGATGGATAGCTGCTCATCCGGCACTGCCTGGATGGCATCCCCCGCCACGCCGGCGTCGATCAGGGCCTCCCTCAGCATCGCGGGCACCTCGCCGTCCGACCGGCCGCGACGGGAGTCGTCCTGCCGGCATATATAGGTGTCGAAATGGCCAGCCGCCGCCTTCGCGATCTCCCGGATGTCCTCGTCCCGCCGGTCGCCCGGCGCGGCGAGCACTACGATCTTTCTGCCCGGCTCGCCCAAGCGCTCGACGAGGTCGCTCATGGTCCTCACCGCCGCGGGATTGTGGGCGTAATCGAGGATCACCTTGAATGGCAGCTCGGTGAAGATATTCATCCGTCCGGGCGCCTGGAAGAAGGTCGTGTCGAAGGTCCTCAGTCCCTGGCGGATATTCTCGAGATTGATACCCAGGCTGAACGCGAGACCGGCGGCGAACATGCCGTTCTGGACGTTGTGAAGGGCCTTGCCCTCCAGGGTCGCGGGGATCAGGTGGGTCCAGAGCAGCGGAATGTGGCTGCCGTTGTCGTAGATGGTGATCATGTCGCCGTTGAAGCCCTTCTCCAGGACCACGGCGCGGCCGCCCGCGCGCACGTGCTCCTTCACCAGGCCGTGCTCCGGGTTCATGGTCACGTAGCAGACGTGGCGGGCCTCGGTGTGAGCCGCCATCTTCAGGCAGTAGCTGTTATCGGCGTTCAGGACCGCCGTGTCCTGGGCGACCTCGATCGGAATGCGCTTGATCTCCGCGAGCTGTTCCAGGGTGTCGATGCCCTTCAGGCCGAGATGGTCGGAGCTGACGTTGATGCACGCGGCCACGTTGCATTTCTCGTAGCCGAGCCCGTTGCGAAGCAGCCCGCCTCGGGCGGTCTCCATGACAGCGGCGTCGATGGTCGGATCCCTCAGGATCATCTGGGCGGAGCGCGGGCCGGTCATGTCGCCCTCCACGCTCAGGTTGCCGTCGATATAGACGCCGTCGCTGCTGGCCAGGCCCACTGTGTGACCAGCCATCTTCATGATGTGCGCCAGCATGCGGGAGGTCGTGGTCTTGCCGTTTGTCCCGGTCACCGCGGCGATGGGCACGCGGCTCGGCGTACCCGGCGGGAACAGCATCTCGATCACCGGGCCCGCCACGTCACGCGGCGTGCCCTCGCTGGGCGCCACGTGCATCCGGAAGCCGGGCCCGGCGTTGATCTCGCAGATGGCGCCGCCGGTGTCCCGGTAGGACTTGCTGATGTCCGCGGTCAGGAAGTCCACTCCGCCGATGTCGAGGCCGATGCCCTTGATGGCGCGGATCGCCATCTCCCGGTTATCGGGATGGATGATGTCCGTGACGTCCACGGCGGTGCCGCCGGTCGACAGGTTACCGGTGGAGCGGAGGTAGACCACCTCGCCGTCCTCGGGGATCGTTTCCGGCGTGTATCCCTTCTGGGACAGCAGGCGCAAGGCCTGGTGGTCCAGCTCCAGCCGGGTGAGCACCTTCTCATGCCCGATGCCGCGGCGGGGGTCGCGGTTCGTCTCCTCCACCAGTTCGCCGACCGTGTGCTTCCCGTCTCCGACCACGTGGCCCGGCACCCGCTTGGCGGCAGCGACAAGTTCGCCGTCGATTACCAGCAGACGGTGGTCGAGACCGTCGATAAAGCGTTCCACGACCACCGCCCGACCGTGTTCCCGCGCCTTCTCGAAGGCCGTTTCCACGTCCTCTGCCGTCGACATTCCGATAGAGACGCCTCGCCCGTGGTTGCCGCTCAGCGGCTTGACCACCACCGGGTAGCCGATCTTCTCCGCCGCGCGCACCGCCGCTCTCCCGTTGTAGACGAGACGCTGCTCCGGTACGGGCAGCCCCAGGTCCCGCAGGAGCGCATTGGTCTCTTCCTTGTCCGAGGCCAGGTCCACGGCGATGTTGCTGGTATTGCCCGTGGTCGTGGCCTGTATCCGCCGCTGATACTTGCCGTGGCCAAACTGCACCAGGCTGTAGCGGTTGAGCCGGATCCAGGGGATATCCCGCGCCTCCGCGGCCCGGACGAGGGAGCCTGTGCTCGGGCCCAGCGCCCGGTTCTGTGCATAGCGGATGAATTCGTCCCGTGCCTCGAGGAAGTCCCAGTCCTCGGCGGGGGCCTCCTCGGGGCGGAGGTCCGCCGGGAGAAGCCGGTGCAGGAGGTCCAGTCCCAGCCTGCCGGCCTCTCGGCCGACCTCCTGATCCCGGTACTGGAACACGACCGTGTACTGCCCGGGATGGTCGGCGACGGACCGGGTGCGGCCGAAACTCACCGGATATCCGGCGACGCACTGGAGTTCGAGGACCACGTGCTCCAGCACATGCCCGAGCCACGTGCCCTCGTCCTCCCGCATCCGACGCAGGAAGCCACCGGCGGTGTCGTAGGAGCAGGTATGGTCACCCAGACCCGGGAGCGCGGCCACCAGCCCGTCTATGAAAGGTCCGCCGAGTCTGGCGGTTGGCCATTTCTCCAGCGTTCCCAGGTCGATGACATGGCGGATGACCGGAAAGTTGGCATACAGGTTGGGGCCAATGTAGACATTGGTGGATAGTACTTTCATGTCAGACTTCCCCCCCCGCGTGCGCCTCCCGGCTGTTGATATCGAATTCGCCCCCGGACACCAGGATATGGAGTCTGACGCCGATGAGGCTGACCGGATCGCTGCGGTGCGCCCTGTCCATGGACGAATAAGTGATGCCGGAGGGGTCCACAATGGTGAGGCCCCCGCTGCCGACCACTTCCAGACCATTGTCGGGCGTGATGAATGCCGCGGTGTCTTCGTCCAGGCCCACGCCGACGGCGAAGGGGTTGTAGGCCAGCGCAGTCAGGAGCCGTCCCAGCCGGTCCCTCTGGCGGAAATGCTGGTCGATGATGACGTGATTGGTCAGTCCGAGCCCCGGCGCCAGGGTCACCATGTCCGGGGTCGGCGTAGACCCCTCGTAACCGCCCGCGATCATGTGTTCCGGCAGGAACGCCGCCCCCGCCGAGGTGCCGGCTACATGCATGCCGGCGGCATTGCGCTTGCGGATCAGCTTTGCAACCTCGGTGCCGCCGAGAGTGGTTGACAGCCTGAGCTGATTGCCGCCAGTGAGGAAGATCCCGTCCGCCTGTTCGATAGCCTCCAGATTGTCCCGGGAATTGCATTCAGAACGGGTAGCCATGGGCAGCACTTCTGCTCGCCGGACACCCAGCTTGCGGAACAGGCGCCGGTAGTGCGGGCCTGTGTCCTCGAGTTCCGAAGCGGTGGGGATGATGGCGATACGGGCCGCATCGCCCCCGCAGATTTCCAGGAAGCGAGCCAGGATCTCCGGGTTGTGCAGCTTGTTCTCGGCGCCGCCGATGGGGACGATGAATCCCCGCCGGGTGCCTGCCGGCGGCCTGGATGGCACGATAGTTCTCCCGATTGGGTGTACGGCGTCCGTGCTGCGCTGGATGGCGAACGCGGGCGGCGGAAAAGCCGGTCATTTTACCACGACGGCCAGATTCAGGCAGTCCGGGGGAGCCTGGTCAAGAGCTTTCAGGGCGGCCAGCACGTCGCTTCTGAGGTCGTCCATGGCGGCGGAAACCCGCTCAGCGCTCTGGTCGCTTCGGCCCAGGCCATCCCAGTCTGCTTCCCGGGCTCCGACCAGCCGGCGAGGGGTCGTGGGAACCGGTTCCGGCAGGCTCTGGCCCAGACTGCCGATGACCAGCAACTAAGCCCAGCCTAACCTCGGGCTGCGCCGCTTGAATTGTCCCGCTTCGGACCCGATATTGCGAACAGTCAAGACGATTTTTCCGCAGCCGCGTCCAGCGACTCCGGACGGGCGGTGGGGGAGAGTAAAATGCGGTCCATGACCCGGTCGATGCTGTTGATCCCTCTTGGCGTGCTGTTGGCCGGATGTTCGTCACTGTTCGCTGGCGACACCGGCCGGACCGGGGTATCGAGCAGCCTGGTGGACTACCTCTACCCGAGGGGCGAAGTCCCCCCGCCGCCCGATGATCGCGTCCCCCACCTGGAACTGCCTATCCGTGTCGGTCTGGCGTTCGTACCCGGAGACGGCGGGGAGGCGCTCACCGAGAGCCAGCGGCAGCAGTTGCTTGAGAAGGTGAGGGCGGCCTTTGTGGGCCGGGAGTTCATCGAGGCCATCGAAATCATTCCCGAGACTTACCTGAGGCAGGGCAAGGGCTTCGACGCCCTGGAGGGCGTCGCCAGGCTATATCGCGTGGAGGCCGTCGCCCTGGTTTCGTACGACCAGGTCGCCTTCGTCGGCGATGCCGGTTCCTCGTTCTGGTACTGGACCATCGTCGGGGCTTACGTGGTCAAGGGGAGCGAGCACGAAGTGCAGACCTTCGTCGACACCGCGGTCTTCGACATGGGCACCCGATCCTTGTTGTTCCGGGCCCCTGGAGCTGACCGCCTGGAAACCCGCTCGACCCTGGTGGACTCGGCCCAGGCGCGGCGCGACGCCATGGCCGAGAGTTTCGAGAAAGCCATGGGCGCCATGACGGTCAACCTGGATACGGAACTCGACCGATTCAAGACGCGTGTGGAGCAGGAGCAGGTGGCTGTCGTCTCTTACAAGCCAGGCCACGAGAAGCATGGGGGAGGCAGTCTGGGACCGCTGCCGTTACTGGCTCTGGCGGCATGGCTTTTGATGATTGGACGGCTCGAGCGAAGAAACCAGCCGAGGCGCGAGCGGTCAGATACCAGGGAGGCGCCGTAAACCGGAGGCGCCCCGTGTTCCGGTGCGCCGGGAACGGCAGTCCGATAGCCGGGGGAATTCGATGAGGCGGATACGATCGATGTGGACCTCCAGGGTGGTGCGCGTCCTGTCGCTGGCGCTGGCCACGGCGCTCGTCGCCGGCTGTATGGAAGCGAAGATACGTAGCCCCGACCGCGACTACGGGATCGTGACCACGTTCACTTCGGACATACCGGCGAAGATCTATCCCGCCTATATCGCCGTGATCGACGGCAAGAACGTACAGACGACGGCTGCTCTCGGCGGTCTTGCCGCAAGGAAGCATACCTTCCGCCTGCCCCCGGGGGACCACACCATCCGGCTGGTGGCTGATCTCAGCCAGGCCACCGCTACGCTTGGTACCGGCGTCGACTACACACCCCGGGGCGAACAGCCGGGGGAGATCAAGCTGTTCGTGGAGGAAGGTCGCCGGTACTACCTGGGAGCCAGCCTCAAGGGCAGCCGCCGCAGCGAGTGGGAGCCCGTGGTGTGGAGCGTTCAGGACATCGAGAACTACAAGCACACCATCGTCGAGTGAGCCGATCGCCAACCCGGCAGCCCCGCCCGCCGAGTCAATACGTGCATGTCCGTATGGGTAAAATCCCTGTCAGTCCTATGTTTTAGGTGCCCGGTGAAGATTCCCCGGGCGGCAGGGATGCTTGAAACAAGAGGAAAACGTCATGTCGACCGTACGTGAACTGATCCCGAAGAAAGTCGGGAAACTGCCCCGTAATGTCGGCCCGGCGAACTGGCCCCTGACCGAAGGCGTCGAGGATTTCTTCGAGAACTTCCTCAACCGGCTCTGGATGGAGCCGTTCAGCCTCCGGCGGCCAATGATCCGCGAGTTAGAGAGCCCGCTGCAGATGCGGTATCCGCTCGTGGACCTGATTGACCGTGAAGATGAGCTGGTGGTTCGTGCCGAACTTCCGGGCATCAAGAAGAGCGAGATCGAACTGTCGATTACCGACGAAGGCCTGACCTTGTCGGTCGACAGGGACCTCAAGGACGAAGAGAAGACCGATCGCTTCTATCGCTGCGAGATGGCCCACGGGGCGTTCGAGCGCACCGTGATGTTCCCGATCGCCGTGGATATCGATAAGGCGAAGGCGCAGCTCAAGGAAGGCGTCCTCGAGATCGTCGTGCCTAAGGCGCAGAAATCGAAGCGCCACGTTCTGAAGGTAGCGTGATCGAGGCCAGGTAGCCGGTCCCCGGGGGAGGAGATCGGCACCCGCTGGCCGGAGCGGCCCGAGGCTGCTCCGGCCATATCGTGTCCGCGCCCCGGATTGCTCTCGGAGGGCGGGTAGCCCATCTTATCGCCCATGAGCATCTTTCCGGCCGGCACGGCCATCGCATTCCGCAGCCGATATCGTGAGCCCTGCCGTGAGCGGCGGCTGGTGCTGGAGGCCTTGGGGATCGCCACAGAGGAGGCCTTTGCCGAGGGCTGGTGGCTGATCGCCGTGGACGAGCGGGACCTCCCGCGAGCCCTGGCCGAACTGGAAGACTATTCCCGCGAGAACGTATCCCGTCCGCGACCGAAGGCCGTCCGCGTGCCGGTCATTTCCGGAGGGCGACTGGGCCTGTTGTGCTATGCCAGCCTGTTGCTGGGAGTCGCCGTGCTCGCCAACGGCTGGGCCTTCGGACTCGACTGGTTCGATGCGGGCGTCATGAGGGCCGGCCCGGTACTGGCGGGTCAGTGGTGGCGGACGGTGACTGCTTTGACGTTGCATGGGGACGCGGGACACCTGACCGCCAACCTGGTATTCGGGGCAGTATTCGGGCTGCTTGCCGGCCAGGCTCTCGGGGGCGGTCTCGCCTGGGCGGGGATCCTGCTTGCCGGCGCCCTGGGCAACGGGCTCAACGCCGTCATCCAAAACCCGGCCCATTCGTCCATCGGCGCTTCCACGGCTGTTTTCGCGGCCCTGGCGATCGTCGTGGCCCATTCCATGCGGTACTGGTCTCTGATGGCCAGCGGATGGTTCCGGCGCTGGAGCCCGATGGTCGGCGGGGTACTGTTGCTGGCTTACACCGGCACCGGTGGCGAGCGCACCGATGTGGCCGCCCATCTGACCGGCTTCCTGGCCGGCCTCCTGATCGGCGGCCTGGGAAGCATGCTGCCGGATCACGTGCTAAGGGACCGGCGCGTACAGGTGACCGCGGCACTTCTGGCCGGCGCCCTCGTCGCCCTGTGCTGGACGCTTGCGCTCGCGTCGTGGGAATCAGCGCGCCCGCCGTCCTGACAGGAAATCGCCCATGATCACGGCCGCCGCCGAAAAGATGACGCCGGGGACGATTTCGTAGAGATCGAAGATCCCGCCCTCGAGCTGTTTCCATACGATCACCGTGACCCCACCCGTGACCACGCCGGCGATGGCTCCTGCCCTGGACATACCCTCCCGATAGAGCGACATCAGGATCACCGGCCCGAACGCCGCGCCGAAACCGGCCCAGGCATAGGCCACGAGGTCCAGAACCTTGCGGTCCGGGTTCGCGGCCAGGGCGAAGGCGACGAGCGCGATGACGATCACGGCCAGCCGGCCGATCCACAGCAATTCCCGTGGTCCGGCCGAGCGTCGGAACAGGCCCTTGTAGAGGTCCTCGGATACGGCGGAGGAGGCGACCAGTAGCTGCGAATCGGCGGTGCTCATGACGGCCGCCAGGATGCCGGCGAGGCAGACGCCGGCCACCACCGGGTGCAGCAACAGCGAGGCCAGCACCATGAAGATCTTCTCGGCGTCGGGGCCAACGAGGGGTTCGGGGAGCAGCCCGGGCCCGGTGAGGCCCACCAGCATCCCGCAGGTCAACGCGACCGTGACCCAGGTCATGGCGATGCGCCTGGAGTCGGTAATCCGCTCGGGGCTGCTGGCCGCCATGAATCGGGCCAGGATATGCGGCTGTCCGAAGTAGCCCAGTCCCCATCCCAGCAGCGACGCAATGGCCACGAGCCCCAGGGAGTCGCCGGCGGCGTTTGTCAGGGGATCAAGCAGGGCGGGATTCACCGTGCGCATCCCGTCTGTCACTCCGTCCAACCCGCCCAGGGCGAGACAGGCCACGACGGCAACGACCACCAGAGCAAGGAACATGAGGATGCCCTGGACCAGGTCTGTCCAGCTCACCGCCAGGAAGCCGCCGAAGAAGGTGTACGCCACGACCGTCGCGCCACCGGCGGTGACGGCCCAGACATAGTCGAGCCCGAAGACCGCCTCGAACAGGCGTCCCCCCGCCACCAGGCCGGAACTCGTGTAGAAGGTGAAGAAGACGAGAATGAAGACGGCGGAAAGCAGTCGCAGCACCCCCGATCGGTCCTCGAACCGTCGTTCCAGGTAGTCCGGCAGGGTCAGGGAATCGCCGTACCGTTCCGTGGCGACCCGCAACCGCAAAGCAGTGAGCCTCCAGTTGGCGTAGGTGCCGATCAACAGGCCCGCGAGCAGCCAGAGGGCTTCCAGACCGGCGGCATAGGCATACCCGGGCAGGCCCATCAGCAGCCACCCGCTCATGTCCGAGGCCTGAGCGCTCAATGCCGTGACCCATCGCCCGAGCCGGCGTCCGCCGAGGATGTAGTCCCTGAGATCCCGGGTGCGCCGCCAGGCCACTGCACCGACCACCAGGACCATCACGAGATAGCCCGCAAAAGTCAGGACGATGGCGCTGTCAGATCCGGTCATATCGAGTCCGAAGTCCGCTGGACGGGCATGTTAACCCAGCCCCGCCGGGTCGAACCTTGGCCGTGAGCAGAGTTCTTATGACGTACAATGCGCGGGTTTCGCGATCCGGCTGGGTCGCAGAGGGGGAGAAAGAAGAATGATCAGACCCAACCAGGGCGACGCCCAGGCAATCCAGGACGTCAAGCAACTCGGTCTCGCCGCATCCATCGTCAGCTTGGGTTACGTCTTCTGGGTGGTCGGCGGCATGGAGATGGTGGAACGGCTCGCCTACTACGGCGTGCGGGCGGTATCCGGGCTCTATGTGACCGCGCCGGTGTCCGAGGGAGGCCTGGGGGTCACCGCCGAGGACCTGGGTTCGATCTTCCTGGTGTGGGCGCTGTTCCAGTCCCTGGTCCCGGTCCTGGTCGGTGGGCTCTCGGACAGGCTGGGATACAAGAAGACGATCTTCCTCTCGACCGTCGTCAAGATCCTGGCCTACCTGATCATGGGGTTCTTCCCCACCTACTGGGGCTTCACCTTCGGCGCCATCGTGCTCGCCACGGGTACCGGCATCTTCAAGCCGGGGATCCAGGGCACCCTGGTGAAGGCCACCAACCGGCAGAACAGCTCCATGGCCTGGGGCATCTTCTACCAGACCGTCAACATTGGCGGCTGGCTCGGACCGCTGGTCGCCGCCCAGATGCGCCAGCTCTCCTGGTCCAACGTCTTCTTTACCTGCGCGGTGATTATCTCGATCAATTTCATCCTTCTGCTGACGTATAAGGAGCCGCATATCGAGGAGCGGCTGGAATACGATCGCAAGGTCGCGGCGGGAGAAGTCAAACGTGGCAACCTGTTGCACGATTCGCTGGTGGAGCTCTCCAAGCCGCACCTGTGGGTGTTCCTGGTGATCATGTCCGGGTTCTGGTTCATGTTCAACGCCCTGTTTGACGTGCTCCCGCTCCACATAAGGGACTGGGTCGACACCTCCACGATCGTCAAGGGCCTGTTCGGCCCGGACGGCACCACCAGCGGGCTGGCCATCGGGCTGCTGGGCATGAGCAATGACGGCACCCGGATCATGCCGGAGGGCCTGCTCAACGTGAATGCCGGCATGATCATGATCACCTGCTTTTTCTTCGCCTATCTGAGCAGCAAGCTGCGAGCGACCAACAGCATGATCCTGGGCACCATGATGACTGCGCTGGCGTTTACCATGATTGGCTTTTCTGCCGGCGCCTGGATGGTGCTCCTGAGCATCATGGTGTTCAGCTCTGGCGAGATGTTCTCCAGCCCGAAGTTCTCCGAATTCATCGGCAATTTCGCACCCGAGGACAGGAAGGCCATGTACCTCGGTTTCTCCCAGCTGCCGATTGCGGTCGGGTGGATGGCCGAGAGCTATTTCGGCGCCAAGCTCTATCACACATTCAGCGCCAAGGAGACCCTCGCCAGGGAGTGGCTGCTCGGCCACGGCGCAACGCCGGAGCAGTTGGCGTCCGTGCCGACGGGAGAAGTCTTCCGGTACCTGGTCAGTTTCACCGGAGACAGTCCCGAGGCCGCGACCGAGATGCTCTACAACGCCAACAACGTAGGGATGATGTGGTACCTGATGGCCGTCATCGCCGTGGTGGCCGCTATCGGCCTCTTCTTCTACGGTCGCTGGATCCTGACCCTGGCCACGCCTTCCGCCCGGCCAGCCGTGCAGCCGGCGGTGGGCTAGGCCTGCGCCGCCGCTCCCTATCGATCCGGCGGAGAAGGACGGACGGAGCGACACCCGGACCCCGGAGGGCAGGGGCGCTACCCGCCGTCTTGTCCGGCTATTCCTCCAGGTGGAAGTCGATCACCTGGGAGGCCCGTCGCGTGATGGCCTGGCCGTCTACGTAACGGGGCCTGAATTTCCACCGGATGATCGCCTGCAGGGCGGCCCGCTCGAAGACTCCGCGGGGCTCCGAGTCCACGACGACGGCGTCCATCACCCTGCCGTCCTTGGTGATGGTGAACTCGAGGTGGACCCACCCCTCCTGACCGTTCAATAAGGCCTGCCGGGGATACTGGGGCGAGATCCTCACGATCGGCACCACGTCGCCGTCAGCGGCGCCGGGGGCTTTCTGGCCATACCACTGACCCAGATAGGGGCCACCGCCGGCACCGAAATTCATTTCGATGTCCGGAATGTCGATGTTGATATTGGATGCTTCCACCTTCGCATTCGTGTTCACCCGCATCCTCGGTGGTGGCGGCGGACGATCGGGTTTCGGCGGCTTGATCGGCAATCGTCGTTCCTTGGTCCGGGTGAAATCCTCCGGCTCGACCCGGACGAAATCGACGACCTTGGCGCCGGCGAAGGCGGAGTCGAATCGCTTGGGCTGGTTGACGAGGATGGTGTTGAACTTGAACAGCAGTGTGGTTACGACGGTGGCCAGGGAGAATATGACCGCGAACTTGGCGATGGTCCCGGCAACAGCGGTCGCCTGGGACGCCAGGCCCGTCGACTGCCCCGTGGCGGATGACGTTCTCATTTTCGCCTCCGAGAACTGCTCCGGCGCATCGGAGCAGTCCGTTCCGTATCAAAGGCCCTCAAAGGAAAATATAGCAGCCGGCCATCCGATTGCCTGTCTTTATGAGGGCAGCCGACGGGGTCGGGGTCTTGTTGCAGGCATGGTATAAGTGACTGATATTACGAATAATGCCTCCCCTTTCTCCGCCGCCTATACTAGGCGGTACTGGTCGAAGCCGTTTTTGGAGAGAAACCACTTTGTCAATCGCGGGTTCGGTCCCTGCGTTCGTGGACCCTGGCGGGCCTCCCGGTTCGTTTCAGGTCACCCCCGATAACCCGGAGGTCTGGCGTCGAGTGGCGTTCCTGGAACGGGGTCCGGTGCGATGAACGATGCGCCGGTATCGACGCGAGCCAGGCTCGTTGTCCTCGAAAAGCGGGGCCCGCCCTTCGCTTTTCAGAGGTTCTATGTCAGGTTCATGCTCTGGCTGATCGGGCGGTTGTTGCAGGCCGCCTCCGTCGTGGACGACGAAATCCGCCGGGAGGTAGGCAACCTCCCGGCGGGATTCACGTTCTCGATGCGGGTGAGATCCGGGTCGGCGGCTCTCACTCTCACGAAGCACGGGGACAGGTTGCGGGCGGTGCCGGCCGCGGCGGTGCCGCACCCGGTGCTGAGCTTCGATTTCAAGCACATCGCACACGCCTTCCTTGTCCTGTCCTTCCAGGAATCCACGCCGCGGGCTCTTGCAAACGACCGCCTGTCCGTGGACGGTGAGTACCCCAGCGCCATGAAGATGCTGAGGGCCCTGAACCGGATGCAGGCGCTGGTGCTGCCGCGGTTCGTCGCCGTCCGTGCCCTGAAGGCCTGTCCGCGCATCAGTCTGGCTGAGAAGATCGGGCTTGCTTCCCGGATCTATGGACGCCTGATTGTCGAATTGCTGAAGAGACCCGCCGCATGACGAAGCATTACTTCGAGTTTTCCTGTCCGGTGAAGATGGTCGCCGGATTCCGCGCCCTGGAGCACATTTCCTTCGAGCTCGATACCCGGGGCGCATCCAGGCCACTGATAGTGAGCGACAAGGGCGTCGTCGGCGCAGGCCTCGTGGACACTGTTCTGGCGGCGATCGCCACCGGGGGCGGACAGGTTGGTCCGATCTTCGACGACGTGCCCCCGGACTCTTCCATGGAGGCGGTCAGGGCGGGTGCGGCGCGGTACCTGGACTCCGGTTGCGATGCCATCATCGCCGTCGGGGGCGGTTCGGTCATGGACACGGCCAAGGCCCTGAACATACTGGCGACCGAGGGCGGCGTCGATCTGCGGCAGTTCGCTGGCTACAACAACCTCAAGCGTCCGCTCAAACCCTTCATCGCCATCCCCACCACGGCCGGTACCGGTTCGGAGGTCACCGCCATCAGCGTAATCAAGGACCGGGAGGAGGGCGTCAAGACCTTCTATTGTTCCCCGTTCCTGCTCCCGGACGTGGCGGTGCTGGACCCTCGCATGACCCTGAAGCTGCCACCGATGATCACCGCGGCCACCGCCATGGACGCCCTCACCCACGCGGTCGAGGCGTACACCTGCCTTGCCAGGAATCCCATGAGCGACGCCTATGCGGAGGCCGCGGTCAGGCGCATCTCGCAATGGCTGGTGCCTGTCCTGCTGCGACCGGACGAGGCGGAAGGGCGTCTGGCGCTGGCCGAAGCGGCGGCCATGGCCGGGATCGCCTTCAGCAACTCGCCCGTGGGGCTGGTGCATGCGCTGGCTCACACAATCGGGGCCATGTATGGCGTCCACCACGGCGCCGCCAACAGCATCTTCCTGCCCTTCGTGCTCGAGTTCAATCTGCCCGGATCACGGCAGGAGATCGGCGCCCTGCTGCTCAGTCTCGCCGGCCCGGAGGTTTATGCGGCGACGCCAGCGAGTCGCCGGGCGGAGGAGGCCATCGATCGCATCATGGCCCTGAAGGACAAGGCCCACGAGCTCTGCGGTTTGCCACGGACGCTGGCCGAGACTGGCAGCGTACCCCGTGAGGACCTGCCCCGCATCGCGCGGACCGCGCTGGACGATGGCACCGTGGTCATGAACCCGGTCGATGTCACCTACGAGGGCGCGCTCCGGGTGCTGGAGCGCGCCTGGTAGAAGGTGTCAGACCGAAGTCCCTAGTCTCCTGCAGTCGCGCCCGAGGCCAATGCTGCCAGGTCCAGGCTGTCGTCCAGGTCGGCGGCAGCAGAGGGGCACTCTATCGTGGTGACGGGCACACTCCCGCTCCTGAGGAAGTCCCGGGCGCCCCTGTCCCCTGTGGCTGAGGTGATCTCCCGGAATACCGGCTCCGGGAAGATGGCCGGGACGCCGATGATGCCCTGGTAGGTCGCCGCCGCCGGCCGCTCCGGGGCCCGCCGCCACGCGGCCACCAGCCTTTCCAGGTCACTTGCAGATAGCCCGGGAAGGTCGCAGGGCGTCACCAGGGCCGCATGACAGCCTTGGCCCAGTGACCGCAGCCCAGTTGCCAGGGAGCTGGCGAGCCCGTCCCGCCACCGCGTGTTGTGGGCGAGGACGACATCGAGGCCGGCGAGGCATTCCTCTACCCGGTCGGCGTTGGCACCGGTCACCACCGTCACCGGGAAGCCACAGGCTTCTGCGGTCACGAGGACGGTACGTCGCACCAGAGGCACGCCGTCGATCGGCAGAAGCTGTTTTGGCTGGCGGAGGCGCCGCGAGGCGCCGCCCGCGAGGACCAGGGCTCTCGGTCCGGGGGGCGGCTGATTCAGGCGGCCGATCGGCTGCGCCTCATGTCCAGCGGCGCGGCGTCCGCGCCCTCCAGCACGGCATGGATTTCAGCGATGGCCGCCAGGGCGATCGACGCGGGAGAGTCGCCGCCGATATCCAGTCCGACCGGCCCCCGGATGTGGCCCTTGAGGGCTTCCCTGTCTTTCTCGTCCAGGCTGTCCAGGAGCTTGGCCCGCCGGGCGGTAGGGCCGAGCAGGCCGATATATTCTGGAGGCGCCGCGGCCAGGGACCGGAGGAACCCGACGTCCGCGTTGAAGTTGTGGGTCATCACCAGGGCGGCCGAAACTGTACCGAGGATGACAGTGTTGGCCAGTTTCTCGGGTTCCGCGTGCACCTGGAGCACCGTGTTGGGGAAGTGCGCGGCGCCCGGGCTCGATTCCCGGTGATCCGCCACCGTGACCCGCCAGTGTAGTTCCGCGGCCGTTCGGGCCATGGGGACGGCGTCGGGACCGGCGCCGACAATCAACAGGTGGTGCTGGCGCGGTACCAGGTCCACGAACACCCTGCTGCCGTCGGCCAGATCAGTGATCCCGGGTTTCCCCGATGCCGCCAGGCGAGCGCACTCCTGGGCCAGAGCAGTGTGCCGGCCCGGGTCGAGCCCGAGATCGGTCTCCCCGATCTCATCGCATGCCAGCGACTTGCCCGTGGCCTCCCCGGTGAACCCGGTTGCCAGGACGACGGGACGGAATGTCGCCACAGCCTCCGTCAGGTAGGCGAGTGGCTGATACTGATTCTCCGGCAGAAGGGGCTGGAGCAGCATTCGGACAAGCCCGTCACAGCCGAGACCCAGACCCCAGATCAGGTCTTCATCCCCGCGCATGTCGTATTCGACCAGGGCAGGCAGCCCGTCAGCGATGACCGATCTGGCCCGCTCCACCAGGTCGCCTTCGAAGCATCCCCCGCCGAGGACGCCAAAATAGTTGCCCTCCCGGTCGATTAGCATTCGCGCGCCGGCCTTGCGGTAGGTGGAGCCGGCGGTCTCCACGATGGTGCACAGCACCAGGCGTTCGCTTCTGTCACGTAGCTCACGGAATGCGGGTATCAGCGCGGGAAGATCTCTGCTCATGGGGAACCTCGTTTGTTCTGCAGCCATAAAGCTAGCTCAACTGGCCCCGGAGCGCACTCCCGGGCGCCGGAACCGATCCGGGTTTGTGCGGGACGGTCTATTCGAAGGCGGCGGCGATGACACATGCGCACGGGGCGTTCAGCCCATTCACTCTGTCGTCAGAACGGAACGCCGGCACTCTTGCAGAGGAACTCCATGAATGCGCTCGCCTTGCGCCACGCATCGGCGACCCGCGGGACCAGGTCAGCGTCCCACAGGGCGCCGTGTTCCATGTGATGGATGGCGATGAAGCTCTTGCGCTTGAGGTCGTCGATCAATGGATGCTGGCCGCCATAGCCTCGCGGTGGCCGCTGCAATGATTCCCCGGAAAGGGTGAACAGTGAAGCGAACCCGGGCTGGTCCCTGGCGGCGATCCACTCACCGGGAAACTCGTCGATCCGCTCGCGGATGACGGTGAGGGTGGGCGTCGGTGGACGCCAGGCGCCGACGCCGATGAACGTCTCCCGGGTATCGATATGGAAATAGTAACCGGGTGCGTGAACGTCCTTGCCGAGTTCGTGGCGGAACTGGATGCCCACGTTGGTCTTGTAAGGACGTTTGTCCCGCGAGAACCGCGCGTCCCGGTAGATCCTCATGAGTGACCCGCCAGACCGCAGGGGCAGGGCCGTGAATCGCGGCGCGATCTCCGCCAGTGGCTCCGCCATGGCCGAGATGAAGGCCAGGCTCGGGCTCATGACGTCGCGCTCGTAACGCCACTTGTGGGTATTGAACCAGTCCCGCTCGTTATGCGCCTCCAGTTCCCGGAGATAATCGATGAGAGCAGTCGGAAATCCGGTGAATTCGGTAGTCATCTCGTGTCCCTGTGTCCTGCCCTGCCCGCCCCTCCACGGCGCGGCATCCTACCTGTCTCAGCGGGCGATCGCCAAAAAAGAAGAGGCGCCCCGGAGGGCGCCTCTGTCCCGTTCCACTGAGTAATTCAGGCTCAGTGGCTCGTCGCTCCACCCGCGCCGCGCGGGACGCGGATGTCCTCCACCAGATGCTGGATGTGCTCTGGCGGTGGGGCCGTGGCGCGGGAGACAAAGTACGCCACGAGGAAGTTTACGCCGGCGCCCACTGCGCCGAAGGCTTCCGGAGAGATGCCCAGGACCCAGTGATCCGCGCTGTTGGGCGCCATGTTGGTGCCGGGGACGAAGAACCATCCCTTGAACCAGAAGATGTACAACAGCGTGATGCCCAGACCAGAGAGCATGCCGGCGACCGCGCCAGTGCTGTTGGCCCGCTTGTCGAAGATTCCCATCATCAAGGCCGGGAAGATCGACGATGCAGCAAGGCCGAATGCCAGGGCCACCACCTGGGCCGCGAACCCGGGTGGATTGAGGCCGAAGTAGGCCGCCACGCCGATAGCGAAAGCCATGGCGATGCGGCTGGCCAGCAGCTCCTGCTTCTCGTTGATATCCGGTCTGAAAATGCCCTTCAACAGGTCATGGGAGATGGCCGAGGCGATCGCCAGCAACAATCCTGCCGCGGTGGAGAGGGCTGCGGCGATGCCGCCTGCCGCCACCAGTGCGATGACCCAGTTGGGCAGGTTCGCGATCTCGGGGTTGGCCAGGACCATGATGTCACGGTCTACCTTGGTCATCTCATTGCCAGCCCAGCCGTATTCCGCCGCCTTTTCGCCGAGACCTGCCTCGCTGTAGTACTGGATACGGCCGTCGCCGTTCTTGTCTTCCCACTCCAGCAGACCGGTCGTACGCCAGCGGTCCATCCAGGCCGGCAAATGAGCGATCTCGACGTTGCCGTCCGGCGAGCCCACCGGGCCGATCTGGATGGTGTTCATCAGGTTCAGCCGCGCCATGGCGCCAACGGCCGGGGCCGTGGTGTAAAGGATGGCGATGAACACCAGCGCCCAGCCTGCCGAGTACCGGGCGTCCTTCACCTTCGGTACGGTGAAGAACCGGATGATGACGTGGGGCAGACCCGCCGTGCCGATCATCAGCGAGAACGTATACAGCAACATGTTCAGCATGTTGCCGTTAGGCGAGGTCGTGTACTCCTTGAACCCCAGGTCCGTGACGACCATGTCCAGCTTGTCCAGCAGGTGGACGCCGTCGGCCATGCTGCCGCCCAGTGCCAGCTGCGGGATGGGATTGCCCGTCAGGTTGAGGGATATGAATATTGCCGGGATGGTGTAGGCGAAGATCAGCACGCAGTACTGGGCGATCTGGGTATACGTGATGCCCTTCATGCCACCGAGCACGGCGTAGATGAACACGATGCCCATGCCCGTGAACAGGCCGGTGGCGAAGTCCACTTCCATGAACCGGGAGAAGGCCACGCCGATACCCCGCATCTGCCCGATGACGTATGTGACCGAGGCCACGATCAGGCAGATGACCGCGACGACGCGGGCGGTCTGTGAGTAGTAGCGCTCGCCGACGAACTCCGGCACGGTGAACTTGCCGAACTTGCGCAGGTACGGCGCCAGCAGCATGGCCAGCAGCACGTAGCCGCCGGTCCATCCCATCAGGAAGACTGCGCCGCCGTAACCCAGGAAGGCGATGAGACCCGCCATGGAGATGAAGGACGCCGCAGACATCCAGTCCGCCGCCGTAGCCATGCCGTTGGCCACAGGGTGCACGCCCTTGCCCGCCACGTAGAAATCCCCGGTGCTTTTCGCCCGCGACCAGATGGCGATGCCGATGTATAGCGCGAATGTCGCGCCGACGATTATGAAAGTCAGTGTTTTGAGTTCCATGGTCGCCCCCTAGTCTTCGTGCACGTCGAATTCTTTGTCTAAGGCGTTCATCTTCCCGGCGTACACGAAGATGAGGATGACGAAGACATACATAGAACCCTGTTGGGCAAACCAGAATCCCAGCTTGTAGCCGCCGATGGCGATGGCGTTAAGCGGGGTGAACAGGATGATGCCGAACAGGTACGAAACGACGAACCAGATGACAAGCATGGTGACAACCAGCCTCAGGTTCCTCTTCCAGTATTCCGCTCTGCTGTGTGTTTGAGGCGCTGACATGTCCCCTCCATAGCGTCATTGTCGTTATAAGACTGAAGCAATCTAGCAGAGCGGCGACCTCATGGAATCAAGACTTTAGTCGAACAGAATGGCTGATTCGACCAGCCGGCGGCACCTTCGCCGCTTTTGCAGTGCACAATCACAGGGGCTATCGCAAGCGTAATTCACCGACTGCGCCGGGCCTCCCTTCTTGCATCTGTACCCCCGCCCTGTAGCATTGACCGGCGTGCCCGGTGCCGCGAACCCCGCGAGGTTCGTGCAGAGAGAAAACATGAGAAATCTCCGGGCGGGGGAGAGCGGATGCTGCAGACCTGGGTGCCGCCCGTCGTCGCGCTCGCCTACGGGGGCTTCTTGTTCGGCGTCGCCTATCTCGGGGACATGCGTCTGACCCGGGAGAAGCGCAGCGCCCTCCCCGTCATATACAGCTTCGCCCTCGGCGTCTACTGCAGCTCCTGGACCTTCTATGGCGCCGTCGGTCGTGCCGCCTCCGACGGGTGGGACTATATCTCGATCTACCTCGGTCCGATCCTGGTCTTCGCCTTGCTGCATTCCATACCGCGGCGCATCATCGCCATCAGCAAGCGCCAGCGCGTCACTTCCGTCGCCGATTTCATTGCCTCCCGATATGGCAAGTCTCATCGCCTCGCCGCCGTCAGCGCCATCGTGGCGCTGGTAGTCGTCCTGCCGTATATCGCACTGCAGCTAAGAGCCGTGTCCCGCAGCTACGGTGTACTGACCGGGGCCGCCGACCTCGATGTGCTGCCGGGGGTGACTTACGATGCGGCACTGCTGCTGGCCGCGGTGCTGGCCGTATTCACGATCCTGTTCGGTACCCGCCAGGTTGACGTGACGGAGTCCCATCGGGGCATGCTGCTGGCGATCGCGGTCGAATCGGCAGTCAAGCTGATGGCCTTCGTGGCGGTCGGCATGTTTGTCATCTTCGGCGTCTTCGACGGCCCCGCCGACCTCCTCGCCCAGGCCCGCGCCGACGCCACCATCCGCGAGCTGTATTCGAGTTCCAGCATCGGGGCGCCCTTCCTCGTGCACTCCCTGCTGGCCATGCTCGCCATCATCTGCCTGCCGCGACAGTTCCACGTTGCGGTGGTGGAGAACAGCGGGCGCCGGGACCTGGCTACGGCTCGCTGGGCGTTCCCGGTATACCTTGCCGTGTTCAGCATGTTCGTCGCCCCGATCGCGGTCGCCGGTATGCTGAAGGGCGGACCGGACGCCGACTTCTTCGTCCTCTCTCTGCCCCTGAGCCATGGCCAGGAAGGTCTGGCCCTGTTGTCCTTCGTCGGCGGTTTCTCCGCCGCGACCGGCATGGTGATCGTGGCGACGATCGCCTGCAGCACCATGCTCTGCAACGAGGTAGTCATCCCCGCCGCCTTGCGTCTCATGAAGGGCAGGCTGCCCCAGGGGGAGGCCCTGGGCCCGCTCCTCATCTGGGTCCGCCGCGTGCTGGTGGTGGCGATCCTCCTGCTGGCCTGGGTGGTATACCGGATCATCGGTGCCTACGGCGCCCTTGCATCCATCGGGCTGTTGTCCTTCGTGGCCGCCGCACAGTTCGCTCCGGCGCTGCTTGGAGGGCTCTATTGGCGGGGTGCCACGAGGGAAGGCGCACTGGCCGGCCTGGTGATCGGGTTCCTGGTGTGGGTCTACACCCTGCTGATCCCGGTCATCGCGGCGACGGGTTGGTTGCCGATGGAGATCGTCCAGAATGGGCCCCTCGGTATCGGTTGGCTGCGGCCCCATGCTCTGTTTGGCATGTCCGGCCTGGAACCGGTCTCCCACGGCGCCCTGTGGAGCCTCGGGATGAACGTCGCCGCCCTCATCGGGGTCTCTCTGTTGAGTTCCCCCGGCTTGCTGGAGCGACGGCAGGCCGCCGCGTTTGCCGGCGCCCACTCCGGCGGCGATCTTGTCCCGGCGGACATGCCGCTGCGCGGGTCCGCCACGATGGGAGATGTCCGCATCCTGGTGGAGCGCTTCGTCGGCAGGCGCAGCGCCAGTGAGGCCTTCCGCAGGCATTTCGCCGCCGCCGGCATCCAGCCGGACGACGCCGATCGCTGCGAGAAAGCCACACTGGATTTCACCGAGCGCCTGCTGGCCGGAACCATGGGTGCAGCCGCTGCGCGAACGGTGCTTGCCTCCGCGCTGCGCGGCGGGGAGCTGCAGCTTGAAGACGTGGCCAGCATCGTCGAAGAGGCGTCCCATGCGTCCAGTTTCAATCGCGACCTCCTCGAGTCGACGTTGGAAAACGTCTACGAAGGCATCAGCGTCATCGACTCCCGCCTCCGGCTCGTGGCGTGGAACCGCCGGTACGCGGAGCTGTTCCGCTATCCCGACGACCTGCTGAAATCGGGGACGCCGGTGGAGCAGCTCATCCGTTACAACGCAGCCCTCGGGCGCTGCGGGGAAGGAGAGCTGGAGGACCTGGTTGCCCGCCGCATGGCGCACATGCGTGGTGACGACGCTCACGTCTTCGAGCGGGTCTGGGAGGACGGACTGGTGCTGGAGATCCGGCAGAATCCGCTGCCGGGCGGTGGATTCGTCACCAGTTTCAGCGACATCACCGAGCACAAGCGCATCGAAACGGCGCTCCGGGAGAGCGAACGCAACATCCGCGTGTATACGGACAACGTTCCCGTGCTCATCGCCTACGTGGATCGGGACCTGCGTTTCCAGTTCGTCAACAAGGCCTATGAGGAGGCGCTTGGCGCTCCCCGCCACCGGGTGGTGGGCAGGCGCGTGGACGAGGTGCTGGACCCCGAGCGGTTGGAGACCCGCAAGGGTCGCATGGACGCTGCCCTGGCCGGCGTCAAACAGGTGTTCGAGGTCGAGCTCTCGTACCGGGACGGCGCGCGTCGCACGGCAGAGGCCACCTATCTGCCGGAGTTCGAGGCGGACGGCCGGGTCCGGGGGTTCTTCGCTCTGTTCCACGACATCACCGAGACCCGGCTGGCAGAGCGTGCCCTGAAGGATGCCTACGACACCCTCGAGCAGCGGGTGGATGAGCGGACCAGGGAGCTATCGGAGGTCAACAAGCGGCTGCACCGGGAGATCGAGATCCGGCGCGGCGTCGAGCAGGCCCTGCGCGAGGCCAAGGCCGAGGCCGAGGAGGCCAATCTCGGCAAGACCCGTTTCCTCGCGGCGGCCAGCCACGATTTGCTGCAGCCGCTCAACGCCGCCCGCCTGTTCACGTCTGCCCTGGCCCAGCGGGATCATTCGGAACAGGCCCTTAAGGCCGTGGACCGGATCGACAGCTCCCTGCGGGCGGCGGAGGATCTGTTAACCACCCTGCTGGATATCTCGAAGCTGGACGCCGGCGCCCTCGAGCCGAAGATCGGCGAGTTCGGACTCGGCGAACTCCTCGACGGGCTGGCGCTTGAATTCGGGGCCCTGGCCAGGGAGCAGGGGCTCGATCTGCGCACGGTTTCTTGTGGCGCCGTGGTGCGAAGCGACCGCCGTTTCCTGAGACGCATCGTCCAGAATCTCCTCTCCAACGCCTTGAGATACACGGCCAACGGCCGGGTGCTGCTTGGCTGCAGGAGACGGAACGGATGCATCAGGATCGAGGTCTGGGATACCGGTCCCGGTATCCCCGGGGACAGCCTCACAGAGGTATTCGAGGAGTTCCGCCGGCTGCAGGTGAAGGACCAGAGGGGCGAAAAGGGTCTCGGACTGGGTCTCGCGATCGTCAAGCGTATGGCGGCCACCCTGGATCACCGGGTGGAGGTGCGATCCTGGCCGGGACGCGGTTCGGTCTTCAGTGTGGATGTGCCGAGGACCCAGAAGAGCCGACGTCCGTCGCCGGTCCGGCCCGGGCGCAAGCGCACTCCCGCTGCGATGGACGGCGTCCTGGTCCTGTGCGTGGACAACCAGCCCAGCATCCTGGAGGGGATGACCCAGCTTCTGGGCGGCTGGGGCTGCGAGGTCCTGACCGCGGTGGGGACCCTGGATGCGCTGGAGACCGTGGACAGGAGGAGCCGTTGCCCAGACCTGTTGCTGGTGGATTATCACCTGGACGACGGCGACAACGGCCTTTCCACCATGGCGGCAATGAGAGAGCGCTACGGAGAGATACCCGGCGTGGTCATCACCGCGGACCACGGCGACGATGTCCGTTCGGCGGCGCGCAGCATGGGCTACACGGTATTGAGGAAACCTGTCCGGCCGGCAGCCCTCAGGGCGATCATCAGCCAGTACACGGTCCGTAGCGCCGAAGGCGCGTGAGCCCGGTCAGCCTTCCTCCAGGGAGGCCGCCCGCTCCAGCCGCCGCGCCGCCACCGCCGCCTGGGTGCGGCTGCGCAGGCCCATCTTCCTGAGGATGGCCGTGACATGGGCCTTGATTGTCGCTTCGGATACCGTCAGTTTGGCCGCGATCTGCTTGTTCAGGAGGCCGTCGGCCAGCATCATCAGGACGCGGAACTGCTGGGGAGTCAGCGCAGCGATCCGCTGGGCCAGTTCCTGGTCCTCGCGCATGGCCTCGTCCTCCGTGGCCAGCGCCGAGTCAGGCAACCATACGTCGCCGTCCAGCACCGACCGAATGGCGGTGGCTATCTCCTCCAGGGACGATGACTTGGGGATGAAACCGGACGCCCCGAACTCTACCGAGCGGCGCATGATCCGGGGATCACCGGCCGCGGACACGATGACGACCGGCAGCGCCGGATACTGCGTCCGCATCCAGGCCAGCGCCGAGAAGCCGTGCGCCCCGGGCATGTCCAGGTCCAGCAGGATGAGGTCCGCGTCCTCGTTCTCGGCCGCCACCTCCTGCAGCGAGTCGAAGGAATCCGCCTCTACGAAGCTCGCGCTGTCGAACAGGTTTCCGACGGCCTGCTGCAGGGCTTCCCGGAATAGCGGGTGATCGTCGGCGACGATGATCCTCAGGCTCTGCTGCATCGCTTGCCGATCCCTGATCAACTCAAGGACTTGCGCTTCTCGATCAGCTCATCCACGACTCCTGGGTCCGCAAGCGTGGAGGTATCCCCCAGGTTGCCATAATCGTTGGCGGCCACCTTGCGCAGGATCCGGCGCATGATCTTGCCGGATCGGGTCTTCGGCAACGCAGGCGTGAACTGGATGATGTCGGGAGTGGCGATGGGCCCGATCTCCTTGCGCACCCATTGCTTCAGCTCCTTGAGCAGTTCATCGCCGGGCGCTTCGCCCTGCAGCAGGGTGACATAGACGAATACGCCCTGGCCCTTGATGTCGTGGGGATATCCCACCACGGCAGCCTCGGCCACCTTGGGATGCGCCACCAGGGCGCTCTCGATCTCCGCCGTCCCCATGCGATGGCCGGACACGTTAAGCACGTCGTCCACCCGGCCGGTGATCCAGTAGTACCCGTCTTCATCCCGCCGGGCCCCGTCCCCGGTGAAATACATGTTGTCGAAGGTGCTGAAATAAGTCTGCACGAATCGTTCGTGATCACCGAATACGGTCCGCATCATGCCGGGCCAGGCATCGAGGATCACCAGGTTGCCCTCGTTGGCGCCCTCGAGCCGGTTGCCCTCGCCGTCCACGAGAGCCGGCTGCACGCCGAAGAACGGGCGTGTCGCCGAACCCGGCTTGAGATCCGTGGCACCGGGCAAGGGGGTGATGAGGATGCCGCCGGTTTCGGTCTGCCACCATGTGTCTACGATGGGGCAGCGCTGCTCCCCGACGACCCGGTAATACCACTCCCAGGCTTCCGGGTTGATCGGCTCACCCACAGTACCCAGCAACCTCAGACTGCTGCGGTCGGTGGCGGTCACCGGATCGTCGCCCTCCCTCATCAGGGCCCGGATCGCGGTCGGCGCGGTGTAGAAGATGTCGACCTTGTGCTTGTCCACCACGTTCCAGAACCGGGAGAAGCTGGGGTAGTTCGGCACGCCCTCGAACATGAGCGAGATGGCCCCGTTGGCCAGCGGCCCGTAGACGATGTAGCTATGGCCGGTGATCCAGCCGACGTCGGCCGTGCACCAGTAGATCTCGCCGTCCCGATAATCGAATACGTACTCGTGGGTCATGGCGGTATAGACCATGTACCCGCCAGTGGTGTGGAGCACGCCCTTGGGCTTGCCGGTCGAACCGGAGGTGTAGAGGATGAAAAGGGTATCCTCGGCGTTCATCTCCTCGGCCGGGCAGTCGGCGGACTGGCCCTCGGTCAGGTCGTGGTACCAGACGTCACGGCCGTCGTTCCATTCGACGTTGCCACCGGTGCGGCGTACGACCACGACCGTCTCCAGGGTAGGCAGGCTGTTTTCGGCCAGCGCAGTGTCCACGTTCTTCTTCAACGGCACCTTGCGGCCGCCTCTCAGACCTTCGTCCGCCGTGATGACGGCCTTGGCGCCGCAGTCCTCGATCCTGCCCGCCAGCGCATCCGGGGAGAATCCCCCGAAGACCACCGAGTGGGGGGCCCCGATGCGCGCGCAAGCCAGCATCGCAATTGCCGCCTCGGGGATCATCGGCATGTAAATCGTGACCATGTCCCCCCGTTTGATGCCCAGGCTCTTCAGGCCGTTGGCGAGCCGGCAGACATCCTCGTAAAGCTCCCGGTACGTGATGTGGCGGTCCTCTCCGGGATCGTCTCCTTCCCAGATGATGGCGGTCTGGTCCCCACGGCTCTCCAGGTGCCGATCCAGGCAATTGGCCGAAGCGTTCAGGGTGCCGTCGTAGAACCAGCGGATGTGGACGTCATCCCTGGCGAAGGAAACGTCCTTGACCTTGGTGTAGGGCTTGATCCAGTCGATGCGCCGGCCCTGGGCATCCCAGAAACCCTCCGAGTCTTTCACCGAGCGCTCGTACATCTCCAGGTATTTTTCGTTGTTGCAATGCGCCGCAGCCGCCACCTCTGGCGGCACGGGATAGATGTGTTGCTCGCTCATGATCCCGACCTCTCAAAATCAGCTAGGAAGCCCCGACCGGTCGGATCGGGGCGTTGTCGTCAGTCTTGCTCCTGATGCTTGAAGCAACCATTAGACCATGGTCGGAACGGACGGGAGGCCGGGATTAGACCATTGGCTAATAGGTCGTTCCCGGCCCCCTCGTCCATGCTCGTCGCCGCGAATCCGGACAGACGCCCTTGTCGCAGAGGGCTACGCTGCCCGCGTAAAATCGGTAGAGGCAAGCGCCCGGTGGCGCTGTCCGCGGGGCCGCGGCCCCGGTGATGCGGGGCACGTCCGACAGCGGCCGTGGTCGGTGGCGGGGCACCGCCTCGCACGGTGTCGCTTGGCGCGGACAGGGAACACCGTTATCTTGGGTCGATGGCTGGATTTCTCGATTTTTCCGAACCCCCGTTCAGCAGTCTGAGTGCCGCCGAACGCCAGCACGTCAGGGAGGCGGTCGACGTCGCCCGTTTTGATGCCGGGCAGGTGTTGCGGGAGACGGGCACGAAGTGGGATCGCCTGTATCTCGTCCTCCGTGGTCGGGTCGAGGCCAGCGCTCCCGGGGAGGACATGGCCGCCCGCCAGTACGGGCCAAACGATCTTGTCGGGCCGCGTGATTTCGTGACCGGGGACACCAACCGCCGATTCGTCGCCCTCGAGGACAGCGTCTGCATCTCCGTGGCGGCCGAAACGGTCGAAACCGCCCTAAAAGGGAACAGGTCCTTCCGCAGAGCCATGTCCGGTGAGGCCGCCGTCAGTCTGAAATCCTTCGCCACCGGGACCGATGCCGACACCATCACGCTCGCCCGGGTACGCGATGCGGCGGTGCGCAAGGCAGTCGTACTGCCGGCCGGCGCCCCCGCTCACGAGGCCGTCAGGATCATCCGGGCGCGCCAGGCCGACTGCATCCTGGTGCAAGGTGACCAAGGGATCGGCATGGTCACCGGGACGGACCTGCTGGAGGCGGCGGAAGGAGACGAGGGGCTGAAGACCCCCTTGGGGCGGATCGCCACCTGGGACCTGCTGTCCATCGCTCCCGAGGAGTACCTGTTCGACGCCCTGGTGCGGATGACCCGCGCCCACATCGAGCGCCTGGTCGTCATGGACGGCGAGGAACTTGTCGGCATTCTCGAGCTCACCGACGTCCTCGGCCTGTTCTCGACCCAGTCCCACTCCCTGGGAATACGCATCGAGAGAGCCGAGACCCTGGAGGAACTCCGGGAGGTCTCCGAGGCCACGGAACCGCTTACCCGCGCACTGGTGAAGCGCGGCGTGGCCGTATCGCGGATCGTCGCGCTTCTTGCCGCCCTGAACGCGCGCCTGATGAGCCGGGTCTTCACTATGTGCATGCCGGAGGCAGTGATGGACCGTGTCTGCCTGATCGTGATGGGCAGCGAGGGCCGCGGCGAGCAGATCATGAAGACGGACCAGGACAATGCCATTGTAATGGACAACGACCTGGACTGGCCCGACCGGCAGACGCACCTGCAGAGATTCTCGGCCGAGCTGGAGCAACTCGGCTATCCGCCCTGTCCGGGCAACTTCATGGTGAGCAACCCGGAATGGGTGATGACCGTCTCCCAGTGGCGGGAGAAGCTCGACAAGTGGATCCGGCGTGCCGATGGCGATGCCATGCTAAACATCACGGTGTTCTCCGACGCCCACCCCATCACGGGCAACGTGGACCTGTTCTATTCGGTGCGCGACTGGTTCCTGGAGCAATTCCAGGCCGACGCCGGGTTCGTATCCAGCTTTGCCCATCCGGTCGTCCGCTTCCACGTGCCGCTGAACATCTTCGGCCGGGTACGCGAGGGCAAGAAGGGCGTCGACGTAAAGAAAGGCGGCATCTTCCCGTTGGTCCACGGCGTGAGGACCCTGGCCCTGCACGCCGGGATGGAGGAGACCAACACCTTCAGGAGGATCAGGAGCCTGGTCGCCCGACGGGCCCTGCCGCCGTCAACCGGCGAGGACCTTGAGTCGGCGCTGGAAACCCTGATGCTGTTGCGACTCCGCCAGCAGCTGGACGCCGCAGCCGGCGGACGCAAGCCGGACAATCGCATCCATCTGGACGGGATGTCACGGCTGGATCGCGATCAGCTGCAACGAGCCCTGACCATCGTCAAGAGCTTCCAGTCGTCCCTGGCCCGCCAGATGCACCTGCAGCGATGACCGTTCCCGCCTACACGAACCACGAGCCGCTGGTCCGGGCCGGATCGGACTGACGGGAAGGGCAGCAGCGTGCTCCGGGCATTGAGAACCGCGCTGGACCGACGACGGCACCGGGATGGTGACTGGAGCGCGTTGTTCAAACCCTATACCGGAGACGAGGTCATCAGCCTGGACTGTGAGACCTCCGGACTGGATCCCAAGAACGACGCCATCATCTCGGTGGGGGCGGTCCGCGTGCAGGGCTGCCGGATCCTCACCAGCGAGGCCCTGGACATCAAGCTCGGCCCCCCCGAGCGGCTGGATCCCGAGTCCGTGATGGTGCATCGGCTGCGGAAGCTGGATCTGGAGGGGGGGCTGCCGGTGGGGGAGGCGATGGGGCAGGTACTGGAGTTTGTCGGCAACCGCCCCATCCTTGGCTACCACGTGGCGTTCGATACCGCCATTATCGATCAGCACATCTGGCCGCTTTACGGATTCCGCCTGCCGAACCGGCGGATCGAACTCGCAGACCTCTATCTGAAGCGGTGCGGTCGACCGGGCAGCGGGCTCGAGGCTGACCTTCGGCTGGAGACCATCGCAGGTCGCCTCGGCATGCCGGTGCCCAGGGGCCGCCACACGGCGTTGATGGACGCCGTATTCACTGCGGCGCTCTATGTGCGGCTCATCCACGGGCAGCGAAGCCGTTGAACCCGGTGTTGCAGGCCCGGTTGAGGTGGTTGGCTGCGCGGCTGGAGGCCTGCAGGACGTCTACCGAACCCCGTCCCGATGACGCACTGGCCATCGGTGTTTGCGAGGAAGCCCTGGAGGCGGTCCGCGAAGGCAACTACGGCGTTGGCGCCCTGGTCGTCGATGAGGACCGGAGCATCCTGGTCCGGGCGCATAATCAGGTGTTCTGGCCGGCATTCCGCAGCGACGGCCATGCCGAGATGATGGCGGTGGGCAAGCTGGAGAGGGATTTTCCAGACAAGTCGCCGGCCTCTCTGTCGCTGTACGTGAGCCTGGAGCCCTGCCCGATGTGCCTGTCCAGGTTGAAACTTGCCGGCGTCGGCCGCATCCGCTACCTGTCTCCCGATCCCGCCGGCGGCATGGTGGGGCGCCGCGACAAATTGCCGCCGATCTGGCGGTTGCTGAACCCCGGTCAGGATTTCGCGCCGGCCGATGTGTCGCCGCCTCTCAGGCGGCTCGGCCGGAGGATCTTCCAGGTCAACCTGCGCGCCTTGCGACGGGCCCTGCTGGCACGGACTCAATCCACGCCGTAGCGTTCCGCCAGCATGTCGCGCAGGGCCCGCACCTCTCTCAGGGCCTCCCGCAGAAGGGCCAGTTCCCCGGCGGACATGTCCTCGGTGGGAACCAGGTTGGCGACATCTGCCGGCACCATGGTGGTGTCCGTGTCCTCCAGTCGGCGAAGCTGGCGTCCCAGCCGGAGGCGATTGAACACCAGCAGAGCCTCGGCAAGATCGTCGGCCACGGATTTCTCGATGACGCCCGCGTCCCGTAGCGCGTCGAGGCGCCGGAACGTATTCGACGCCGAGATCCCTGCCTCCAGGGAGAGCACCCGGACGCAGTGCACCAGCGGAATGATCCCGTGCTGCTTCACGTCGATCTCCCGGCCCTTCCGGCTGCCCGACTCGAAAAACAGCGGCGCCGCCTCGGCCTCGATGACCGGTCTCAGCATCTTGCCGAAGAAACGGGGATCCTTCGGCAGGTGTTCTGCCAGCCAGGTATCAAGCGGATCGAATAGAGTTTTGCGGCCGGCGATCGGCGTCGCGTCGAATACCGCGGAGAGCCCGAAGACCGCCTCGTCATCGGCGACCCGGGACCAGGCCTCGAGGCGTTCCCGCCAGGCATCGGCGGTCATCGCCCATTCCGGGTTGCTCACTACCATTCGATGAGGGGACGGCGGATATCCGAGACGCTCGGCTCGCGCGGAGAACTCTTCCAGCACTGCCTGCTGGTCGGGCCAGTCGAGGTCGGGGCTCAGAACCAGCGCATTGCTCTGGTCGGTCCGCATCACCTGTTCGCCACGCCCCTCGCTGCCGAGCATCAGCAGGCAGGTGTCCCCGCGGACGTTCTCCGGCACCAGCAGGTCGAAATTCCGGGCCACGATCCGGCGATGGATCTCGGCCAGAAGGTCCATGATGAAGCGGAGGTTGACCCGCTGAGCGAACAGTGAACGGGCCAGATCGACCACGTCCTTGGAGGCGTGCAGCAGGGCGGGGAAATCGGCGGCCGCTTCCACCCGCAGGGCGATCACGTGGCTGTGGCTGGAGAGGTAACCGAGGATGTCGCCCATCTCCACCAGCCCGATTGGGCGCCCCTCCCTGAGCACGACCAGGCGCTCGATGCCATGGCGGACCATCCCGATGAGGGCGTCGAACAGGAACTCGCCTTCCTCGATGGTGATCAGCTGCCAGGTAGCTACGCTGGCTGCCGGGTCCTCCGGGCTATGGTCGCCCAGCGCGACCGCTTCGAGCATGTTGGTCCGGGTGAGGATGCCGTACTCATCGCCCCGGGTGGCCAGCACGCAATCGGACCGGGTGGTGCGCATGATCTCGACCGCGTCGCTGATGCTGTCCTCTTCGGACAGAACGACCGCCGTGCGCATGCAGCTCGCGTCCACGCGAGCCAGGTTGAATGTGACCAGGTCCCGGTAGGCTCCGCTCTGGGCCACGAGCTTGGTCTTTGTGGCCAGGTCCTGGTGGAAGAACTCGCCGAAATCGGGGTTGGCATAAACCATCTCCCGGAACAGTTCCGCCGGCAGGGCGTGGCAGAGGGTGTCCTCGGCGGCCAGGTAGGTGTTCCGGGCACGCCCCCGCAACACCGCCAGCGACCCGAATGTCTCGCCGTCACGATAATGGGCGACCGCCCGGCTGGTCTCATCGGACCGAGGTTGTCGCTCCTCGACCAGCCCCTTGTCCACGATATAGAAGTGGGTGGAAACCTTGCCGGCCTCGATGATCCGATGCCCGGAGGGGATAAAAAGGATGTCCATCCCGCGTACCACCCGCTGCCGCTGGTCCGGTGTCAGCAGTGAGAAGGGCGGCTCGGATGTGTCGAAGTCCGCGTACATGCAAGAAAGGGTGGGGAGGGGCCTCCCCTGCTGTCAATGCCACGAAGGGATGAGGCCCAGCCAGCCCGTTCGTTCCGCTCGTCCGTCCTCGGCCGGTTCCCCTCCGCCTATCTGCCCCAGTCGGTGCTGCCGATGTAGGGTGCCGGGGGATCGTAGTCGTAGCGCGCGAGCTCCTCGAGGACCTGCTGGCGGGTCGTGGTCACGCCGGGCGGCCACAGCGACGCCCAGGTCACGCATCCTTTCATCCTGTCCTTCGCCCGCCACTCTGCGATGGCGCCGTCTGCCAGACTGGCCTCCACGTCCTCACACAGGTAGGGCCACTTCTCCTGCGACTCTCCCACATGCTTTTCACTGGCCAGCTCGGAACCGTTCCGGACCCATCGCCAGCTCAACGGACGCTTCATGGTGAACTGGCTCTCGATCCAGCGCATGTCCAGGTTGTAATTGGCCTCGCCTTCCACGGTCAAAGTCAGGACAACCGGACTCACTGTCGTGATGTTGTCTACGGCCTCGGGCGTCAGCAGATCCTTGTTCTCCACATGCAGTTCCCGCGTCAGCCTGACGGTATGCGCGCCGGGAGCCCACCGGGTCTGCACGCGGGTCGGTCCCCGGGGAGCGATATCTCCCAGGGAGGTCACCCGGGCCAGGAAAACGCCGTCGACATAGACAAACAGGTCACGGGGCGGGACCGGGGTTCTGTCGCCCTCGTAGCCCTCATGGGCTTTGTATTCGATGGACACCTCGACAGTGCAGCAGTCCTCTGCTGCGCCGGCCTGGGTCCCGGTCGTGGGGGATGCGGCGGCGCCGGATCCCGGAGCGGACCCCGGGGCCGAATAGGTCGGTGGGGCCGGCACCGGGGCAGAGGGAGCAGGCGGCGGTCGGGCAGACAGCTCCAGCAATGCCTGGATGAGTTCCTTCGGCGCCTGGGCCTGGGACAGGGCGATCACGTCGTCCGCGCTCAGCGGCCCTGGCTGGCGCCCGCTCGACTCGACCCATTCGATCACCAGATCGGGTGCGACACCGACGTCCAGCATTCTGACTACGTCGGCTACGACCGGGTCCACGGACCCGCTGGCGGCGGTCTGCGCGTGCGCGACCGGCAGCCCGGCGATGAGTACCGTCAGCATCGCAAGCGCGGGGATCGGCATCTTCGCCGGCCTGATACTCATAGTGGTATTCCTTTCTTGCTCTGGCTCCGACCCTGGATACCAGCGGCGGTCTTGCGCACGCATCCGCGGGCCCGTCATCGCGGGCAGGTGCGAACCTTATCCCTCCGGGGCCCCCGTTGCCAAGTGATCCATGTCGCCGACAGGGACATGTTCCCTGCAGGGCGCTGCCCAGCAAAAAAATCGGGCCCCCGCCGTTGCCGCCGGGGGCCCGATCTCAACCGATCAGGTGATCAGTAAGTCGTGTAGAAGCCAAGGAGGAACGTGTTACGGGAATTCTCGGTCGTCCCGCTGTAGTCCTCGTCGAGATCGGTAGATTCGAATCCGAGCTTGACGTTGGCATTCTGGCCCTTGAAGAAGTAGCTCACGCCTACGCGGTACAGGTTGTAGTTACCCAAGTCACCACTGAGGGCATCGCCATCCCACTCCTCGTACTCGACCCACGGCTGCCACTGGTTGATGTAGTAGCCAGCCTGGACGTAGAAGCCGCTGCCCTGCGCCTGGGCGGCGCTGGCATCGGCTTTGTCAAGGTCGAGGTCCGAATAAGCGGCTTCGGCCGTGAAGGCGCCGTCACCCATCGGCCACTCGATGAAGGCGTCCGCCTCCCAGTAGCTGTAGTCAGCCGTATCGAGGGTCGTTCCGGTGGTCTTGTCCTGGATCTCGTCCTGGCTTTCGACGGAAAGACCGAAGCCGACGGTCTTCTTCTTGCCCAGGTAGGTCGAGCTGTTGAAGTAGCCCGGCTCGGCGTCGAACAGGTTCAGCTGGACACGTCCGGCGAAGCGGAGCTTGTTGCCGTCAGCCACTGAAGAAGAAGCATCCTGCACGCCATCGTACATGCCGGCGTAGTACTTCAGATGGGTGGTATCGCTGAACGAGCCGGAACCGAAGAGCGTGGCGCCCACGTCTCGGACGGCGTTGTCTGCGCCCAGATTATCGCTGGTCTGGCTGATCGTGCCGTTCGCGAACCTGTCCAGAGACCGGAGGCCCCAGCTCAGGTTCTTGTACGTGAGTCCCGGCCGGTCGATGGTCATCAACGCAGCGGAGCTGGTCAAAGCCTGCCGCGACGACGGAGCCATGTGCTCACCGGTGAACAGCTGCGCCCAGTTGTTGAACTTCAGGAGGACGTAGCTGTCGATGACGCGCATGTCCGAACCGGTGCCGCCCGAATCATCGGAAGCATCAGTCTGGATAAAGGCGCTGACCATGTCGTTGACCACCAGGTTCAGGCGGAAACGGGCCCGGCGCACCTTGAAGTCGGTGTCGTCGTTCCAGCTGCCGTTGTCACCGGCGACTTCCTGCTGGATGATCTGGGACTGGACGCGGGCGCCCAGATCGATATACGAGTCGTCATCGATCTTGAGCTTGGCGCCGGCCAGGGTCGGTCCGCTGGCGAGAAGGCCTACGGCGATGCCAGCCACTAACGCAAGTTTCGGTGTCTTCATCATTAATCTCCCTCGGTCCTAACCGGACCGTGTGCAGCAATTCTAATTGTTGGATCAAATCCACACAACTAGTCGAAAGTCTTACACGGCCTCAGTTTAGCTTGTTTCAGAAAAACCACTAGGGACCTGGACGGTGACGACGGGGACGGGACAGTTCTTGACCAGGGAGCGGGCTGTGCTGCCTATCATCCGGTCCAGGACGGATGACTCTGTATGGGCTCCAATTACAACCATATCGGCGTTTTTCGCCTCCACCATCTCCAGGATCCGGGCCTCGGTGTGGCCCTCGGCGATAATCACCTCGCTGACCAGCTGGTCCCATTCCTCCACGCCGCTGACCGCCGACAGGACGCCTTTCATATGGCCGGGTAACGACTTCCGGGCCCGTTTTTGCGCATTTTTTATCAGCTCGCCCAAACTGCCCTCGCCAGCGTAGCCTTCCACCAGCCGGGTCTGTTTGCGGCTCAGGGACTCCATGACGTGCAGGGCCACGATCTTCGCCCCCAGCGCCCGGGCCAGGGTGAACGCATAACCGAACACGTAGGGGGCGTGGGGGCCCAGGGAGGTGCAATAGAGAATGGTTCTTATTTCGGGCAGCATATCTCGATCCGGAGAGGGTGAATCTAGGTGACGGCAGGCGCGCCTTTCTGTTCGTCGCGGCGGTTCCGGGCCTTCTGGCTCATATACACGGCGCCCACCAGCAGCAGTCCGATCCCGTCCGTGAGCAGGGTAGGCCAGTACAGCAGCACGGTGGCTATGGCCAGCACCACCCACTCGAGCAGGTTGGTGCGGCGGATGAAATAGCCCATGGTCAGTGCAGAGAAGGCCAGCGTGCCGAGCACCGCGGAGAACATGGACGACATGATCTTGGTGGGCTTGGCGGACATTTCTGCGATGACCGTTCCGGTCTCCAGGTAGCCGCCCCCGGCGACCGTGAAGTCCTTGATGACGCCGTCGCGGCTGGCGGCGATGTCACGAATCTCTTCGCCATCCATCACCTTCACAACAGGATCGCCAATTTCCACCGTGTCCCCGGGCTGTGCCTGGAACTCCAGGATCATGGCGCCCATGATCGGATCGTTGATCTCCGGCGCCACCAGCGGCTTGCCCTCGAAAAGGATCTGGGGCGTATAGGCGAACAGGATCGGCACGACGTACAGCAGCTTGGCGAACTTGAAAGAAGTCCAGCCAGTCTTCCAGGGGTCCGATCCTGCGATCGCAGCCCCCGCGTAGGCCGCTACACAGACCGGTGGCGTAATGTTGGAATCCTGGCTGAACCAGTAGACGATCATGTGGGCCGCGATCAGCACGACGCCCAGTTCCATCAGGGGCGGCACAGCCAGTACGGCGACGATCAGGTAGGCGGCTGTCACCGGTACGCCCATGCCGAGCACCAGCGAGGCCAGCGCGATCAGCACGATGGCGGCCAGCAGGTTCCCGCCCGCGGCGGAGATGATGATGTCCGAGAACTTGAGACCGATACCGGTCAGGGAGATGGTGCCGACGATGACGCCGATGACGCCCACCGTGGCACCGATGATCAGCGTATTGCGGGCGCCGGTCTGGATCGCCTCCCAGATCTCCCTGGGCCCCATACGGGTCTCTTTTTTCACCCAGCTGACCGCGATACAGGACAGGGTCGCCCAGAACGCGGAGAAGCCCGGTGAATAGCCCATGACCATCAGGATGGTGATGATCACCAGCGGCATGGAGAAGTACCACTCCTTCTTCAGTACCTCCGTCCAGTGCGGCATGTTGGGATCATCGATGCCCCGGATATTGTGCTTCTTGGCTTCGAAGTGAATCATGCAGAAGACGGAATAGAAATACAGCAGCGCCGGGAAGATGGCGATGACCATGATGTGGGCGTAGGGCGTTTCGGTGAGTTCCGCCATCAGGAAGCCGCCAGCTCCCATGATCGGCGGCATGAACATACCGCCGATGGATGCGGAAGGCTCGATGGCACCAGCCACGTGGGGCCGGAACCCGGCCCGCTTCATGAGCGGGATGGTGAAGGCCCCGGTCGAGACCGTGTTGGCGATGGCGCTGCCCGAAACCGACCCGAACAGGGCCGACGCCACGACTGCGACTTTGGCCGGTCCGCCGGTGCTGTGGCCCGCCGCCGCCATGGGCAGGTCGATAAAGAATCTTCCGGCCCCGGACTTGTGCAGGAAGGCGCCGAAGAAAATGAAAAGAATCACGTACGTCGCCAGGACGTTGGCCATGACGCCGAACACGCCGTTGGTGGTCAGGTACAGCGAAGTGGCCAGCCGCTCCACGCCGAATCCACGATGAGCGATCATGTCCGGGAAATAGGGGCCGAACAGCCCGTAGCAGATCAGCATCACGCCGATGAGGGTCATTGACCAGCCCAGCACCCGGCGACAGACCTCCAGGGAGATCAAGATGCCGGCGATGCTGACCAGGGCGTCCAGCTCGTTCTCGGCGCCTGCGCGGTAATTCAGCGCCTCGAATTCCTGCATCCAGTAGATGACGACCGCGGCGCTGGCGACAGCGAAGATGATGTCGGAGAGCACCGGGTTCTGCGGGTTGCGCTTCGCCATCCAGCCGTCCACCGCCAGCATGAGGCCGCCGATGGCCAGGGTGCCTACCACCATGACCCACATGCCGGGGCCCATGGCACCCAGCGCCGCGCCTGCGCCGGATTCCTTCCAGGTATCGCCGATTGACATCAGCGCCTGGTGGAAAGCGTTCACGTCACCAAAGAAAAGCAGGGCGCTGGCCGTGCTCGCGACCAGCGCCCCGACCAGTACCGCAAGGGGGTATTTGAACCAGGTACTGCCACCGGGATAGAGCAGGAACACCAGGATGTACGTGACCAGCACGTATACGCCCCGATGGTACTGGGTGGCCACGCTGGCCAGGCCGGCAGTGTAGAAGTAGAACACCACCATGCCGAAGCCCAGCAGGGCGACTATCCAATGCCAGATCCCCGAAGGACTCCGCCCCGAGGCGGAGTCCTTCTCCAGCAGTTCCTTGACCTTTTCTTGTTGCTCGGCGTCTAGGATTTCCAGCGCCTTGTCTTCTTCGGTCATCTGGCTTACCCCCTCCGGCAAGCGCCCTTTATGTTGCGTGCATTACCGTGCGCTCTGGGCCTCCGTGATCGTCAGCCCCTGTTCCTTCCAGAACTTCTCTGCGCCGGGGTGGACCGGTGTGACAATACCGTCGAGCCCGCTCTTGACGGACATGGACTTGGCAGTGCTCTTCACCTTCACCATGTAGGCCAGGCCTTCCTTGGAGTAGATGTCGGTCAGTGCTCCGTATACCACCTCGGGGCTCACGTGGGCCCCTGCCACCCAGAGCGCCGAGTCCTGGAACGAGGCGACGTCGTAATCCACGCCGCTGTAGGTCCCGGCCGGGATGGTCAGGTCTGTGTAGAAAGGATAATCGTCGAAGAATCCGGCAGCCTTGCCGGCTTCGACCACGCCGAGGATCTTGATCTTGTTACTGGCGGCAGCCTGGATCACCGAGGAATTCGGGTAGCCGGCGAACACCCAGAACGCGTCGATCAGGTTATCGCCCAGGGCCGAGGCCGCCTTCGAATATCCCAGGAATTCCACGTTCATCTTGTCCCACAGGCCCAGTGACTTGAAATAGCGCTCTGCCGCACCGGCCGCGCCGGAACCGGCGCCGCCCACGGCGATCCGCTTGCCTTCCAGGTCCGCTACCTTGTCGATACCGCTGTCGGCCTTGACAATCAGGTGCGCCGGGGCGCCGTAGAGGAACGACATGGCGTACACGTTCTCGTACTTGCGGTCGTCGTTGGTGAGGCGGCCGTTCCGTCCGAGATAGGTGTCGCCCGAGTAGACGATGCCGAAATCGGCCTCGCCGGAATTGACCCTGCGGAGGTTCTCCAGGGAACCGGCGGAGGCCATGTTGGAGACTTCCACGTCGCTCATGTTCTTGGACAGGCGGATGGCGATGCCGTTGGAGAAATACTGGAACGTTCCGCCTTCCGGCCCACCGGAGAATGCAAGGCGATCCAGGCCCATAGCAGTCGCTGCGACCAAGGTCATCCCCATGGCGCCCAGCGTGACTGCGAAGCCTCTAGCAAATTTACTCATTGTCATGCCCCTCTGATAAAAAAATGGAAAGCCCGTTTCTAATCCGCGAGCGTGAGCCCGCTTTCTGCCTTCCCTCGACAGATTCGGCCCCGGCAGCTAAGCCAGGTCCGCTTCGTCAGCGCGGGCCATCGAATGCTCCGGGACTGTGTCCGTCCCGTGCGCGATTCGGCAGCCCGGCCGCGTAACAGTAAACCAAATTCTATGGTCCATCACGATTGATAGCATGGTGCGGTGCAATGACGGAACCCTTCTTATAGCGAATTGACACGCGCGCATCGCCGTGGTTCGAGGCGGCGATCCCGGCGACCGGTCCCGCCTCGGGCAAACGGAGACCGGGTGATCGTTCGCTCTCCGGGTCCCGGTCGTGGCGCCGGTGCGCCACCGGTCCGGCTACGAAGGTGGGGTGGAGGACAGAGGTCCTGGCGACAGCTTGAACAACGAGGCCATCGATTTGATTCCGACGCCCACGGCGGTGCCCGCGAAGGCTGCCGCCAGCCATACCCAGCCGTGCAGGCTGCCGCTGGCAATACCCGCGACGAACGCGCCGATATTGCACCCCAGGCCCACGACGCCCCCGTAACCCAGCAGCAGTCCGCCCGCCAGGCCGCCCGCAGCCTCTCCAGGCCGGATCCGGAGGTGTAGGCGGAATGCGCCGGAGAGGGCGGCCGCCAGAGCGGTGCCCAGGACGAGGCCTGCGATCATCACGGTCGTGACGTCAGACCACAGGCTGGATTCCAGGGCGTCCACCCGGACGTCGCTTGCCCAGTAATCCCAGAAAGCGACGTCCCAAGGCATGCCGGCGGCGGCGGAGACCTTCGCGCCCCACAGCGGAAGGGCGGAAATGATGATCCAGGGTCGGCCGGCCAGAAGCAGCGTGGCGATACACAAGAGGGCCAGCGCGACGACGCCCCGGGAGAGCGGCCAGGGGCCCCGAAGCCAGTGATAGCGAGTCTCCAGTCGCCGGTACAGACACCCGTGACGGGCCCGCTCCATCCACACGCTGAGCGCTGCGACCCCGCCGATCAGCAGAAGATTACCCGCCAGGGCGGGCACGATTCCCCACTCCCTCAGCAGAGAAAAGGAGACCCATCTAGGCCGAGACTCCCACCAGCCGAAGTGAGCACTCGCCAGAAAGGCTCCGGCCACCATGCCGATCGCGACCACCAGATACCGGAGCTTGCCGTTGCCCAGGCCGGAGAACGACCCGGACGAACACGCCGAGGCGAACTGGGCGCCGATGCCGAACAGGAAGGCGCCTGCCAACAAGGAGATTCCGACCGGCCGGACCACGTCGGCCATGGGCTGGCCGAACGCTTCGCCACGGGCGAACAGGGGAAAGAAAGCAATGCTCAAAAGCGCCAGCAACCCGAGCTGAGCCCGGAGGCCTCCGCCGCGACGTTCCACCAGCGCCGCCCGCCACGCGCCGGCGAATCCGAAACCCGATCGGGACAGCGAGAACCCCAGCCCCACTCCGACGAATGCCAGGGCCGCCTGTCTGAGACCGCCCGCCTCTGCCGCCTGCCAGACGGCGATGGAGATCAGCGCCGAGATGACGATCAGGGGCAGCCGGGGGCCGAGGCCTCCAAGCAGGCTACCGGTAAGCAACTCGGTTCGGGAGCGAAGGGAGACGGCGGCGTCGGGCACGATTTCAGGGGTCCGGAAAACCAGGGCAAATGACCGTACCATGGGCCCGGGACGGCTTTGAAATACCCCTTACTCATGCCGTTCAAACGAGAAGTTATATACATGCCCGGGCCGGGCCCGGGTCGCCGGACCTCGCCGTCGATCCAGCCGGAAATGGCGGCCCAGGGACCCCGTTTCCGGCCACGGCAGGCACTTGCCGCGGCCTCCTCAGTAGATCACCGCGAACCACGGTACTCCGATCAGCAGGTAGGCCCCGATGAAGATGACGCCGAAGATCGCACCCAGCCGCCAGTAGTCCCTCGCCGGCAGGTAGCCGCTGCCGTAGTACACCGGGGACGGCCCGGTGGCGAAGGGCGTGAGGATGCCCATGATTCCCAGCGTCCCGCACAGCATCATCGCGAATTGCGGCATGTCGATGCCGGGGATTCCCGAGCCCACGGCCAGCATCACGGGCAGCACCGCGGTGACGTGAGCGGTGACGCTGGCGAACATGTAGTGGATCAGGAAGAACACGAGTGTCAGCACCACCATTGCCATCAGCGGCGAGAGGCCGGTCATCCGGCCGCCGACGGTCTGCGCCAGCCAGTCCACGAAGCCCACCTGAGCCAGCCCCGAGGCGAGCGTCACAAGCGTGCCGAACCAGACCAGCGTGTTCCACGCCTGCTTGTTGGCCAGAATGTCATCCCAGGTGACGACACCGAGTATCACCATCAGCGCCACGATCGTAATGGCCACCGTGGTGGCGTTGACCAGGCTCCCGCCCAGGATCCACAGGCCGAGTGCGAGTAGCACCAAGACGGCCAGCAGGATCTCGCGCCGGCTCATGACGCCCTGTTTCTCGAGCTCCGTTGCCGCCCACGCCGGCACCTCCGGTCCGCCCTTGAGCTCCGGCGGATAGAGGATGTAGCCGATCAATGGCAACGTGAGCAGCATGACGATGCCGAAGGGGGCCATCGCCTTGAACCACTGCAGCCAGCTGATGTCCACCTGGCTGGTCTTGCGGACCAGTTCGACCGCCAGGGGATTCGGCGCCAGGCCGGTGAGGAACATCGTGCTGGTGATGGTGGTCGCGGATATCGCCATCCACATGAGATAGGAGCCCATCCGCCGGGCCGATGGATCGTTGGGCATGGAGTCATACAGCGCCGGAAGGTTGCGAATCACCGGATATATGGTGCCGGCGCTGCGTGCTGTGTTGGACGGCGTAAACGGCGCGATGACGAGGTCGGCAATCGTGACCGCGTAGCCGAGCGTGAGCGTCCTTTTCCCCATCCGTTTCACCAGCAGCAGGGCGACACGCTTGCCCAGCCCGCTCTTCTCGTAGCCAAGCGCGAACATGAAAGCGGCGAAGATCAACCATACGGTGGTGTTGGAGAAACCCGAGAGGCCCCAATTGATCACCGCCTTCGCCGGCTTGAAATCCGCCGCGGCCAGCTGGTCGGGGCTGAACAACACCCAGGGCCCGAGCGCCATGACCACCGTGACGCCAATCAGCCCCACGGCGGCGCCGGGCAGGGGCTCGAGGATCAGGCCGGTAATGACGGCGGCGAAAACAGCGAAGTAAAACCAGGCATAAGGCGCCAGACCCTCAGGCGCCGGGATCAGGGCGACGGCCAGCCCCACCACGGGCGGGGCCAAAAGTTTCCAGGTGGGTTTCACTGGGGACTCCTTGCGTTTTCGCGGTGGCCTTTCGCCGGAGAGACCTCCTTCCCCTCCTCCGGAGGATAGGTCAGGCACCCGCTCTTTTCATCCGCGAGAGTCAGGCCTGCAGACCTCCTGTCCCGGTCGATCCGAGTCGTCAATTGCCCGGATCGCCATTGCGTCGTCCGGATCCGGGAAGCGGCTGGCTGGCTCGGTTCGTCCTCCCGGCAGGCTGCCGGCAACGCCATTGCTGCAATCCCCTGGAAGAGCGCCGCCCGGGGGCGCTGTGCGCAGGTCCCGATCCGGCAATTGTGCGGTTCTGCAGGGCATTCTCAGTGTCATACGTAATCTCCACCGACCCGAAAAATCTGCTAAGAATAAAGTGCTGTCGGATATTTCGACGGCTGCGAGACCGAACTCTGTCCAGGGCGCGCGTGGTCTGGAGTTCCGATAGTGTCCGTGGCCATTCGGCCGGGGACCTGCGCTGGCAATAGGCCGACAAGGAGGTCTCATGTTTCCTCATATCAAGTGGATTTTGGGTTCCGCTCTGGTGCTGCTGTTCAGTCTGACCGCCGGCCCCGTGCTTGCAGGCTCGGACGTGCTGTTCACCGGCGGCGGCATTATCAGGGACGGCAGCGGTGCTGCCGCGAAACGCATCACTTTTTCAGTAAACCTGTTCGTTGATGCGGACGGTCTGACCGCGGGACATCTTCGATTCGGCTTTCACAACCTGGATGACATCTACGCGCTCGACCAGAGCCGGTTCACGACGTCGGATTTCGACTCGGTGTTGATCGAAACCCACTACCTGGACACGACCTCTTACACCTTCGTGCGGATCGAGGCCAGTGGCTCGCTGGATGGACAGGACGGTTGGTCTGTGCTGGCCCGATTTTCCGACTTTGGCGTGCCGGTAAACGACCCGGCCTTGCCGCCCGGGCACGCGGATGCGCTTCGACTCATGCTGTTCGATCCTAGCGGCGTCGCGGTCTATGACACCGCTTTGGACTACCCGCGCGAGCAGTCGTGGCGGACCTTACTGGATGGCGGCAACGTGGCCGTCGATATGAGGCTGGCCTCATATCCGTGACAGCGGAATGGTTGAATAGACGGGATATGCCGGATACGTCGAGCCAGGCGTGATACGACTGGCGACCTTGGGGCAGTGACCCGGACTCCGGACGCCTTGCTGCGGCAATGGTACCCGGCTAGGTTCGTCTCGGCGTTGCACGGAAGGATTCAGGACACATGAATCAGGGTCATTGTCCCTGGAAAGATCCAGGGAGGTAGCACCCGCCTTTGGCGCACCGACCACGAAGAGATTCGGTGCATCATTCATGTTGGAAATGCATCGTCACTGATAGCGGGATTTGCCGGACGCGGATAGGCCAGACAAAGAGGATACCCGAAGGCGGACAAGCCGAATGAAGAGGATGCTGCAAGTACGTTTGGCCACGAGAGATGCGACTGGTGGCCTGGCGCCGGGAAGCACGGTCAGCCCGAGGGGCGAGGTACCGCCAACGGCATGAGTTGCGGGCGTAACGTGTGTAGAGCGATGACTCGCCCGCGCAGTTGGCGGGTTATCTGCAGGCTGGTTGACTCTACTCAGCCAGGATCAAAGGAAACCGGGGGCGCCTCGTCGGAGCCGCGCACCTCGATGTAGTAGAAGGACCATGAGCCGTCCACCTGGGTGCCCCAGTCCGGGAAGCTGATCTCCCCGAAGTGACGCAGCGGGCCGTAGATGTACTCGGTGCCGTCCGCGTGCCGCCAGCGATAGAGCTCGCCGTCGGCGTTGACCCAGAACCTGCCCAGCGCCTTGCCGAGCATCTTGCTCGTGGCAGTGAATGAATTGTCCTCGTGCTTTTCAAGGGAGAGATCGCTGTCCTCGCTGGCCAGTCGGTAGTACATCACGTAGATCTCTCCCGGCCAGTAGGCCAGGATCTCCTCGTGCACGGAGTCAGGTAGCGGCGGTTCCGGCGGCTTGCCGGCGACCAGCTGGGATACACCGCGACGATCCCACCAGAATTCGACCGTGCGGCCCTGCCGGTTGCGTAGCGTGTACCGTTCCCTGGGCTCCCGCAGGTCGCGCCAGAACTCTCCCATCACACCATCCCCGTTCAGCGTCCGGGTCTTCTCAACGATGTGCAAGCTGCGAAAACCAGACCACAGCTCCCGACCGCCGATGCTGTCGACGACCTGATCGGCCATCGCGATGGCCTCGGGGTCTCCGGAAAGCTCCGCGGTTGCGGTGAGCGGTATCAGCAGCAGGGGCAGGACGCAGGCGGAAACCAGGCGCTTCATGGGCTTGCTCCGGGGGTATGCTGCGTCAGATTAGTTCGGCCGCCGGTCCACGAGCAACACATCTGCGGTGCGGTGAGTGTTTTATAAGACGGGTTGTAAATTATGCGCGGAAGATTCGGTGCCCGGCACCACTGACCGCTAGCCGCCTCTCGGAAGCCCGCCGAAGTGATCTGTGTTCGGGAACGGCTGTCCGGGCGAATTTCGGTACCATCACACCTAAGACAGCTGAGAACAGAGTCACCCTATCTTGAAACTTTGGCAGGAGCTGCGTCGTCGCCGGGTCTTTCGGCTCACGGGACTCTATGTTGTAGGCGCGTGGCTTGTGATCCAGGTCGCCGATATCTGGTTTCCGGCGTGGGGTCTGCCGGAAACGGCATTACGGTTTCTGTTTATTGCCGCCATTGCGTGCTTTCCCGTCGCCCTGATCTTCGGTTGGTTCTATGACGTCACGCCCCAGGGCATCGTACGCACGGAGCCCAACGGTGACGCGAAATCGCCAGATCTCCGTCTCAAGCCAGTCGACTACGTCGTCCTCGCGGCGCTGCTCGTGGTGGGTGCCGCGATAGTCATCGGCAGCATCGGCAGAATCCAGGAGGAAGTAGAGACGGCAACCGGCGCCGCGGCCCCGGTGGAGAAGATGGCGCATTCGATTGCCGTTCTGCCCTTCGCGAATCTCGATACCAACCCGGATACCGGCTTCTTCTCCGACGGCATCACCGAAGAGATACTGCACCGGCTGTCCACGCTGGGTGCGTTGCATGTGCTCGCGTCGACGTCGTCGTTTGCATTCCGGGACAGTGACGAAAGTCCCGCGAGCATCAGCGACAAACTCGGTGTCCGCTACCTTCTGCAGGGTAGCGTTCGCCGCGAGGGGGACCATGTGCGCATCACGGCCAGGCTGCTGGATGAAAAAGGCTTTCAGCTCTGGAGCGACCGGTTCGACAGATCGCTGGAAAGCATCTTCGTGATCCAGGCGGAAATCGCCAGCAGGGTATCGAGCGAGATCGTCAACACGATCGTGCCGCCCCAGGAGCTGCCGGCGGGCCGCACGACCGAAAATATGGAGGCGTATAGCGCGTATTTGCGGGGAAGGGCGTATTTCGATGCGCGAACGTCCGGGTGGAAGGAACGCGCGCAAGAGGCATTCAACCGTGCTATCGAACTCGATCCGGAGTTCGCGCCGCCCTATGCCGGGCTCGCCACGCTGGTGGTCAATTCGGACCTAGGTCCGCACTGGGAAGAGGCGCGGGACTTCGCCGAGAAGGCGCTCCAGCTCGACCCGGATCTACCGCTGGCTCACGCGGCGCTCGGTCTCACCCGGGCTGTGCTCGGCGACCCCGAGAACGGCTTGGAGTCGCTGCGCAGGGCGATCGAGTTGGATCCGAGTCTCGCAATCGCCTACACGTGGACCGATTTGCCGCTCGAAAAACTGGGGCTGGTGGACGAGGCCGCCGCAATGCGGGAACGGGGCCTGGAGATCGACCCGCTGAACCCGGTCCTGATCCGCAATACCGTAGGCTTTGAAAGCCATCACGGCAATTTCGAGCGTGCAGAGCACCTGGCGCTTCGCATGACCGGTCTTCCCGAACCACCCTTCTGGACGTTCGGAATGCTCTACGACCTTTACACCGAGTGGGGGCGGTATGCGGACGCCATTGATGCTGCAAAAAACCATCATCGAAATTTCGCGGGAGAGAGTATTTACATGCTTGTCGGGGAAGGCCTGGCACCGGGTTATGCCGCCGTCGGCCTGGTCGAGGATGCGGAGTACTGGTTCGAGATATTGCGATCGCAATGGGACGAGGAGAAGCCACCGCTGGCCGAGACCTACTATTTCGCCGCGCTGGGCGCAGACCCCGGCTGGCTGTCGGCCGATCTCGAGAAGGCCGAAGCACTACTCATCGACAGCGAAGGTCCGTACGACGTGACGTATCTGCTGTGTTACGGCGGGCTGGCCTGGATCCAGGCCGGAAACCCGGAGAAGGGCATCGAGTGGCTCGAGCGGGGCATCGCGCTTTACCAGCGTGAAATGGCCCCCGAGGATCCGCCGGACGGTATCGATTATGCTCTGCTTGACAGGCACTGGCCGACGGACTTGGTCGTTCAACTCGCACAGCGACTGGCGTTCGCGTATCGGGTGACGGGGAACAGCCGCGGCGTCCAGGAGGCGACGCAGTTCCTCGAAGAAAACCGGGTGCTTGTGACGTTGCCGACCGATCCGACGACCCTCGAGTCCCTGGCGCTGACAGCCGTTCTCGCCGCCGACACCGACGGGGCCCAGGAATACCTCCGGCAGGCCCTCGAACTCGGCTGGGCCAACTATTACGGGATCGTCAATGATCCGGCCTGGGCCGAGACGATCCAGACGCCTGACTTCCAGGCATTGCTCGCCGAGGCCAAGGCGAACAATGACAGACAGCGCGCAATCGTCGAGGCGGCCGATGCCGAGCGTGATTTCCGCGCCGAGTTCGAGAAAATGAAAACAGCGTCGTGAGATTTGGTGCCCGGCACCAATCACCCCTGTGCCATGATGGCGCCATGAAAAAGGTGCTGCTGTCCGTGCCCGTGGTGCTCAGCGTCCTGGCACTCGGCGCCCACGTCATGCGCGACGGCAACCAGGTCGGTGTCGTCGGGGTGGTCGTTTTGCTCGCCCTGCTGTTCGTCCGCCGCCGCTGGGTGGCCCGACTGACCCAGGCCGTTCTGTTCCTCGGTACGTTTGAGTGGATTAGGACGATCCACCTGTTGACGGAGGTGCGTGTCGCTCAAGGCCAGCCGTTCGGTCGAATGGTGCTCATCCTCGGCTTCGTCGCCGCCTTCACATTCTGCTCGGCCTGGCTCTTCCAGACAGCGACCCTGAAGAAGGCTTATCCGCGTCGCGGCCAATAGCGCAGCCGTTCGGGCTGCGCCCCGGCCCTGCCGTTTGCCGGTGGGCGACTCCAGGCCGCTCAATTGACCAACCAGGTACGCCACCAGAGACCGAACTGGCTGCTGTACCCGGCGTCGCGCCGAGCAATCCCGTGTTTCCCGTCGAGCACGTAGTAGGACGGATAACCGTAGACCCGCCATTGCCTGGCGATGTCCCCGTCCCCCAGCAGTACGGGCAGTTCGAGTTGGTGGCGCGTGGCATAGGCGCGGACTGAGTCCACGTTCTCCCAGTCGAGGGCCACGGCGACCATCTCCAGGTCCGTGCCGTCCCGCCAGCGGCGCAGGCGAGCCAGGTTATCGGCGCTGGCCGCGCAGACCTTGCACCAGGGGGCGAAGAAATAGACCAGCGCCGGCCTGCCGGCCGACCTGGAGAGGTCGTAGAAGGCGCCGCTGATGGTCTGGCCGGCCAGTCGGGGCGCGGCCTCCCGGTCCGCCGGCAGCATGTTCCGCGAATTGAAGGCGGCCATGGCCAGGAACACGGCCAGCGCCAGTCCGATGCTGATCAACAGGGAGCGATACCCGGGCGCCTGTGTTTTGATGGACATGCAGTCTCGCGATCTGACCGGAAGAAACGGCAGGCCCCGCTGCAGGTGAGCACTAGGTCGCCTGCGCCCACCGCCGTCTACGACGATCCTGGAGCCTACTCTGCTCCCAGGACGCGGGTGACCAGCTCGGTATCCATGTACTCGGTCACCGAGATGATTCGGCCGTCACGGACTCTGAATACATGGCAGTAGGTGTTGTTGTAAGCCTCACCGCCGCGAGTCATGGCGCGACCCCGGGACTGCACAACGACATACTCGCCCTCGCCGATCATGTTCTCGATGGTCGTCTGGATACCCCGCTCGAGCCGTCTGAGCACCCGGACCAGCAGCTTGTCCATCACCGCCTGTTTGCCAACAAAGGTCCCCGAGAACGGCGTGGTGCCAATGTTGGTCCAGGTCACGTCATCCGCCAGGAGTTCGATGCTACGAGGTATCTCACCGCCGTTGGCGGCCTCGTAGAATGTCCGGGCGATGGCTTTGTTGTCTGCGCTCACGATGTTTACGTCCCTCTGATGTTCCCGATCGGATCCCTCACCTGTAATCTATACCTGCCGCCGATTTAAGTGACAACTTGCAGGCGGGATAGAAATGCTGCTAAAGCGTCGGTCGTCTCCCGGGTACTGACAACTTGACAGCGGCTGAACGATAATCACGGGATGAATAGACCCGCGTCACTGTACAAGCGTCACCGATCCCCCCCCGAGATCATTCAACACACGGTGTGGCTCTACCATCGGTTCAACCTGAGCGCACGTGACATTGAGGATTTATTGGCCGAGCGCGGCATTGTCGTCAGCTATGAGTCGATCCGT
>JAHEFR010000044.1 GCA_024640085.1 Gammaproteobacteria bacterium
GCTGGGGTAGAGCCGGACCACCGATCCTTCACGCGTCACCGCGATCAGTTCCAGGTGAAGGGATCCGGGCGCCCTGACCTCGAGGGCGCCGCCGTCCCCGCACCCCTCCCAGGCGCAGTCGTCGGGCAGAAGCTCGAGAGCGAGGCCATCATCCGCGACCGGAGGGTCACGGAACGGGCCTCGCCGGGACCCCGCATCCAGCGGCACGCTGGCATAGAACGAGGTCCGCACGCTGGGCAGCTCGGGATCGCTACCGGCGGGGCTCAGTGCGATCCATACCTGGCGCATGTCGCCTTCCAGGGGCTGAAAGTCGACCGCCAACAGCATGTTTGCCTCCGACGGGGCGCTGGCGACGCGCACGACGCCCGATCTCGCCAGGTACCGGGGCACCAGCCGGGCAATTCGGCCGGCTTCTTCATTGCCGTCGCCGTCGCCGTCCGGCCACAGCATCAGGCCGTCAGCGGGATGAGCCAGCAGCGCGCAGCCCAGGGCGTGAGCGGCCCGCGCGGCCAGCAGGTCCTCCTGTCCGGGTACATAGGGCAGATCCCGGTGACCACGCAGGTCGTCCCTCGTTCCGGTCTGAACGAGTCTGCGTTGCTGTTCTCCTGACAGCCGTCCGCGCCATTCCCTCGCCGCCCCCGGCACCCACTGGCGCTCGTGGGTATCGAGGATCCGCACCTTCACGACGGCCATGGAGCCGACCGCCCCGCTCGATTCGACCGCAACGATGTAGGCTTCCTCGGCCGGCAGGCACGGCAATCGCGTCGGCAGCCGCTGATCGTCCCACTCGGGGCCGGCAGGCAACCGGACCAGGCGGACGTCCGGACGCCGCGACAGTTCGCTCTCGAGGGCGCCGACCAGCCCTGCCGACAGCAGGTCGGGCGTCGGGTCCTCTTCGTTTCCGCTGAATACCGCCACCCGCACAGGCTCGCCCATGAATCTGGGATGACCGGATAACTGTGCCGTCAGCCACGGGACCAGATCCCCCTCGAACCAGCCGTCGAGGCCATCGGCACGGCTTGCTACCGGGGTCAGCAACGCGGCGGCGAGCACCCAGGCCACGATCCCCGGCAGAAGTCCCCCGCTTGCGGATCGATCATTCATCAGCCGGCTCCAGAGTGACGGTCCCGGCCGCATCTATGACCAGGACGCCGCTGGCCGACCCGCCCAGGTGTTCCTCGATCGCCGCCGTCGTGTTGCCGGGCAGGGTCACGCCCCACTGGGCGTCGCCGGGGCCGTGATAGGCCGCGCGCAACAGGGCGGGCACCGTGTCCGGACTCATGGAGTAGTAGCTCGCCGGCGCTGACGCCGGCTTGAAATCGATGCCATCCGACAGGTCGAGGGTCAGAGTTCGGGCCTCGCTCAGGGCAAATACTTGAGCTTCACCGCGCGCGGCCATCCGCAACAGAGCGGCGTCCGTGGCGAATCGCAGGCTGAGCCCCTGCACCGGTGACGGGCGTTCGACAGCGGGCGGGGATGAGGGCTCGTATTTGACCTCTGGCGGGCTGGTCGCAATCTCCCGGCCGCCCGGGGAAACAGGGTGTGGGGAGTGGTCGGCGCCCCCGACGGCCATGGGGTGGTCGGGGGTGGCTTGCGGGGGCGCCGACGTCCCGTTTCTGACAGGTTCAGGGACGGAGACCGGGGCCGGTCTCACGGGCTCGGGCTGCTCTCGGTCTGTATCTACCAGTGTGGAAATCGCCACGAGGCACAGGGCGAGGATAGCCACGAATCGCATTACATCCGCCTGCAGTTCCGCGTCTGCGACGGCCGTAGCCCGGTATTCGACGGGCCATCGTTTCATGACCGGGCCGCCTCCGGCGGGGTCGCGGACCCCAGATGCCGCTGGATGTCAGAGACGCTGGCCCTGAGAGCCGCCAGATCGCGGCCGCTCTCCCGCTCGTAGTAGCGGGCCAGCGCAGCGCCCAGGCGGATGGCTTTCCATACACGCATCAGGTATCCGCCGATGCCGCCGAAGATCGTAGTAGAAAGCGCCAGCAGGATGCCTCCGTCGACCATCCTCGTTAACACTTCCACGCCGCCGGAACCGCCGCCGGTCAGCGCCTCCACCAGCGCACCTCTCATCCCGATGGCTGTCCATATGACCCCGACGCCGAAGAACAGGCTGATCCAGACGTCACTGATCTGGTCCGCCTGGCGGACCTGGTCCGGTGACGCCGACGAGGACAGCGCGCGTCGGAGCCGGCGCAGACTGGCTGCATAGAGGGCCAGCACGATGGCAAACACCGGCAGGGAGAATCCCAGGTTGCGCCAGATCCATTGCATCGTCCGGGCCAGGCCGTCCTGCCACTCCGGAACCCCGGGAGAATCGGTGGCGGACAGAGCTGCCGCGAGGATCGGCAAGCTCGCAATTAGCGCGCCCGCGATCATTCCGGTCAGGAATCGCGTGGTCGGCCGATCAGACCCTTGCCCGCGATCATTCATCTGCCGCCCGCCTCACACGCCCTGCACGTCGCCTCGAGCACCAGTTCGGTTTCGCTGAACAACCGATCGGCCCGGTAATAGCCTTCCTGGTCCAGCGCGGCCTGGAGCATGCCGCGCTCCTTGTCGGCAAGCTCCGTCTCCATGTCGGCCATCACCTGGGGACGTACCGGACAGGTCTGGGCGCAATTGTTGTAGTCGCCCCGCAGCGACACGAACTTGACGTTGAAGTACCGGTTCCAGGTCTCCTGGGACTGGCGACGGCTCAGCAGCCCGGCCTCGCTGGTCCAGACCAGGAAGTCGCTGAACGCCTCCTTGTTGGCGGGGTCTGGATCACCTGCGGCGACGACAAGGAGTTCGTGCATGTAAGCATCGAAGTGTGCGACGCATCCATGCTGGAGCCGGTCACGGGCTGAGTCGATGGCCGTGTCCAGGTTCCGGGTGTCGGCCAGCCCGCAGACCGGAGTCGGCGTCGTTGCACAGGCCGATACAGCGAGCATGGTCACCAGTGTGCAGGCGGCCATCATTGGGTTATTGCGTGTCACGTTCATTGCTGCGTCCTCCCGATCACCATTCCAGCGGGCTCCTGTAGGCCGTGTCCCCTGTCCCCGGCGGCGGCCCGGCCAGTTCGATGACCTGACCGGACTCTCCGAAGAGGATGGATTTCACGCCGTCCACCACCTGTTGCATTTCCGGAGTGATCACACCGAAGGACTGGTTGAGTTCCTCCAGGAGCGTCGCGCGGCCGATCTCCTCGCGGGTCTGGGCAATCAGGGTCGACGCCTCCTCCATGTCCAGGTAAATGTCGGCGGCGACCACGGCCAGTGAGTGTTCGGCGCTGCGGCCGGATTGAGCGACCAGGGTGTAGTACTGTCGGAACCGCTCGGACAGGCGCAGACCCGATCGGCCCCGCAGTTTCGGCTGCACCGCCTGGGCGTTCTCGGGCTGGTTGCCGAGCAGCGTCTCCTGGAGGGTCCAAGGCGTCATCTTCAGCCCCAGCTCCGAACGCAACCGCGTCTCGAGGCTGTCCCGGGTGCTGTTGACGGCCCGCTCCATGTCGGGCAGGCGGCTGGACATGATCTCGAGCATCTCCATGTAGGTGGCTCCCAGTTGACGCTCGATGCGACCGCAGCCCGGATCCTCCGTCGCGCCCTCGCACTTGCTCTGGACATAGAGTTGCTGCTGCCGGTCGAGGCGGGCGATGACGTCCTGCAGCCCGGTCTCCATCTGCTCGGCGACCTGGCCGGTCTCCTTGATGTCCTCCAGGACGGTGGTGGGAAACAGCTGCAGGGTCGGCCCCCTGGCGGCGCCGAGCATCAACGGCGTGGCGCAGCAGATAGCGACGACCGCCGCGCATCCCCGGCCTGCCAGCCGCTCTCCGGAACCGTTTTCTTTCCTCATCTGGATCTCCCTCGGCCTCACCGTGGGCCAATGCACTCAGGTCTGTGGGCACAAGCTAGCGGAGGCAAGCTGAACGGAGGCTGAACAGCCGCCGTCGTCGGCGGCGCGTTTCGTTCAGCACCGGTTCAGGCCGGGTCCGTAATCTCGATGCTGCGAGATCGGCAATGCCGTCTCGAAACATGGCAGCAAAGGAGTAGGAAGATGATCCGCAAGACTCTCGTGTTAATGGCCGCCGTCGCAGCGACTGCCGTGCCGTCGCTGGCGCTGGCCGGCCACGGCGGGTACCAGTACGCGAAAGTGGTGGACGTCGAGCCCATCTACCGGCACGTCCGGGTCCAGGTGCCCGAAAGGGAGTGCTGGACCGAGGTCGAGTACGAGTCCGCCCCCCGTCGCTATGAGCGCTACCGGGGCTCCGCGGTTCCGACGATCGCCGGTGGCGTCATCGGCGGCGTCGTCGGGCGACAGTTCGGCAAAGGGAACGGCCGCGACGCCATGACGGTACTCGGCACCCTGATCGGTGCAGCCGTGGGCCACCAGTCCAGTCACGCGCGGTACGCGAACGACGACTATCGCTACGAGTCAGTCCGCGGGCGGCCGGTAGAGCGGTGCGAGACCCACTATCGCACCGAGGAACGTCGTGACCTGGACGGTTATCTCGTCACCTACAGGTACGCGGGTCGCGAGTACACCACCCGCACCGCGGAACACCCGGGCAGCCGGATCCGTGTGCGCGTGGATGTGACGCCCGCGGCCGCATGACTCCGGCCCGGCCGGCGCGCTACCCGAAGCGGGGATGAAATTGCGTTGCCCGCATGCATGTCTGAAAATGCGGGATATGTTCCATGCTCTGCTGACGGTATGCGCGCTGGCCGGCCTCCTCGCCCTTACACCGGGCGAGACAGTGGCGGCGGCAGTGCACAGCCGCGCGGCGCCGGCCGCGCACCGGCAGGCCACAGAGGGCATCTCCCTGGACGAGGCGATCGAGAAAGTCCGGCAGACCTATGGCGACGTCACCATCCTCAAGGCGGATTCGCGTGGCAGCAACGGCGGCCAGGTCTACCGGATCAAGTTCCTCACCGAATCGGGACGAGTAAAGACGGTCACCGTCGACGCGGACACCGGGGAGCTCCGTTGAGCCCATGCGCGTCCTTGTCGTAGAGGACGAAAGTGCGCTGCGCGAGAACGTGGCCGCCCGGCTCAGGGAAGAGGGCTTTACGGTCGACGAGGCCGCCGACGGTGAGGAGGGACTCTACTTCGGTGAGGAATTCAAGCCCGACCTCGCGATCGTAGACCTGGGGCTCCCCCGGCTTCCCGGCCTCGACCTGATCCGCCGGCTGCGCCACGCCGGCCGCGACTTTCCCATCCTGATACTGACGGCCCGCGGTCGCTGGCAGGAGAAGGTGGACGGCCTCGGAGCGGGCGCCGACGATTACGTAGTGAAGCCGTTCCACATGGAGGAGTTGCTGGCCAGGGTCCATGCGCTCCTGCGGCGTGCGGGCGGATGGTCCAGCCCGACCCTGGTCAGCGGTCCGGTCACCGTGGATACCGGGGCGCAGACCGTCAGTGTCGAAGGCGCCCCGGTGGAACTCACCGCCTTCGAGTACCGGGTCCTGGAGTGTCTGCTGATGCGACCCGGACAGGTCGTCTCCAAAACAGAGCTGACCGAGCGTCTCTACGAGCAGGATTTCGACAGGGATTCCAACGTCATCGAAGTCTTCGTCGGGCGCCTGCGAAAGAAACTGGATCCCGAGGGCCGTCTTCACCCTATCGAAACGCTACGCGGCCGGGGGTATCGCTGGAGCTTCTCAAGGGACAGCGGATGACCCGGCCGGGCTCCCTGTCGGCCCGTGTCCTGATCGGAGCGACGCTGCTCCTGCTGATCTTCTTCGGGTTGGCGTTTGCCGCTCTGGATCTGGCTTTTCGGCGCGCCGCGGAGGCCTCGCTCGAGGATCTCCTACAATCCCAGGTCATGGGCCTGCTGGCAGCCGCCGATCCAATGGGCGGCGGGTTGCTTGGCTTGCCGGACGCGCTACCGGAGTCCCGATTCTCGCGGCCAGGTTCGGGTCTCTACGGCCGGGTTATCGACGAGCAGGACGAGACAGTGTGGACGTCCCGCTCTTCTCTGGGATTGAGATTACCGGCCGTGATCCCGGAGGACACCGGACAGATCCGCTTCGACAGGCTATCCCTGGGCGACGGCACCGAACTCCTCAATGCGGCTCTCAGGATCGAGTGGGAGTTCGATGCCGGCCGGAGTTCCAGCTTCGTCTTCATGGTCACCAGCAGCCTCGACGGCCTTCGGGCCCAGATCACACGCTTCCGTACCTGGCTCGGCAGCGGATTCGGAGCGCTCCTGCTGCTCCTGCTCGGCGCCGAGTTGCTGATGCTCCGGAAGCTCATGCGTCCTCTCGGACAGGCGGAAGCCGAAGTGCGGCAGATCGAGGCCGGCGCACGCCAGAAGCTGAGCGAAGGATATCCCGCCGAGATCCAGGCCTTGTCGACCAGCATCAACGGTCTCCTGGAAAGCGAGCGTTCCAGGACGCGGCGATACCGCGAGTCTCTCGACAATCTGGCTCACAGTCTCAAGACTCCGCTGGCGGTCATACGATCCCAACTCGAAGCCGGCCGGGTAGACGCCAGCGCGGTAGACGACCAGGTCAGCCGGATGCACGACATCGTCGATCATCAGCTCCGGCGCGCCGCTGCCGCCGGGATATCCCTTGGGCACCCGGGCGTACCCGTCTCGCCCCAGGTCCAGCCCGTGCTCGATGCACTGGCCAAGGTCTACGGCAGCAAGCGCGTCAGCGTCTCGACCGACCTGGACGATGGCGCGGTTTTCCCGGGTGGGCGGGACGATCTGATGGAGGTCCTCGGTAACGTGCTCGATAACGCGTTCAAATACTGCGCGGCGGAAGTGCAGGTTCAAGTTGCCCGGCAAGGCAATGGCGCCAACGAATTCCTGTCGATCAGTGTGGAGGACGATGGCCCTGGGCTGACGGCCCCCGAGCGCGAGCGACTGCTCGGCCGCGGGGTCCGCGGCGCAGGCAACAGCCCCGGGCAGGGGATCGGACTCGCCGTCGTCAGCGATATCGTGAGGGCCCTCGGTGGATCCGTGTCCCTGGGCGATTCCGCCCGCGGCGGCGCTAGGGTGGAGGTCAGGATACCCGTGATGCCAGGGGGCTGACGGTCGCCGTCCGGCGCCGTCTTGGCGGCGTAGCGCGGCAGGCGCGCTCCAGCGTGAACGCGATGCGTTCCTGGGCCTTCCGATCCAAAACGACCGGGCCCTGGATCAGCTTGGCCGCCTCCTTGGGATTAATCACCGATACGTTACCGTCGCCCCGCCGATCGACGAACCAACCGGGCAATGCCAGCACCGCCTGGACCGGCACATCCTTGCCCAGCACGCCGCACAACCATTCGCGTAGCCACCGGGCCTGCTGCCCGGCCTGATCGAGATACGCGGTCTGCAGTTCGTCCGGGAACCGGAGCTTGTAGCCGTCGAACTCGACCGTGGCGTCCTGCGCCCCCTGGCCGCGGTCGGGGCGTGGCCTTGCCTTCGTCTCCACGGCCAGGACGCCGGTGGGACCGACGACCACGTGGTCGATGTTCGACCTGCCTCCGGGCACATCGTGGAAGATCCAACACCCGTGCCGCATCAGGCGATCCAGCTCCTGACCCGTGGCAAGTTCCCCGTCCAGTCCTGCCCGGACCACCCGCAGGCCGCGGTAGTTTCTAGTAGTCTGGCTCAACAGGAGCAGGAATCCGCTCAGGCCAGCCGACGCATAGATGTAGCCGAGAGTGGGGCTCGCAGCCGCCGGATACCAGTTTCCGACGGACAGCCACATACTATAAAACCAGAGTGGGACGAGCAGTCCAAACCCGAAAGACAGAGCCAGCTCCAGCTGCAGTTCCTCGAGGCGTCGCTGAAGACTGAATCCGGCCGGCCTCAGAAAATCGCGGTTGAACGGCGAATGACTCCTCCGAACGCCCTCCGCGTGCCTGACCACGCCGATCAGAGCGAATATGATGACGATCGGCATTATGGCCGCGGCTGCCGGAACCCATGTCGACCAGTTCACTGTCATTCTTCCCTTGTCGGCGCGGCGTCACCACCGACCGCAGCAGTCCCCCCATGACAACCCAGTCTATGGGCGGAGGGACCCTCCGTTCTGTGCGCCAGATCACATGCCGAATCCCCGAACCCCCGCCTTGATGCACACGCTCGGGGCCATTCGACCCCTGAATCCTGAGCGAAAGGCCGGGGGGCAGGGCCCGGTCTCCGGACAGAGACTGTAATGCGGCCATGTTGCACAATGGGGCCATGCGACGACCCCACGACAACACATACTGGGTAGAGCCAAGCCGCCTTCTCGCCGGCGAGTACCCGGGCTCCGATCGGTCAGAGACGGCAGCGGCCCGCCTCCTGGAATACCTGAAGTGCGGAGTGACCGACTTCATCGACCTGACAACCCCAGGCGAACTGGAGCCCTACGACCATCTCCTGGAGCGGCTGGCAGCTCCTCTACGCATACCGGTCGGGTACTGCCGCATGCCGATCCGCGACATGGACGTCCCCAGGGATCCCGGAGAAATGACGGCGATACTGGACGAGATAGACCGCCGCATTGACCAGGGAGGCACCGTTTACGTGCACTGTTGGGGTGGCATCGGGCGGACCGGCACCGTGGTCGGCTGCTACCTCGTCCGGCAGGGCCTGACGGGGAAATCGGCGCTTTCCCAACTGGCACGCCTGTGGCCCCAGATGACAAAATCCGCCTGGTACCAGACCACTCCCCAGACGCCGGAGCAGCACGAGTACGTGCGCGCCTGGCGCGAATCTATCCATCGGGTCGTGCCGGACGACTGAGCCCGACCCGGCGGTACCTGCCCGCCACCGGTGGCGGCCCGCCGCCGGCTGGACTATAGACAGGTAAGAGATCGAGGCGGCTGCGGATCGACGCCGGCGGCGCTTGCACCCCTCGGCAAACTCCGCGCCCGGTCTTGTGGGGCGGCCGCCTCCGATCCGGGAGGCGAATCCTATGAAGAGCGGCTGCCTGCATTCCAGCCAACCTGTGCCACGACCGCACCGGACGGCAGCGTTGCTGCTCGCTTGTCTCGGTACCACTCTCCAGGGATCTGCCGACGGCGCCGATTCCGTCGAGCAAGAGGTTGACTCCGGCACCTTCCGCATCACTATCCCGGCGGGGAACGGCTGGCAGGTGTCCTCTGGTGGAGACCGGGTCCTCCTGACGCGGGAAGACAGCTCAGGGGGCCACCGGGTGGGGACCACCGCCATCCTTGTCCTCAGGACCCGACCCCGCGACGCCGATTGCGGGTTGCCGGCGGACCAGACTGCCAGCAATTATTGCGACCAGGAAGAGTTCGAACTGTGGGTCAACGGTCAGATGACCGGTCTGTTCGGCGTCAGCGGCCTCGAACGGGAAACGGTTACCGTCGGCGACAAACAACTGTATGCCATGAGCTACCGGCTGGAGTTCTCGGAGCATCAGGGTGGGGCCAGGACCGACAACCGGATGTACGTGTACTTCCCGCCGTCTTTCGGATTGGACGATCACTTCTTCGTGTTCATGCTGACCGAGGCGTGTCTGCCGCACCACTGTGAAGCCGGGTCCAGTGCCATGGACGAGACCGAACTGAGAGCGGTCATTGACTCCCTTCAGATTCCCGCGACCGACGACTCCACGGATCTCCCATGAAGTCTTCCAGTGACAGCCACGGCGAGGCGTCTGGCCGGAAAAGCAGTCAATCCGGCCCCCGATCGGCGTCGCATCCGGCAATCCGTGCCCACGAGAGCACCATGATCAGTGGACCCCGCGGCGGACTCGCGCCCGGCGCCAGCACCCAGGACGGCACGACACAGAACTCGGGTTGGCACACCGACCCCATTAACGAGGTGTTGCTCCGTCTCGGGGCCGACAAAGCCGGGTTGACTGCCGAGGGCGCCGCCCAGAGGCTCCTGGATCACGGCCCCAATGCGCTGCCGGAAAGTCCTCCGCCGTCGGTATTCGAGATCGCCGCGCGTCAGTTCAGAAGTCCTCTGATCTACGTGCTGGGCCTGGCCGCCTGCGTCTCACTCGCCCTTGGTGAAGCGAAGGACGCCGCATTCATCTGTGGCGTGCTCATCATTAACGCCATTATCGGCACTATCCAGGAGTCACGGGCAGAGAAAGCCAGCCAGGCACTCCGCCAGATGCTGACCACGCACGCTTCCGTCAGACGCGACGGTCAGGTGCGGGAAATCAACGCGGATCAGGTAGTGCCGGGTGACGTGATATGGCTGGAATCGGGCAACCGCGTACCCGCAGACGCACGGCTTCTTGGGGCTCATGGCCTGGAGACAGACGAATCTCTCCTGACCGGCGAGTCGCTTCCGGTGCTCAAGGACCCCCTCTGGACCGGGCCGGTCGACACCCCGCTGGCTGATCGCCGGAACATGGTCCACGCGGGATCCAACGTGTCCCGGGGGCGGGCGCAGGCGATCGTCGTGGCCACCGGGATTCGCAGCGCCCTCGGCTCCCTCGCCCTGGACATGCTGGCTCCCGGGTCCGGGAAGCCGCCTCTGGTCTATCGGATGGAGCAATTCACGCGCCTGATCGCCATCAGCGTGTTGAGCGCAGCCACGATCGTGGCCATTATGGGTTCCGCCCTGGGGGGCTACAGCGTTACCGAGATGTTCCTGTTCGGCGTGGCCCTTGCGGTATCCGCGATCCCGGAGGGGCTGCCCGTGGCCCTCACCGTTGCCCTCGCCATCGGGACGACCCGGATGGCGCGCCGCGGCGTGATCGTCAGACGCCTGGCCGCCGTCGAGGGTCTCGGGAGTTGCACGCTGATCGCCAGCGACAAGACCGGCACCCTGACCTGTAACGAACTCACCGTGCGGGAAGTGAGGCTGCCGGACGGGTCGACCTACGAAGTCGTCGGCGAGGGCTTTGTCCCGGAGGGACGGTTCCTCAGGGACGGCAGACCCATCGAGCCCGACGAGGGTTCCCGTCTGGCCGACCTGGCCAGGGCGGTGATCCTGTGCAACGAGGCGGATCTGCACCATGCGGACGGGAGTTGGACGTGGCGCGGCGACCCGACCGACGTGGCATTGTTGACCATGGCATACAAACTGGGCTGGCGGCGGGACAACTCTCTGGAACTCCATCCGCAGGTCAACGACATCCCCTTCGAGGCGGAGCGTCAGTTCGCGGCCTCTTATCACCGGATCGGGGCATCCATCCGGGTGATGGTCAAGGGGGCGCCGGAAAGGGTGCTGGACATGTGTGCCGGTCCCGCCGAGGCGATCGACAACGGCAGGAATCTGGCCAGCGATATGGCGCGGCAAGGCTACCGGGTTCTGGCCGTGGCCGAAGGCCCGGCGCCGGAAGGGCTGACCGATACAGAAGTGCCGCCCCAACCGGCTGCCCTGCAGTTACTCGGCCTCGTGGGGATGATCGATCCTCTCAGGCCGGGAGCGCGCGAAGCCGTGGCGGCGGCCCGCCGCGCAGGCGTCGATACCATCATGGTCACCGGGGATCATCCGGTCACCGCCCTCGCCATCGCCAGGGATCTGGGTCTGGCCGAGAGTGATGACGAGGTCGTAACCGGGGCCGAGATGGTCGTCGCGGGCGACGACGGACTTTCGGGCCTGCTGGCCAGGGCCAGGGTCTTCGCCCGGGTCGCTCCCCACCAGAAGCTGCTGATCGTGGAGGCCGCCAGACGAGCCGGCCATTTCGTCGCCGTCACCGGTGACGGGGCCAATGATGCGCCGGCCCTGAAAGCCGCCAATATCGGCGTCGCCATGGGCAAAGCCGGCACCGACGTTGCCCGGGAGGCCGCCGAACTGGTGATCAGCGACGACCACTTCGCGACGATCACGGCTGGCATAGAAGAGGGCCGTATCGCGTACGACAACATTCGCAACGTTATCTACCTGCTGGTCTCCACCGGCGCCGCGGAAGTCGTGCTCGTCGCTCTGGCGATTATCAACGGCATGCCGATCCCGCTACTGCCCGTTCAGCTGCTTTGGCTGAACCTGGTCACCAACGGCATCCAGGATGTGGCGCTGGCCTTCGAACCGGGACACCACGACGTGCTGCGGCGCTCACCGCGACCGCCGGGGGAACCCATCTTCAACCGGCTGATGATCGAGCGGACCATCGTCGGGGCCCTGGTCATCGGCTTGGTTGGCTACGGCCTGTTCCACTGGGCTATCGATCAGGGATGGGAGCCGGACCATGCCCGCAACGCCCTGCTGCTCCTGATGGTGCTGTTCGAAAATGTCCATCTGTTCAACTGCCGTTCGGAGACCCGATCGGCGTTCGTCCTATCGCCTTTGCAGAGCCCCGTGTTGATGCTTGGCATGATCGCGGCCTTCTCGGTACACGTGGCCGCCCTTTACATGCCCTGGGGACAGCTCCTTCTTTCAACACAGCCGGTGGGCGCGGAAGAATGGATCATGCTGGCGGGACTGAGCCTGCTCATCCTGGTGGCCATGGAACTGCACAAACTCTCCTGGGCCCTTCGGTCCGGGGCGTTTTCATCACGCAGTGCGTAGGTATCCCCCGGGATTGACGGGTGGTAAGGCCCAGCCGCGCCCGCCAGCTCACCGACACGACCCGTGACGCCGCCCGGTTACGGTCAGCCTTGCTCGCCGCGTCGGCGCACTGATCGCCCACGCAGGACCTCTACCAGCCCGCCGCGGAGATCGGGCGTCCAGTCGGGGAGCAGCGCGATCATGGCGATCTCCTCAAGCACGGCTGCCAGGCTGGCGGCTGCCACAAGGTAGAACAGCCACACCTGGAACCCGGAGAGGAACAGGATGACCAGGAAAACCGCGAAGAACAGCACGGCCACGCGTACCAACCCGGTGTGGAAACTGGATGGGCGGCCATACCTCAGGAACGCGAGGAGGTGCTCGAACCCCCACATGCCCAGCAGCAGCCAGACCACGAAACCGTAGTCGGTGAAGACGTAGGGATGAAAGACCCAGACACCATAGGCAGCCGTGAGCGTGAGAATGGCGTCGGCCAGCGAGTCGAACAGGGACCCTATCCTCGACGTCCAGGAAAACCGCCTCGCCAGAAGACCGTCCACGGCGTCGCTGGCCAGCGCCGCCACGAGCAGCCAGGAAAAGGCTTTCTCGAGATCTTGAGAGGCCAGCCACAGAAGGATCGGAGTGGAGGCGAGCCGGGCGACGGAAATCGCATTCGGCAGGTGCCTGAGCCTGGTCTTCCGGATTTCGCTATGCGGTGACAGCGCCGTCATCTCCCCGGTATTACACTCCCATCATAGCGGCATCCATGCAGGTGGACACGCCGCGATCGCCGCAGGCGCCTCCGGCCGGAGCAGATAGGGCGTGCGGTTCCCAGGCAGTCACGTCTGCTGCCATACTCTCGCCCATGGAAACGCAGATATCGCTCCGGCAGAAGGTCTTTCGCGGGCTCGAGGTCGGGCTTGCGGGACGCGGCCCCATCCGGCTGATCCACGCCTTCATCATCCTCCTCATCCTCGCCAACGTCGCAGCCGTGATGCTGCAGTCCTACCCCCCTTATGCGGCCGCTTACGATCACGCCTTCTGGCTGTTCGAACTGTTCTCCGTGATCGTATTCTCAATCGAGTACGTGGCCCGTCTCTGGTGCATCGTGGAGGCGCCACGATACAGGGGCCTGTCGCCCGCACGAGCCCGCATGCGTTACGCATTGTCGCCCCTGGCGCTGATCGACCTGGCGGCCATACTGCCTTTCTACCTGTCGTTCCTCTTTACCGTCGACCTGCGGTTCCTCCGGGTGCTCCGACTGCTGCGGCTTCTCAAGCTGAGCCACTATTTCCCGGGGCTCGACGTGTTCCTCTACGTGCTGCGAGTCCAGCTCCCCTCGCTGGCCGCAGCCTCTCTGGTCATGCTGGTGCTGATCCTGTTCTCGGCCTGTCTCATGTTCCTGCTGGAGGGAGACGCCCAGCCGGAGCAGTTCGGCAGCGTCGCGGCATCCGTTTGGTGGGCCGTCGTCACTCTGACCACCGTGGGGTACGGTGACATTACTCCGGTCACGTCGCTGGGCAAGGTGCTGGGTGCGATCATCATGCTGCTGGGCGTTGGCACCGTGGCCCTGCCGGCGGCCATGCTGGCTGGCCGTTTCTCGGAGGAGATTCAGAGCCGCCGCAGCCAGCTGGAGAGCCTGGTGGCCGACTATCTCGGCGACGGATTCCTGGGCAGTGGTGAGCGCGAAGAAATCGAGCGGGTCGGACGGGACCTCGGCATCCCGGAGGAAGCGGTCGAGCAGATCATGGAAAGACAGCGGGCTCGCAAATCGAGTGACACCTATTGCCCTCACTGCGGAAAGCCCCTCGGCGGGGGATCCTGAACCCGGCACCATATTGTCTCCGGCAACCCGTATGGGGTGTTTACCCCATAGGATCGGCGGGCGCCCCGGCCTACCGTAGAGTTGTCTTCGAACCGACGCGGAGGTGGCGACCATGAAGCGGTTCATCATTGCTCTCACGTTCCTGTTTGCCCTCGGCGCGGCCCAGGTGAGCGATCCTCTCCTCGGCCGGGCGAAAGTCAGTTTCAGCCCGATCCCCGAGTCCCCACCCGCGATCCCGGGCAACGCGATCACGCCGGCGAAGGTGAGCCTTGGAAAGATGCTCTACTTCGACCCCCGGCTCTCCGCAAGCCAGCTCCTCTCATGCAACTCCTGCCACAACCTCGGGCTGGCGGGAGTGGATATCCAGCAGACCTCCACCGGTCACGGCTGGCAGAAAGGCCCCCGGAACGCGCCGACGGTTCTCAACTCGGCCTACAACGTGGCCCAGTTCTGGGATGGCCGGGCCGCTGATCTCATGGAGCAGGCCAAGGGCCCGATCCAGGCCGGTGTCGAGATGAACAACACGCCGGAGCGGGTCGTGGCGACTCTCGCGTCAATGCCGCAATACGTGGAACGGTTTTCGGCGGCATTCCCCGACGAAAGCGAGCCGCTGAGTTTCGACAACGTGGCCCGGGCCATCGAGGCCTTTGAGGCCACACTGATCACGCCAGAGTCCGACTTCGATCTATATCTGGCGGGCGACTCCGACGCGTTGACCGCTGTCCAGAAGAGCGGGCTGAAAGTCTTCATGGACAAGGGCTGCGTGGCTTGCCATCAGGGCGTCAACGTGGGCGGCCAGGGATATTTCCCCTTTGGCGTCGTACAGCGTCCCGCGGGGTCGATCCGCCCCGAAGCCGACAAGGGCCGCTACCAGGTCACCCGCACGCCCTCCGACGAATACGTATTCCGTTCGCCGCCGCTGCGCAACGTGGCCCTCACCTATCCGTATTTCCATTCCGGGGCCGTCTGGTCGCTGGAAGAGGCGGTAACCGTCATGGGATCGACGCAGTTGGGTATCCAGCTCGATCCGCAGGAGGCATCCGAGATCGCCGCCTTCCTGACGGCGCTGACCGGACGGCAACCAGTGGTCGACTACCCCGTGCTGCCGCCCTCCACCGCAGACACACCGAAGCCGGAGCTGGACGTGACGGCACCGGCAGGCTGATCAACAGGTTCCCTCCTCCGGGACGGACCACCGACCTCGCCACGCCCGGGCGACTCCCCTGCCGGGCTCGTCGGCGAACCTCCCGGAGTTTGCGCCGGCGGCTGAACG
>JAHEFR010000058.1 GCA_024640085.1 Gammaproteobacteria bacterium
GCCAGCCGTGCTGCATGGCGGGCCTCGATGAGGCGATGGATCCTGAGCGCCAGGGTCTGGTGGGCGACGGCAGAGTTTTTCTTCAGCACATTGGAGCTGACGGCCACGAGGTAGTGGTAGTCCATCCCCGGCGTCGGGCCCTCGATGATTGCGACCGACGCCAGATAGTTTCGCTTGTTGCCCATGTACTTGCCGCAGACGAAACCTTCCTCGGGCTGGCAGGAATAGAGGGAGCCGGACTTGAAGTAGACGGCATAGGGATTGAGCACCGGGTGCGATGCATAGCGGATACGCCGCTCGGTCATGTACATCAGGCGTTTGATCTCGCGGCTGGACCATTCGTCCACGAGCCTCCCCTGCTCCATGCGGTGGAGGTATTTCACCAGCTCCCGCACGTTGCCTACGCTGGTGGTGCCGCCCACCTTCTGCTTTCCGGTGCGGGTGAAGAAGCTGCCCTGGCGGAAACGGGTGGTGTCGAGGCCGTTGCGCTGCATGGGCTCGTCCATGGCGGCCATGAACAGTTCTCCGCGGGACTGGTAAGTCGTGTCGGCGAAAAACTGCGCCTCCTGTTCGGCTGTGGGCGGGTAAGCCTTACCGAAGTGCTTCAGCAGCATGACCTGCTTCTGCATCGTGGCGGCCGCCGCGTTGTTGCTGGCCGACAGCATCCAGTCCATCCAGTCCCACAGATTGCCCCTGTCACCCACCCGGATCTGCCGGAATTCCCGCACGTTAGTTCCGGGGTCGAAAAACACCACCTTGTGGTGATCGCTGATGACGAAGTCGTCGGCAGTGATCACGGTATCGCGCATCAGTCGCTCGCGGGCCCCGACGTCGTCGGGATAGACGTCGGCCAGCGCCTGGAACCAGGCCAGGGCCACCACCATCTTGCCGACGCTGCCCACGTTGCGGATTACATCGTCGTTGACACCGGCATAGACCGGATGGTCCGGATCCGACAGATCCACCACCGACACGGCGTATTGCGCGGCATCCTCGCCCAGGGCATCGCGGATGGCCCGGCTCAGTTCCGGATCCGGGTCCGGGTCCGAAGGCAGTGGCGATGTCTCGATACCGATCAGCCGCGGCATCACCCAGTCCATGGGCTGGCGGGCGCCGACCGGGATCTGGGGTCCGGCGACCTCCCCGTGCATCTTGCGCCAGGTGTAGAGCACCCGCTGGCAGTGGGTGTAATCGTAGCCGTCCATGGGGTAGGCCCCGGCCGTACCGGTCGCGCCCACGAGCGCCGACAGCAGCAATGCCGCCAGGCGCTTCACGCCGGGCCTCCGGGAGCCTGACTCATGTCCACCTGCTTGTCCGCGGCCCCGGCCAGCCCCGCGTCCAGGGACTGGAGGTAGCGGCTGCGCTCGGCGCCCTTGCTCTGCACCAGGGGACGGATCTGGAACAGGTACAGGTGGCCGTCGACGAAACCGAATTCCACGTCGGCAATGGCCCTGGCGCGCTCCTCGAGCGGCAGGTTCACGAACCAGCCGGGCAGCTTGTCGACAAAATCCAGAAGCTGGCGGACCTCGTCGGGCTGCAGCAACCGGTCCGCGCCGGAGGTCATCACCAGTTCGGACCCACCGGTCTCCTTCAGCACCCGCTTGAACGGCGCGGTTGCCGAACCCAGCAGGCGGGCCTGGCCGTCGGAGCGTCGAATCAGCAGGGTCTCGGCCGCCTGCCCCTCCACGCCGCCGCCGACCCCCTCGTTGACCACCACGGTGATGTAGTCGTTGCTGCCATTGCGGACGTCGGCGGTAACCATCACGCCAGACTTTTCCGAATTCACGCTCTTGTGCAGCAGCACCGAAGCATAGACATGCTCCGGGTCGTTCATGATGTTCTGGCGCCAGCCGACGGAGCGCTCGGTGAAAGGGCTGGCCCACACGGCCCGCATCGCCTGGACGATGTTGTCGAAGCCCACCACGTTGGGGACAGTCAGGTTGATGCCGGCGCCGGTGAAGCCCGGCAGATCCTCGACGTTCGTATCGGAGCGGACGAACACGCCATAGGTGCCGTCGGGGCCGAAGTTCTCCAGCAGCGCCTCGTGGAAGGCGGCGATTTTTTCGGGCTTGGGCGGCAGCGTGGCGAACCAGTCGCGGATGGTCTGCAGCAACACCTGGGTGCGCCGGTTCTTCTCGACCGGATCGGTGATGGTTGCCATCTCGTCGTACTGCTGGGCCATCCAGTCGAACAGGCTCGGCCCGCCCGGTGTCACCTCCCGCCCTGTCAACGCCTGGGCAAACATGCCGAACGGCACCGCCAGACCCGGCGACACGTTTTCCGGGAAGGCGCGATAGAGCCGCCCCACCTGGGCGGCCTTGGGTCCGACCCGGACGCCCTGGTCGGCTGCAGTCAGCTCGCTGGTGGGGATCAGACGCCAGGTCTTCAGGTCCAGCCGATCCACGTCGACGGAGATCCGCTCGGAGACCGTCGGCACGGTATCGGTCGATGCCCCAGCGGGCAGGTCGTCCTCCGCCAGGATACGCACTACGCCGCCGGGGCTAGAGGCAACGAAGACTCTCTGGCCCACGTGCTCACGGAGGACAGGAAGATAATCGCTTGCCACCACCACGTTCGGGACGCCCAGGTTGCGGGCCAGCAGCTGAACATGGGACAGGGTGTTGCCCTCGTTCTCGGTCAGGATACCGGCTACCACCGGCAACTCGGAGACGGTTTCCGGCACCAGGGCGATGCTGTCGGCGGTGCCTTCCGGCAGCGCCTCGATCTGTTCAAGGGTCCGCAGCACACCCCGGCCGATACCCGGATTGAGGGATCGCAGGCCTACCGGCACTTCCTCACCGAAGAGTTGCTGGCGGACGCCGGCCAGCCGCTGGGCATCGGCGGTCAACGGAGTCAGGAGACGGGAGTAGAACAACAGGGGGCTGCCGCGCATGCGGTCCGGCACGTATTCATAGGCCAGCGGCTCGATCTGGCCAAGGTGCTCTACCGCCGGCTCGAAATACAGCGCCAGCCGCCGCGCGGCCCAGCCAGGCACGCGTCCCAGGTAGTTCAGCTCATCGAGATATTCCGACAGGCTGACCTGGCCGGCGCCGAGCCGCGCCACTGCCGCCTCGAGGCTGTCCATCTCGGGTCGGGTGAGGAGCCCGATGCCATAGGCGGCGCGGGCAAAAGACGACATCAGCGCCAGACTTTGGGCCCGAGTGTAATTACCACCGTCCACGTCGAGCTGCTGGCCGATGTTGAACACATTGCCTTCCAGCGCCAGGAGGAGGTCGATACCGTCCAGGGGATGGCCGCTGGTGGGCAGACCGTCGCGGAGTCGAACCATGATGGTTGACAGGGCCGCGAGCCGCTCGACCGGATCGCGAGCCGCGTCCAGGACGTCGCAACCCGCCCGCAGGTCCCGGGCCAGGGCCGGGTCCCGCACCTTGGCGGCGTACGCCCTGACCGCTGGCAGGGGATCCGGCAGGGCGGCGACGGCGTCGATGGCGACCGCCAGGGCCTCGTAGTCCTCCGCCAGCTCGGGCTTGCCCCGGGCAGAGGCGTATTCCCTCACGCGCGCGGCGTCGGAGGGCTCCGGGCGGCCGTGGATCTTGTTCCTGAGTTCGCTGAACCCCGGATCGGCGTCGTTCAGCGCCGTGGCCATACCGCGGACTTCGGCCTGCCCCATGGCGTCATCGCCGTGGGGCACCAGCCGTGCGGCCTCGACCAGCAGGGGATACCGGTTGTGCCAGCGCGGGTCCCTGGCGAGCAACGAGAGGAACTCGTAAGCGCTGGCCTCTTCCCCCTCCACCTGGAGGGCGCCCCGGTAGAAACGGGCCTGGCGCAGAATCCAGCCGTCGTTGACGTCGATGAGAAATTGCTCCAGCACCAGGGTGCGGAAGTGCATCTGGTCGTCCAGCGACTCGCCGAAGTCGGAGGCGGACAACTCCACCATGACATTGGCGACCGGGAAGCCCGCCCGGTGCAGCCGGAGCGTGTCATCGCTCCACTGGCCGTGCTGTCGGCCGCCGCCGTGATCGGCACAGGCGTAGGCCTTGGGCGGCAGGATGGCACCGTCGGCACAGAACCACATCACGCGCCTGAAGGGCCCTCGGGGCGCCTGCTTCATTGCCTGGACGATCGCCTGCAATTCGGCGGCCTGCCCGGAATCCAGGGGCTTGATGGGACTGGCCGCGAGCAACGCCGTCGGGACGGCCAGCAGGACCATGGCAATCAACAGTCTGGGCATCGGGCGACCTCGTTGACGGGGGCGGCGGACGATGGCCACCAGTGGGCCAG
>JAHEFR010000059.1 GCA_024640085.1 Gammaproteobacteria bacterium
TTCGTTCCTCTCGGAACTGAAACGTCGCAACGTCGTCCGGGTCGCGGTGCTCTACGGCATCGTGTCCTGGCTGATCCTGCAGGTCTCCGATATCGCGATGCCGGCCCTGGGACTACCGGAATGGAGCATCACGCTGGTGCTCTATTTCCTGGCGATCGGCCTGCCCATCGCCCTGATCTTCGCCTGGGCCTTCGAGCTGACGCCGGAGGGACTCAAGCGCACAAAGGAAGTGGACCCCGAGGCCTCGGTGACACCCGTCACCGGCCAGAAGATCAACAACCTGATCATCGGGGTGCTGAGCCTGGCCCTGATCTTCGTGGTGCTGGACAGCTATGTGTTCAACGACGACGGCGATACGGCCAGGCCGCATGCCGCCGCGGAGCCGACTGGAGCCCCGACGGAGATCGTGAAAGCGGGAGCAGCCCCGGCCCTGACCTCCATCGCGGTGCTGCCTTTCGTGGATATGAGCCCGGCCGGGGACCAGGAATACTTCACCGACGGCATCTCCGAGGAACTGCTCAACCTGCTGGCCAAGATCCAGGATTTCAAAGTCGCCGGAAGGACCTCGTCGTTCGCTTTCAAGGGCCAGAACCAGGACCTCAGGGTGATCGGCGAGAAGCTCGGAGTGTCTACTATTCTCGAGGGCAGCGTCCGCAAGCAGGAGAACCGGATCCGGGTCACCGCCCAGCTGGTCAAGGTGGACGACGGCTATCACCTGTGGTCCGACACCTACGATCGGCAACTCGACGACGTGTTCGCCATCCAGGACGAGATTGCCACCGAGGTGGTGGGCGCCCTGAAACATACCCTGCTGGGCGAGCAGGACAAGGCCGTCATCGCCTCGGCCCGGGCCACCGGTAACACGGAGGCCTACACGGCGTATCTCCGTGGCAAGCACATGATGCAGGACCGGACGGCCGACGGCCTGTACAAGGCCCTGCGGGAGTTCCGGCACGCAGCCGAAGTGGATCCCGATTTCGCCCCGGCCTGGGCGGGTGTGGCAAACGCCTACAGCCTGCTGAACTCCTACAACATTCGGACCGCCGACGAGGTACTGCCCCTGGCATCCGAGGCCGTCGAGAATGCTCTCGCGATCGATCCTCAGCTCGGGGAGGCATGGGCGGCCAAGGGACTGTTGCTGATGCAGCAGGGCGCCCCGATAGAAGAGCGGGTCGCGACGCTCGAGAAAGCGATAGCCCTCAACCCCAGTGACGCCACGGCCATGATGTGGCTGTCGTCGGAGCTGAGGGAGAATGACCGCCTGGAAGAAGCGGACAGCGTGATACTGCGCGCCTACGCCGTCGATCCGCTGCATCCGACTCTGCTCTTCAACCTGGCGGTGCAACAAGCCTACAGAGGCGAAACCGAGGCCGCAGTCCGTTATTCGACGGAACTCGAGGAGTTGAAGCCGGACTGGACCGGCACCTATCAGCTCAAGAACCAGATCGCCTTCGTCGAAGGCCGCAGGGACGAAGAACTGCGCTGGGCCATGAAAGCGCTGGAGCACGCTCCGGAGAGCGTAAACAGCATGATGACCGTCGCGAACCTGCACATGGATTTCGGCGACCTTGAGCGGGCCCGGGAGTACACGGACCGGACCAGGGAGGTCAATCCCCTGAATGGAGAGGCCATCGCCCTTCAGGCCGAGATAAAACTCCACGGGGGAGATGCACAGGGAGCCTGGGCCCTCGTCACCCGGGCCCTGGACAAGCAGCCCGAAGACCCGGCTCTTCTTACCCAGGCGGGCGACATGGCGTTACGGGACGGTCGGATCGATCAGGCCCGGGCCTATTACGAGAACTTCATCCGGCCCGATCCCGAGACCGGAAAATGGTTTTTCCCCTCCTTCGACCAGCTCTTCAGCGCGCCGGGTCTGGTTCTGGCCTACCGACTTGGCGGGCAGCAGGATCTGGCCGAGGCTCTCCGACAGCAGAGCATTCGGATGCTGTCGCCATTCGACGTTGACACTGTCTGGTTCACGCCCTACGTAAAGGCGAGGCTGGCGGCCGCCGCCGGAGACAGGGAAGCCACGATCGAGAATCTTCGCAAGTGCGTGGCCGCCGGCGGTGCGGGGTTCCATTCGACCTCCGCCGGACCGGAGTTCACCGACTACCGGGACGATCCGGAGATCAGGCCGTTGTTTGACACCATGAAAGAACGGCGCGAAGCGTTCGCCCGGACGGTCGCTGCCGGGAGCACGTGAACCCGCGGCGGCCAGCGGTAACTTCCCATTTCCAGTTGATCTGGCGCAACGCCTCTACCGGAGCCATCTGCTACGTTTCCCGTATCGGAGGCAGATAGGGAAGGCGCGATGAAACTGCTGGTAGCGACGGATTTCTCGCCCCAGACAAGAAAGGTGCTCGACGTCGCCAAGCGCCTGGCCCTGGCGCTGGACGCCAGCCTGTGCGTGCTGCACGTGGCCGCGCCGGAACCCGCGTTCAAGACCTACACAGCCGGGGAGCGCCAGGACCGGGACGAGACTGCGGCGGAGTACCGGCAGGAGCACCGGCTGGTCCAGGAGGCCGCCGGGGCCATGCGGGACGCCGGCATCGAGGCCAGGGCGCTGATGGTTCAGGGCCCGCCAGCCAAGGTCATCGTCGGCGAAGCCGACAAGCTCGATGCCGACCTGATCATATTGGGCTCCCACGGCTTCGGCGCGGTATTCAAGATGCTGCTGGGGAGCGTCAGTTCCGCGGTCCTCAAGAAGGCCGACCGGCCGGTGCTTATCGTGCCGGCGGACCGGGACGCGGTGTAAGCTTCAGGTGAGCAAGTCGAACTCGTACTTGGGGATGATCCCGCAATCCGGGCAGAAAAAATCGGGCTCGACTTCGCTCCAGGGCGTGCCCGGAGGATATCCCTCGGCCTCGTCGCCCACCGCCTCGTCGTAGATGTAACTGCATTCGGGACACTGGTAACGATCCATGACGCGCCACCTCTCGCCGCCTCTACCCCGTGTGTTCCGATTGTATTCCAATCCTGGTTCGGGGAAAGCCGGGCCGCCATTTGAGACCCGGGACAGAAACTCATGAGCAACAGACGTCAGGACCTGACCCGCCCCGCGGACCTGCACCACGAGTCGTTCTCCGGCCCCCTGCGCCGGCGCCGGCCCGAGTACGTGGACCTGCTGCCACCATGCAACGACCGCTGCCCGGCGGGAGAGAACATCCAGGCGTGGCTGGCGGCCGCACAGGCCGGTCAGTTTCGCGAGGCCTGGGAGATCCTCACCGGCGACAACCCGTTGCCTTCCATACACGGCCGGGTCTGTTATCACCCGTGTGAGGACGGATGTAACCGCGCCGCGATCGACGTCCCCGTCGCGATCCACGCGGTGGAACGTGTCCTGGGCGACAAGGCACTGGAACACGGCTGGCCCCTGGTCCCGCCGGAGAAGGAAACAGGCCGGAAGATCCTGGTGGTGGGAGCCGGGCCCAGCGGCCTGTCGGTGGCCTATCACCTGCGCCGCCGGGGTCACGACGTCGAGATCCGCGAGGCGGGCCCGGTGGCGGGCGGCATGATGCACTTCGGTATCCCGGCCTACCGGCTGCCCCGTGACATCCTCGATGCCGAGGTGCGCCGGATCGAGGACCTGGGGGTCCGTATCGTCCTGAACCACAAGGTGGAGAACCTCCTGGCCGAACAGCAGGCGGGGGGATTCGACGCCGTATTCGTGGCCGTGGGCGCCCACCTGTCCAAGCGGGTGGACATCCCTGCCCGGGACGCCGGCAAGCTGCTGGACGCGGTCGGATTCCTGAAGAGCGTCGAGGCGGGCGAGGCACCGAAACTGGGCCGGCGGGTCGCCATCTACGGCGGCGGCAACACCGCCATGGATGCGGCCCGGGTGGCCAAGAGACTCGGGGCCACCGAGGCGCTGATCATCTACCGCCGGGACCGGGAACACATGCCGGCCCATCCATTCGAGGCCGACGAGGCCATCGAGGAAGGCGTCAAGATTAACTGGCTGCGGACCATCCGTGAGATCGACCAGAGCAGGCTCACCGTGGAAATCATGGAAGTGGACGACAACGGTCGCCCGCAACCCACGGGGCGCTTCGAGACGCTGGAAGCGGACTCCCTCATCCTGGCACTGGGCCAGAACACGGACAGTGGATTTCTCCGTGACGTGCCCGGCGTCGAATTCGAGTCCGACGGCACGGTGATCGTGGGTCC
>JAHEFR010000007.1 GCA_024640085.1 Gammaproteobacteria bacterium
CAGGCCGAAATGTAACAGTTGAAAGTCGAACCGGGTGGCCGTCGGGCCCCGCCGGCGCCTTCCCGGGCGCCGCCACAACCGGGTTCATGGACAGGCTGAGGACCAGACCGGCGATAAACGAGGCCAGTCGTCCTGCAAGGATCTGGGTATGGCACATGGCTGCGACCTCCCTCGCTGGCGCCCAGTGAGACGTCCCAGACGACGGGTTTCCGTGTTGACTACGACTCGGATCGTCCCGAGGCCCGGTCAATCGATCCTACCTCACCAAGTCGGATTGCCCGGGATGGCTTTTACATAACATCCCGACCTGGGTCACAGTTCTGGCATCTGGTCCCTTTTCGGGGTCAAAGATGACCGCAAACGGCTGAGTCAAGTGACGACACGATCGTTGCGATGCAGAGGCGACCATGGGAGCGCCTCCACGAAACCAATGCATGACCTGGTCCGCTGACCGGCCCTCGACTGTGGATTCGACGTCGACGCCGGACGGCCCGGAGCCCGCCGTTTACACGCCTATCGCCTGGGGCAAGCGCGGGGGGGTCTACTGAGTCTCTTGCGTCGGCCGGCCGATGGACAGGCCGCGGACGGCGACAAAGACCTCTCGCAGGAAGGCGAGCAGGCCGCCGATCAGCGACAGCATCGCGGCGATGAACAATCCGCCGATCAGGCCCCTGATCTCGAAGCCGAAGAAATGCTCGATAAATGCCATCGCAATCAGGATGCAAACCAGCAAGGCCGCCACGATATCCAGAGTGATGCCGAGGTAGGCGAGCCGGGCACGGCGCCGGAGGGTACTCAGATCCGCAACAATCTTTGCGTGCCGGGCCGGATCATGATCGGCAACATTCGCCTCCAGCAGGCGACTGCGGTCGAAGATCCGGCCGAGACGGAACGTCGATACGTTGATAAATGCCCCGATCCCGGCCAGCAGGAAGACGGGCGCAACCGCGAGCTGGATCACCTGCGAAATGTCATGTGTCGGATCGATTGTCATTTCCGTGGATACCCTGTGTATGCCCTGGTAAGCGGCTCAGGCTGCAAGTGTGTCGTCAAGACTACTCCCAACAGTCAAGGATTTCCGTCCGGCTCGACCGGGGATTGGGGCTCCGGGAACAATGGCAAATACTCGCTCCGCCGGCGGGTCTTCATCCCGGCGTCGACAATCTCGCAGCGGTCTCCTCCTCTCCCGACGCGCACACCGCCAGATAGAACGCAGCGAACGCCAAAGCGATCCACATGACCGACACAATGACGCCGACACCGAGGGCGATCACGCCCGCCATGACGATGGGGATCGCAAGCAGCAGCATCAGGAACACGGTCCATGCGTGTCCATCCGTCAGCCGCCAGCTTTCGTTGATCGCGTCGAACGCTCGCATCTTCCTGTCCATAACCAGATACGGCGCAAACACCAGTTTGCACGTAAAGATGACTCCCGGGACGATCAGGAAGATGAATCCGATACCGATAATCAACCCGACCACACAGCTGGCGAGGACAACGTTCCAGTAATCCCGGAATCCCTCGAAAAGGTCTGTGAACCCGGGAGATTCGTCCCTTGCCGCCTTGAGGAAGACAAAGTATCCGCCATAAGTGATCGGGCCGATGACAAGGACCTGGTATGCCACCGCCAGAACGGCGGACTCCTGCATGGCCCCGGGGACCGACCCCACGAGGCACAGGACAAGGGTGATCCCCAGAAGGAACCAGAAATGCCGTCCCAGGTGGCGCCATCCGTGTTTGTAGGCGGCGCCCACGCCGATTTCGGGAACATCGTTCATCGACATATCTCCTCCCCCAGTCCCAATGTTACCGGACACTATAAAAAGATTTCTCGGTCTTTCGCCCCGCCTACATGTCCCGCCGGGTGCCCGCGGAGCCTGTCTTTAGTCTTCCAACCCGGGGGCGTGGCAAGTCCGGGGTCGGGCAGGTCTCAAGATTATGGGGGTAGAAGCACCACGGTAAAATCGGGGTCTTGTCCCGGTGTCCACTATCCACGCGACTCGCCCATCATGTCGGACGGACCGGGGCGGGACCGCACCGGTCTGGACCTGTTGACGTTTCCCGGCTCAGATCCCCTGCAGGTACCCGCCGACGGCCTGGACAGGAAGCAGGCTGCCCTGCTCCGATACCCACGCAGCCAGCGCCAATAGCTCCGTGCCCGTGGTCGGGTCGCTCAACGGCACTGTGGCCGCGAACTCATCGTCCGTCTCTATCAGCGGCCGGGAGATCAGATCGAGCACAACGAAGTCGTGATACAAGGTCCTGCCTGCATTCTCACCGGCAGTCACCTCCGATCTCAGGTTCATGCCAAGGACGGCGACGTAGACATCCAGATCGCTGTATTCCGCCGAACGCGGATCGAAACGGACCGATAGCTGCCCGCTCCCTGATTCGACACTCAACACGCCGACCGGAACGGTGTTGTGATCGATGGAGTCGCCGCGGTGCCATCGGCGCCACTCATTGCCATCTTTGAGTACGCCCGGAGTGTAGACGGTGGGCACGCCGCCCTGGGCCGCAATGCCCCGCTGCCGCTGGCTGAATTCCGGTTGCGCAAAGCGGTCCTCCCAGCCGATGTAGTCCCAGTAGTCCACGTGGAATGCGACCGGCACGAAATCCTTCCATAGCCCGGGGTTTGACTTGAGCTGAGCCAGCCAGCGATCGGCGGGTGGGCAACTGCTGCACCCCTCTGAGGTGTAGAGCTCGATCAGGGCCACTTGATGGACGCTGCTTTCGAACTTCACCCGCGGTGGCGCTGCACCCGCGCCACCATGGAGACTCCACGCCAACAACAGGAATGCGGTACCAAACAAGGCTCTCATCATGATTCAGGGTTCCTGACCGGGTCGCGCTTACTGGATACAGACCGGCAGAACGGCCGAATCCTTTCACGCTCGGCGTCTCGGGGGCAGTAATCAAGTCCCCCCCCAAAAGACGGATCTTCCGCTTCTTACGGCGTTTACGGCGGCATCCTGACATCAAGTCCCTCGCGATCCTGATCAGGGTTTCGCAGAGCGAGTCGTCTCGTGCTCCCGCATCACCGCCGCGCCCCGATGTCATTGGTCGACTGCGTCAGTATGATAGATGACGAACACTCCAGAGGAGCACCGACCGTGGATTCCACAGATACCTTGCCATCGGGCTCGCTTGGACAGACCCTCTCCAGGGTCATGGCGGGTGTCATGGACAACATCCCGTCGATCATCGTCGCCCTGCTCGTCATCGTTGGCGGTTGGTTGCTGGCCAGGCTGGCCCGACGCACAGCGCGGCAGGTGGCGACCGTCGCCAATCGCTTTCTGGACCGAGCCTACCGCCGCGGTTCGGTAGCCGGCGTCCGAATGTCCCTCGCCTTCGTCACTGTTGCCGGCGAGGTGGCCTACTGGCTGGTATTGATCCTCGCCCTCATCCTGGCGGCTGGCATGGTCGGGATCGGCTCGATCGGGCAGTGGCTCAATCAGATCGTCATTCACCTGCCGAGCGTCATCGTCGGCGCCGTGATCATCGTGGTTGGGTACTTCTTCAGCGTCTACCTGCGGGAGGCCGTCGCCTCCTCGGCCAGGGACGGTGAAATCCGCGCGCCCGGGGCAATCGGCCGACTGGTGCAGGGCGCGGCCATGACTATCGCCGTCATCATCGGGCTCGATCAGGCCGGCGTCGAGGTGGGCGTCCTCAAGATAGCCGTCGCCATCGTGGGCGGCGGACTGGCCGTGGGAGTGGTCGTGGCATTCGCCGCCGGCGCGCGGGATCATGTCGGGAACCTGATCGGGGCGCGCAATGCCCGCCACTTCCTGCAACCGGGTGTCCGTGTCCGCATCGCCGACGTGGAAGGTGAGATTCTCGAGATTTCCGCGACTCATGTTGCCCTGGACACCGCGGAGGGAAAAACCATGATCCCGGCGGCGACGCTCGAGACCCACCGGGTGGTAATAGTCACCCCGACGCCGGAGGGTCAGTCCGGCAATGGCTAGCTCCAGGTCCCTGATTCTCGCGTTTATCGAGAAGCGGCCGGGGGCGGCAGCCCGGGTCCTTACCGCCATGGACGCGGATGACGCGGCCGCCCTGATCCAGGACATTCCGGTCCGCTTTGCGACACGGGTCCTCACCCGCATGGGGGCGTGGCCTGTATGCGGCCTGCTGACCCGGATGGATATCCACAGGGCTGCCGCCACCCTGGGCGGTTTCAGTCACCAGAACGCCGCCGCGCTGTTGCGACTGATGGATCCCGATGACCGCAATCGCCTGCTCGGGGAACTGCCGGCGCCACTGCAGCGCGATCTCAAGGTGACATTGTCCTACCCGCTGGATACGGTCGGCGCCAACATGACCACGGCGGTCCTGACCCAGCGGATAGACCACACAGTAGCCGACGCGCGGGATCACATCCGCCGGGCGACAAGAGCGGACGCGGGCTGCGTGATAGTCGTCGACGAAGACCATCGGCTGGCAGGCTTGCTGGCCCCGGTCACGCTGTTGCGCTCGACCGGGAACACGCTGCTGACGGAAGTGATGGACACCGAAGTGGAGCCGATCCCGGCTCGCGCCTTGCTTGCCACGGCCAGGGATCTGAATGGCTGGGACCGATACGCCAGCCTCCCGGTCGTCAGTCGCCACAAGCATGTGATCGGCACCCTCGGCCGTGCCGCCCTGAGGCCGGCCGAGGCGGCGGGCACATTCCCGCAAAAGGCAGCCGTTGCCGGCCTGCCGGCCGCACTAGCCGATGCCTTCGTCGGCTACCTGGCCGGCCTGGCTCGCCTGAACGATCCGGCGCCCGGGTCGCGCAATGATCGAGGCAATGGAGGGCCTGGGCGATGACTGCCGATGCGATGCGTGCGGTTGACGAGATGACGCGCCGCTACCTCACCGATTTTCCCGTGGAGGCCGCGCGGAAGATCGAGGAACTGGAAGCGGGCGAAGTGATCGAGGCGGTCGCCAGACAGCCAGCTACGGTGCTTGCCCCGGTGTGGGCTCACCTGTTACCGGACATCGCCGCCCGACTCCTGGCCGCGATGCCCGATCCGCTTGCCGACCGCCTCGTCGAGGAACTGCAGCCGGGACAGGCCACACGTATTCTGGCCTGCATGCCCGAAAAGGCGCGCCTGGCCCGGATCGAGCGACTTGAACCGGCGATTCGCGACGAACTGAGGACGGTGGCCTCCTACCCGCCTGACACCGCTGGTCGTCTCATGAATCCGGGCGTTGCGGTTTTCCGTCGCGACATAAGCGTGGGCCAGTTGCTGCAACAGCTGGGCCAGGCCGGCATGCTGACAGCGCGGGCACTGTTCCTGGTCGACGATGCCAACCGGCTGACCGGCAAGGCCCCCCTGCAGGACGTCGCGCTGGCCACAAAGGACACGACGCTCGCCGACCTCGAACTGCCGATCAGTGTCAGCGTAGGTCCCCTCGACCCCCTGGACGAAGTGACGCGAGCATTCGAGGTATTCCGGATCCTGGACCTTCCGGTGCTGGATTCGGAAGGCATATTCCTCGGCGCCGTCACCCACGATGACCTGGCGCGCACCGTCCAGGAGAACGCGACCACGGACATCCTGACCATGGTCGGCGCCGGTCGGGAGGAAAAGGCGCTGTCCAGCCCCTTGCTTACCGTGCGCCGGCGGATGCCATGGCTGCAGATCAACCTGCTGACCGCGTTCCTGGCCGCTGCGGTCGTGGGCTTGTTCGAATCCACCATCGCCCAGGTCACCGCTCTGGCGGTGCTGCTTCCCGTGGTCGCGGGACAGTCCGGCAACGCCGGGGCCCAGGCGCTGGCCGTGACCATGCGCGGCCTGGCGCTCAGGGAAATCACCGTGCGCCAATGGATGAGGGTGGTCCGCAAGGAAGTGCTGGCCGGGCTCATGAACGGCATCGCGATCGCCGTCACCTGCGGGATCGGGGTCTACGTCTGGAGCCAGTCCCCAGGGCTCGTGGTTGTGATCACCACCTCTATGATCCTGGCCATGGTCGCCGCCGGTTTCGCCGGCGCCCTGATACCGATCGTCCTGACCCGACTGGGCCAGGACCCTGCGACCTCGTCTTCGATCATCCTCACGACGGTGACGGATATCGCCGGCTTTTTCTCTTTCCTCGGCATTGCAACGGCACTGATGGTGTTTCTCTGAGCGAGCCGTGGGCTCGGGTTCCCGGTCCCATCCAATGGCGGAAGGCAGCTGGGAAACGAGCCGAAGTATCGTCGTCTCCGCTTGGAAGTTTCTTAATAAGCTAGTTAAATAATCGAATGTAACTAGCTGATATTCTGTTTATTGTATAGGCTCTTTTTCGTGCATAACCGGGGTGCAACGAGAACTTTGAGCCAGGCGGGGCCACGAACCCGCCGGGGCGGCGCAGCAGCCGGTACCGATAACCCCGGGGTCGCAGCCGGAGCCCAGACTGATCGGCGCCGGCATCGCCTCCCGACGATTGCCCGGGACGCCGGTGGTCACTTCCCGGGAGGATTGCCGTCCTGCATTTCCCTCGGGTTCCCGGCTTGCCAGCGCTCGATGGCCTTGGACCGGGCGAAACGCTGGTAAGTCCAGCCCTTTTCATAGGCGCGTTCGAGAACGTAGTTCAGGGAGTTCATCATGCGCTGGCGCAACACCAGCGAATCGGTCTCCAGCACCTTGGCGCCGTCCTCCGAGAAGAACACCAGCGCCGGCGCCCGGGTGAAACCGGCCGCTTCGAACCAGCCCGCCGGTGTCACCGTTGCCCCATCGGGCGCGACCACGCCCATGTCCCCATCCCCCGCATCGAGCCTGACGATCTCGAACTCAGCCAGCGTTTCCCTGACATCGCTGGCCGACAGCACTTCCGCATGGAACTGGTCGCACTCGGCACAGGCGGTCTTCTCGAATATCACCAGCAACGGCCGGCGGGCCGGCCTTGCGCTGCGATCAAGGTCATACGGCGGCCCGGAGAACAACGGGTCCTGCCGCAATTCCGCGCCGTCCGACAGAGCATCCGGCTGCACACCCGCCGCATCCCGCTGAAAGAAATCGGCCAGTGTCACGGTGCGGAAATGGCCACCGATGAGGTACTCCAGGATGATCCGGAATCGCTGCGGCGACTGGTACCCGACGACTTTCAGCAGGCGCTCGCCGTCGGGTCCGTAGAAGAGCAGTGTCGGCGCGAAAGCCGCCCCTTCCCGGTCCGCGAACTGTTTGATGGACATCGGCGCGCCACGCGGACCGGTCATCTCGCGATCGTCGAAGATCTCCAGTCCAACGGCCTCGAAATGCGCCTGGACCATGGCTGCCAGTACCGGGTCGCCGAGGCTGTTGCGCACGAACAGGTAACAATAGGAGCAGCCTTCGGTCGTGAACAGGACCATGAGCCCCAGTTTGCCGCTCGACCGGGCGACAAGGACTTCCTCCTCCAGATCCGAGAACGGGCTCTCACTGAACCACTCGGGATACACGATATGTTTGATTTCGCTGTCGTCGATCGTATCCGAGGACCATGCGGCCGAGGAGCAGGCCAGGTACCCGGCCGACAGCAGGGTCGCGGCCAGGAGGCCTATTCTCAAGGAGTCACAGTTCACCGGCCGATTGTTGTCCACGATCCGCTCCGTGAAGCCGTCTGTTACGGGTGCGTCGTCCGACGAAGAGCGAGAACACCGCTCAGTCCCCGGCCTCCTCTGCCAGGTAGTCGGCGACCGCCAGCATCCGGGCAAAATCGCCGCCCTCCGGGCTCGGCACCTGGTAGGTGCCATCGACGACCAGCATTGGCACGCCGGTGACCCGGTAACGCCGCGTCAGCTTCTTGGCCTGACTGACCTTCTCAGTGACCTCGTCGCCGGCAAAGGCCTGCATGAACGCATCCTGGTCGACGCCCTGCTCGCCCAGGACGCCCGCGATCATCTGCAGAGTAAGTTGGGCAGGCTTCTCCTCGTGCAGGAGATGAAACATCGCCGCGTCGGCGGCGCTCGATGCGCCGAGTGTCTCCGCTGCATAGTAGACCCGGGCAAAGGCCTCGAAGCCCTGGTTCCATGCCACCGGCACCCGCAACAGCACTACGTTGTCTGGTTTGCCGTCCTTGATCCATTCCTGCAGATGCGGCTCGAAGTGAGCACAGTGAGGGCAGCCGTATGAAAAGAACTCGATGACCTCGACCTTGTCGCCGGTGGAGGTTGGCTGGGCGGATTCCAGGGGCAGGTAGTCAACCCCCTCGACAAAATCACCGGCCGTGACGGCGTTCGCCCAGCACGGGGCTACTGCCAGGAACAGGAGCGGGAACAGCTTCAATCGCACGTGGACTCTCCTCAGGTGTACAGGGCGCCTGGCCGCGGGTCTCGACCTCGTGGGAATCCCATGGACCGTCGACAAGGACGGCATAAGCTAGGGGGTCGGCCGTCAAATTTCAACATGAACAAAATCAGACCCGGGGCACAGGGGGAAGTTTCGCCATGGCAACGGCCATGACGGCTCTCGGGGTCCGCGCTCCCGGCGGGCACAAGGCGTCATCGGCCCCCATGGATCACCTGGCGACCCATGGCGCCGCTACACTGGGTCAATGGACGGGATCGGTCGGATGACGCTTGATGAACTCGAACTGTTCGAGGAACGAGCGGCCATCGCGGAGTTCGACTCCGGCTGGCCGAGACCGATCGCGGAGGCAGAAGCCCGACGCATCATCGGCGCGCGGCGATCAGAATTGGGGTCCGAGAGGTATTCTTTCGCCGCAACGGGACCTGTCGCCCGAGTCCCCAGCCCATGCACCGAAATTCATCACTCTCTGGATGCGATTGGGTCCGCCCGCGACCGTATCAGCCGATGGAAATCAGCGCCCGTCGCCGGCGGTACAGCGTCTCGTTGCGCAGAGTCAGCAGCGCGAGGGCCATCCAACTGGCGTGGAACAGGACACCGCAGACCAGCACCGCCTGGCCCGAGACCGGGCCGATGGCGGCCCTCGAAAACAGTTCGTTCAGATGAGTGAGGGGTGTCGGGTGGATGATCAGCTTCCCCGAGTAGGCAGCCGCCTGGATAAGGAAAATATAGCAGTAGTTCTTGCGGATCCGGCGTCCCATGGCGAGTAGATAGCTGACGTGGAATCGCGGCTGCCTGTAGTCATCGGACAGGAGAGTATTCCACTTACCGTCCCGGACGACGCCCTCGCCGGCAAGCATCGGCGCCAGGATGTCCGTCTCCATCAAACGGCATCTTGCCCGCCATACATTGAAGTACCGGTAACGGCGAGCCTCCAGCAGCAGGAAGACCACGACCAGCAGGGCGACCAGGATCAGCGGCAGGGGTGAGGCACCGGGTGTGCTGTAACTCAACGACAGGGCCACGCCGATGGTGACGACGGACCAGTTCGTGGTGTTGTCGAGCCGGGATCGCCAGGCGGTGCTGCGATAGACCTCGGCGCGATAGAGATGAGCGATGACCCCGATTTCGGCGGCGCTGAAACCGCCATGGGCAGCGTCCCGCCCCTCGTTCGCGCCTTGCATCGTCCCCTCCCCCTCCCGCGGGCGGCAGTGCCGCCCGATCAGGTTCTTGGCACGACTACCGATGTGGCCACGATAGCGTACTCGGATTGTTCACCGGTGACCGACGCCGCGTCCGCGCCCTCGTCCCTGGCGTAATGCCGGGCCTGCTCTTCGCTGATCGTCCTCTTGCCGAAGGTGCCGACGATGGTCACGTCCTTGCCGCCGGAGTCGGTGGGCACGAAGAAGCTGTAGTCGACAAAGGTCACGCGCGCTATTGCCGCACCGTCCTGGGCGACGAAGAAGCACCCTTTCTTCTGACACACCTTGGCCACGCGGGCACTGACGTTGACTTGCCGATCGAGGAATTCCTCTTCTCTGGCAATGACGTCGGATAGTGGAACGACTTCTCCCAGTTCCCCCACGGGCGAGCCGAATACCTCGTAGGTGTCCGTGACTTCCACGGGATCCGACAGCCGGATCACGTCGCCTCCGGCCGATTCATCGGCCGCCACCGGAAACATGATGCAGATACCCAGCGCCAGCGCACCCAGTTGTTTCATACCTTTTCCTTCAGTAATAAATATCAGCGTGTTCCACCGGAACCGGCGTCTCCGTATCCGGGACAGCCGGCTCATCACGGCCAGAACCGAAGCATAGCAACACCGGTTCCGATATTGCCATGACAGGAGGCAGTGGGTGTCGCGACTGTCACTGCCCTGTCCGGCAACCGCCTAGGAGCGTTCCTCAGACGATCCGTTCTGCCTGGGCCGGGTGCCTACGACGTCGAAGAACAGGCCCGAGAGGGCGTTCAAGCGCGTCACGCGGAATATCAGCTCGCGGACCGATAGCGGCCGCACCACCCGTACCTCCTTGAGCTTCGGCACCAGCGAGACGACTACCAGCAACCGGATCACCGTGGACACCACGAATACACCGTACAGCGGACTCAGCAGGACGAGATCGACCCCTGGCAGGTGGATTTCCCCCGGGATGACCGTGCCCAGGAAACCGCCGAGCAAGGCCCCGGCAAAAATACCGGTGCTGGCGATGACGTTGTGCACGGCCATGTAGGTGGCACGTTTCTCGCGGGCGACGAGGTCGTAGAGGAAGTTGCCCGCGCTCAGGCTGAAACCGGCCCAGGACAGGCCGCTCAGGGCCTGCAGGACGATCAGGTACCAGAAGTTCGTCGACAGCGTCCACAGGATGGGCAGGAATGGGATCACGCAGGCACAGGTGGCAAGGATAAGCCGGTTGCCGAACGCGTCGCTGATCCTCCCCCAGCGAGCCAGGGTGAGGAACTGAAACAGGACCGTGGTCGCGGTATTGGCCATGAACTGCAGGTAGGTGAAATGCAGGTCGCGCAACATATAGACGGTGAAGAAGGGCGAGGCGATCGCCACCGAGAACTGCATCAGGGCAAAGAATGCCGAGAAACGTACAAACGGAGACCGGCGCAACCGGCGCAACCAGTCCCGGCCCAGGGGAACTTCCATTGCCGCGACGTGCCCGGACGGGTCGTGCATCTTCGCCAGGTGAAACCAGGACACCGCCCGCGCCGTCGCGGCGATCGAGAACAGCGCCACGTAGCCACCGGCGGTCATACCCTGCTCATTCAGGAGATGCAGCAGGGTGCCCGCCGCCACCAGGGACGCAAAAGTGGTAGCCGACGTGCGCCGGGTCCGGCGTGCAAAGAAACGGCCCCGGCGTCGTTCCGGGACCAGGTCGCCCATGAGGCTGCTCCACTGGGGCGTGACCAGGTTGGCGCCGCTGTGATAGATCACCACGCAGGCAATCAGCACGGGCACGGCGGCGGATGGATACAACAACGGCAACACGGCCAGCGGAATGAGGCTCGCTGCCTGGATGCCGGCACCAGCCAGGATGATCCCGCGTCGCTTTCCCGTCACGTGCCCCAGCCACGCGGAGATCAGTTGCACAAACGATGCCAGCAGCGGCGGCAGGGACGCCAGCAGGCCGATCTGGGGAGTACTGGCCTTGAGAAATAACGCGAAGGCCGAGAAGTAGGTTTCACCGCTCCCGGTCATGACGGCGAACGCTGTCGCATCCTTGAGGGAGTGCCGCAGCGATTTATTGACCAGGGGGTCGGGGGAAAATACGCGTGTCATTCGCAGACCAGGTGTTTCCGAGGGCGTCCGGAGCGGTCGGGCTCTGATGCGGGAGCCTCGGCCGACCGCCAAGTCTAGATCAATCGGTCGCCGGCGGTCAGAGAAATCTCCCGCCTTCTAGCCGAGAATGGCGCCAGGGAGAACGGACGACAGCTGACCTTCCCTGAGCGCAGATCCGGCCGCAGATTTGCCTGGTGCACTGCAGTATAATAAGCGGCCGTCACAGGTGCCAAAGGCTTCTCCCGCCATGGACATTCTGTCGAGCTGGCCTGGCCGGCTATTGCTATTCCTGCTTGCGTTTCCCGTCCTCATGCTGGGGGTCCCCTTTCTGATCGCGGCGGTGCGCCAGAAGCTCAACTGGGACAAACGGCAGCCGGCGGACGCCGCTACCATCGACCGACCCGCGACTGTCGGATCCCCCGACTCCGATACCGCCCTGGGAGATCTGCTCCGTCAAGGCAAACCTCAGCGCTTCACGCGCTGATTCAGGGCCGGGCGTCATGGCGCGTCGATGCTCCCGTTCGCACAGGGGCGCGGCGCGATTCCGCCCCTCCGCCCAGGACCGTGCAGGCCCCGCCGGGTTTCCAGCCCCCGCGCAAATGTGGTACAGCTAGGCCCGCGCGATCCGGGCCGTTACCGGCACGATCCGCTCCGTCAGGGGAGGCAGGATGACTCAAGGCTCAGAGCGGGCAACCGGCGTCATTCGCACGGGGGCCTACCCCGAACTCGGCTGGCCCGCCGTTGTGGTCGGGTGGTTCATCGGCGCCGTCCTGGCCGTGAGCATGAGCTATGCGGCACTGATCCTGGGATTCTCAATCACCGGCTCCATGGTCGCGGCGATACTCGGATTCGGCATCCTGCGCGGCGTACTGCGCCGCTTCAGCATCGTCGAAAACAACGTGGTGCAAACCGTCGCCAGTGCGGTCAACGGCGCGTCGGCGGGCATCATGTTCTCGGTACCAGCCCTGTTCATCCTCGGCGAAACTGACTTCGACCCCTACCTGATGGCGTTCGGCTGTATCGCCGGGGCGTTCCTGGGCATCGCCTTCATCATCCCGCTCCGGAAGCAGATGATCGATTTCGAGCGCCTCAGCTATCCCCACGGGATCGCTGTCGCCACGGTGCTGAAATCTCCCGGCGCCGGGGTCCACAAGACCCTGTTGCTGCTCGGCGGCGCCCTCGTCAGCGGTGCCGTGCACTTCGCCGTCAAGATCATCGGCGTGGAGAACTGGGACCTGGGCGCGACCATTGGCATGCCGGACTACATGAACGGCATCTGGTATCTGTCGCTGCTGACCCTGAGCGTGGGATTCATCGCCGGACGTGGCGGCCTGGCCTTCGTCATCGGCGGGTTCGTGTGCTACTGGGGCATCGCACCCTTGCTGGACGTGACCGGCAGCTTCCCGAGCCTGGACGTCGGGGGTCAACTTGTCACGCTGACTGCGCCGGCCGACCTGCGCGAGGCCCTGTTCCGTCCAGTGGGCATCGGCATGCTCATCGGCGGCGCCCTCGCCGGTATCGCCATCGCGCTGCCCCTGGTCCTGACGGCCGTCCACAGCATGCATGACGCCGCAGTCGTCAAATCGAAGGCCTCCGGCGACGAGATGCCGATCAAGCTGCTTTACATGGCAGTCATCGGCGGCGCCGTTCTGCTGTTCGCCATGGCGTTCCTGTCGACCGATCACATGGGTCTCGGACGTGCCCTGCTGCTCGCGGTGCTTGGCGCCCTGTGGATCTGGCTGGCCGGGGTCATCCTCTCCGAATGCGTCGGCCGCACGGACTGGTCGCCACTCTCGGGCATGACCCTGGTGGCCGTGACGCTCATGATCCTGATCACCAGCGGCCTGGGTCGCAGCGAGGCTATCGTCTCATCGGTTATGGTGGGCGCCGCGGTCTGCGTTGCCATGTCCCAGGCCACCGACCTGATGATCGACCTCAAGACCGGGTATCTGGTCGGCGCCAGCCCGCGGATGCAGCAGGCCGGACAGTTCATGGGGGCATGGCTCGGGCCGATCCTCGTCATCGCCCTGGTTTTCGTCCTGCACCAGGCCTACGGTCTGGGCAGCGACCGCCTGCCCGCCCCCCAGGGCCAGGCCCTGGCCGGCATGATCGACGGCATCATCGGCAACAACATCCCGACCCAGAAGTACCTGGCCGGCGCCGCACTCGGCGCCTTGCTCAGTGCCGCCGGCGGCGGCCTCGGTGTGATGGTGGGACTGGGCTTTTACCTGCCCTTCAGTATCGTGCTGACCTACACCATCGGCACCATCACCCGGCTGGTCATGGACGCCCGGCGGGGCCGCGATTTCGTCGACGAAGTCGCGCTGCCGGTCGCTGCGGGCCTAATCGTGGGGGAGGCTCTCGTCGGCGTCGGTTTTGCACTCTACATGGTGGCCACGGGATGAAGGCCTGATTTCCGCCACCGGCCGGAGCCACCGGACATTCATGCCGGCGTGATTCCGGTCGGCCTGTCGCCCCGGCTTGGTCAGCGCCGGTGCTGCCTTCGCGTCTCGTTGCGCATCGCCTGACGGCCGCAACGATTCGCCGCCGACCGCGCCGTCCTGGAGGAGCTGCCTGAGGCTGATACACATCTCCAGCAGCTCGCCCAGCAACCGACCGGGATCCACACCGCCACGCAGATGTTCGCGGACGACTCGTTCCAGGTCGCACCGGGCCAAGACGGCATTCACTTCAACTGGGTTGCTGCCCATGGTCACGACTGTGAATCGTGTCCGTGATCCTGTCCACGTAACATAATTCCGGGTCGGCCGCCTCCCGACGAGCGGCGGTCATGAGCGGACAAGCGGCATGCCCGAGGCAGAGGGCTGACAATTCCTGTCGCATCCTGACCATGGCGAACACCCGGGCACTGGAGTGTGCCGGCTGGCTTTGCGCAAATCGGAACCGCTCGGGCCCAGTGGAGCCGGGTTCACATCCCCCCGCCTCCGCAGGCGACTCGAGACTGCCCGATTGGTGCGCCCTCTAGTCCGCCAGATAACGGGCCCGGAGATGCTGCTTGAACGGCTCCGTGCTCAGGGAATGGCCGGTGATCTCGTTCAGCATGCGATCCGCATTGCGCAGCCGCCCCTTCCCGTGCACGTTGGTCCGGAGCCAGCTCACCAGGGGTCGGAACTCCCCCTGCCGGATCGCCTCGTCCAGGCCCTCCACCTGCTCGCGCGCCGTGGCGAAAAGCTGGGCCGCGGTCAGAGCCCCCAGGGTGTAGGTGGGGAAATAGCCGAACAGGCCCGCATACCAGTGGACATCCTGCATGCAACCGTCCTTGAGATTCCCCGCCGTGGAGAGTCCGAGCAGTGACTGCATCTTCTCGTCCCACGCGTCGGGAATATCGCTGACGGCGAGATCGCCAGAGATCAGCGCCTGCTCGAGATCGAAGCGCAGGATCACATGCAGCGGATAGGTCACTTCGTCGGCATCCACCCGGATGTAGCCGGGACACACCCTGGTGTGATGGGCAAGCAAGTTGTCCCGGGACCACGCGGGATCGGCGGTGTCGACGCCGAAGCCTTTGCGGATCCGATCGGCGGCGAAGTCCAGGAACGCCCGGCTTCGACACACCTGCATCTCCATCAGCAAAGACTGGCTTTCGTGTACCGCCGCGCCGAGGGCATCGCCGACGGGCTGGTCGCGCCAGTCGGCCGGCAGCCCCTGCTGGTACATGGCGTGGCCAGTCTCGTGGAGCATACCCATCAGGGCGGGGAGGAAGTCATCCTCCCGATAGCGCGTCGTGATGCGGGTATCGTCTGGGACGCCGCCGCAGAACGGATGATGACTGATGTCCAGCCGTCCACGGTCGAAATCGAAGCCCAGGGCGCTGATCAGCTCGACCCCGACTGCCCGCTGGCGATCGATGGGAAAGGGTCCCTGCAACGGCAACAACGGATGCCGCCGCTGTCGCTCCAGCACCTCTTCGAGGAACCCGGGCAGGAATTCGCCAAGGTCGGCGAAGTGGCGCGCGACCAGGTCCGGTCGGAGGCCTTCCTCATAGGTATCCAGCAGTGCCTCGTAGGGCGACAGACCCTCGGCCTCTCCCAGTCTCTCCCCGGCCTCACGCTTCAAACTAAGCAGGTGCTCAAGCTTGGGCCGGACAGTGTCCCAGTCCTCAAGCGGACGGCAGCGCCGCCAGGTTTGCTCACAGGTCATCGCTGCAAGCTGGCTCGCCACGACAAGGTCTCTCGGCAGGGCCGTGGCGTATCGCCAGCAGCGCCACATCTGATCCAGGTTGGCCCGTTGCCAGGCATCCAGGGAGTCGGCTGAGCCCCGAGCCTGCTCCAGCAGGTCACCGATCTCCGGCGACGTCTCCTGTTCGTGGAGGATGCCCGCCAGGGTCGACATGGCCTGCGCGCGGCCCGGGCCGCCACCGGGGGGCATCATGGCAGCCTCGTCCCACATCAGGATGGCTTCCACGTGCTCGAGGTGGCTGAGATCACGGAAATGGCTCTCGAGGGCCTCGTAGGGTGTCATCATCCTGCCTCGGCATTGAAATTGCGGCGCGCAGAGCATACCAGCCCATTGGGGCGATTCGATATTCCCGGGTCATCGCCACCCCCACTCCAAAGCGGATAGACAAAGGTCGGATTCACATCCGCCCGGCCAGTCACTAGCCTTGGCCGTTAGACCGGCCACCGGGAGGCCGGCCATCGGAGGGGTTATGGGCTACTCGGACACATACAGGCGCTCGCTCGAGGACCCGGAGGGTTTCTGGGGCGAGGCAGCGAAGGACATCGACTGGAACAAGCCGTGGGACCGCGTGCTGGATGACAGCCATCCTCCTTTTTACCGCTGGTTTGCCGGGGGTGAGCTAAATACCTGCCACAACGCCCTGGACCGGCACGTGGCCGCCGGGCGCGGTGCTCAGCCCGCCCTGATCTACGACAGTCCCGTCACCGGGACCGTGGCGAGCTTCACCTATGCGGAACTGACGGACCGGGTCGCGAGACTGGCGGGCGCCATCCGCAGCCTCGGCGTCGAAAAGGGCGATCGTGTCGTCATCTATATGCCGATGATCCCAGAAACGGCCATGGCAATGCTCGCCTGTGCGCGCATCGGGGCGATCCATTCCGTAGTCTTCGGCGGATTCGCGGCAAAGGAACTGGCGACGCGCATCGACGACGCGAAGCCCCGCCTCGTGCTGACCGCTTCCTGTGGCATCGAGGTCAAGAAGGTCATCCCCTACAAGCCGCTCCTCGACGCTGCCCTGGATCTCGCCAGCCACAAGCCGGACCACACCCTGGTACTGCAGCGGCCGCAGGCCGAGGCGGCCCTGACCGCCGGCCGGGATGTGGACTGGGAGTCGTGCGTCGCGGAAGCCGAACCCGCCGCCTGCATGCCGGTGGCGGCCACGGATCCTCTCTACATCCTCTACACATCCGGGACCACCGGCCAGCCCAAGGGCGTCGTGCGTGACCATGGCGGCCATGCAGTGGCCCTTGCCTGGAGTATGAAGAACGTTTACGGCGTGAATCCAGGCGACGTGTACTGGGCCGCATCCGACGTCGGCTGGGTGGTCGGGCATTCGTACATCGTCTACGGGCCACTCCTCGCCGGCTGCACGACCATTCTCTACGAAGGCAAGCCCGTTGGCACACCGGATCCCGGCGCGTTCTGGCGGGTGATCGCCGACCACGACGTGGCCGTCATGTTCACCGCGCCCACGGCCTTCCGCGCCATCAAGCGGGAGGATCCCCGTGGGGATTACGTAAAGAAATACGACCTGAGCAAGCTGAAGGCCCTGTTCCTGGCCGGAGAACGCTGCGATCCGGATACGCTCAACTGGGCGGAGAAGATGCTGAGCGTGCCGGTGATCGACCACTGGTGGCAGACGGAGACCGGCTGGGCCATCGCCGCCAACTGCCTCGGGCTGGAGCAACTACCGGTCAAGGCGGGTTCACCGACCCGCGCCGTCCCGGGTTACGACGTCAGGATCCTGGATACCGACGGCAACGAGGTTCCGGACGGGGAGATCGGTAGCATCATGATCCGCTTGCCGCTGCCTCCGGGGACGCTGACCACCCTGTGGCAGAATGACGCCCGCTACGTCGAGTCCTATCTCTCCGCCCACGAGGGCTGGTACCTGACCGGCGACGCCGGGTATCGGGACTCCGACGCATACCTGTGGGTGATGAGCCGCATCGACGACATCATCAACACCGCCGGCCACCGGCTCTCAACTGGCTCCATGGAAGAGGTACTCGCCTCCCACGCCGATGTGGCGGAGGCCGCCGTCATCGGCGCCGCGGACGACCTCAAGGGCGAAGTGCCGGTGGGCCTGGTCGTGCTCAAGTCCGGAGTCGATAGAGACGAAGAGACGATCAAGGCCGAGCTGGTGAGCCTGATCCGAGAGAAGGTCGGCCCGGTGGCATCGTTCAAGAAGGTGGTGGTGGTGGACCGCCTGCCGAAGACACGGTCAGGCAAGGTGCTCCGCGGCGTGATGCGGAATATCGCTGACTCGAAGCCGTACAAGGCGCCGGCGACCATCGATGACCCGAAGATCCTGTCGGAGATCGAAGACGCCCTGAAGACCATCGGGTACGCCGAGCCGTAAGGACGCCGGCAGAACGGGAGTACCGCCTCAGGGCTGTCCTGCCTGAGGTCGCCGATCCGGCTGCAATCCCCGGACCTACGGGAGTGAGCAAGGACCGGATCTGGCAGGGGTTGCCAAACCCGGGAGGCCGACATTCGGCCATCGACGTGGTAACGTGGCGCCCGCCTTGAGCCGCGAATCCGGAGAACACCGATGAAATCCCCCTGGCGGGTCGCGCTGTGCGCGACCGCGGCCGTTGTCATGCTGGGCCCCTCGGCGGCGAACGCCAAAGACGCCGCCAGCGGCGCTCTGTTCGGCTACGCTCTTGGCGAGGCCTACCCGGTGTCGGACACCACCCGGATCGTGGCCCGAAGCGCGGCGCGCAGCGCTCTGGTCACGCTGATCGCCGACGCACCGGTGAAGCCCGACGATATCGGCCAGGTGTTGCTGGTCACCACACCGGTCAGCCACACGATCATCGTCATCGGCGTCCAGGAGGGGTTTCAGGAGGAGGCGTCGGCCCGCGAGTTCGCTCGAAAATACCTCCACCTGCTGGCGGCCAAGTACCCCGACCACCAGATCAACATGGAAGTGTTCGATCGCCGCGGCAGTCTCCGGTTCAGTGATGACTACGAGCTGGTCGTGACCCTGCTGGAGGCTTATGACGGCGCGCTGGTGGACGCGCCCTGGGTGGTGGAGATGCTCTACCAGGCCCGGCCAGGCTCGCCGGCCGCGGAATTCCTGGCCAGGCGCATCGATGCTGACACCAATGCCGCGAAGCTCACGGAGGACAACCGCGGCCTTTGAACCCGTCGCGCGGTCTCCGGGCAACCTGAATCAGCCGCCGGACTCGGGCAGATCCGGGGGCTTGGAGGCGCAGCTTGCGGTCATCCCCTCGGCGGCCCCGACTCCTGTGCAACTCGCCTTGGGGTCGGATTCGCAGACTCCGTATTGTTCACAGTAATTGAAGCCCGCGCGGCCCAGGGCCCAGCAACAGCGCAGGAACAGTTCGCGGGGGTCGGCATCGCCGGGGATTTCTGCCGCCGGGTCCGAGGCTGCCGGGGCCGGATTCTCCGCCCAGGCCAGACCGGTGGCCAACGCGCCCGCCAGGAACAGAATCGATGTCCATCGGACGAGCATGGGTCGTCTCCTTTCCTGAAAGCCCAACACGAATATTAGCCATCGCACGGCCGGCGACGCTGCAATCGCGACCCCCGAGTGATCAGGCGAGTCGCGGCGGCATCGGCCGCGTCTGACTACTGCAACTTGTACAGCGTTTTCTCGCGCTCCGCGGGATCACCGAGGCTGTAACGGAATCCCAGGCTGAACAGGGTCACATCGTAATCGGGACTGGTCCCACCCCAGGTGAGCACGTTGTTGATGGTATCGGGCTCGACGCCGTCCACGGCCCAGTTGTCGCTACTGTAGTCCTCGTACAGGACACCGCTCATGAAGCGGATCCTGGCCGAATAGTCATAGGTCAGGCCGAGCGTGACACGTTTCAGGTCCGTCTCGAGCTTGGGAAACTTGTCGACGCCGCCCGCGCGGTGTATTTCGGTCTTACCCTCGGACCGGGAATAGACGTAATCCAGTTCGAGTCCCCACTTGCCGAGCCCCGACCAGCGCATTCCCAGCCCGGCGGAATCGAAGTCATCATTGTTCTTGCCCTGCCAGTTGGGCGGCGCCGTGTTGGGGTTGGCGTTACCCGCAGCACCCCACTGGGATGACTTGATCGACTCGCTCCCCAGGGAGCCGTAGAAACTGAGGTTCTGCCGCGGGGCGTAGCTGACGTCGGCGAGCCACACGTCCCGGTCGCCGCTGGTGAGACCGACGGCGGAATTGTCGTAGTCGTCGCTCCAGCTCTCGATCCTGAACGACAGGCTCAGGCGCTCGTTCGGCTGGCCGCTCACCTTGACCTCGACCCCGTCCCGGTCCCGGTCGGCCATGTTGTACTTGCGCATCAGCGGGTTCTGGCTCTGCCTGAGATAATCGACCTGCTGGTAATCCCCATCGATGTCGCGGCTCGCCGTCGATCCCCGGATATCGACATCGAACTGGCCCAGTTCCACCTTTACCTTGGCCCAGACCGTGTCCTCCTGGTTCTCGTCCACTTCCTGGTCGGTACGCTCGAGGATGTCGTGGCTGACGCCCAGGGAGGTCTTGATCGTACGGTTCCAGCGGTAGTCGCCGAAGAGATCGAAATCCTTGCGAGTGTAGCTGTACAGGAAGTTCTCCTGGGGATCGTTGGCCGGGTACAGGTCGGCTGCCACCCAGTCGTAAGTCTCCCGGGAACTCTTGTTGTCGCGGTCGTCGTAGGTGTATTCGCCGGTGATCCGCAGGCGCGCCCAGGGGGCCGATGTGACCCGCAGACCGGCATGGGTCGTGTCGATCTTGCCGTCGTAGGAGGTCGCCGGAAGCGGTGACGTGGCGATGTTCGGGTTGATGGTATAGGGCAGGTAGTCGTCGTCCTGCTCCCCTTCGCCCACGGACAGGGTGGCCGAGGCGGTGGTGTTCGCCATGAACTGGTAGGTACCGCTCAGGCTGACGTTGTACGCCTTGTTGTCGGGCGCGTTAGCCATCCGTCCGCGATCGGGACCGGTGAAAGCGTTGTCCCAGGTCAGGCCAAGTTTCTTGTTGCTGAACCAGGATCCGTAGAAGCCGCCGCGCACCTGCCAGTTATCGCCGGCGTAGGTGAGCCCTGCATCGACCTCCTGGGTCTCGTAATCCAGGGGGCGGGTCAGCTGGGTGGAATTGGTGAGGAACGTCCCCCAGGTCGCGCCCTTGCCCTCCTTCGTCTGATAACGCCAGTCCACGTCGGCGAAGAAATTGGGGGTGAAGATGTACTCGCCGCCGACCCCGAAGGTCTGCCGATCCCACTGGAGGTTGAAATCGCGCAGGTCGCCGTTCAGGGCCGTCATCTGTGAGGTGCTGCCCGCCCGGACCCAGTCGGAGGGGAGATGTTGGGGGGTGCCGTCGAGATTGCTGTAGACCGACCGGGTGTCCTCCCCCTGGCTCACCGGCAGGAAATCCACCAGGAAGTCCGCGGACCACTTGCCCTGTTGGCCCGCGCCGAAGGTCAGCTCGAAGGAATCCGCGTTGTACCCAAAGGAATTGATGTAGGCGCCGTAGCCTCCGGCACCCCAATACCGGAAGTCCTGGACCCCCAGGCCGCCGTAAACCTTGTCGTCGTCGTAGCCGGTGTAATTGCAAAAGTGTTTGACGAATCGGAGACCGACTTGGCGCCGACGGACACCGAACCCGAGTAGCCCTTGGCGAAGGGGCAGAGCTCGCACTTCCAGCTCGAGGTGTCGACCGCGCCCGGCTCCCCGTCGACGCTCGTCTCGGCCGCTATGACCGGCGAAGCGCCGGCCGCCAGCGCGAGCGCCACGGCAACGGCCAGAAAGGTTCCCTGAGTCCTGGTGGTCCTATCCATCGTGTCCACTCTCCTCGGGCGTCTATCGGGTCAAGTTCGCGCCCGACGGGTGATTCGAACCGTGCACCTGGGTGTGGCAGTTCATGCAGCTGCCGCTCAGCAGGTAGACGCTCGGATTGCCGTCGGCCAGGCCGCCGGTTCCATAAGACACGGACGGGTGCCCGGACTGTGAATGACACTGCTGGCACAACAAGGGCGGCTGCTTGGTCAACAGGGCCGGGTGCACCGATCCATGGGGCTGGTGGCAATAGGTGCAGTCCTCGGTGACCGGTGCATGCTCCCACAAGAGCGGCCCCCGCTTGTCCTGATGACAGGTGTAACAGGTCTCGTTGGTGGTATTGCGAACAAGCAGGTGATCGGAGGTCGATCCATGGGGTGCGTGGCAGGCGGTGCAGGCCATCCGCCGGGCCTCGATGGGGTGCACGTAGGGCTTGTTCTCGTCGGCCTTCTGCTCGAGATGGCACTGGTAACAGACCTGGGCCTGGAGATTGGTCTTCAGCACCGGATCCGTCGAGGCGTGAGGGTTGTGGCACTCACCGCAGTTGACGTCTTCGACGTCATGGGTGCTCCCGGCCCAGTGCAGGCCCACATGTTTATCGTGGCATGCGAGACACATCTGGTTGTGCTCGCGGGCACTCGCGCTACTGTCGTGGCCCCAGTACGGGACCGACGGCCGCGGCTCTCCCCTGGCCGGCAACTTGACGTGCTCGCCGCCCGGTCCGTGGCAAGCCTCGCACTGGAGCTGTCCCTGGCCGAATGGCGACCTCGAATCTCCTGGCTGGCCGTGCACGCCGAGGAAAATGTTCGTGACCGCCTTGTCGTCGTGACAGCCGAGGCAGGTGTCCGCGCCGCGGCGGCTGTACTCCGGTCCAGCTTGCCCGGCAGACGGCTCTTCGGCCACGGAGATCGATATGGAGTTCGCGGCGACCGCCGCCAGGAACAGAGCCGTCAGGAGACTTTTCCGCATGCCGATTCCCTAGCCGATATTTCGTGGCAACCGTACAACATTCCCGGTGTTTAAGAAAGGCTCTCCGGGGAGGCATCCCCGGACCCTGTGGGGTTTTGCCGTCGGGTTGCGGAGCGCACTGACCACCCCTTGACCGTCGTCTCGTTACAACAGCGCCCGACGCGGGTCGCCGACCGGCAATCCTGGCCGCTGACGCCGCTTTGTAATTCCCTTCGTGGCGTGCAGACCCGAAACCGCCGGAGGCCCGCTGGCGGGCCCGTAAGATCCGTCGTCTCCAAACACAAAAAAAAGAATCCGGCCGAAGCCGGATTCCAGTACTTTCCGGGACGGGGGCGTCCGTTGTGGACGCCCCCTCCGTTGTTGTTATTCCACGCCCGGGTTGTGGTACTTCGCAGTCTCAAACTCGGAGCCAGTGCCGTGACAGACGGCGCAAGCCTCGAGACCGTTCGGCATACCCATGTCACCGCCGGCGATATCGACCTTGGCCACATCGACCTGCGCGCCCTGGGTCAGGAAATGCCCCAGTGCCGCCTGGCTGGTGTGGCAGGCTCCGCAGTAGGTCGCGTTCGGCGTCGTCGCCGTGTCGTCGGTCCACATGAACTGCTCAGCGCCTTGGTCGGTGCTGACAGCCCTTGCCGCGGTGCGGGCGACATTGTAGGCGCCCTCGACGTGGCAGGTCTCGCAGTTGGCAACGCTCTGCGGGTAGGTCACCTCCGCGAACTCTCCGCTCGCGTAGGTCCCGCTGGCCGCATGGATAGAATGGACCAACAGACCGAACGCCCAGCCCTCCGGGACGTCCTCTCCGTCCTCTACAGCGGTATCCGGGTTGTGGCAGACCAGGCAGATCTCGACATTGCCATTCCGGTTACCGCCATGGAGCGCCAGGCGCTCGTGGCAGGCGTTGCACTTGGCGCTGTCCACGGCGGTCTGGCGCTCCACGCCCGGGAAGAACGTGGCGCTGACGGCCTGGGCCCGATCAAAGCCGGTCACACCGTCCGCATCCGTGTACTCCCAGGCCGGGTGGCCGCCGAGGCCGATCATGACGTCGCCGGTGAAGTCCACCGGCAGCGCGGTGAAGTAGGTCACCGTGAAGCTGCCGTCGGCATTCTGCACCGCCTGGTCCTGGAGAGCCGCCAGGTACATGCGATACGGATGGCCCTGTTCCCACGGCTGCTGGACCGCATTGGGCGGACCCTGCCATCGGGCGCCGCCGGTGTTGCCCAGCTCGTCGCCGTTGTAGATCTCGTCGCTGGCCCAGGCCACGTAGAGATTCAGCGCCGCGTTGCCGTCCGTGAATTCCGGATCGTTGACGATGTCGTACGGGGTCCCTTCAGGATTCGTGATCAGGAAGGTGATGACGGGCGTCTCGCCCGGACCGGTGCTGGTCGCATCCAGAATCTCGAAGACGAAGTTGTCTCCGCTCTCGTTGCGTCGACGCTGGCTGCCGCGAATATTGGCGTGGATCACCGCGGGTGGTCCCGCCGTGGTGATGTTGCCGAGGTGGCAAGCCGTGCACTGGCCGTCATCGACGGTCCCGATCTGCACGTCGGCGCCTGCGGCATTATGGTCGAATGCATAACTGTAGACGCCGCTTACCGGATCCGGATCGCTGGCGACGATGCCCAGAGCGTGGCAGCCGCCGCAGGTCTTGGTCGACGCCTCGGAGTTCCACACATCGCCGTCGGGCGTCTGCTCGGTCTGCTTGTGGCACTTGCCGCAATACAGAACATCCTGCGGATAGGTCACTTCGCCATAGTCGTGGACGGACCCCCCGTAGCCGTAGATGATGTACGACGGGTCGCGGTTATCTCCCCGGTGGATGGAGTGTGCCAGGTAGGACATGTCCACCGACTCACCGGAGTCCGGATCCGTGCTGTACGGGTTGTGGCAGGTTACACAGTAGTCCACCGTCTTGCGCGGACCGCCGTGCAGCGCGAACGCGTAATGGCAGGTTTCGCATTCCTGCGTATCGGCGACCTGCTTCGTAAAGCCGCTGCCGGCGCCGCCGTCAGGCACGAAATCGAAAGTCGGGTTGTCGGGCGCCAGGGGCACCTCGCCCTCGCCGCTCAGACGGATCTCGAAGCCGACGCGATGCGTCAAGCCAGGCTCCCATTCGACCGGATAGGGGTCGGTCACGTTGGTGACGTCTGTCGCGAACGTGTACTGGTACTGGCCGGGAGCGGTTTCCACCAGTTCGCCACTGCTGTCCGTGGTGGCCTGCAGAGCCTGGGGGAGTACCTGCGGACCCGAGCCGCTCGAGGTGGCTTCGCGGTTCACATAGCTCTGCCAGTAGCCGATACCGCCGTTGAAGCTCGGATCACCCGGCACCAGCTTGGCGAAGGTGAACTGCACCACGCCCGGCGCCAGGCCGACGGCGGGATTGCCGCTGGAATCCGTGACGGTGAAGGTCACCACTGGCGGGCTCGACACCTGGACGTCGGTGATGGTGCCCTGGAGCTGGCCGAGAAACGCGATCTCCTCTTCGGTCAGGTCGGACCCGTTGCCGATGACGATGTACTGATTGGCCAGCGAGTTGCAGTCGAGGACGTTGATCTCGCCGTCGCCGTTCAGATCCTCTTCGGGAAAATCGGGTATTCCGTTTTCGTTGAGGTCCCAACAGTTGAATCCGTCGGTACCATCCGTTCCGTCTGTGCCGGCCGGTCCCTGTGGTCCATCGTTCCCGTCGTCGCCGCCGCATCCTGCGAGGCCGAGACCGAGAACCACGACAGACAGGACTGTGGTCAACCGGACTTTTCCGTGCCTCAGTGCATTCATGATGACTGTCCCCAATTTTCAGTAGTAACGTCTGATAGACAATCCGGCCCGTCGCAAAAAACCGGACCGTCCTGATCGCAAAGCCTGAATTCCCACACTCCCGGCTTGCTGGTTATCCGCACCGCAGTCTCCCGGAATCTCCCGGGAGCACTCCTTTGCGAATGAATGTTGTTTCTGATCTTTCCCCTTCTGGTACAAGTGACCTTGTAGATGAAGATTAGACCCATTCAAATGATCTGGATCAATTAGACCCCCGATATACGTACAAATCCCTATGCCGCCGGGATAAGGCCACGGCGACACAGGCGCACCTGGCGTGCCGTCCCGGAAAATAGCCGCCCAGGGAGGACCCTTCCCTGGCAGATCGCCGATTCGAGGGGTCTGTGGGGCCTGCTGACATCCTGCGCCGGAAGCCCCCGACGAAGGTGATGGCGGCTGACGAGGAACGGGTTCGCTCCCGGCTACGAAAGAGTCGCGTGGATTTGCCGCCGGAAAAAGAAAGGCCGGGAAATCCTTTCCCGGCCATTCGTGGGGATCGCCTGCTTCTTATCGACAGGCTGCTGTCATCATCAGGCTCGTCGCCCGTTGCGGGCGTTGAGGCGGGCCCGGAGGCCCGCCTCGTGTCATTGCCCTATTTGAACATCGCCATGATCTTGTCGATGATCCCGAACAGGGTGACGTCGTCGGAATCATTCTCGGCGTACGTCCCGTTGGTCAGCGTGTGGGCATTCCAGGAAGCCAGCGCACCGGCTGCATCCTGGTTGATCAGCCTTGCCCGGTGGCAGCCACCGCAGGCCCTGGAGGCCGGACCGGTGACGTACTCGGGAATGTTACCGCTGATGTTACGGCTAGCCGTCTCGAAGGGCTTGCCCGGAACCGCGCCAGTGTTGTCATAGATGCCGTACCAGGAATCGACGTCATAGGAGCCCGACAACACGCCAGGTATGGTCTGGGACTGATCCGGCGGGTTGAACGTTTCCGGGTTATGGCAGGCCTCACAATTGGTGATCGTGAAGTTCGGGAAGACATGCTTGATGTGCAGGTCATACCGCGCCGTGTACACCGGATCCCAACCAGGCACCTGGTCGCTCACACCACCGTTGAATATATCGTCGGTGTCGAAGTCCTGGAACGAGTGGATCGTGTGGGCGTAGTTCACGATCGACCGTGACGCCATCTCGAGGTGACTGCCCGGGAACGTCGGGTTGTGGCAGTTCCGGCACATCGCGACATCTCCGCCCCGGCCGCTGCCGGCGTGGAATGTGGCGCCGAGCTGCTCGTGGCAGACGTTGCAGCCGTCCGTGGACACGATCGCAGCGGTCCCATTGTAATAGTTGGCAATGACACCGTTCTCACCCAAGTCGAACGCCTCGGTGACGGCGCTGAGCGCGATCGGTGTGCCATCGAGCTGCAGACCCGGCAGGACCGTTATCTGAGCCTTGGTGACGGTACCGTCGGCGATCAGGTCGGGCACGGTCTGGTATTCCATCCCCGCGATCCCGGTCCACCCAGTCAAATCAACGGTGGCCACGTAGGGATCGGCCGCCGTGCCGGTGCCGGTGACACTCGGGAAGATGGGATTGTCCACATCACCCGGTTCCCACTCGAACCTGCAGCCACGGCCGCATGCGGCAGGGGCCCTGTTTTCATCCCCCTGATGGGAAGGAACGATGAAGTTCTTGGTGTTCAGGTCGTAGAAGGACACCAGCAACTCGGGCTCGATGGCCGGATCGCTCACGCTGAACGTGACGGTCATCGTGTTGGCCGCGAGATCCACGCTGACATCGTCGATCGAAGCCGTGTAGACGCCCGCATACTTGGTGCCGTCATCCATGTAGACCCGATCCCAGTACCCGGAATGCAGGTCGGCGAACGTCGGGATGCCGGTGCCCGCCACGTGGCAGAGCTGGCAATCCAGGTCCATGCTGTGGAAGCCTTCGACACCTGCTTCGGTCCAGATGTACTCCATGGCCGGGGCTCTGCCCTCCTGGTAGTACTGGGAACCCGCAACGTCAACATCGTCCGGCCACGCATCTACGCCCTGAACCGCATGGCAGCTCTTGCAGGTCTCGGCGACGAATTCCTCGTCGGCCAGCACCTGGTCCAGCTTGCCTTCGTGGCAGGTGGCACAGTTCGCCATGGACGATGGGAAGGGAAATTCCATGGCGTGGGACATGTGCGTGTCATTCATGACGTTGGCGGTGTACGCGTACAGTGCCTCTTCCGCGGCGCCGAGTTCAGTCGTCGCCCAGGCGTACGGATCGTCCACCATCCACTGCCAGTCCTCATGACCGCCTGAGCGGTCGTCATAGTGGCAGGACTTGCACGCCGCGAAGTCGGGGATGCCTTCCACCTCTGCCGCGCGATAGCCGTGCTTCAGGTAAGGACTACCATGACACTTGACGCAGCCGGCCACATTGGCGGCGGACTCGTAGGACGCCGGATCGGCGGATGCCGCCGTTCCGAAGCCGACCGCGGTGTTGGCCTGGTGGTCATACAGGTGGACGTGGGTGCCGGCAGGCGTCTCGGCGCCGGCCCCGCCCTCGTGCACGAACAACGGGACCATGGCGACGTAGCCATAGACATGCGCATTGCTCACTTCCGGAGCGAACAAGCAACTGTCCCTAGACGCCGTGTAGAGGCCGTTACCCAGGAAAGTCAGCTGGTTCAGGCTGCAGGAGTTGAGGTACTCCCGCGTGGCGTCGAAGTACTCGACCGTGTAGAAGGTCCTCTGGTCGATCAGCCGGTCGCCCGTGGCAATGTCCGGGTCGTCAAACGGCTGGCCGTCAAGCAGCACTTCGAACTGCACCGTCACGGTGAACGTGCCGTCGCCATTGTCAACGCTCGATATGTCGCCGGCGTCGAAGTTCAGTTCCAGCGCACTCTCGTCGACGTATCTGTCGTAGATCTCCTGGTGTTCGCTACCGGCGGCAGCGTGGCAGGTCTCGCAGGATTCGGGCTTGGACGCCGCGATCTCCAGGGCGATCTTTGCCTCACCATCCTCGATGTTAGCGAGGGCGTTACAGTCGTCTGTGTTGACGACGCCGTCGTTGTTCAGGTCCTCGTCGGGGAGGTCCTTGATCCCGTTCTCGTTCAGGTCCCAACAGTTGAGACCATCCGTTCCGGCAGCCCCCGGCGCGCCGTCGTTCCCGTCATCGCCGCCGCAACCCGCGAGGCCAAGACCGAGAACGATGACAGACAGGAGCGTGGCTAACCGGAAGTTACCGTGCCTTAGTGCGTCCATAGTGACTGTCCCCAAGTTTCAATAGTTACGCCTAACAGACGATCCGGCCCGGCGTAAAAGGCCGGACCGCCCAAAATTCGCAAAGCCTGACAATTTTCACTCTCAGCTCGCTTGTTGTTCCGCGCCGGATTCCATGCGGTTTGAAGGAGTCCGAGGCGAATCATTCTTGTTGCCTGATCTTTTTCCTATCAATACAAGGGACTTTTTAAAGGAGGCAGTAGAGCTTTCCCATGACCTAGGTCAATTGCAGTGCAAAATACGTATATTTACGTACAACCAGCCACGTGTGCCACAGCCATGTCGATAGGCGCAGATTCCTCGATGAGCCGACCCAAGCCAAAAAAAAGCGCCCTTTCGGGCGCCGCTTGTCCAGTCTGGTCGGGGATCGTCCGTTTCGGACGACGGGCTGATCCCGAGTCGAGGAGATTCGACTACTTGAAGCTTGACCAGTAAGTCGCGATGTTGACGATATCCGCGTCGGTCAGACCGCTCGCGTCGCCCTTGTGCTCGACGCCGCCGCCTTTCACCGAGGTGATCATGGTGACGATTTCCTCGGTGGACTCGCCGGCGAAATCGTCCTCATAGTGACATTCAGCGCACTTGGCCTCGAACACGGCCTTGCCGGCCTCGGCGTCCCCGGCCGCGCTGGCGGCCACGCCCCACAGCGCCAACGGCAACGCCAGCACAAGTCCCTTCACGATATGCATAGGTCGGTACTCCATGAAACGAAGGGCCAGATCATAACGCAGCGGGGCCGAACATCAATACCGCGCGGCGCGTCCCGTTGCGGCGCTACCGGGACCTGTCAGCCGGGTCCGGGCCGATGACGTTGCGCAAATAGTCCGAGAACTGGCCACCGTATTCCTCGTGCTTGAGCCCGAAATGCACGGTCGCCTCCAGATAGCCCAGTTTGCTGCCGCAATCGAACCTGATCCCGTCGAACTGCAGGGCGCGAACCTCCCCGTCAGCAAGAAGCCGGGCGATGCCGTCGGTAAGCTGTATCTCGCCGCCCGCCCCCTCCCCCAGGTCCGCCAGGCAGTCGAAGATTTCCGGCTCCAGGATGTAACGGCCCACGACCGCAAGACTCGACGGAGCGTGGTCCGGGGCGGGTTTCTCGACAATGCCCTTGAGCCGCCACACATGCTCGTCGACGGGAACGCCGTCGACCACGCCGTACTGGTCGGTCTGGTCCCGGGGCACTCGCTGCACACCCAGCACGCTGCCGCCGGTCTCCTCGTGTAGCTGGCGCATCTGCTCCAGGCAAGGCACGGAGGCGTCGATCAGGTCATCGGCGAGATGCACGAAGAAAGGATGATCCCCGACCACCGAGCGGGCGCACAGTACGGCATGCCCCAGGCCCAGCGGAGCACCCTGGCGGATGTAGATACAGGTGACGTTCTCGGGGACGATCGAGCGGACCGTGGCCAACTCGTCCGACTTGCCCTTCTCGACCAGCAACTGCTCCAGTTCCGTGTCGGAGTCGAAGTGGTCCTCGATGGCGCGCTTGTGTCGCCCGGTGATGAACACGAGATTGGTGGCGCCCGCGGCCAGCGCTTCCTCCACCGCATACTGGATCAGCGGCTTGTCCACCACCGGCAGCATTTCCTTGGGGCTGGCCTTGGTGGCGGGGAGGAACCTCGTCCCCTTACCCGCCACCGGGAAAACGGCGTAATGAATCGGTTTCGGCACTTTGGTCTCCCTGTGCACGCGGGCGGGGCCCGCCGGTCAGTCGGGAGTCCATGCTGGCACACACGGAACCCTCGGTTCAACGCCGCCGCGAGTGCCATTGAAAAAGGGCCGGCGTTGCGCCGGCCCCTGCTCCACCCGTCACTTGCCGCGGGGCTCAGTCGGGAGCGATCTGCGGCCCGATCACGATGCGGTCCGCGTTCCACTCAAGGATGCGCGGGCCCACGCCGCTGACGTCCAGCAACTGCTCGGGGCTGTCGAATCGGCCCACGGTTTCCCGGTACTCGACGATGGCCTGGGCCCGGGCAATTCCGACCCCTTCCAGCTCCGCGGCCAGAGTGGCCGCATCGGCGGTATTGATGTTGACCGTACCCGCCTGGGCATAGCCGGCGATGAACATCGCCAGGATGCCCGCGGCCCGCGTGATTGTCCTCAGCATGATTTCCCTCCTTGGAGGCGTGCCTCCGTGTTCACGGCCCGGGGGATCCTCGAGCCAGCACAGATCATAGGGGTGGGAACGACTGGGGGGAGGCCCCGAAAACCGGCATTTCGGACAAGAATAGGCGGTTCGCCGTCAGGCGATCGAGGCGTCGAACTGGAACCTTGCCAAGGGTCGGCTACTGCCCCAGGACTTGCAGGTCGGGCACTGCCAGAACAGCATCTGGCCGGAGAATCCGCAGTTCTGACAGCGGTAGGCCGGGCTGCGCACGGCAAGCTTGCGCAAAGCCTGGGTGATGCGCCTCACGGAGTCCACCTCCGTGCCGGCGTCCGGGTGCGGCGGGCGAATGATCTCCAGCAGTTCCGTCAGGATCGGGTTTCGGCCGATGAATTCCCCGATGCAGTCGGCAGTGACAGGATCGTCGAAGCCACCATCGACGATCGCCGCATAGGCGATTCCCGACTTGACGCCGGGATTGGCCTTCACCAGCGTTCCCAGAAGCCGGGCGAAGCCGTCGAGATCACCCATGGAGCGGTAGCACTTGCGCATGGCCGGCAACACAATGGCCGCAAACGCCGGATCCCGTTCCAGGGCATTCCGGTACAGCCGCGCCGCAAGCTTGTCATCATCTTCGGCGCTGGCCAGTTGGGCCCGCATCAGCGTGCTGCGAAGCGAGTTGCGATCTGCCGAGCGAGCCCGGCGCAGGTATTCCCGGGCCTTGGGCGGGTCCTCGCGGGACATGGCCACCTCGGCCAGTTCGCAATAATAATGCGCGACGACCGGGTTCGCCGCGGACAGCGACATCGAGGCGAGCTGGTCCTGAACGGCGATCGCCTGTTCCCACTCCTTCTCCTGCTCGTAGATACTGACCAGTTGCTCCAGAGCCAGCTGCTCGTAGCCGGATCGATCCGCAAGCCGGCGCAAGGTGTCCTCGGCCCGGTCGAACAGTCCAGCCTTCAGGTAATCGTCCGCAAGGGCCTTCAGCGCCCGGCTCCGCTGAGCCTTGGGCAGGTCAGCCCTGTCATAGATGTTCTGATGGATGAGGATGGCCCGATTGACCTCGCCGCGGCGACGGAACAGATTGCCGAGCAGGAAGTGGGTCTCGACAGTCTCCGTGTCCACGTCGACCATCCGGCGGAAGACTTCGATGGCCTGGTCAGGCTGTTCGTTGAGGAGGAAGTCCAGTCCCTTGAAATAGTCCGGATTCACCGCCGTGCCGTTACCCGCCACCGGCTCGGCGCGCCCGGTGAGTCGGGCAAAGAACCAGCCCGCGCCGGCGGCGGCGAACAGCAGCAAAAGGACGACGATCGACTCAGACGTCATCAGCGACGGAGATCTTCCTCAGATTCTCGAGTTCGGTCTCGGCGATCCTGGCCTCCCGGCGCTGCTTCCGGTTGCGGGACGCCAACCGGACTACCCAGCCGAGCGCGGACAACAGCCCCAGGATCCATCCGATCGCCAGGGTGGCGATGACCGCGTAGGCGATCCTGGTATGGATCACAGCGACGCCCAGGTCCAGGTCGAAGGACTGTGGATTTAGCCAGGCGAAAACAGCGGCCAACGCGATCGCCGCGAGGATGACCACGATAACGAGGATATTGCGGAACCTGCTCATCCGCATTCGCTCCCGGGCGGATTGCTGGAGTGGCTTTCTACTCCGGAGAGTTTAACAAGGAATGGACGCGTCCACCTGATGAGTCGGACCGATCGGTTCCGGACCCGAAGTGGTCAGGACCGGATCGGGTTCTCGCGCCCCGAATTGACGCGCTCCCGCAGATCCTTGCCCGGCTTGAAATGGGGCACGTGCTTGCCGGAGAGGGCGACCGCTTCGCCGGTCTTCGGATTGCGCCCCATTCGGGGTGGGCGGAAGTGCAGCGAGAAGCTGCCGAATCCCCGGATCTCGATCCTCTCTCCCGAGGACAGACTGTCGCTCATGACTTCGAGGATGTGCTTGACCGCCAGTTCCACATCCTTCGCCGGCAGATGCTTCTGTTTCCTGCCAATGACGTCGATCAGTTCAGACTTGGTCATGATCTCCTCCCTCTGTCCCGCCGCGGTCCCGGGCTGCCGGATGCGTCCGGCGCCTCTGCCATGGCCTGGGGCCACCCGTCACCGGGCGGCCCCTAAACCATATCAGGATTCGTCCTGACTCGAAATCTGCTCCTTGAGAAGGTCGCCCAGGCTGGTGCCGGAACCGGTGTCCGTCTTGTAGCTCTGCACGGCCTGCTGCTCCTCCTGGACCTCCTTGGCCTTGATGGAGAGATTGATCATCCGGCTCTTTCGGTCGATACCCACGAACCTGGCCTCGACTTCGTCTCCAGCTTTCAGCACCATCCTCGCGTCCTCTACCCGATCGCGGGCGAGTTCCGACGCGCGGAGGTAGCCCTCGACGCCGTTCAAATCGATCTGGGCGCCCTTGGCGTCCACTTCCGTGACTACGCCCGTGACAATGCTGCCCTTGGGATGCTCGGCCAGGTAGGCGGAGAAGGGGTCCTTGTCCATCTGCTTGATGCCCAGCGAGATGCGCTCCCGCTCGGAATCGATGGACAGGATCACCGCGTCAACTTCGTCGCCCTTCTTGTAGTTGTGCACTGCCTCCTCGCCCGGGGTCTCCCAGGAGAGGTCGGACAGGTGCACCAGGCCGTCGATCTCGCCGTCGAGGCCGATGAAGACGCCGAAGTCCGTGATGGACTTGATGGTCCCCGATACCCGATCGCCCCGATTGAAGTTGGAGGCGAACTCCGCCCACGGGTTCGGGACGCACTGCTTGATACCAAGGGAAACGCGCCGCCGCTCCTCGTCGATGTCGAGAACCATGACCTCCACTTCGTCTCCCACCTGCACGACCTTGGCGGGATTGACGTTCTTGTTGGTCCAGTCCATTTCGGAGACGTGGACAAGGCCTTCGACCCCTTCCTCGATCTCCACGAAACAACCGTAGTCGGCGATGTTGGTGACCTTGCCGAACAGGCGCGTGGTGGGCGGGTAACGCCTGGTCAGATCCCTCCAGGGATCCTCGCCGAGTTGTTTGATACCCAGGGACACGCGGCAACGCTCGCGATCAAACTTGAGGATCTTGACGTCGATCTCGTCGCCCACGTTGACCACTTCCGACGGATGCTTGACCCTCTTCCATGCCATGTCCGTGATGTGAAGCAGGCCGTCGATGCCGCCCAGGTCCACGAAGGCGCCGTAATCAGTGAGATTCTTGACGATACCTTTCAGGACCGCCCCTTCCTGGAGGCTCTCCATCAGGGCCTCGCGCTCCGCGCTGTACTCTTCCTCGACCACGGCCCGCCGCGATACCACAACGTTGTTCCGTTTCTGGTCGAGCTTGATGACCTTGAACTCCAGCAGCTTCCCTTCCAGATAGGAGGGATCGCGAACCGGTCGCACATCGACCAGGGATCCCGGAAGGAACGCACGCACCAGGTCGATCTCGACGGTGAAGCCGCCCTTGACGCGGCCGTTGATGATGCCCTGTACCACCTTCTCGTCATCGAAGGCTTCCTGCAGCAGCGTCCACGTACGGGCGCGCTTGGCCTTCTCGCGCGACAGGCGGGTCTCGCCGAATCCGTCCTCGACGGCATCCAGCGCCACCTCGACCTCGTCGCCGATGGCAACTTCCAGTTCGCCCTTCTCGTCGCGGAACTGCTCCGCGGGTATGACGGCCTCGGACTTGAGACCGGCATTGACTATGACGACGTCGTCGTTGACGGCCACGACGTGGGCCATCAGTATCGAACCCGGCTTGAACTGCTTGTCCGCCAGGCTCTGTTCGAAAAGTTCAGCAAAAGACTCAGACATAAGTTTGATAAATGGTCTTGCGACCAACCCCTGTTCAGCCCCGGCCATCCTCTGGCCTGACGGGTCAGTTATAAAAGGCCCTGCATCCCTGCAGAGCCGGATTCACTGGTTGACGGGTCAATCGGACAGCCTGGACCGGAGGTGGGAGAGCACCGCGTCCACGACTTCCGGAATGCTCATGGAGGTCGTGTCGATCACGCACGCATCGGGCGCCGGTTTCAACGGCGCAACCGCCCTTTCCTCGTCCCGTCGATCCCGCTCGACGATCTCGCCATAAAGACGGTCAATGTTAGCATCAATCCCTTTATCCAACAACTGCTTATGGCGCCTCCGGGCACGCTCCCGGGCGCTGGCCGTCAGGAACACCTTGGCCCGGGCGTCGGGGAAAATCACCGTGCCCATGTCGCGTCCGTCGGCCACCAGACCGGGCAGCTGACGGAAGTCCCGCTGCCGTTGCGAAAGCGCGTCCCTGACCTCCGGGATCGCAGCGACCCGCGAGGCCAGATCACCGGTCGTCTCGGTGCGCAGTTCCCGGGTGACATCGGTCCCGGAAAGCAGCACCCGCGTGTCGTCACTGGCCGGCACGAAGTCCACCGGCAGACCGGCCGCCAGATCAGCCAGCCCCGGGTGGTCATCCAGTGGGACACCACGGATGCCGGCAAAAACCGCCACGGCACGATAGAGGGCTCCGCTGTCGAGCAGATGCCAGCCCATGGACGCGGCGACCTCGCGGCATACGGTGCCCTTTCCGGCTCCTCCGGGTCCGTCCACTGCCAGCACGGGGATCTCGCTGGCCGCACTGTTCATGGAGTTTGCTCCACGTCGATCGCAAGCCCCACGGATGCCGAGGATTCGGCGAAACCCGGGAAGGAAGTCGCTACATTACCGGTGTCTTCGATGGATACCCCGTCCCGGGAAACAGCGCCGGCCACAGCCATGGCCATGGCCACCCGGTGGTCCCCCCGGCTCTCGACCCGTCCCCCGCGGAGTTCCCCGCCCCGGACCAGCATACCGTCGGGCCTTGCCTCGACCTCGGCGCCAACCGCCTTCAACGCCCGCGCCATGGCGTCGATCCGGTCCGATTCTTTGTGACGCAGCTCTTCGGCGCCTCTGACGCGTGTGACTCCGTCGGCCACCGCTGCGGCGACAAAGAAAACAGGGAACTCGTCGATGGCCAGCGGCACCCACTGGGGTTCCACGTCTATGGCCCTGAGGTGGCTCTTCCGGACCCGGATATCCGCCACCGGCTCCCCGGATGCATGCCGGAGCTTGACCAGTTCGATATCGCCTCCCATGGCCTCGAGCATCCGCAGTAATCCCACCCGGGTCGGATTGACGCCGACGCCCTCGACGGTGAGTCCCGATGGCGCCGCCAGCAGACCGGCAACGATGAAGAACGCGGCGGATGAGAAATCCCCGGGCACCACAATATCTTCGCCGTGGAGCCGGCAGGGTCCATGCAGCCTGACGAGGGCGTCTTCGAAACTGATCGGCGCACCGAGGGCCCCGAGCATCCGCTCGGTGTGATCGCGGGAGATCCCGGGCTGCCGGATGACCGTCTCGCCGTCGGCGAAGAGCCCCGCCAGCAGGAGGGCGGACTTGACCTGGGCGCTAGCAACCGGCAGCGAATATTCGATGCCACGGAGCCTGGGCCCGTGCTCGACAGTGATGGGAGGACAGCCGTTGGTGGTGGTAACCCGGCCGCCCATGAGTCGAAGCGGCTCGGCGACCCGCTCCATGGGCCTGGACTGCAAGGAGGCGTCGCCGGTCAGTGTGGCGTCCAACATGAGCCCGGTCAGGAGGCCGGTCATCAGGCGGATACCGGTTCCCGAGTTTCCGAGGTCCAGCGGTTCATCCGGAGACCGCAGGCCCTCCGGCCCGCGACCATGGACGCGGAGACGGCCGGCGCCGAGGGATTCGATGGTCGCGCCCATCGCCTCCAACGCCCGACGGGTAGCAACGCAATCCGCCCCTTCCAGGAACCCGTCGACGGTGATCGGCCCGTCAGCGACGGCGCCAAGCATCAGGGCGCGGTGGGAAACGGATTTGTCTCCGGGCACTGACAGTCGCCCGGCCACTTCCCCGACAGGCCTTGAATGCCACCGTGTCATTGAAAGCTCCCAAGCGGTGTCACCTCATGCCCCTCCCTCGCCCATGACCTTTCCCAGAGCGGAAATCAGGCGCCCGTTTTCCTCCGCGGTGCCAACACTGATCCTGAGACAATCTGGCAGCCCGTAGTTGGCCACCGGCCGGACGATGACGGCAAGCCGCAGCAGGGCCTCGTATACCGGCTGCGCGGGAGCGCCGAAATCCACCAGAAGAAAGTTTCCCACCGACGGGATGAATCTGAGCCCAAGCTCTGCCAGGGCGGCCGCCAGCCTGTCCCGCTCCCGGTTATTGGTCTCCACCGATCTGGCCAGATACTCCGGGTCACCGAGTGCCGCGAGCCCCGCCGCCTGGGCGATGGAATTGACGTTGAAAGGCTGCCGGATGCGGTTGAGGATGTCCGCCACCTGCGGGTTCGACAAGGCGTAGCCAAGGCGCAGCCCGGCAAGACCGAACGCCTTTGAAAAGGTCCGTGTCACGACCAGGTTCGGATACTTCTCTAACCAGTCGGGACAGGAGGGATAGGTCGGGTCGTCCACGTAGTCGGCATAGGCCTCGTCCACCACCACCAGAGTCTGGGGCGGGACAGAGGCGACGAATCCCTCCAGGGCGTCGGCGGTAACCCACGTGCCGGTCGGGTTATTGGGATTTGCGATAAATACCAGGCGGGTCCGTTCACTGACTCGCTGGCCCATCGCTTTCAGGTCATGGCCCAGGGGCTGCGGCGACTCCCAGTCAAACGCGGGCGCGACCTGCGCGGTCGCCCCCACGGCCTGCACCGCGATGGGATAGACGGCGAACGCATATTGGGAGTAGACGGCTTCGAGACCAGGTTGCAGGAACGCCTCGGCCAGCAGCACCAGTACATCGTTGGAACCGTTACCCAGCGTCACGCACTCCGGTGCGACGCCGTGCCGACGGGCAATCGCCTGCTTGAGTTCGTAGGCGGCGCCGTCCGGGTAACGGGTGATCTGGTCGACCTCGTCCGCGATGGCTTCGAGGACAGCTGGCCCGGGCCCCAATGGGTTCTCGTTCGAGGCAAGCTTCACGATGTCGGAGACGCCGTACTCACGCTCCAATTCGCTGATCGGCTTACCCGGTTGATAGGGCTTGAGGCCTCGCACCCCCGCCACGGCCAGGTTGAGGTAAACGTTGTTCATGGGCGCTGATCTCCCTGGGATCCCTCCAGCCCGGGCCACTGGCCCGGAACCTTAAAGGATGGCACAGGGATAGGAGCCTAGCACCCGGAACAGTGACGCTGCTCCTTCGAGATCATTCAGCGCGGCGGCGATGGCGGGGTCCTGCGCATGACCCTCCACGTCCACGAAAAACACATAGTCCCATTTACCGCGCCGCGACGGGCGCGACTCGATCCGGGTCATGCTCACCTTGTGCCTGGCGAGCGGCAGCAGCAGTTCGTGCAGAGCGCCGGCCTTGTGCCGGGACGAGAGCAGCAGGGACGTCTTGTCGCGACCGCTGGGCGGATAGATCTCCCGGCCGATAATCAGGAAGCGCGTCGTGTTGTCCGGCCTGTCCTCGATGTTGGCAATCAGCACGTCGAGGCCATAGACGTCGGCGGCGGCGTCCCCGGCGATGGCCGCGGCGCCCTCCTCATCCCTCGCCAGTCGTGCCGCCTCGGCGTTGCTGGAGACAGGGATACACTCCGCATGGGGCAGCTTCTGCTCCAGCCAGGCCCGGCACTGGGACAGGGACTGCTGGTGCGAATAGACCTTGCGGATGATGGCCGGGTCGGTCCCGTGACCGAGCAGGTGCTGCCGGATCCGCAGCTCTTCCTCACCGCAGATCTTCAGCGAGGAAAACAGGAACATGTCCAGGGTATCGGTGACGCCGCCCTCGGAGGAATTCTCCACCGGCACGACGCCGAAATCGGCCACGCCGATTTCGACTTCCCGGAACACCTCGTCGATGGAGGGCAGCGGCAACGCCCGGACAGAGTGACCGAAATGCTTGAGGACGGCCGCCTGGCTGAATGTCCCCTCGGGGCCGAGGAAAGCGATCTTGAGGGGTTCCTGCTGGGCGAGACAGGCGGACATGATCTCGCGGAACAGCCGGATCATCTCTTCGTCGCTGAGCGGACCCTCGTTCCGTTGGACCACTGCCCTCAGCACCCGGGCCTCCCGGTCCGGCCTGTAGAAATCCATCGCCGTCAGTCGCGCGCCCTGCTTGTTGGCGCCGACCTGTTGGGCAAGAGAGGCCCGCTTGCTCAGCAGCGTCTGGATCTGGCAGTCGATCTCGTCGATCTGCTGCCGGATCGGCTCCAGAGACTGGTCTTCGTTGGGCGGTTCGGCCATGGCTTCCCGTTCAGATCATCCTTACCGTCAGGACGCCCTCAATGTCGCGGATGGCGGCGGTCGTCTTCTCCGGGATCGGCGCTTCCACGTCCACCACGGTGTAGGCGACCTCGCCTCGTGACTTGTTCAGCAGATCGACGATGTTGAGATTCGCCTGCGCCAGCAGGGTGGAAATCTGGCCGACCATGTTGGGCACATTGAGATTCGCTACCGTTATCCGATATCCCTCGGTACGCGGCATGATCGTTTCGGGGAAGTTGACGGAATGGCGGATGTTTCCATTCTCGAGAAACTCCCTGAGATTCTCTGCCACCATCACCGCACAGTTCTGTTCGGCCTCGCCCGTTGATGCCCCCAGGTGCGGGAGCGCTGTGACCTTCGGATGATGCCGGTTGTCGTTGTTGGGAAAGTCGCACACGTAGGCAGCCAGGTGTCCGGCGTCCAGCGATTCGATCACGGCCTCCTCGTCGACGATGCCCCCCCGGGCAAAATTCAGGACGATGCCGCCTGGCTGCATCAGCATCAGCCGCTCCGCGTTGACCAGGTTGCGGGTGCCGTCGGCCAGCGGCACATGAGGGCTGATGAACTCCGACCGCGAAAACAGGTCGTCCAGGCTCGGCGCCTGCTCGACGCCCGAGGACAATTGCCACGCTCGCTCCACCGTCAACTGGGGGTCGTAACCGATGACCCGCATCCCCAGGTCGAGGGCGGCGTTGGCCACCTTGACCCCGATGGCTCCCAGACCGATTACGCCCAGGGTGTGGCCGGGAAGCTCGAAACCGACGTATTTCTTCTTGCCCGCTTCCACCAGCTTGTTGACCGCGGCGTCGTCGCCCTCCAGATCGCGGACGTAGTTCCAGGCCTGGCAGATGTTGCGGGCGCCCAGGAGCATCCCCGCCACCACCAGCTCCTTCACGGCGTTGGCATTGGCTCCGGGTGCGTTGAATACCGGTATCCCGCGTCGGGACATCGCCTGAACCGGAATATTGTTGACTCCGGCGCCGGCCCGTCCGATCGCCTTGACGCTCTGGGGGATCTCCATTTCATGCATGTTCGCCGAGCGCACCAGCACCGCGTCGGGGTGCCCGATCTCAGAGGCCACCTCGTACAGCTCCCGAGGCAGATGACGCAATCCCTCGACGGCGATGTTGTTGATGGTGAGGATCTTGAAGCTCATGGTTGTTCCCTGAGGTGGATCCCCGGTGCCGCACGCAGCCGGGGCTATCCCGATTATGCCGCAATGCAGCAGCCGAAGGTACGTGGTTTACCCGTAACGCGCCTCGAACCCCGCCATGAAGTCCACCAGCGCCTGGACGCCGTCCATGGGCATGGCATTGTAGATACTGGCGCGCATGCCGCCGACGGACCGATGACCCTTCAGGTTGGTCAGCCCCTCGCGGCCGGCCTCCTCCAGGAATCGTCCGTCGAGTTCCGGGTCGGCAAGGACGAATGGGACGTTCATCCACGACCGGCAGTCGGGACGTACCGGATTGCTGTAGAAGGCGGAGCCGTCGATGGCGCCGTACAGGAGCTGAGACTTGGCCCGGTTCCTCTCTCCCATTGCTGCCAGGCCACCGTTTTCACGGAGCCACTCGAACACCAGGCCCGCCATGTACCAGGAGAAGGTGGGCGGCGTATTGAGCATGGAACCGGCTTCCGCCATGGGTGCGTATTCGAGCATCCGTGGCGTGCCCTCACGCTGGATACCGACCAGGTCCTCCCGGACGATCACCAGCGTCAGACCAGCCGGGCCGATGTTCTTCTGGGCGCCGGCGTATATCAGTCCGAATCGGCTGACGTCGATCGGACGCGACAGGATGGTCGACGACATGTCCGCCACCAGCGGCGTGTCGCCGGTCTCCGGCAGGAAATGGAACTCCACGCCCCCGATGGTCTCGTTCGGCGTGAAATGAAAGTAGACGGCCTTCGAGTCGAGATCCCACCCGGCCGGATCCGGGATGTCGGTGAATCCCGTCTCCTGGGAGTCCGCCGCGACCCTGGCCTTGCAGAACCGCTTCGCCTCGGCCACGGCTTTCTTTGACCAGCTGCCGGTGACGATGTAGTCCGCCACGTCGTCCTCGCCAGCGAGATTGAACGGCACGGCGCCGAACTGGCTGGTGGCGCCGCCCTGGAGAAAAAGCACCCTGTAATGATCGGGTACGCCCAGCAGCTCCCGCAGGGTAGTCTCCGCCCGCTCGGCGATGCCGATGAACTCCTTGCTGCGATGGGAGAGTTCCATCACCGACATCCCGCATCCGTGCCAGTCAGTCAGTTCCTCCCTTGCTCGTTCGAGCACTTCCAGCGGCAACACCGCCGGACCGGCGCTGAAGTTGTATACGCGTGCCATGGTGACTCCGTACTTGCGGTATAGAAGAAGGAAACCGTGCCGCTCAGTCCTCGCCCTCGTCGGCCTGCAGGACGTCGAGCCCGACGAGAGAATCGCCTTCGTCGAGCCGTATCAGCCGCACCCCTTGGGTGTTGCGGCCCACTACTGAGATTTCGTCGACCGAGGTGCGCACCAGGGTGCCGGCGCTGCTGATCAATACGACCTCGTGACTCTCCTCGACCTGCAGGGCGCCGACGACCCTGCCGTTGCGCTCGGTGGTCTGGATCGCGATCACGCCCTTGCCGCCTCGGCCCTTGACTGGATACTCGTCGATCGGAGTCCGCTTGCCGTAGCCATGTTCCGTCGCGGTCAGGATGTCGCCCTCGCCGACGATGATCAGTGAGATCACGGCATGGCCGGGATCGAGCCGGATGCCTCGAACGCCGGCCGCGGTGCGCCCCATGCCCCTCACGTCGGACTCGCGGAAACGGATCGCCTTGCCGCTGGTCGCCACCAGCATGATGTTTCTCGCGCCATCAGTGACCGCCACGTCGACCAGTTCATCCTCGTCTCGCAGGACTACCGCGATGATCCCCGACGTCCGCGGCCTGGAGAACGCAGTCAGCGGCGTCTTCTTCACCGTGCCGCCCGCGGTCGCCATGAATATGTACTTGTCTTCCTCGTACTCCCGGATCGGTAGCACGGCGGTGATGCGTTCCTCGGGCTCCAGCGGCAACAGATTGACCATGGGCCGTCCACGGGAGCCGCGGCCAGCCTGGGGCAGTTCGTAGACCTTCATCCAGTAGACCTTGCCGCGGGTCGAGAAACACAGCAGCGTATCGTGGCTGTTGGCGACAAACAGGCTGTCGATGAAGTCCTCTTCCTTCATCCGCGTCGCCGACTTGCCGCGACCGCCCCGGCGCTGTGCCTGGTAGCTGTCCACTGGCTGAGACTTGGCGTATCCGCCGTGGGAGAAGGTCACCACCCTGTCCTCTTCCGGAATCAGATCTTCCAGGGTCAGGTCGACCTGGGTCTGGATGATTTCGGTACGGCGCGGATCGGCAAACTGGCTGCGGATGTCCTGCAGCTCGGTCCGGATCACCTGGGACAGCCGATCGGGATTGACCAATATCTCAGACAGCTCCTTAATTATATCAAGTAATGCTTTGTATTCATTTACTATTTTTTCCTGCTCCAGGCCCGTCAGTCGGTGCAGGCGAAGATCCAGGATTGCCTGTGCCTGGGTCTCCGAAAGTCGATATTCACCCTCGTGGAGCCCGAACTCTCCCTCGATACCCTCGGGCCGGGTGGCTTCCTCCCCAGCCCGCTCCAGCATGTGGATGACCACGCCCGGCACCCAGGTGCGCCCCGTCAGGGCCTGCTTGGCGTCTGCCGGCGAACCGGAGGCCTTGATGAGCTGGATAACCTCGTCGATGTTGGCTAGCGCGACCGCCAGACCCTCGAGCACGTGCGCCCGGTCACGCGCTTTGCCGAGTTCGAAGATGGTCCTGCGGGTGACCACTTCGCGGCGATGGCGAAGGAACGCCTGCAGCAATTCCTTGAGGTTGAGCAGGCGGGGCTGGCCGTCCACGAGAGCAACCATGTTGATCCCGAACACGCTCTCCAGCGGGGTGTGCTTGTATAGGTTGTTGAGCACCACCTCGGGCGTCTCGCCCCGGCGTAGTTCGATCACCACCCGCATGCCGTCCTTGTCGGACTCGTCCCGGAGTTCGGTGATCCCTTCGATCTTCTTTTCCCTGACGAGATCGGCGATCTTCTCGATCAGGCGCGCCTTGTTTACCTGGTAGGGCAACTCGGTGACGATGATGGCCTGCTTGCCGCTCGCGCCGATATCCTCGATGTCGGTCCTGGAGCGTGTGTACACCCGGCCCCTGCCGGTGTGATAGGCCTCGTAAATCCCGGTGGCCCCGTTGATCACGGCCGCGGTCGGGAAATCCGGGCCCGGCACGTGTGTCATGAGGTCCCGGATCGACAGGTCCGGATCGTCGATGAGGGCGACGCAGGCGTCGATCACCTCGCCGAGATTGTGGGGCGGGATATTGGTGGCCATCCCCACCGCGATCCCCGAGGAGCCGTTGATGAGGAGGTTCGGAACCCGCGTGGGCAGGACGGTCGGCTCATTCTCCGACTCGTCGTAGTTAGGCAAGAATTCGACCGTGTTCTTGTCGATGTCGGCCAGCAGTTCCGCGGCCAGCCGCGCCATGCGGATCTCTGTGTAGCGCATCGCCGCCGGGGCGTCGCCGTCGACCGAGCCGAAGTTGCCCTGCCCGTCGACCAGCATGTAGCGCATGGAAAACGGCTGCGCCAGACGGACGATGGTGTCGTATACCGCAGCGTCGCCGTGAGGGTGATATTTACCGATCACGTCACCGACGACGCGCGCCGATTTCTTGTAGGCCTTGTTGTAGTCGTTACCCAGTTCGCGCATGGCGTAAAGCACGCGCCGATGGACCGGCTTCAGTCCATCTCTGACATCCGGCAAAGCCCTGCCGACGATCACGCTCATGGCGTAATCGAGGTAGGAGCGCTTCATCTCGTCTTCCAGGTTTACCTGGAGGATTTCGCGTGCAACTTCAGCCATGTATTGGTTGGGGGTCCTGCGGGTATGAGCCTTCGACTCCCGGCCGCGGCGAGGGCGCAATAGGGCCGGGTCTAAAAGCTCGTCATTCTAACACAGGGCAGGCCTCCGCCGGGCCTAGGACGACAGCTTTTCGGAGTCCCCGGCGTCGTCTTCGAGCAGCCAAGAAATCTTTTGACAATCAGGATGTTGCGCCAGGCCCCTGTCAGTGACGATCACGTCGATGCACTCGGCCGGGGTGACGTCGAAAACCGGGTTCTTCACCAGCGCTCCGGGGAGGCCCGCCGGGAGCCCGCTGATCGCCCAGATTTCGTCCCCCGAGCGTTCCTCGATAGGGATGGAATCCCCGCCCGGAGTAACGGGGTCGATGGTCGAATGGGGAGCGACCACCATCACCTTGGCACCGTGGTGACGGGCGAGGACCGCCAGCGCGTAGGTGCCGATCTTGTTGGCCACATCGCCGTTCGCAGCGATCCGGTCAGCGCCGACGATCAGCCACCTCGGCCGCTCTCGCCGGAACATCTGGCCCATGGCGGAATCCGTCAGGAGAGTCACCGGGATCCCGTCACGGGCAAGCTCCCAGCAGGTCAGGCGGGATCCCTGCTGCCATGGACGGGTCTCGCCGGCGAACACGCGCTCGATACGCCCGTTTGCATAGGCCTGCCGGATCACTCCCAGGGCGGTCCCGAATCCGCCAGTCGCGAGAGCGCCGGCATTACAGTGGGTCACGACTGCGCACGGAGCATCGATGAGATCCGCGCCCAGCCTGCCCATGGCGTGGTTCATGGCCACATCCTCGGCGTGGATGCCGCAGGCTTCCCTCAGCGCCGCGTCGAACAGGTCCCCGGTCGCGGCCTCGGCCGCGGCGCGGACCCTGGTCACCGCCCACTTCAGGTTCGAGGCGGTCGGCCTGGCGTCCAGCAGAGTCCTCAACCGAGCCTGAATCCCTCCCGCGCGGTCCCCGCCCTCCTCCTGGTACGCGAGGGCCGCGCCGTAGGCGGCGGCGATCCCTATGGCGGGAGCGCCACGCACCACCATGTCGCCGATGGCCCGGGCCACGGCGATCGATGATTCCAGCCTGAGATAGGTCTCCTCGGCCGGCAGGCGCCGCTGATCCAGCAACACGCAGGCGCCGTCCTCCCAACTGACCGCCCGCACCGGCGACCACTCCCTGGCATCTTCTCGCTCTGACATCCAGCCGCCCCCTTTAGTCGAACCCCTCATGCGCCGGCCCCGCCGTCGCGCATACCAGACCCCACGGATACAATGGGTGGATTGCCTGCGACATCGAAACCGTCCGAGTGCCCAGCATGGAGAAAGTCGACTCGCTCATCAACGCCCGCTGGGTCGTCCCGGTGATACCGGACTGTCAGCCGCTGGACCATCACAGTGTCGCGATCCGCGGCGGCAGGATTGTCGGGGTAGCGCCGGTGGCGGAAGCGAAAACGCGATTCGATGCGACCGAGGTGATCGATCGCTCGACCCATGTCCTCATGCCGGGATTTGTCAACGCCCATACCCACGCGGCGATGAGCCTCTTGCGGGGTATCGCCGACGACCTGCCGCTGATGGACTGGCTGCGTGGGCACATCTGGCCCGCGGAACGCCGCTGGGTCAGTTCGGAGTTCGTGGCCGACGGGACGGAGCTTGCCATCGCGGAGATGATCCGCAGCGGCACCACCTGCTTCAGCGATATGTACTTCTTCCCCGACGTGGTCGCCCGGACAGCCGCCCGGCTCGGCATGCGGGTTTGCGTCGGCCTCATCGCGCTCGACCACACCAGTGCCTGGGCAAGCACGGCGGACGAATACATCGTCAAGGGTCTGGCCCTTCGCGACGAGTACAAGGCGCACCCCCTGGTCTCCTCCGCGTTTGCTCCCCATGCGCCCTACACGGTCTCCGACGCGACCCTGAAGAGGATCCGCAAGCTGTCGGACGAACTCGACTTGCCGGTCCACCTGCATCTGCACGAGACCGCGGACGAGGTCGCCGACAGCCTGGCCGAACACGGCGACAGGCCCATCGCGCGGCTGCGACGCCTCGGCCTGGTGTCGCCTTTGCTGGTCGCTGTGCACATGACCCAGATCGAAGACTCCGACATCGAGGAGATCGCCGCGGCCGGGAGCAGTGTCGTCCATTGCCCCGAGTCCAACCTCAAGCTGGTCAGCGGCATCTGTCCGGTTGCCCGGCTGATCGAGAGCGGCGTCAATGTCGCCCTGGGCACCGACGGCGCGGCGAGCAACAACGATCTGGACATGCTGGGGGAGATGCGGACCGCTGCACTGTTCGGGAAGCTGGCGGCCGGCTCCGCCGCCGCTCTCACTGCCAGAGATGTGGTGCGGATGGCGACGCTCAACGGCGCCCGGGCCCTCGGGCTGGGCGACGACATCGGCTCGGTCACCACCGGCAAGTGGGCGGACGTCATTTGTATCGACCTCGACAGGGTCAGCACCCGGCCCGTTTATGACCCGGTGTCGCAGATCGTCTATGCGGCAGCCCGCGACCAGGTGTCAGACGTCTGGATCGGCGGCACTCATCTGTTGCGTGACCGTGTCCTCGGCCGCCTGGACGAGGCTGAGCTGATCACCAGGGTCAAGGGGTGGCAGAACCGGATCCGCGTTGGCGAGGAAGAGCGTGACGCCGATGACTGAGCAATCCCAGCTCAATGTCGACCCCCGGGAGATCGACAAATTCGATTCCCTGGCCCAACGATGGTGGGATCCGGACGGGGACTTCCGGCCCCTGCACGACATCAACCCGGTGAGAGTCGGGTACATCGCGGCCCGGACCGAGCTGGCTGGCGCCAGGGTCCTGGACATCGGCTGCGGCGGCGGGATCCTGGCCGAGTCCCTGACCCGGCACGGCGCCCGGGTCAGCGCCATAGACATGGCCGATGCTCCACTCGCGGTAGCCCGGATCCATCAGCTCAAGTCTGGCCTGGAGATCGATTATCGGCAGGCCACGGCGGAGGAGGAAGCGATCGCTTCGCCCGCCGCTTACGACGTGGTCACCTGCCTCGAGATGCTGGAGCACGTGCCCGATCCCGCGTCGGTGGTGGATGCCTGCGCGCGCCTGCTGCGACCCGGCGGACACGTGTTTTTCTCGACCATCAATCGCAACCTGAAAGCATTCGCCATGGCCATCGTCGGCGCCGAATACCTGCTGCGCATCCTCCCCCGGGGCACCCACGAGTACGACAAGTTCATCCGTCCCTCGGAGCTGGCTGGCTGGGCACGGGCCGCAAACCTGGAAGTCCGGGAGGTCACGGGCATGCATTACGTCCCCTTTACCCGCAATACGAGGCTTGGCGGCAACGTGGACGTGAATTACCTCATGCACGCGACGATTGGCCAGGAGGGCAGTTAGTTGCCGAGGGGCCTGCTGCTCGATCTCGACGGGACCCTGGCGGACACCGCCCCCGACCTGGCGGCGGCGCTGAATGCCGTCCTCCGGGAGGAAGGGCAGCCGCCCCTGCCCTTCGACAGGATCCGTCCCCACGTGTCCCATGGGGCTCCGCGGCTGGTGCGACTGGGTTTCGGCGAAACGCTCCACGAGGACGAGTTCGAGCGTCTGAGGGGTCGCCTCCTCACTCACTATGCTGAGGGCCTGTGTCGCGAGACACGATTGTTCGACGGCTTCGATGCGGTCCTCGCAGGACTGGAAGCGTCGGGCACGCCCTGGGGTATCGTCACAAACAAGCCCGGTTGGCTGACGTTGCCGCTGCTGAAGGCGATGGATCTGTCTCACCGGGCCAGCAGCGTAGTCAGCGGTGATACCCTAACCAGACGCAAGCCACACCCGGATCCGTTGTTGCACGCGGCCGCGGAGATGGGCGTGGCCCCAGTGGACTGCGTCTATGCGGGAGACGCGCGCAGGGACATCGAGGCGGGGGTGGCGGCGGGCATGCTTACCGTCGGGGTGACCTGGGGATACATACCGGACGAGGACCCGGTCGACGCCTGGGGCGCCGCCCACCTGATTACCCATCCCTCGGAACTGATCGCCGTAATGGCTGGGGACGTTTCGCAACGCTGATGGACTGGCAGGCAATTGTTGGAACTGACTGGGCAGCATGGGCCCTGCCGGCGGCCGTGGGGCTGGTCACCGGCGTGCTGCTTGCCGCCCTGATTATAGGCGTCCGGATGTCGCGGCTGCGGACGCGACTGGCCGTGGCGGAGCGCGATCTAAAGGCCCAGGAGGCCCTGGAGTCTGAACGGAAAGCCGTCATCGCGCAGTCGGAGCAGCAGCTATCCGTCGCCTTTTCGGAGCTCGCCAGGCAGTCGCTGCAGTCAAATTCCGAGGTATTCCTGTCTCTCGCCCGCGAACGTCTCGGCCAGCACGAGGAGAAGGCAAAGGGCGAGCTGGACTCCCGGCAGAAGGCCATCGAAACCCTGATTGGGCCGGTCAAGGAAGCGCTGCAGAAGACCGAGAGGCAAATCGCCGAAATCGAGAAAGAGCGGCGGGAAGCCTACGGCAGTATCCGTCAGCAGCTCTCTGCCATGGGCGACACCCAGGTTGCGCTGCAGGCCGAGACCCGAAACCTGGTCAACGCGCTGCGCCGGCCCGAGGTGCGTGGGCAGTGGGGCGAACTCACCCTCCGCCGCCTGGCCGAGCTCGCCGGCATGGTGGAGTACTGCGATTTCTACGAGCAGGAGAACACCTCCACCGCCGAAGGCAGGCTGCGCCCCGACATGATCATTCGCATGCCAAACGGGAGGGAGCTGATCGTCGACGTGAAGACGCCGCTGGACGCCTATCTGAAGGCCGTCGAGGCGTCCGACGAGGACGCCCGTCAGGTAGCCCTGAAGCGTCATGCGGACAATGTCCGGAGTCGGGTGCGGGAACTCGCCCTCAAGGCATACTGGTCGCAGTTCGAGAAGAGTCCCGAGTTCGTCATCCTGTTCATCCCGGGCGACCAGTTCCTTTCCGCTGCCCTTGAGAAGCATCCCGGGCTACTGGAAGAGGCGCTGCAACAGAAGGTCATCCTCGCCACGCCCACCAGTCTGATCGCGCTCCTGAAGGCGGTGGCCTATGGCTGGCGCCAAGTGGCGATGGAAGAGAACGCCAAGAAGATCCAGACGCTGGGCGAGGACTTGCATCAGCGGCTGGCGGCGTTCGCCGGACATCTCTCGCGGCTGGGCCGCCAGCTCGGATCCAGCGTCGACGCTTACAACAGCGCGGTCGGCTCCCTCGAGCGGAAGGTGCTGCCAGGTGCTCGCCGGTTCCGCGAGATGGGAGTGAGCGGCCGCAAGGACATCGAACAGCTCGAACCGGTCAGCACCGCGATCAGGAAAGTCGAGTTGTCGGCGGAGGACGACGCTGCGCCGAGTCAGGGCGAGGCCGACGCAGACCACGAGTCGGGGGGATGACTGGCAACGGGCCACTGCCCGTTGCGGCTCCCGGGGACCGCAGTTCCACAAGGTATACCCGCCCTGTTGCAGGCCGCAGATGCGCGGGGGTTTCAAGGCTATCGCCAACTTGCGGGCGGCAACCGACTGTGACCGGCTCCACGCGGCGGATGAATCGGTGCACAGGCTGAAGCTGGGGTCGTCGGGCGAGAAAGTCTGCCATTGACGGGCAAGGAGTGAACAGATCGATGGGAATGGAACAGCTCGAGGGATATCGCCCCGGGACCGACCTGCTCGACGGGCGAGTGATTCTGATCACCGGCGCCGGCAACGGCATTGGAGCCGCGCTGGCCCGGGCCTGCGCCGCACACGGGGCCACGACCGTCCTGCTGGGTAGGACAAAGGCGAAACTGGAAGCCGTCTACGACGAGATCGTCGATGTGGGCGGTCCCCGTCCCGGCATCTTCGTCATGGATCTTGAAGGAGCCGGACCAGATCAATATCAACAACTGGCCGATGCGGTCCAGGAGACTTACGGGAAGCTGGACGGGCTGGTCCACAATGCCGGTATGCTCGGCGATCGCTCGCCCATCGAGCATTACGACGTTGCGACCTGGCACCGTGTCATGCACGTCAATCTGACAGCGCCATTTGTCCTGACACGCAGCCTGTTCCGGTTGTTGCGGCGCGCCGGAGATGCATCCGTGGTGTTCACTTCCAGTGGCGTGGGCCGGACGGGCAAGCCGTTCTGGGGTGCCTACGCGGTGTCCAAATTCGGTACCGAAGGACTCATGCAGGTACTGGCCTCGGAAGTGGAAGGGGGGGATCAGATTCGGGCCAACGCCGTCAACCCGGGCCCCACCGGGACGGCCATGCGCCGCCAGGCCTACCCCGGAGAAGCTCCCGAGAGCCTTAAGACGCCAGACCAGGTTGTGCTGCCCTATCTGTATCTGCTCGGGCCCGACAGCCGGGGCGTCAATGGTCAGAGCATCGACGCCCAGGCGTCTTAGGAGTGGAGCTCTCCCGCCGGGCACCGTGGCCGCAGCGGGCACCCGTCGCACCGGGGTGTATCCGAGCACACCGACTTTCCGTGCGTCACGATCAGGGCGTGCAGTTCGTTGAAGAACCTTGCTCCCTCGTGGACGGTGCCATTGACCGCCCGGGCCAGCCGCTCGTACGTGCCTCGGCCTCCTGGCTCGATCCACCCGAGCCGCGCGAACAGCCTCCGGGCATAGGCGTCGGCGATAAACAGCGGCCGGTCAAAGGCATACAACAGGATGCAATCGGCTGTCTCCGGACCGATGCCGTCGAGACCCAGCAGCCTCTCCCGCAGGTCGCCGGTGGACATCTGCGCCATGCGCCCGAGACCGCCCTCCCCCTGCCACCAGGCTGCGGCCGCACGCAGCCTGGCGGCCTTCTGCCGGTAGAAACCGGCCGGGCGGATCAGCGATTCCACGTTCCCGGGTGGACAGGCGGCTAATCGCCCCGGCAGCAGCAATCCCTCGCGGTCAAGTTCCTCTAACGCCCTGGCCGCGTTCTCCCAGCGTGTCCGTTGCACCAGGATCGCTCCCGCCAGCACCTCGAATGCGCTGTGTCCGGGCCACCAGCGCTGGGGACCGTGCCGATCCAGGAGTGTGTCGTGAAGGTCACGGATCCTGCCGGGATCGATCCGCATCAGCGTGGACGTCATCGGGCTCGCGGTGGTCTGCGTTTCCCGCGCGGCGGGGGCTTCCGATGCTGAGGCGGGGCCAGGCCGGCCGAATCGTAGAGCGCCGCGACCTCCGCTGGTTCCAGGTCGCGGAACTGCCCGCGGCGGAGCCCCCGGCCCAGGTCCACGGGTCCATAGCCGGTTCGGATCAGCCGGCTCACCGTCGCGCCCATGGCCTCCCAGATGCGCCGCACTTCCCGGTTCCTGCCCTCGCGCAGGGCCACGCGATACCAACGGTTGACGCCGTCCCCGCCGGCAGCTTCGACGAAGTCGAAACGTGCGGGCCCGTCATCCAGCACGACACCTGCTGCCATGGTCTCCATCGTCGACTCGCTCGCCTCGCCAAGGATGCGGACGGAATACCGGCGCTCGAGTTCTCGGGACGGGTGCATCAACGCATTGGCCAGCTTTCCGTCGGTTGTGAACAACAGTAGCCCCGAGGTGTTTACGTCGAGCCTTCCGACGGAAATCCAGCGGGCGCCGCGGATGCGAGGCAGCCGGTCGAACACCGTCGGCCGGCCCTCGGGATCGTCCCGGGTGCATATCTCACCTACGGGCTTGTGATAGGCGATGACACGGACCTTCGTCGAAGCCTCGGACCTGACCGGCTTGCCGTCGAGGGTGATCCGCTCGGTCCCCTCGATCGCCTGCCCGATCTCCGCCTGCCGCCCATTGACGTGGATGCGTCCGGCGGCGATCCAGGCCTCGATCTGCCGCCGCGAGCCGAGGCCCGCAGCCGCCAGCACTTTCTGGATCCGGTCCGCCATCCCGTCACCCTGCCGGTGTGGCGTCCAGAGAGTCTCTCCTGTCCGACTCCTGCAACTCCGTCGCGGAATCTTCCCCGACTGTTGGATCGACCGGCTCGTCTTCGGAGCCTTCTCCCCCATCTTCGAGCGCCAATTCATCCCCCGGGGCATCCGGCGTCTCCCCGTCGGAGGACGCGTCCGCCGCCTCGAAGGGCATACCCAGCTCCAGTTCCACATTCAGGCTGTCCAGGTCCCGCAACTCCGCCAGGGACGGCAGTTCGTCCAGCCGCCGCAGGCCGAAGTAATCGAGAAACTCCCGGGTGGTGCCGAACATCTCCGGCTTCCCGGGAACATCTCGGTGACCCACTACCCGCACCCAGTTGCGCTCGAGCAATGTGCGGACGATGTTCGAACTGACACTGACACCCCGGATGTCCTCGATCTCGCCCCGGGTAATCGGTTGGCGATAGGCAATCAGTGCAAGGGTTTCCATGAGGGCCCTGGAGTACCGCTGGGGACGTTCCTGCCATAGCCGCGACAGCCAGTCGCTCAGATCAGCCGAAGCCTGGATGCGGTACCCGCTGGCCACCTCCGCGAGCTCGATGCCGCGGTCGGCATACTCTTCGCGCAAGGTATCGATGGCCTCCCGGATCTCCGCCCGATCTGGTCGTGCGCCGTCGCCGAAGACCGCCAGCAGGCCATCGAGATTCAACGGCCGGCCAGCCACCATCAGCGCCGCTTCGATAACGTTCTTGATCTGTATCTTTTCCATGATCCCCTAACCGGCCGGGGCCTCCTTCTCAACCAAATCCGTCGGGGCCACCGAGTCATCGTTGGAAGCGGTGTGACCGCTCACCTTCACGTGGATGGGGGCGAATGGTGCGCTCTGCACCAGGTCGATCAACCTTTCGCGGATCAACTCGAGCACCGCCAGGAACGTAACGACCACTCCCAGGCGGCCCTCCGTCGGGTCGAACAACCTGCTGAACTCTCGGAATTCCCTCCCTTGAAGTTGTGAGAGCACATCGGACATCCGCTGCCTGACCGACAGCGGCTCCATCTGTATGTGATGACGGGCGTACATCTCGGCCCGGGCCATGACTTCGCGGAAGCACAGCAAGAGCTCCCTGAGGGTCAGCTCCGGCAGCATCTGGACGACCTTCCGTTCGCACATCTCCACCCGCGCGGGATTGATGTCCCTTTCCAGCCGTTGCAGCCCGTCGATATCCTCAGCCGCCTTCTTGTATCGCTCGTATTCCTGCAGGCGTCTGACCAACTCGGCTCTCGGATCGGATTCATCGTCGTCCTCCGATGTCGAGCGCGGCAATAGCATCCTTGACTTGATCTCAGCCAGCATCGCGGCCATCAGCAGGTATTCGCCCGCGAGTTCGAGTTGCAGCTCCTGCATCAGCTCGATGTATTGCGTGTACTGGTGGGTGATCTGGGCAATGGGGATATTGAGGATGTCGATGTTCTGCCGCTTGATTAGGTAAAGCAGCAGATCGAGCGGGCCTTCGAACGCCTCGAGGAATATTTCCAGGGCGTCCGGCGGGATGTACAGGTCCTCCGGCAGCTGCATCATCGGCTGCCCTTCGACCATAGCGAAAGGTAGCTGTTGCTGGCGCGAATGTCCGGCCTCCGTTGTCTCGTCCCCTGCCAGGAGCGGCGACTCGTGGTCCTGCTCCGGTGCGGCCACGTCGACCGGGTCTGATGTTTCAGTCGTACTCATTCCAGTCCCATCGCCTCGCGCACGTCGTCCATCGTCTCCCTGGCAATGTCTCTCGCCCTCTCACGCCCTTCATTGAGTATGGTGCGCACGGCGTCGTCATCCTGCTCGTGCACCCTTGCCCGCTCCCTTATGGGTTCCAGCTCCGCCAGCACCGCGTCGATAACCGGTCGCTTGCATTCCAGACAGCCGATACCCGCGGAACGACAGCCCTCCTGCACCCACTGGCAAGTGGTCTCGTCCGAGTAGATCTTGTGGTAGTCCCAGACCGGACACTTGTCCGGATCTCCCGGATCGGTCCGCCTGACTCTGGCAGGGTCGGTCTGCATCGTGCGCAGCTTCTTGTCGATACTTTCGGGTTCTTCCCGCAGCCCGATGGTATTGCCATAGGACTTGGACATTTTCTGGCCGTCCAGCCCCGGAACCCTGGGCGTCGGCGTCAGCATGGGCTCAGGTTCCACCAGGATCGTTCGCCCCACGCCTTCGAGGTAGCCCAACAGCCTGTCGCGGTCAGCGACCGTCAGCCGGGGGCAGTTCATCACCAGAGTCTGTCCGCTAACCAGGGCAGCGACATCACCTTGTTCCTGATATCGCCGTCGGGCGTCCAGATAGTCTTTCCGAACATTGTGGCCCAGCAGCCTCGTCGCCCGGAGCGCCTTCTTGTCGAAGTCTTCTTCGCGTCCGTACAGATGATTGAACCGACGCGCCACTTCCCGGGTCATCTCCAGGTGCGCCACCTGGTCCTCGCCCACCGGCACGTAGCTCGCGTGGTAGATCAACACATCGGCGCTCTGGAGCAGCGGATATCCGAGGAAGCCATAGGTGGCGAGGTCCTTTTCCTTCAGTTTCTCCTGTTGGTCCTTGTAGGTCGGTACGCGCTCCAGCCAGCCCAGTGGCGTGATCATGGACAGCAACAGGTGCAACTCGGCATGCTCGATGACATCCGACTGCACGAATATCGTGGCGCTGGCGGGGTTGATCCCCGCGGCCAGCCAGTCGATCACCATCTCGTGCGTGCTCTCCTGGATGCCGGCCGGGTCCTCGTAATGGGTAGTCAGTGCGTGCCAGTCGGCAACGAAAAAGAAGCAGTCGAATTCGTACTGCAGCCTGATCCAGTTCTTCAGCGCACCGTGCAGGTGGCCGAGGTGCATGCTCCCGGTCGGCCGCATGCCGGAGACGACCCGGTTAGTTGTTCCGGCGACACTGCTCAAGTGAATACTCCCTAAAACCCGGCGACGGAAAGTACGAGATCGTTAACGAATGACATGACCGGTCCCAGGATCCGCCAGAGCACACCAGTAAACAGCAACGCGATGATAATGACGAGACCGTACCGTTCGAGAGACTCCAGGCGCGCCGCCTGGGCCGGGGGCAGGAGCCCAGCCAGCACCCGTCCGCCATCCAGCGGGGGCAACGGGAACATATTGAATACAGCCAGGATTACGTTGATCAGTACGCCGATCTGGGCCATCCCCAGCAGGAACACAGCCACACCACCTTGCAGACCGGCGACAACCACCACGCGGGCGAGTAGAGCCCACATCACCGCCATGATCAGGTTCGCCGCAGGACCGGCGGCGGCGACGAAGATCATGTCACGCCGCGGATTGCGCATGTTGCGAACAGAAACCGGGACCGGTTTGGCCCAGCCGAAAAGGAAATTGCCCAGCATGAGCGAAAGCGCCGGCACGATTATCGTACCGAGTGGGTCGATGTGCTTGATCGGATTGATCGTCAGCCGCCCCAGCATCTCCGCCGTGCGATCGCCGAACCGCCTGGCGACCCATCCATGGGCCACCTCGTGAAGGGTGATCGCAAACAGTACCGGGATGACGGCGACAGCCAGCTTCTGGACGAAGGTCAGTTGCTGCATCGGCTTATTATACGCAGGCGGGACGCGTCAGGGCGCCAGGAGATGATCCACATTGCCCATGGCCCGACGCACGACCTCCGGGTAAGGCCCCACCAGGTCTATCACGCTCGTCGGCTCCATGCCGCAGGGACCGCCGTCGATGACCAGGTCGACCTCGTTTCCCACCGCGTCGTAGATCTCAAATGCCTCTGTCATCGGATGCTCCTCTCCCTCGAGTTGCATTGTCGTACTGAGGACCGGTTCCCCGAGATCCGCGATCATGGCCAGGGTCACGAGATGCCCGGGCACCCGGATACCGACAGTGCGACGCCGCGGATGCTGGAGGCGCTTCGGGACCTGCTTGGTGGCCGGCAGAATGAAAGTGTACGGGCCCGGCGTCATCCGTCGGATCATGCGATAGCTCTGGTTGTCCACCCTGGCGTAGGTGGCGATCTCCGAAAGGTCGCGGCAAACCAGTGTAAACAGGTGCTTCCGGTCCAGACGCCTCAGTCGCCGTATCCGTTCGATGGCCTCCTTGTCCCCGAGGCGGCACCCGATGGCGTAAATGGAGTCCGTGGGATAGACGACCACGCCACCTGAGCGCAACGTCTCCGTGACCTCGGCGACGCGGCGAGGCTGCGGGTCCGTGGGATGAATGTCGAGTAGCCGGCCCATCCCTGTTATTTTACAGACCGCAGCTACTCATGAGCGCTTCAGGGGAACCTGAGGCGTCGGAAGGCAGACCCGGTTCGCAGCGAGGTAGGACGAACAGTGCTTTACGCGATCATGGCTCATGACGTAACTGACAGCGGCCCCGCCAGGTCCGCTGCCCGACCCCGACATGTCCAGCGCCTGGAGACTTTGCGATCGGAAGGCCGGCTCATACTGGCCGGCCCCTTCCCGGCCATCGACAGCGCCGACCCGGGCCCCGCAGGCATGACCGGGAGCCTGATCGTTGCAGAATTCGAGTCTCTCCAGGCCGCGATCGATTGGGCCGATCGGGACCCCTACATGGACGCGGGGGTCTACCAGAGCGTGACGGTCAAGCCGTTCCTCAAGGTGCTGCCGTGAACCCGGACCGGATCGGCGCCATCCGCTCCGTCCTGGAGGAACGTTTCGACCCCGAATATCTGGACGTATTGGACGAGAGTCATCTGCACGAGGGTCATGCCGGCGCCCAGAGTGGCAAGGGGCACTTTCGGATCGTCATCGTATCCGCAGCGTTTATCGGGATGAGTCGACTCAGGAGACACCAGGCGGTTTTCGAGGCTGTGGGCGACCTGATGGACACCGACATCCATGCCTTGTCCATCCAGCCGGCGGCCCCGGACGAGATTTGAACCCGTCCTGAAAGGGCCCTTTCGCGACCGCCTCAATGCTTGTCTCCGACTCTGGGAAATTTGCGCAACTGCCCGGATAAAGTCGAAATTTCCCCAATCCATCGCAAGCCTCTACACGCCTGGGATGGACGCCAGCGCGCCCGACACGACTACGAGCGCGGCTACTCGAACTGTGACGGCGCTCACGGAACCCTGATCGCGAAAACTATAAAACGCAGGATACGTGTTTTCCTAAATCGCTCGGGAAACCACGCTGGGACCCCTCGCTACCCCAACGGCGAGGGGTCTTTTTTTTGCCCGAAACAGGAGATGGGGCGCTTTCCTTGCCTAGAAACCACGTTATTAATATGTCGTAATCTTCTGAAATACCGATTTTTCTTTATCAAGACAGCCCGCGGACCCGGAACGGCCATCAATAGAGCTCTTCCTCGACAAAAACGCGGCTCTCCCGTGCTGACAAAGCGTGTTTATTTGACATAAATGTGCATAACATAATAGAGTCGATTTAACATAATATTTTCTGCTCGTGCACAATAACACTCTGCGCTCCGACATCAACAATCTTCCTTTACTGTATGAAAAGTAGTCACATTTCGGCTGACGCCGCCCGATCTTGCTGGACCAATCACGAATTTGGGTCGCGCTTATGTCAACCCGCATTATGTCGAATACTTGACCGGATTCTGGCCTTATATATATTCAATCGTACGTCCGTCAGTGGTGGCGGTAGCTACAGGCTCAGCGAAAGGTGTTAACGGATCAGAATGGATGGACATGTCAGAGCCGCACTACTCGCGGCATTCAGGCACGTGTTCCAACCCCTGGTCCGGTTGGCGCTCCGTAACGGGATTTCGTATGCGGAATTTTGTGCCGGCCTGAAACGAGTTTTTGTCGAGACGGTCCAGGATGACTTTCAGATTCCTGGACAGCCGATGACGGCGTCGAAGATCGCGATCCTGACGGGCCTGACGCGAGAAGACGTCACCTACGTGCAAGAGGAGATTGAAAGGGGGATTGGGGACGAGCTGATCATCATGGGGCGAATCGGGAAGCTGATCGAGGGATGGACCACCGACGCAGACTTCACAGGGCCCTACGGGATACCGCTCGAACTCAAACAGGAAGAGGGACAAGGCGCCTTCCCTGCCCTAGTAAAACGGTACGCTGAGAAGATGACTCCAGGAGCGATGCTCCGCGAACTCAAACGAGTCGGTGTCATCCAGGAGACCAAGGACAAAAAGATCAGATTGCTGTCGCGTTCGTATATCGCAGGAAGATTCCGACCCGAAGCAATCGACAGAATGGGAAGAACACTGGGAGATCTCGCAGAGACACTCGAATACAACCTGAATCCACTCCGTCCCGGACCTGCCAGATTTGAACGGCAGGTATACACACCAGAAGGGATAGATGAGGAATCGTTCCGGCTATTCAAGAAAGAAACGCAAGAGCTCGGACAGGATTTTCTAGAGAAGCTGGATAACTGGTTGTCGGAACGAGAGCTGGAAGACGACAAGAAAGTAGAAAGACGGCTGCTAGACCCTAAAGTGCGGGAGCAGGCACGAATCGTAAAGGTGGGAGTTGGGGTTTACCTCTACGAACACTGGAATGGACATGAGCAGGGCCAGGGTGATGGAGAAACGAGCGATGAAGGATCGTAATTGGCAAACCAAGGGTTGGCGGGCAATGGTTAAAGCCCTCGCCGGCGGTGTAGCTTGCTGGATGTTTCTCCCTGGGCCCTTGGCATTCTCAGCCGCACCAGGATCCGGCGTCGACGCCATCGTCGGTTCCGGTACGGAGGCCATCGTCGGCTCCGGCAAGAACGCCATTGTGGGCTCCGGTACGGAGGCCATTGTCGGCTCCGGCAAGAACGCCATTGTGGGCTCCGGTACGGAGGCCATCGTCGGCTCCGGCAAGAACGCCATTGTGGGCTCCGGTACGGAGGCCATTGTCGGCTCCGGCAAGAACGCCATTGTGGGCTCCGGTACGGAGGCCATTGTCGGCTCCGGCAAGAACGCCATTGTGGGCTCCGGTACGGAGGCCATTGTCGGCTCCGGCAAGAACGCCATTGTGGGCTCCGGTACGGAGGCCATCGTCGGCTCCGGCAAGAACGCCATTGTGGGTTCCGGCAAACCCTGGGCAAATAGGGACCGTGTTTTCGGTCCTGTATTAAGCGGACCGGTTACCGCGCTCGACCTTGACCAGCGGTCGATCACCATTCTCGGCCAAGATATCAAGGTTCTTCGTTCGACCACCTTTTCGGGCGCTTCTTTCGACAGCCTACAAATCGGCGATTGGACGACGATAACTGGATTATCAAGTGGGAATAAGGTTCACGCGTCTCACGTGATCGTGCAAAGCGAGAGTTTCGTGCCCGGCGTCTCCACTGTTTACGTTGGTGGGGATATTCTTGCGATCAACACGAACATTGGTTTTCTTACGGTAGGAGACGTTGCCGTATATGTCGGTTCTATTGATGCGCGGATGTGGCAGAACCTGCAAAGCGGTGACTACGTTGAGATATATGGCACTCTCCCTCAATCTGGGCAGCCTGTAACCGCTACCAGCGTATCAGCGGAACGCTAGCACAATGAGAAAAGGGGCCTTTCGTGGCCCCTTTTTTCGTTATCTACCGTCGTAAGCTTCGCTTCCCCATAGGTACTAGCGCTCCTACCTCTGAGACCTATTTCCTCTTTCGGGCCTCATCAGAGAAGAAATAGATTCCGAGTCCACATCGCACCGTCTTGCTTTTTCCATCCTCACCCTTCGCTTGATGCGACGCTAGCCAATCGTCCAAGAACTCCAAAAGATTTGTCCCGTGATCTCTAACCAATGAGTGAAATTTCGCTAGATGTCGCATATCAACTTGGTCGTTCCAAACTCTATACTCGAACTTACGAGCGCTCTCGTCTGGGTGCACGGAGTTAAAATGTAATGTCGCCGCCAAATCGTGCATCACCTCACCATAACGATTCGCCATGTACGGATCTATGCCGGACGGATTGAAGTAACGCTTCACGCACTGAAACATTCCTTCTGAGACTTCTTTAACTGCCCCAGCGTTCTTTAGTTCCGTAAGAATCGCGCCAGGCGGCACATCCCCGCCACATCGCTTAACCAAATCCCTAAAACCCAACGGTTCCTCCATACTTAGCACCCTTGGGAGGCCGTCTTCTCCCATGAAATCATCATCGTGATGCCACAACTCTAGAAGTTGCGCCGGCCGGCCCAGCCGGGGATGAGTTTTCTCCTTGTTATCTGCATCTTGCCTTCTAATTCGCGTGACTTCCTTTCTTGTCAATCCCGTCATGACTGCTGTTCGAGAAATATTTGTTGGGCGTCCACGGACACCGTAGTCATCAGTAGCAACTCTAACAAAGGCTGTTTTCGCCACCTCAGAGAACTCTCGATAGCCGATCCCATTCCTTAAAAGAAATCTGGCTATTGGTTGCATGAACGCGTGGCACGCACCAAGTAGAGTTTCTCTTACTGTTGTTGTCACGGAATGTGAACCTCGCCGAAACGCCTAATACAACGAACGCAACTGCTCTTCATCCAGCACGGTCACCCCCAGCTTTTGCGCCGTCGCGAGTTTGGATCCGGGGTCTGCGCCGCATACTAGATAATCGGTCTTGCCAGATACGCTTCCTGTGACCTTGCCGCCATGACTCTCAATGAGCTCTTTGGCCTCTTCTCTTGTCATTTCGGAAAGGGTTCCAGTCAGCACAAACGTCTTCCCTTTGAGGCGTCCCCTGCTCTTCGAGTCTCTTTGCTCTCTGGGCCACTCAACACCGGCCGCGACCAACTGGTCGATTACCTCAACATTGTGCCGTTGGCCGAAGAACGCGTCCACGTGCGTAGCAACTATCGGGCCGACGTCCTCGACACTCTGCAGTTCGTCCAAATCCGCCCTCCGGATTGCATCGAGCTCGCCGAAATGTTTGGCAAGTGACTTTGCCGTAGCCTCCCCCACTTCGCGGATGCCCAGGGCATAGAGAAACCGTGGGAGCGTTGTGTGCTTGCTCTTCTCCAATGCTCTAACCAGATTTTTCGCCGATTTTTGACCCATGCGATCCAGACCTGCAATCGTCTCTTCGTCAAGCCGATACAGGTCCACAGGAGTGTGGACCAGGTCGCCGTCCACGAGCTGGTCAATTAGCTTGGCGCCGAGCCCTTCAATGTCCATGGCCCGCCGTGAGGCGAAATGCCGCAGAGACTCCTTGCGCTGCGCTCGACAATATAGTCCACCCGAACATCTTGCTACTGCTTCGCCTTCTACCCGGACGACGTCTGACCCACAGACCGGGCAATGCCTGGGGAGTACCACGGGGCGGGTTTTTCTGGGCCGCTTCTCAGTGACAACGCTGACCACCTCCGGGATGACGTCTCCGGCGCGTCGGATCACGACAGTATCACCTGGCCGCACATCCTTCCTGGCGACTTCATCCATGTTGTGCAATGTGGCGTTACTTACCGTGACCCCACCCACGAATACGGGTTCCAGACGTGCCACTGGGGTAAGCGCACCGGTGCGGCCGACCTGGAATTCGATATCACGGAGGACGGTCATCTCCTCGTGCGCGGGGAACTTGTAGGCCACCGCCCACCGGGGCGCTCTCGATACGAATCCGAGAGCGGACTGGTAATCCAGACGATCCACCTTGAACACCACGCCGTCGATCTCGTAAGACAGAGAGCTGCGGCGCTTACCGATGGCGTCGTAGTACGACTGGCAGCCGTCCACGCCTGATACCACCCTATTTAGCGGCGATATTCTCAAGCCGAAACCGCGTAGTGTTGCCAGTATCTCGGAGTGTCGCTCCGGGAATTCGAGTCCGCGCTGTCCGCCGATGCCGTAAGCGTAAAACTCAAGCGGGCGTTTCGCCGTCAACTTGGGGTCCAGCTGACGGAGACTACCGGCCGCCGCATTGCGAGGATTCACGAAAGTCTTGCCACCTTCTCGCCTGGCCTCCGCATTCAATTCTGCGAACCCCTCCAGCGACATGAATATCTCGCCGCGCACCTCTAGCACATCCGGCAACGCCTCCCCGAGCAGCCGCAATGGAATTGACGGAATTGTGCGTACATTGTGCGTAATATCCTCGCCGCGGGTCCCGTCACCACGGGTCGCCCCCCGAACCAGGACGCCCTTTTCGTACAGGAGGCTGACGGCCGCCCCGTCCATCTTGGGTTCCGCCGCGTACTCGATGTCCTCGTCGCTCTTGAGACGGTCGCGCACCTTGCGGTCGAAGGCGGCCAGTTCTTCTTCGGAGAACGCGTTCTCCAGCGACAACATCGGTTCGAGATGGATGACGTCGGCGAACCCCGCAACCGGCTCGAATCCGACGCGCTGGGTCGGGGAGTCTGGAACGATCAGGTCGGGGTATTCGACCTCGAGATCCTGCAGCTCACGGAGCAGCCGATCGTACTTCGAATCCGGGATGACCGGGTCGTCAAGCACATAGTATCGATAGTTGTGGAAATTGAGCTGCTCGCGGAGTTCAGCGATGCGCTGGCGGGAATTTTCTCTTTTTGCAGCCACAGCCGGCGAGGCTCCCGCCTCCTACGCCAACGGTCCCAGGCGAGACTGCCGGAGAAACTCGATGAGCTCCTCCCTCATGTGAGTAGCGCCCTGGTTGGTCAGAGTCGACCGGCTTTCGTCCAGGACCTCCCCGCCGAGTCGGCTGGCCAGCCGGCGGCAGCACGCCACCATTCTTGCGAGATCGTCTACCCTGCCGGGGCCCGGAAGGGTCATGAAAGCGGTGATCCCGACAGTGGAGAAACCGCCCATTTCGTCTATTGGAAAGGTGCCGGGCTCCATCATGTTGACGATAGTGAAGACGGATTCACCCTGGTCGTTGAGACAATGGAACGCATCATACTGGCCGTGTGTCAGACCTTCCTCCTGCAGGGCCTGCAACAAACCTGGCCCGGTGAAATCTTCTCCAGCCGCCGCGCGGACGTGGAGCACCAGTATCTTGCGGGGCATCACCGGGGCCCCGGCCGCTTTCCGGGAGCCATCCGCACGGCCGACCGATTCGGCGGAAGGCACGCTCGTCTGCCTCCGGATCTCGGGCTCCGGGAACTGCATCCATTTCCGGTCGGTAGAGGACATCGGAGCGCCAGGCTCGGCGGATTGACGAGACGCGATCCGGTCGATGCTCGGCTCCACCCGCCCGGACTGCTCCCTGGCGTGCCTGGCTGCAGCCCGGCTCCTGCCCCAGAAGTAAAGGGCCACGATCACACCCAGCCCAACCAGGCCGATTATCCATCGAAGCTCCGACATCGGGTCTCCGGTCACATCGCCGCCATCTGCACCGCCTGATCGAGATCCACGGCGACCAGACGAGAAACGCCCGGCTCGAGCATGGTTACCCCGGCCAGCTGATGGGTCATTTCCATGGTCACTTTGTTATGGGTAATCACAATGAATTGCACCCGGTCGGACATGTCCCGGACGATATCGCAAAAACGCCCCACGTTGGCATCATCCAGGGGTGCATCCACCTCATCCAGCATGCAGAACGGCGCCGGATTGAGCTGGAAAATCGCGAACACCAGCGCCACCGCCGTCAGGGCTTTCTCACCGCCAGACAGCAGGTGGATCGTGCTTATCCTTTTCCCTGGCGGCCTGGCCATGACGGTCACGCCGGCGTCGAGCATATCCTCGCCGGTCAACTCGAGGTAGGCGTGCCCCCCACCGAACAGACGCGGGAAAATCTCTTTCATACCGGTGTTGACCCGGTCAAAAGTCTCGCGGAATCGGGTGCGGGTCTCGCGGTCGATGCGTCGTATGGCGCTTTCGAGGGTGTTCAGCGCCTCGGTGAGGTCCTCGAACTGGGCATCCAGATAGGCCTTGCGTTCACTCTGTTCCTTCAGTTCATCAATCGATGCCAGGTTGATCGGGCCCAATCGCTGAATCCTGGCGGACAACTTCTCAACTGCCTCCTCCCACCCCGGGATCGACGCCTCGGGATCGAGTTCCGCCCTCAGCCCATCCAGGTCGAAGCCTGTCTCAGCGAATTGCTCGGCTGCTGTCTGCAGTCGGACCTGCACCTCACGCGCCGCTAGCCTGAGTTCGTCAAGGCTCGAACGGATCTCCTCGCTCTCCCTTTCCCGGGCCTGGCGCTGCTCCTGCAGGGCGCGAAGCTGGTTGTCCGCCCCCTGAACCTTGTCGCGGGCGGCCGACAGCTGGGCCTCGATCTCGAGCTGCTGCTTGAGGCAGGCGTCCAGCTGCTTCTGTTGATCTCTGATCGGGTCCTGTCCTGCCGCCAATTGCGACTGCAGATCTTCGTACCGCTGCGTGGACTGGGATACCTGGGCCCGAAGCCTGTCGAGCGCGACGCTGGCCGAGTCCCTGGTCGACTTCCTCGACTCCACCTGGATGGCCATGTCATGGGCGGCGGAGCGGTCCGCGCGGGCCCGCTCCCGGGACGCCTCGAGGGCCTCCTGTAGCTGGGTACGCTGCTGCTGAAGTTCCTGCCGTCTTGCCTCGAAAATGGACATCTGTCCAATCGACGCCTCCAGGGCGCGCCGGGACGCTCGGATCTTCTCTTCCGCTTCCTGCAGGTGAGCATCGACCTCGGCGGCCTCGGCCTTGAACTGAGTCACCTGGGATATGGTCTGCTCCTGGCGAGCCCTGATCGAACTCAGCCGGCCGCGAATGTCACCATGCCGGCGGTGGGCATCGTTGATCTGCTCCTGGATACTGTCGCGGCGCCGTTCGCGGGAATGTATGTTCTCCTCGATGTCACTGCCGCGCCGCTCGAGATCCTCCACATCCGCCTGAAGGGCCGCCAGTCGCTGTCTGCGCTCGCGGATGTCCTGCTCCCGCTGGAGCAGTCCGCCCTGTTCGTCCGCCGCACGATGCAGCCGCAGCCAGCCTCGTCCGATCCAGATGCCCTCCCGTGTAATGATGGACTCGCTCGGCTGCAGTGCCATCCGTGCCGCCAACGCCTCAGCGAGGCTATCAGCCACCCGGACTCCTGCGAGCAGCCGATCCAATCCGACCGGTCCGGCAACCTTGTCCAGCAGGTGGCCTCTTTCCGCGGGAGATGCCAGCGCTTCGCCTGCGGACTCGAGGAAGCTGACAGTGCCGTGGCTGAGCCCGTCGAGGGCCATGGCGACATCGTCGATCCCGTCTACACAGATCGCCTCCAGGTATCCTCCCAGAACCGTTTCCGCGGCACTCTCCCAGCCGGCTTCGACCTCCAGCCGCTCGGCGAGACGCGGTTCCCGATCCAGACCCCGGCCCTGAAGCCAAGCCATCACCGCGCCGTCCTTGCGCCCCAGGGCCGCTTCCTGGAGGGCTTCCAGGGATGCCAGCTCCCCCGCCGTCTTTTGCAGCTCGCCGCGGGCCCCGTCCAGATCGGCCGTGAGCTGCTTTTCGGACTGCTTGAGGTCCTCGATCTCCTGTTTGACTTGTTGAATCTCGACATCGAGGTCGCCCGCCGCCTTGTCGGTCTCCCGCTCTTCAGCCTCCAGCTGGGCAATCTCGTTCCCGCCCAGGAGCCCGGACAACCGGGCGATTTCGGCCGAGCAGCGTTCACGCCTCTCGACGAGACGCCGCATCTGGGTCTCGATCTGCTCCATCCGGGCCTTTTCGACATCGGCGACCCGGGTGGCGTCGCCAGCTTCTTCCTTGAACCGGTCCCATCTGAGTTGCCAGTTCTCCATATCCTGCTCGGCAGAGCTGAGCGCCTCCGCCGACGAGGATTCAGCAGCTTGGGCCGCCTCGAGGCCAGGCCCGAGTTCACCCAGGGTCCGGCTCAGGTCCTGGATCTGGGCCTCGTCCCGCTCGATGTGTTGACGTAGATCCCGGAGCGCGGCTTCGACCTGCGCCAGATCTGCCTGCTGCCTGGCCCGCATCTCAGTGGCATGCTGGATCGACTGTTCCAGGCGGGCGATCTCCGCACCGACCCGGTAGTACCGTCCCTGAACCTCGTTCAAGGCATCGCTGTCGGCGGCATGGGCTTCCCGCCCCTTCTCGATATTGGCCTCCACATCCCGAAGACGTGCAATGGCCGCCTGGAGGCCAGTCTCGCGCTCCCTGACGATGCTGCCCTGTTGGGACTCCTGGGCCTCGAGTTCTCCCAGGCGCAGAGCCAGCAACTCTGCTCGCAGCTGCCTCTCTTTCTGTTTCTGCTTCTTGTAGCGCTCGGCCGTCCTGGCCTGGCGTTCCAGATGCCGGATATGATTCTCGATCTCCTCTCGGAGATCGTTCAGACGGCTGAGATTCTCCTTGGTGTGGCGGATCCTGGTCTCGGTTTCGCGTCGCCGCTCCTTATACTTCGAAATCCCGGCCGCTTCCTCGAGGTAGACCCTAAGCTCCTCGGGCTTGGCCTCGATCAGGCGAGAAATCATCCCCTGCTCGATGATCGAATAGCTCCGTGGCCCCAGACCCGTTCCGAGGAAGATACCGGTAATGTCCTTCCTCCGGCAGCGGGCGTTGTTCAGATAGTAGGCGGAGGTCCCATCCCTGGAGCAAACCCGCTTCACCGAAATCTCTGCATATCCAGCGTATTGGCCGCCCACCTTGCCGTCGGAATTGTCAAAAATCAGCTCGACCGTGGCCGTCCCCACCGGTTTCCGGGCGCTGGAGCCGTTGAAAATCACGTCAGCCATCGAGTCGCCGCGCAGAGTCTTGGCAGAGGACTCTCCCATCACCCAGCGGACAGCGTCGATGACATTGGACTTTCCGCAGCCGTTCGGGCCAACGACGCCAAGGAGATTACTGGGGAAATGCAGGGTCGTGGGATCCACAAACGACTTGAATCCCGAGAGTTTTATCTTGCTGAGTCGCATACTTAGACGGAACGAGGGACCGATGGCCGCGAAAAACGGTGTAGTGTAAATTAATCCGCCACATTTAACACTTGCCCGCCACGGCGTGCTGGAGTTCAGTCCCGATGCCCCGTACCGACTTTCCCGATCCTCGCCCCGGACCGTCCGGAGAAATCGAGACCTTCGACAATCCCAATCCGGAGCGGGACTACACCATCCGGATAGAGGTGCCGGAATTTACCTGCCTGTGCCCAAAGACCGGGCAACCGGACTTCGCAGAGTTGCTGCTTGAATACGTGCCCGATCGCCTGTGCGTGGAGCTGAAGTCCCTCAAGCTCTACATATGGTCTTACCGCGACCAGGGTGCATTTCATGAGGCCGTGACCAATAGCATCATGGACGATATCGTCGCGGCCATCGATCCGCGGTTCCTGAGGCTGGCCGCGGATTTCAACGTGCGCGGCGGCATATACACCTCTGTTGTCGCCGAGCACCGGGCCAAAGGCTGGACGCCGGCCGAGCCCGTGGACCTTCCGCGCGATCACCGCCGCCAGGGCCAGGATTGAAAGGGCTGGACTCGGAGACCAAAAGTAGATAAAAAGGCCCGTTTGAAACGCGGCTCCCGCGGGATTCGGCATCGCAGCAAGGCCGGCTCGGGACTCGCACCGCGAACACAAACGCCATGGCTCGGAGACAATTGATGCCAGCCAGCAAGAAAGCTACCAGCAAGAAAGCAGTCAGCCGCAAGAAGGCGAAAGCCTCCTCCGCCGCCAGGACCAAGGGCAGAAAGAAGGCTGCTGCGATCCGGTCGGCAACGTCGAAGAAGAGAGTCACGAGCAGGAAGAAGTCCGCCGTAAAGAAGAAAGCTGCGCCGCGCAAGAAATCCGTGGCGAAGAAGAAGCCTGTGGCGAAGAAGAAGCCCGCGGCGAAGAAGAAGCCCGCGGCGAAGAAGAAGCCCGCGGCGAAGAAGAAGCCCGCGGCGAAGAAGAAGCCCGCGGCGAAGAAGAAGCCCGCGGCGAAGAAGAAGCCCGCCTCCAGGAAAAAGCCGGCGACCAAGAAGAAAACGGCGTCAAAGAGGGCCCCTGCCAGGACGAAGGTCGCCGCACACAAACCGACGCCGCGTAAGAAGACAAGAAGCAAGCGCGTCTCCGGGGGCAAGAAGAAGCGTTTCGGCGCACATGGCCCCCTGCACGGATTCCAGCCCTACCATCAGCGTGCTCGCGAGGACTACATGAGCGACGAAATGCTCGCGCATTTCCGACAGATCCTCATCTCCTGGAAACGCGAACTCATGGAAGAAGTCGACCGGACCGTCCATCACATGAAGGACGAGGCCGCAAATTTTCCGGACCCCAACGACCGTGCCACCCAGGAATCTGAGTTCAGCCTCGAACTCCGGACCCGGGACAGGGAAAGAAAGCTGTTGCGCAAGATCGACTCCGCCCTTAAACGCATCGAGGACGGATCGTACGGCTACTGCGCCGAGACCGGCGAGGAGATTGGTCTCAAGCGGCTGGAGGCCAGGCCGGTCGCTACTCTATCCGTCGAGGCCCAGGAACGGCGGGAGCTGGCCGAGAGGCAGTACCGCGACTGGGACGATCGCTAGGCAACGGAATACCTCGCTCCCGCACGGCGCCGCCAGGACCCGTCGCGTCAGCCCGCGATGACCCCGGCAAGCATCCCCTACACGGGCCGATTCGCCCCCTCTCCTACCGGTCCGCTCCATCTCGGGTCGCTGGTGGCTGCCCTGGGCAGCTACCTGAGAGCCCGCAGCCAGGCTGGGCGATGGCTTGTGCGGGTGGAGGACATCGACCCGCCCAGGGAACAACCGGGGGCCACCGGCGAAATCCTGCGGGCGCTGGAATGGCATGGTTTGCAGTGGGACGGGGAGATTGTTTACCAGAGCCACCGCCTTGACAGGTATGCGGTCGCGCTGGATACACTCTGCGAGCAGGATCTGGCCTATCCATGCACCTGTACCCGGAGCGATATCAAGGCGCGCAACCTTGCCCTGACCGGTTCGGCGACGACCATTTATCCCGGGCTCTGCCGGGACGGGCCACTGCGACCCGGGCGCCGATCGGCCTACCGGCTGCGGGTGCCAGACGGAATCGTCGAATTTGAGGATCTGGAGCTGGGTATGTTCAGCCAGGATCTGCGGCAGGCAAGCGGCGATTTCGCGCTCAGGCGTCGCGATGGCCTGTTCGCCTACCAGCTCGTCGTTGTCGTCGATGACGCAGCCCAGGGTATCACCGAGGTCGTGAGGGGTCGGGACCTACTGGATTCGACGCCCGGCCAGATCGTCCTGCAGCAGGCCCTTGACCTGCCTACCCCCGGATATCTCCATCTGCCCCTGGTGACGACGGCCGGCGGCAAGAAACTGAGCAAGCAGACCGGGGCGGCACCGCTGAAACAGAAAGACGCCAGTCATTCCCTGGGCAGGGCCCTGGGCTTTCTCGGACTCAATCCGCCACAGGGCCTACAGAATGCTGCGCCGGCGGAGCTGATCGACTGGGGTGTCAGCCGGTGGCCCCATCGTGTACGCCAGCCTCGCCGGGGCGCGGCGGTCGCCATTGAATGAGTGGGCTTTCTCTTTGCCCCCATAATGTACTATCTTTGTCGGCAATGTTGCGGGGCATCACTGCAACATCGCAGCCCACAGAGAGCTGGCGGAAACATCTATAGGGCGCCGATCACGCACGGGGAATGACCGACCATGAGCGATACCAGAACGATAAAGAAGTACCCGAACCGTCGGCTTTACGATACCGAGGAGAGTCGATACATCACGCTCGCCGATGTGCGGCGGCTGGTCCTCGAAAAGGTCGACTTCGTCGTCATCGAAAAGAAATCCGGGCAAGACATCACCAGGAATATCCTGCTGCAGGTCATCAGCGAGCAGGAACAGAGCGGCGAACCCATCATGAGCCGGGATTTCCTGTCTCATGTCATCAGGTCCTATGGGGGCGCCATGCATGGATTCGTGGGCAGCTATCTGGATCAGAGCATCAAGCTTTTCATGAATCAGCAACAGCAGGTCCGCGACCGCGTCAAAAGCGTCGTCGGCCTCGATCCGGTGGGCATGGTGACCGACATCGCCCAGAAGAACTACACCCGCTGGAAGAGCGTCCAGGAAGATATCCTCCGGACTATTGGCGCCGGCCGGACCGACGAAAAGCCGGAACCCGCGGCCAAGCGCAAATCGTCCCATCCGCGGAAGTAGTCCACTCCAGACTTCGTCAACCGGCCCCGTCGGGGGGTTGACTTCATAACTTGACGAGAGTATTGTGCAACGCATCAATGATGCATTGCATCATGTAGTTCGTCTCCTCCATATGGTCGCTCTAAGCGTCCAGATTCGGCCCCCTCTTTGAGGGGGCTTTTTTTATTTTTCCGTAAGTTACCCGCCCTTCCTCATGTCGTTTTCCAAAAACGAAAGGGGCCCTTACAGGCCCCTTTGCAATGCAACGATGACAGCGTGTGTCAGGCCGCGTCAAGGCCCCTCATGCTGAGGCGGATTCGCCCCTGCCGATCGACCTCGAGCACCTTGACCCGCACCTGGTCCCCCTCCTTCAGCCGGTCGCTCACCCGCTCCACGCGGTCCTCCGATATCTGCGAGATATGGACCAGCCCGTCCTTGCCGGGGAGGATAGTCACGAAGGCCCCAAAATCCATCAGACGAGCCACCGTTCCGTCGTAGATCTGCCCGACCTCCACATCGGCCGTGATCAGGTCGATCCGGCGCCGGGCCTCGCGGCCTGAATCACCGTCCACGGAGGCGATCTTGACCGTCCCGTCGTTCTCGATGTCGATAGTTGCGCCCGTCTCTTCGGTAAGAGCGCGGATAACGGCCCCACCCTTACCGATGACCTCGCGGATCTTCTCCGGATCGATCTTGAAGGTGATGATTGTCGGCGCCCAGTCGGACATCTTGTCCCGCGGCTTGGCGAGGACCTTGTCCATCTCGCCGAGGATGTGCAGCCGGGCATCCCGGGCCTGCTGCAAAGCATCGGCCATGATCTCCCGCGTGATGCCATCGATCTTGATGTCCATCTGCAGCGCCGTGACGCCTTCCTGGGTTCCGGCAACCTTGAAGTCCATGTCGCCCAGGTGATCCTCGTCACCGAGGATGTCGGTGAGGACGGTATAGCTGTCATCACCCTTCACCAGACCCATGGCCACTCCGGCGACCGGGGCCGCGATCGGGACACCGGCGTCCATGAGGCTCAGGCTGGTACCGCAGACCGACGCCATCGAACTGGAGCCGTTGGATTCGGTGATTTCTGAGACCACTCGCAACACATAGGGGAAACTCTGCATCTCCGGCAGGACGGCCTGGATGCCCCGCCTGGCCAGTTTGCCGTGACCGATCTCTCGCCGCTTGGGCGATCCCATGAATCCAGTCTCGCCAACGCAGTAGGGAGGGAAATTGTAGTGGAGCATGAAGGCATCCTTCCGCTCCCCTTCCAGCGCGTCCACGATCTGGGCGTCTCTGCCGGTACCCAGCGTAGTCGTGACCAGAGCCTGGGTCTCACCGCGAGTAAACAGCGCCGAACCGTGGGTGCGCGGCAGTAACCCGACCCGTACAGCAATGTCGCGAACAGTTTTGTGATCCCGCCCGTCGATGCGCGGCGCTCCCTTTAGGACACGGCCACGAACGATGCGGCTTTCCAGCGCGCCGAACTCCGCGGCCACCTCGTCAGTGGTCCAGCGAGCTTCGTCGCCATCGGCGAGAGCAATACATGCCTGGCTGCGAAGCTCGTCGACGCGGCCGTACCGGGCCTGTTTCTCGGTGATCCGGTACGCCTCGCGCAGGGCGTCCTCGACAAGCGAGGCAACGGCCGCTGACAGCTCGGGATCGGTGGCAGGCGCCTCCCACTCCCAGTCGGGTTTGCCAGCTTCGGCGGCGAGTTCCTTGATGACATCGATCGCAGCCTGCATCTGCTCGTGCCCGAACATGACCGCGCCGAGCATGACGTCCTCGGGGAGAATATGCGCCTCCGATTCGACCATCAGGACCGCGCTCTCGGTGCCGGCCACGACAAGATCGAGGTCGGATTCGGCGAGCTGAGTACCGGTGGGATTGAGGATATAGCCGCCGTCCCGGTACCCCACTCTCGCGGCGCCGATCGGGCCCTTGAATGGGATGCCCGAGATCATCAGGGCGGCAGAGGCGCCGAGTAGCGCCGGGATATCCGGGTCCACGTCCGCGTTGGCGGAGATGACCGTCGCCACAACCTGGATCTCGTTCAGGAATCCTTTGGGGAACAGGGGGCGTATCGGACGATCGATCAGTCGCGAGGTCAGCGTCTCTTTCTCCGAAGGGCGACCCTCGCGCTTGAAAAAGCCGCCGGGAATCCGGCCTGCTGCGTAGGTCTTCTCCTGATAATTGACGGTCAGGGGGAAAAACGCCTGACCGGACTTGGCTTCCCTGCGCCCAACGGCCGTGACGAGCACGACGGTATCGGACATGCTGACGATGACGGCGCCGTCTGCCTGGCGAGCGACCTCGCCGGTCTCCATGGTGACCGTATGGCTACCATACTGAAAAGTTTTCTTGATTGGCTTCACATTGACTACCTGTTGATACGTTTGAATTTGACCGACGCGTCTCGCGTCGCGGCCGTTTACCGGCGCAGACCGAGGCGTGCGATGAGATCCTGATAGCGAGCAGGATCCTTTCTCTTCAGATAATCGAGCAGCTTGCGCCGCTGGTTCACCATGCGAAGCAGACCACGGCGGGAGTGATGGTCTTTCTTGTGATCGGCGAAATGGGCAGTGAGCTCATTGATACGCGCCGACAGAAGAGCAACCTGAACCTCCGGCGAGCCAGTGTCGGTTCCAGCCCTCCGAAATTCCTCGATTATGTCCTGTTTGCGATCACTACTGATGGGCATCTGAATCCTCCCGATGAAAATGGTGATTTGCCCTGACAAAAGCGCGGTATTTTACCCTTCCGGCGTCTGGCGCCTCAAGTTTCCTTGTTCCCCGCCCCGGAAACATGACTCGGTTCCGGTGGGGCATCGACCTGAAACATCCGCTGCGGCGCCAGCCTTCCGTCTTCCCTAACCCGTCCGAGGCCGAGGAATCGCCCTTCGGGACCATAGAGCCGAACCAATCCGGGCCGTGCCCCCGGCGGCGTTTCGACCTGCTGGCCGGAGACGAGCCGTCGAGCCTGGTCTGTGTCCGCCACGACCCGCGGCAACTCAGGAAGCACCGTATCAGGCGCCTCCAGCAGGGCGTCCAGGGCCTCCGGGCCACGAGCCGCAACCTCCTCGATTACAGCCATCGTGATCATGCGCGACTGGTCAAGGCATCCTGCAGCCACCCGCCGAAGGAGCACCACATGGGCAATCGTGCCAAGTGCCGCCGCAATATCCTCCACCAAGGTCCGTACGTAGGTGCCCTTGGAGCAGCACACCCTCAGCCCCATATCGGGGCCATTCAGCCCCAGGACCTCGATCGAGTGGATTGTCACCGGCCGTGGGGCCCGCGCCACTGTCTTCCCTTGCCGGGCGAGCTCGTAAAGCCGACGTCCCTCGTGCTTGAGGGCGGAATACATCGGCGGCACCTGCTCGATTTCGCCGGTGAATCCGGGCAGCGCGTCGCGGATTCGCGCCAGGTCCACATGGGACCAGTCCTTCTCTTCCACGACCGCTCCGTCGGCATCTCCCGTATCGGTGCGCTGCCCCAGTCTGGCGACCACTTCGTAACACTTGCGCGCATCCAGCAGCAGTCCGCTGATCTTGGTGGCCTCACCCAGGCAGATCGGCAGCACGCCACTGGCCAGCGGATCCAGGCTGCCAGTGTGGCCGGCCTTCCTGGCCCCGAACAGGCTCCGAACCCGTTGCAGCGCCATGTTGGAGGTCATTCCGCTGGGCTTATCCAGCACAAGGATGCCGGTTACATCCCGGCGTTTTCTCTGTCCCACCGGGCCTCCCGGACTCTGTTTCCTGCGATCCTGCGCGCCGGCGGAGGCCGCGCCGCGCTCAGTCATCGTCCGGATGCCGCCGCCGGTCCTGTTCCAGCGCGTCATCGATCAACGTGCTGATGCGGGCTCCCTCGGAGATGCTTGCGTCATGGAGGAAATGCAACTCGGGGATCTGGCGGACACGCATGCTCTTGCCAAGCTGTGCCCGCACGAAACCGGCCGCCCGATCCAGCGCTGCTTGCGCAGGGCCGGGGTCGGCATCCGGCTGCAGCAGGCTGTAATACACCTTGGCATGGGAGAAATCACCGGAGATGTCCACGCTCGTAATGGTCAGGAACTGCAGCCGGGGATCCTTCAACTCCCGCCTGACGATCTCGCTCAGATTGCGTTTGATCTGCTCGGCCAGGCGTCGGCTTCTGGAAAACTCCCTGCTCATTGATCGGACTCCGGGTCTGTCGGCCGGGCGGCTCGACTTACAGCGTACGGGCGACCTCGATCCGCTCGTAACACTCGATCTGGTCCCCGGCCCGCACGTCATTGTAGTTCTTGACGCCGATTCCGCACTCCGTCCCCGCCCGGACCTCGTTGACGTCGTCCTTGAAACGACGCAGCGATTCCAGTTCGCCCTCGAAGATAACGACGTTATCCCGCAGAACCCTGATGGGATTGTTCCGGCGGACATAGCCGTCCACGACCATGCAGCCGGCGACTTGCCCGAACTTGGGTGAGCGAAACACTTCGCGGACCTCGGCGAGCCCGACGATCTGTTCCCGGATCTCCGGCGACAACATACCGAGGATCGCCGCCTTCACGTCGTCGATGGCCTCGTAGATGATGCTGTAATAACGCACGTCCACGCCGGTGTCCTTGATCGCCTGGCGGGCGCCCGAGTCGGCCCGGGTATTGAAGCCGATCACGATAGCCTCTGAGGCAGCGGCCAGATTGATGTCGGACTCGGTAATTCCGCCGACGCTGTTGACGATGACCTTGACCGTCACGTTCTCGTTGGAGAGACTCGTCAGCGCATCCCGCAATGCCTCGGCGCTACCCTGCACATCAGCCTTGATGAGCAGCTGGACGGTATCCGCCGCGCCCTCCTCCATCCGCGTAAACACGTCTTCGAGGCGCGCTGCCTGCTGGCGTGCCAGCTTCACGTCGCGGGTCTTGCCCTGGCGATGTTCGGCCACTTCACGGGCCTTGCGTTCGTCGGTAAGCACCACGAGATCATCACCGGCATTTGGTGTCCCGGACAGCCCGAGTAGCTGCACCGGCATCGAAGGGCCGGCGTGCTCCACCGGCTGGCCATTCTCATCGAACATGGCCCGCACACGCCCGTACTGCTGACCCACGAGCACCGCGTCACCGACAGACAGCTTTCCCTGGTGGACAAGCACGGTGGCTACCGCGCCACGGCCTTTCTCCAGGCTCGATTCCACTACGACGCCGCTGGCCGGACCTTCGGGTGCGGCCTTCAGCTCGAGCACTTCCGCCTGCAGCAGGATCGATTCCAGCAGGCTGTCGATGCCGTCTCCGGTCTTGGCCGAGACGTTGACGAACATAGTGTCTCCGCCCCAGTCCTCCGGAATCACGTTGTGCTGGGAGAGTTCGTTCTTGACCCGGTCCGGGTCCGCGTCGGGCCGGTCGATCTTGTTGACGGCCACCACTATTGGCACCTCTGCGGCCCGGGCGTGCTGGATGGCTTCTATGGTCTGGGGCATGACCCCGTCGTCCGCGGCGACCACCAGGATCACGATGTCGGTGACCTGGGCTCCGCGTGCGCGCATAGCCGTGAACGCCGCATGGCCCGGGGTGTCCAGGAACGTGATCTTGCCCTTGTCTATCTCCACCACATAGGCGCCGATATGCTGCGTGATGCCGCCCGCTTCCCCCTCAGCTACGTGGCTGCGCCGGATATAGTCCAGAAGCGAGGTCTTGCCGTGGTCCACGTGACCCATGATCGTGACCACCGGAGCACGCTGGATCTCCTCGCCCTCAGGCTTGCCGGCCTCGACGACGACGTCCTCGATCTGGTTCTCCTTGAGGAGCCTTGGCTTGTGTCCCATCTCCTCGACTACGACCTGGGCGGTGTCCTGATCGATGACCTGGTTGATGGTTGCCATCACGCCCATGCCCATCATGGCCTTGATGACTTCGCCCGCCTTGACCGCCATCTTCTGTGCCAGATCGCCCACTGTGATGGTCTCCGGGATATCGACCTCGCGGACCACGGGGGCCGTGGGCCGCTCGAAACCATGGCGGGATTCCACCGTGACCGGTCCCGACCTGCGGGGGGTCGCGCGCTTGCGGCGTCGACCGCCCTTTGCGCCGGTGACGTGCAGCTCCTTACGTCCATAGCGCGTCTTGGCCGCGTCTTCCTTCTGCTTGCGTTCCTTGGCGGCATCGTGATCGCGGCCGGTCTCTGCGCGCTGCCGGGCCTCGGCCGCACGGCGGGCCTGTTCCTCGAGCAGACGCTGGGCCTCCGCCTCCGCGAGCAGGCGGGCCTCTTCCTCTGCCTTCTTGCGGGCCTCTTCCTCTGCCTTCTCCTGCTCCTCGAGCTGCTGCGCCTTGAGTTCCTGCTCCTCTTCGGCCTTCCGCTTGTCCACTTCCTCCTGGAGACGACGTTCCTCTGCCAGCTTCGCCTCCTCTTCCTCCCGGCGCTGCTGGTCGAGCACTTCCTGTTGCTGGCGCGCCTGCTCCTCGAGCACGTCGCGCTTTACGTAGGTGCGCTTCTTCCGGACCTCGACGTTCACCGTCCGGCTGCGGCCCTGCCCGGCAGCCTGACGCAATTCGCTCTGGGTCTTGCGCTTCAGGGTGATCTTGCGGGGGGCGGCGCTGGCGGCCTGGCGTCCGTGACTCTGTCGCAGGAAGGTGAGAAGTTCCAGCTTGGCCTCGTCGCTGATTCTGTCGTCCGGGCCGCCCACTGATATCCCGGCCTCTTCCAGCTGCGTCAGCAGCCGGTCGACCGGTACCTTCAGTACGTCTGCGAACTGTGAAATGGTGACGTCACTCATATGTCTATCTTCCTGGATCTCAGGCGCTTTCGGCTTGTTCGGCTTCTTCGAACCAATGCGCCCTGGCCGCCATGATCAGTTCGCCCGCCTTCTCCGGATCGAGGTCCTCGATGTCCTCGAGATCATCCACGGCCTGCTCGGCCAGGTCCTCACGGGTGACCACGCCCTTGCTTGCCAGCAGGAAGGCCAGTTCCTTACTCATGCCATCGAGGGACAAAAGATCCTCGGCAGGCTCGGCCTCGTCGATCTTCTCTTCCCTCACGATCGCCTGGGTGATCAACACATCACGGGCGCGGTTACGGAGTTCCGTCACGATGTCCGGGTCGAACTCTTCGATCTCGACCAGCTCGGATTCGGGGACGTAGGCGATTTCCTCGATACTTGAGAATCCCTCCTGGACCAGAATCAGCGCGATCTCCTCGTCCACGTCGAGCTGCTTCATGAAGGTTTCGCCGAGATCCTTCGACTCGCGCTCGTTCTTATCCTCAGCGTCTTCCGCGGTCATGACGTTAAGCTCCCAGCCGGTAAGCTCGCTCGCCAGGCGCACGTTCTGGCCGCCGCGCCCGATGGCCTGGGAGAGCTTTTCCTCTTCCACGGCCACATCCATGCTGTGGTCCTCCTCATCGACGACGATCGAGACCACTTCCGCCGGGGACATGGCGTTGATCACGAACTGGGCCGGGTTGTCGTCCCAGAGGATGATGTCCACGCGCTCGCCCGCCAGTTCGTTGGAGACGGCCTGTACCCGGGAGCCGCGCATGCCGACGCAGGCACCGACCGGATCGATCCGCTGATCCAGGCTGCGCACCGCGATCTTGGCCCTCAGCCCGGGGTCCCGGGCCGCACCCAAAATCTTGATCAGATCCTGGCCAACCTCGGGCACTTCGATCTTGAACAACTCGACCAGGAACTGGGGAGAGGTACGGGTAAGGAAGAGCTGCGGCCCGCGCTGCTCGGAGCGGACCTCCCGCAGCAAACCCTTGATCCTGTCCTGGGGCCTGACCGGCTCCCTCGGGATCATGTCCTCGCGAGAGATGAAGGCCTCCGCGTTACCGCCAAGATCGACGAAGATTCCGTTACGATCCACCCGCTTGACCAGGCCGGACACCATCTCGCCGACCCGCTCCTGGAACTCCTCGACCACCTGGGCGCGCTCGGCCTCGCGGACCTTCTGGACGATGACTTGCTTGGCCGTCTGGGCGGCGATCCTGCCGAAGGCGATGGATTCCATCGGCACCTCGACAAAGCCCTCGGGCTCGGCCGCCGGGTCGATGTCCACGGCGTCATCGAGTCGCAGCTCGCGCTGGGGTTCCTCCAACTCGGTCGAGTCGTCGGCAAACACCTTCCATCGGCGGAACGTCTCGTAATCGCCCGTCTCCCGATCGATAGCGACCCGGACGTCGATGTCCTCTCCATGCCGCTTGCGGGTAGCCGACGCCAGAGCCGCTTCGATGGCCTCAAAAATGATCTCTTTATCCACGCCTTTCTCGTTCGAGACGGCGTCGACAACCATCAAAATTTCCTTGTTCATGGTCATATGTTCAGTCCGCTAGACCTTTATCTCGGGCGCCAAGCGCGCCGTTTCCACTTCGTCAAATCTCAGGCGATAGGCCACGCCGTCCACCTCGATCGCAAAACCGTCCTCATCCACCGACGCGAGCACGCCGGTAAAGCGACGCCTGCCGTCCTCGTTGGGCGCGGCCAGTTCAACCTTCGCTCTCTCGCCGCTGAAGCGGGCGAAATCGGCGGGCCTTCGCAGCCGGCGATTCAGCCCCGGCGAAGACACCTCCAGGACGTAATGCCCGGGTATGGGGTCTTCTACGTCCAGCAGGGCGCTGACCTGGTGGCTGACGCGCTCGCAGTCCTCCAGGGTGATGCCGCCCTCACTGTCGATGAACAGACGGATCAGCCCGCTGCGACCGCCCAGTCTGAGTTCCAGGTCCACCAGGTCGTAGCCCAGGGTGTTGACCTCCGGCTCCAGCAACTCGGTCAGTTCGCTGACGTTCATACCCATGCACCCATACGAAAAATGGGCCATGCGGCCCACTTTTCCCGGCGGCCGGTCCGGCACCCCACTCGAGTAGCCGCCGCCGCCTGACCGCCAGATCCCGGTCCGAAAAATAGAAAAAGCCCCAGCGGGGCTTTCTCTAGAAAAGCTTGGTAGCGGGGGCAGGATTTGAACCTGCGACCTTCGGGTTATGAGCCCGACGAGCTGCCAGACTGCTCCACCCCGCACTCGCTGGGGCAGGATTATACAAACTGGACCCCGGTTTTCCAACACCTGCGTGGATGAATTGGGAGGCTTGCCAGAAAAGAACCATAAGCTACTGATTAAATTAAGTTTAATTGCGTCCCGAAACGCCCTAGTGCAAACCAGGGCCCAGGCTGAAAAAAGTCGGGTCCTGGGCGCGGACCGTATCCGGGGCGTGGCACCGGGAAAAGGGTCCCCATCCATCATTTCGGATTGGCCGCTACCAGGTCACCCCAAACCCCAGCATCACGCCCCGGAAGTCGAGATTGACGTCGGTGTTGTCCTTTTGGTCGAGCTTGTAATGAAGGTTGCGATAGCCGATCCGGCCGACCCAGCGATCGGAGAACCCGTACTGGCACTGGGGCCACAATTCCCACTGGTATTCCGAGTCCCCGGTGCCCGCCGACATCAGCGGATTGAAGGTCCAGTGCTCGGACAAGGGGATATCCGGCGGGAAGATCAACAGGTAATCGACCACGTCCGGGGAGGATTTGCGGCTGCCGGCCGGCGTATCGACCTTGGCGTCCATGCCCGTCTGGCGCACGCCCACCATGAGCTGGTAGGACCTGTCCTTCTTGCCGTAGAAGATTCGGCCGACTCCCAGAGTCGCAATGTAGGTATCCAGCGTCATATCCACGTTCGGCGGCGTATCGAAGGAGTCCAGGACGACGTAATCCACCTGGCCGAAGAAGGCCCAGCGGTCGTACTGCAGAGACGCCATCACCTCGGCCTACCAGTCCAACGAGTCAATGACGACACTAAGACTGTAATGCACGTGGGTGGTCTGATCGTCAACCCTGAGCTTCCCGTCGATACCGACACCCCAGAAATAGGGCATCACCTCGCCGTGCCACCCCTTGTCCTCGGGGCCGTCGGCATCCCGAGCCCGGGCACTAACAGCGTGGCCAATACTCCCAACCCTGCTCTTGGAACCATGATCTGGTCTCCTTGCAATGCATGCCTGATGTCTCCTGACCCAATACTCCGATAATGTCTTACACGACTCCCCGAGCCGGAAAGCCTTGCCCGTGATCGCCAGCCGCCATCAAACGAGCCGACAAGTAGGTCCTCTGATCGCTACGGCTTTGCCACCGGCATGTAGACCGGACCTGACGCACCTGTCGGGCTTGGCCCGCTCCCCACATGCAAATTAGGGTGGGGCCCCGAATCCGCCCGGTTGCCGCGGGAAGCCAGTAGATCCCCGCTTCGGGAGTCAGAATGCAATCGCCTGATTGCACAGGGCAATCAGTCCTTGGGGGAAGATCCCGAGCACCAGTATCAACAGCCCGTTGAGCGAAAGCAGTAGCCGGAATTCCGCCCCCGCGACGATGTCGCCGGCAGTCTCCGGCTCGTCGAAATACATCAGCTTGATGACGCGCAGGTAATAGAAGGCCCCAATCACCGAGAAGATTACGCCGGTCACGGCCAGCCAGGTCATGCCGGCGTCTACAGCGGCCCAGAGGACCGCCAGTTTGGCCCAGAATCCCAGGAACGGCGGCACGCCAGCCATACTGAACATCGTCACCAGCATGATCCCGGCAAACCAGGGGCTGCGGCGGCTGAGCCCGCGGAAGTCCTCCAGCTCGTCCGCCTCGAATCCCTGACGGCTCAACAGGAGGATCATGCCGAACGCCGCGGTGGCCATGATCACATAGGCTAGCGTGTAGAAGAGGGCTGACTCGACCCCAGCCCGGCTGCCGGTCAGGACACCCATGAGGATGAACCCGACGTGGGAGATGGTCGAGTAGGCAAGCATTCGCTTGAGATTGGTCTGGGCGATGGCTACCACGTTGCCGAGGCCCATGGACAGCACCGAAAGTACCACCAGCATCCCGCTCCAGCTCTCCTGCACCGCCCCCAGGCCCTCGACGATAACCCTCAGCAGCATGGCGAAGGACGCCACCTTGGCGGCCGACCCGATGAACAGGGTCACTGGCGTCGGCGCCCCGTGGTACACGTCGGGGATCCACATGTGGAACGGTACGGCACCGAACTTGAATGCGACACCGACCAGGATGAACGACAGGGCGAACAGCAGATGGATATTCAACTCGTCCATGACGGTCACTGCCCTGGCTATCTCGCCCAGGTCCAGTGAGCCAGTCACACCGTAGAGCATCGAGGTGCCGAACAGGAAGCAACCTGACGCGATGGCGCCAAGAACGAAATACTTCATGGCAGATTCGGCGGCCACCGGATCGTCCCGGGAGAACGCCACCATGGCGTACAGGGACAGGGACATCAGTTCCAGCCCCAGGTACAGGCTCAGCATGCTGTGAGCCGAGATCATCACCATGATCCCCAGGGTGGCGAAAATCGCGAGCAGGTAATACTCGCCCTTGAAGAGGTCCCTCGCCCTGAGATACTCGCGGGAGTAGAGGAACACCGTCGCCACCACCGCATAGGTGAACAGCTTCAGGAGGCGGGAAAGCGGGTCTGATACGAAGGTATCCGAGAATGTGAGTATGGTGCCGCCGGGCACCCAGAACGCGGTCGCCGCGGCTGCCAGCGCCAGAGTCGCCATGCACAGACCGTATGTAATCCAGCGCCTTCGGTCCGGGATAAACAGGTCGGCCACCAGGATGACGCATGCCATAGCCAGGACCACGATCTCGGCCGACGCGGGCGCGAAATCCGGTGTCTGGAAAACGGGATTCACCGCACTCATAACTTTGACCGGACCATCAAGTCGAGCAAGTTCTCAATCGTCGGCCCCATCACCTCCAGAAGCGGCGCAGGCCAGACCCCCAGTACGAGTACCGCCACCGCCAGGACGCCGAGCACAAGTCCCTCCCGCGCGTCGATATCCGTCAGGCCGGCCACGCCATCGTTGGCCACCTCGCCGAAGACCACCCGTTTGACCATCCAGAGCGTGTAGGCGGCGCCGAGCACAAGGGTCGTGGCCGCCAGGAATGCGAACCAGGGGTTCGCCCTGAAACTTGCCAGGATCACGAGGAACTCGCCGACGAAGCCGGAGGTCCCCGGAAGGCCGGCGTTGGCCATGGCGAAGAACACCATCAGTGCGGCGAACCGCGGCATGGTGTTCGCCACGCCCCCGTAGGCCGCGATGTCGCGGCTGTGAAGCCGGTCGTAGAGCACGCCGACACAGAGAAACAGGGCCCCGGAGACCAGGCCGTGGGAGATCATCTGGACCATGCCTCCTTCCAGGCCCATCCCTGCCCCCTCCAGCCCCCCGGTCCTCCGCAGGATCGAGAAACCGAGGAAGAACCCCAGTGTGACAAACCCCATGTGGGCGATGGAGGAATAGGCGATCAGTTTTTTCATGTCGCTCTGCACCAGGGCGACGAAACCGATGTACACCACCGCGATCAGCGACAGAACCAGCACCAGCCAGTCCAGCGACATGCTGGCGTCGGGCGTGATCGGGAGGCTGAATCGAACGAATCCATAACCCCCCATCTTGAGCATGATGGCGGCCAGGATCACCGACCCTCCAGTGGGGGCCTCCACGTGGGCGTCCGGCAACCAGGTGTGGACCGGCCACATGGGCACCTTGACGGCAAATGCCGTGAGGAAGGCGATGAATATCAGCACCTGCTCCCGCATGCCCAAGGGGAAGGTGTAGAAATCCTGGATCGCATAACTGCCCGAGCCCATGTACAGGTAGATCAGGGCAACCAGCATCAGCACCGAGCCCAGGAAGGTGTACAGGAAGAACTTGAGCGTCGCATAGATCCTGCGGGGGCCACCCCACACGCCGATGATGATGAACATCGGGATCAGCATCGCCTCCCAGAAGACATAGAACAGCATGGCATCCAGGGACGCGAATACGCCGTTCATCAGCCCCTCCATGACCAGGAAGGCAGCGAAGTACTGGCTCGGCCGCTCCCTGATCACCTTCCAACCTGCGATGACCACCAATACGGTGACGAAAGTGGTCAGCAGGATCAGCGGCATCGAGATGCCGTCCACCCCGAGGTAGTACTCGATGCGGAACCGCTCGATCCAGGGATGCCGCTCCACGAACTGCATCGCCGCGGTGGTCCGGTCGAAACCGGCGAACAGGGGAACGCTAGCGACGAAGGTCACCACAGAGACGCCCAGGGCCACCCATCGCGACAGGGCGGCACGGCGATCGCCAACAGCCAGCACGGCCAGGCCGCCAAATACCGGCAGCCAGATCAGCGTACTGAGCAGGGATAACTCCATAAGCCGTCGTTTCCTTCCTGTCTCAGCCCTTCATCAACAGCCAGCCCAGCATCAGCGCGAGCCCGATAATCATGGCGAATGCGTAGTGATAGAGGTAACCCGTCTGGACCTGGCGCACCACGCCAGCGAGCCAGCCCACCATACGGGCGGACCCGTTAACCACCAGTCCGTCAATCAGGATCTCGTCGCCGAGTTTCCACAGCCCCTTGCCCAGCCCGCGGGCGCCGGGAGCGATGACCTTCTCGTTCAGGTCGTCGAAGTAGTACTTGTTGGCCAGCAAGCGGATGATCCCGCGCAGCCGCGCCGTGGCTTGCGGCAGCATGTCCGGCCGTCGCAGGTAAAGGAGCCAGGCGGTAGCAAGGCCCGCCATCGCTATGAAAAACGGGTAGCCGGAGAGTCCGTGAACCAGGAAAGCAGATGGGGCGGTGCCGTGCTCGCCGACGGTCGACAGAACGTCGTGACTCTCGGAGACATGGATCGAAGACCCGAAATACCCGTCGAACAGAAGCGCCTGCTCTGTCATCCACCCGGCGACTACCGAAGGGATTGCGAGGAGGACCAGCGGGAGCGTAACCACCCAGGGGCTCTCCTTGAGATGGCTGCGGGTGTGTTCGTCCATGCGCTCCTTGCCGTGGAACACCATGAAGAACATGCGGAACGTGTAGAGCGCGGTCACGAACACCCCGAGTAGCACGCACAGATAGGCGTATCTGGCGCCGGGGATGGCCGAAGCGTGAACGGCTTCGATGATCGCGTCTTTTGAGAAGAATCCGGAAAAGCCCGGGAATCCGATCAGGGCCAGGGATCCGATCAATGCCGTCCAGTAAGTGACCGGCATGTACCGGCGTAGCCCACCCATCTTGCGGATGTCCTGCTCGTGATGCATGGCGATGATCACGGACCCGGCGGCGAGGAATAGCAAGGCCTTGAAGAAGGCGTGAGTGCCAAGGTGGAAGATTCCAGCCGCATAAGCGGAGGCCCCGAGGGCAACCATCATGTAGCCGAGCTGGGACAGGGTCGAGTAAGCTACCACCCGTTTGATGTCGTTCTGCACCAGTCCAAGCAGACCCATGAAGAACGCGGTGGTGGCGCCGATCACGAGCACCACGCTCAGGGCGGTAGTGGAAAGCTCGAAGAGGGGGGACATACGGGCGACCATGAAGACGCCGGCGGTCACCATCGTGGCTGCGTGGATCAACGCGGAAATCGGCGTGGGGCCCTCCATGGAGTCCGGCAACCAGACGTGCAGCGGCACCTGGGCCGACTTGCCCATGGCTCCCACGAATAACAACACGCACACCAGCGTCGCGGCATCCCAGGGCCGCCCGGCAAGGACTTCCACGGTCTGCCTGCTCCAGGAAGGCGCCGAGGCGAAGACCTCAGCATAGTCCAGACTCCCGGCCAGGCTGAGGATGGCGGCGATCCCCAGCAGGAAACCGAAATCCCCCACCCGATTTACGACGAAGGCCTTGAGATTGGCATGGATGGCTGTGGGGCGCTTGAACCAAAAACCGATCAGCAGATAGGAGACTACGCCGACCGCTTCCCAGCCGAAGAACAGCTGCAGGAAATTGTTGGCCATCACCAGCATCAGCATGGCGAAGGTGAACAGAGAGATATATGAGAAGAAACGCTGGTAGCCAGGGTCTTCGCGCATGTAGCCCACGGTGTAGACATGGACCATCAGCGATACGAACGTCACCACGGTCATCATCAGGGCTGACAGGCGGTCGATAAGGAACCCGACCTCCATCCGCACACCGTCACTGATGCCCCAGGTGTACACAGCCCCGTCGTAGGGCTCCAGACGGCCACCGAGCAGTCCCGCCAGCACCCACGCGGACAGCAGAAATGAGGCGCCGACACCGAGGATAGTGATCCAGTGGGCGCCAGCCCGGCCGATCACGCGACCGAACAGGCCGGCGATCACAGCGGCCGCGAGAGGAGACAGAACGATTGCCAGGAGCACCTGTTCCATCATCAGCCCTTCATTGAATCCAGTTCGCGCACGCTGATGCTCCGACGGCTGCGGAACAAGACAACGAGGATGGCCAGCCCGATGGCCGACTCCGCCGCCGCCACCGTAAGGATAAAGAAGACGAAAACCTGGCCGGCGGTATCACCGAGGAATCGCGCAAGAATGACGAAGTTGAAGTTGACTGCCAGCAGCATCAACTCGATACACATCAGGAGCAGGATCACGTTCTTCCGGTTGAGGAAGATCCCCGCTACCGCCAAGGCGAACAGCAGTCCGGAAAGGGTCAGGTAGTGGGAAAGGCCGATCATTCGCCCTTCTCCGATTCGATGTTCACGAGCCGCACCCGGTCCTCGCGCCGGACCACGACCTGTCTGCCCACGTCCTGGACCTTCAGGCCCGGACGCCTGCGCATGGTCAGGGCAATGGCCGCCACGATAGCGACCAGCAGGATGACGGCGGCAAGTTCGAAGGGATACACGTACTGCGTGTATAGCAGTTCGCCCAGGGCCTCGGTATTGCTGTAATCAGCGGCGGCACGGGCCGGCGCCTGCAGGAAGTTCATCTCCTGGGTGCGGTCCCACACCACGATCCCCAACATGGCGACGATGAACAGCACCACCGCGATACCAAGGGGCGCATATCGGGTGAAGCCTGCTCTCGCCTGCTCGATCTTGACGTCGAGCATCATGACCACGAAAAGGAAAAGCACCATCACCGCGCCGACGTAGACCAGCACCAGGACGATGGCCAGGAATTCGGCCTCGAGGAGCATCCAGATAAAGGCGCTGGTGACGAAGGCGAGGACCAGGAACATCGCCGAATGAACCGGATTGCGCGCCGTGATCACGCCGATGCCGGCGCCCAGCAACACGGCGCCGAAAGTGTAGAAGATGGCTGACTCGATCACTGTTCCTGCGCGCCTCGATCTATCTGTACTGGGCGTCGGCGGCTCTATCCCGCGCGATCATCTCTTCGTACTTGTCGCCGACGGCCAGGAGCTTCTCCTTGGTCATAATGTTCTCGCCCCGGTTCTCCATGTGGTACTCGAGGATTTTCGTCTCCACGATGGCGTCCACCGGGCAGGCCTCCTCGCAGAACCCGCAGTAGATGCACTTGAACAGGTCGATGTCGTACCGGGTGGTGCGCCGCGTCCCGTCCCGCGCAACGTCGCTTTCGATGGTGATGGCCAACGCCGGGCAGACCGCCTCACACAGCTTGCAGGCAATGCATCGCTCCTCGCCGTTCGGATATCGCCTGAGTGCGTGAAGACCCCGGAATCGTGGTGACTGGGGCGTCTTCTCCTCCGGGTAGAGGATCGTCACCTTCTTCACGAACAGGTTGCGCAAGGTCAGACGCAGTCCTGCCAGCAACTCGGTCAGGAAGAAGGTCTTGAACAGTCCGCGTATCGATTTCATCTGGCGCCTCAATCGAACCAGGGACCGACACGGAACAGGACCAGCAGGCCCTCGACCATGAGCCAGACGATGGTGACCGGGATGAACACCTTCCACCCCAGACGCATGATCTGGTCGTAGCGATAGCGGGGGAAAGTGGCGCGAAACCACAGGAAGCAAAACAGGAAGAACGACAGCTTCAAAGCGAACCAGAAGAAGCTGCTCTGTCCAAGGAATGTGTCGCCGATCACGGGCCAGGACTGGAACGGCGACAACCAACCCCCGAAGAAGAAGCTCGTCGTCAGGGCCGCTATCAGGATCATGTTGGCGTATTCGGCCAGGAAGAATACGGCGAACGCCATCCCGGAGTACTCGACGTGGAATCCGGCCACAATCTCGGATTCTCCTTCGGCGACGTCGAAAGGCGCCCGGTTGGTCTCGGCTACGCCGGAGATAAAGTAGATCATGAACAGCGGTAGCAGTGGCAGCCAGAACCAGTGCAGGGCGCTGCCGCTCTGGGCCTCGATGATTGCACCAAGGTTGAGACTGCCACCGGCCATCAGCACGCCGACCAGGGCGAACCCCATGGCGATCTCGTAGGCCACGATCTGCGCCGCCGAGCGCATGGCGCCGAGCAGAGCGTACTTCGAATTGGACGCCCAGCCCGCCAGAATGATCCCGTATACCCCGAGGGAAGTCAGCGCCAGCACGTACAGCACCCCGGCGTTGATGTCCGCCAGCACGAACTGAGGACTGACGGGTATCACCGCCCAGGTCGCCAGCGCCGGCACGATCGACAATATCGGCGCGGTAATGAACAGGAATTTGCTGGCCTTGGCCGGAACGACAATCTCCTTGACCAGGAGCTTCAGTACGTCGGCGAACGGTTGCAGCAGTCCCTTGAAACCTACCCGGTTCGGGCCGATGCGATTCTGGATGTAGCCGATAATCTTGCGTTCCGCATAGGTGAGGTAGGCAACGGACAGGATCAGCGGCACGAGGATGGCCACGATCTGCAGCGTGATCGTGACGGTCGTCTGCAGCGCCGGCGGCAGACCGCTCCAGGCAGTTTCGAACCATTGAATCACGCGGCCGGCCTCCGCCATCCCTGTCGGCCAATGTCGGTCGCCTGCAGGGCCGGGGCCCGGCGGACGACGGGGTCGCAACCGTAGAGAGCCGCGAGATCGGTGCCGATGGCGGTGGCCAACGGGTAGCCCTGCCCCGCCCCGACGGCATAGGCATTGTCGGGATCCGGCCGTCCGGCGACCGCTTCGATCTCGGACCGGACCTGACCGACGTCGTCAAACGCCATACCCCCGACATCCAGCAGCGTGCCGAGCACCCGCAGGATCTTCCACGCCGGCCGCGCCTCGCCCACAGGTTGCGCCACGCCGCCGAAGCTCTGCCACCGGCCTTCGGCGTTGACGAAGGTACCTGCGGTCTCCGCGTAGGTGCCCGCTGGCAGCAGTACGTTGGCGTACGCCCGCATGGTTTCGGTCACATAGGGCGTCAGCATGACCACCCGACCCGCCCCTTCCAGGGTGGCCACGGCCTGGTCGCCGGCGGCCGTATCCCATTCGGGTTCGAATCCATTGATCAGGTAGGCGGCCAGGGGCCTGGTCAGCATTGCGGCCGCATGGAGTCCTGGCTTCTCCACCGGGACGCCGCCGGCCGCGCGATGGGGCAAGGCGCCGGCGATGGCCGCGCCTGCCGAATTGGGTCCTGGTGTCAGATAACCCAGGGTAGCCCCGGTGGCGTCGGTCAGGACGGCGGCCAGGGCGCGGATGGTTCCGAACGCCGGGTGCGCCTGGGCCTCGAGACCGAGGACCAAATGGGCAGCTTCCCCGTCGCGGAGTGCTGCCGCCAGCACTCGATGCTCCGGACGGACTTCCACACCGTCCATCGCGGGCCGCAGGGATTCCGGGAGAGCGATGTCCATGTCGAGAGCGGACAGCACAGCAGCCAGGCCATGGACAAGATCACCGTCGGGATGGACCGCCTGGGCCGCCACCGGGAACAGCAGTGGATAGGCCAGCCCGGCCAGCGTACCGATCCGTCCGCCCGCCAGGGCCGCCAGCCGGATTCGGTGGGCCAGGATCGGCGCCTCGTTACGGACATCGCATCCTGCAAGCATGACCGCATCGGCGCCCCCAAGGGCCTCCAGACTGACGCCCAGTGAGGGGAAGACCGGGTCCCTCTCCTGGTCGGAGAAATCCCTGCGCATCAGGCGGTGGTCGATGTTCTGCGTCCCGAGACCCCGGGCGATGCCGGCGGCGAGGTAGTGCTCTTCCAGTGTCGACCACGGGCTCGTCAATACCCCGAGTTTCGTCGGTCCGGCCTCGGCCAGGACAGACCGGATACCATCAGCGGCCGTCTTCAGGGCGCTGGCCCAGTCTGTCTCTCGCCACGCGTCTCCCTCCCTGATCATGGGTCGCAGCAGTCTGTCGGGGGCGTACACCCCCTCGTAGCTGAACCGGTCCCGGTCGGAGATCCACGTCTCGTTGATCGCGTCGTTGTCCTTCGGGACGATCCTCATCAGCCGGCCCCGACGGACATGAGCGTAAAGGTTGGAGCCAACGCAATCGTGCGCTGCGACCGTTTCGAGCTGGGTCATCTCCCATGACCGGGCCCTGTACCTGAACGGCTTGCTATTGAGCGCACCCACCGGGCACAGGTCGATGATGTTGCCCGACAGTTCGTGGCGTACGCTTTGTTCCACATAGGTGCCGATCTCGGTACGCTCGCCGCGACCGATGGTGCCGAGTTCCTGGACGCCCGCGATCTCCTGCCCGAACCGGACGCACCGGGTGCAGTGGATACACCGCGTCATGTCCGTGGACACCAGCGGGCCGAGATCCTTGTCGCGGACGACGCGCTTGCCCTCGTTGTACCGGGATACGTCAGCGCCATAACCCATGGCCAGATCCTGCAGTTCGCATTCGCCGCCCTGGTCACAGATGGGACAGTCCAGCGGGTGATTGATCAGCAGGAATTCCATGGTCGCCTTCTGGGCGGCGATGGCTAGCGGGGACCGCGTCCACACCTTCATGCCCTCGTTGACGGGCGTGGCGCATGCGGGCAAGGGCTTGGGGACGTTCTCCACTTCGACGAGGCACATGCGGCAATTGGCTGCCACACTGAGCTTGCGGTGATAGCAGAACCGCGGGACGTAAGCGTCCTGCGCATCCGTGGCCTCTATGATCATCTGACCCTTACGCGCCGTGCAGGAGACCCCGTCGATCTCGATGTTGACCGTATCAGTTGTCATAGATCGTCCACGGCTGCGTTCATGCGGCCCGCTCACCGGCGCCCTGCACCAGGCTCCGCCCCGGATGTTCGATCATGTACTGGAACTCGTCCCGGAAGTGGTGAATGAAGCTCTGCACGGGCCAGGCTGCCGCGTCGCCGAACGCGCAGATGGTGTGCCCCTCGATCTTGCGCGACACGTCGTCGAGCATGGCCAGGTCTTCCGCGCGGCCCCTGCCCTCCAGAATTCGCAATACGACCCGATTCATCCAGCCGGTGCCTTCCCGGCAGGGCGTACACTGACCGCAGGACTCGGCGAAATAGAAGCGCGTGATCCGCTCCAGCACCTTGACCATGCAGGTAGTCTCGTCCATCACCATGACTGCGCCGGAGCCGAGCATGGATCCGGCCGCCCTGAGCGACTCGAAATCCATGTTGGTCTTCATGATGACCTCCGCAGGCAGCACCCGTGCGGAGGAGCCACCGGGGATCACCGCCTTCAGTCGACGGCCCTTCCAGATGCCTCCACACAGGTGCAGAAGGTCCGCAAAGGGGATCCCCAGACCCACTTCGTAGTTGCCCGGCTTCTCGACGTGTCCCGACACCGAGAAGATGGCCGTGCCGCCGGAGCCCTCGACGCCCAGTTCGGCGAACCAGGCCGGGCCATTTCGCATGATGGCGGGTACGCAGGCGAAGGTCTGGGTGTTGTTGATGGTGGTCGGCTTGCCATAGAGGCCGTAGTTGGCCGGAAATGGCGGCTTGAAACGCGGTTTGCCCTGTTTGCCTTCGAGGGACTCCAGCAACGCCGTCTCCTCGCCGCAAATATAGGCGCCGGCGCCGACGAAGGTATGCAGGTCAAAATCCACACCGGAGCCCAGGATGTCCCTGCCCAAAAGTCCTGCTTCGTAAGCCTCTCGCACCGCGGCCTCGAACCTGGGTACCGGCTCATCCGCGAACTCCCCGCGGATGTAGTTGTAGCCGACGGTGGCGCCCATGGCGTAGCCGCCGATGGCCATCCCTTCGATGACGGCATGAGGATTGAAGCGCAGGATGTCCCTGTCGTGACAGGTCCCGGGCTCACTCTCATCAGAGTTGCATACGACGTACTTCTGCACGGGCGCGGTGCGCGGCATGAAACTCCACTTGACGCCTGTGGGGAAGCCTGCGCCGCCGCGGCCCCGGAGTCCGGAAGCCTTTACCTGCTCCACGACGGTCTCCGGCGGCGTGCGTTCCCCCAGGATCTCGCGCCATGCCTTGTACCCCCCCCGGCTCATATAGCTCTCCAGCGTCCACGGGGTATCGAGGTCGAGAGTCGAATAGCAGATGGGGCCCGCCTTCATGTCCCTACTCCAACCCATCCAGAATCTCGTCCACCCGCTCGGGCGTGAGATCCTCGAAATACTCGTGGTCTACCATCATCATCGGCGCGCCACAGCAAGCGGCCAGGCATTCCTCCTCGCGCTTCAGATAAATCCGGCCGTCAGGGGTGCTCTCGCCGACCTGGATCCCCAGCTTGTTCTCGACATGTGCGACCAGTTCCTCGGCGCCCCGGAGCATGCAAGAGACGTTGGTGCAAACTGACACGCAGTGCCTGCCGACTTCCTTCGTCTCAAACATGGAATAGAACGTTGCGACCTCGTACACCTGGACCGGCGGCACGGTGAGGTAACAAGCCACCGCGTCCATGAGTTCCCGGGTCAGGTACCCGCTGTTCTCGTGCTGGGCGGCCCACAGACCGGCGATGATGGCCGATCGCTGGCGCCCCTCCGGGAATTTCGCGACCCAGTGGTCGAGTTCGTCCCTTACGTGATCCGGCAGCCCGCCGGACGCCCCGCCCCGGGAATGGCTCATCGGTCGATCTCCCCGAAGACCACATCCATGGTCCCGATCACCGCCACGACGTCGGCCAGCATGTGGCCGCTGACCATCTCGTCCATGGCGGCCAGGTGAGCGAAGCCGGGGGCGCGGATCTTGACTCGGAAAGGCTTGTTGGCGCCGTCGGACAGGAGATAAACGCCGAATTCTCCCTTCGGGTGCTCAACCGCCGCATAAGCTTCCCCCTCAGGCACGCAATAGCCTTCTGTGAACAGCTTGAAGTGGTGGATCAGGGACTCCATGTCATCTTTCATATCGGCCCGGCGTGGCGGCACGACCTTGTAATCATCGATCATGACCGGCCCGGGGTTCTCCCTGAGCCACCGGATGCACTGGCGGACGATGCGATTCGACTGGCGCAACTCCTCCACCCGTACCAGGTAGCGGTCGTAACAGTCGCCGTTGACGCCGACCGGGATATCGAATTCCATCTGATCGTAGACTTCGTAGGGTTGCTTGCGGCGCAGATCCCACTCCACGCCTGAACCCCTCAACATCGGTCCGGTGAATCCCAGCGCCAGGGCCCGCTCGGGAGACACGACCCCGATATTGACCGTACGCTGCTTCCAGATGCGATTGTCGGTCAGCAGAGTCTCATACTCGTCCACGCACTTGGGGAAGCGATCGGTAAAATCTTCCAGGAAATCCAGCAGCGATCCCTGCCGCGTCCGATTCAAACGCGCCATCTCCTGCCTGGAGCGGAACCTGGATTCCTGGTACTGAGGCATCTCATCAGGCAGATCCCGGTAGACGCCGCCGGGCCGGTAATAGGTCGCGTGCATCCGGGTGCCAGAGACCGCCTCGTAGCAGTCCATCAGGTCCTCGCGCTCCCGGAAGCAATACAGGAACATGGTCATGGCGCCGATATCCAGACCGTGAGCGCCCAACCACATGAGGTGATTCAGTATCCGGGTGATCTCATCGAACATGACCCTGATGTAACGAGCCCTTGGCGGTGGCTCGATGCCCAGCAACTTCTCGATCGCAAGTACGTAACTGTGCTCGTTACACATCATGGAGACATAGTCGAGGCGATCCATGTAGCCGATGGACTGGCTGTATGGCTTGCTCTCCGCCAGCTTTTCGGTGGCCCGGTGCAGGAGGCCGATGTGGGGATCCGCCTTGGTGATCACCTCCCCGTCCATTTCCAGCACCAGCCGCAGCACGCCGTGCGCCGCCGGATGCTGGGGACCGAAATTCATGGTGAAACTCTGGATCTCAGCCATCGCGCGGCTCTCCCGATGGCCGGTCCCGCAGGGCCTCCCGGTAGCGGTTGTCCGTTCGGATCACCCGGGGCACCAGTGTCCGTGGCTGGATGGAAACGGGCTCATAGACCACCCGCCCCTTGTCAGGGTCGTACCTGACTTCCACGTTGCCGGATAGCGGAAAGTCCTTGCGAAACGGATGGCCGATGAAGCCGTAATCCGTCAGGATGCGGCGGAGATCCGGATGTCCGTCGAACAGGATCCCGAACAAATCAAAAGCTTCGCGCTCGTACCAGTTCGCGCTGGGCCAAACGTCGATCACCGAGGCAATCACCGGAGGTTCGCCGGCATCGACGAAGACCCTGAGGCGGAGACGGTGATTCAGGCTCACCGACAGCAGGTGATAGACCACCGCGAATCGGCGTCCGGAGCTTTCGGTGTCGTCGGACCGACTCACGCCCCGGCTGAAACCGGAAGACGTCGCCTCGGCGGTCTTCCACTCCCCGTGCCCGTAATTCAGATAATCGAGCCCGCAGAGATCGACCATGGACTCGAATTGCAGTCCCGACGTACCCCGCAGCAACAGACAGCATTCGACCAGGCTGTCCGAGGAGACTTCCAGGGTAAGCTCGCCCTCGGCTCGGGAAAGGCGCTGGATGTTCTCGCCGATGCATTCCCTGACGCGTGCTTCGAGTTGGTCGAGTCTGCTGGTCATGGTCCCCCGGATCAGCGCGCGATGGTGTGGGTCCTGCGGATCTTGTTCTGCAACTGGATGATGCCGTACAGGAGCGCCTCGGCCGTGGGTGGGCAGCCGGGGACATAGACGTCGACCGGCACGATGCGATCGCAGCCGCGGACGACTGCGTAGCTGTAGTGGTAGTACCCGCCGCCGTTGGCACAGGAACCCATTGAAATGACCCAGCGTGGCTCCGCCATCTGGTCGTATACCTTGCGCAGCGCCGGAGCCATCTTGTTCACCAAGGTACCGGCCACGATCATGACGTCGGATTGCCTGGGGCTGGGCCGGAAGATGACGCCAAACCGGTCCAGATCGTATCTCGCCGCCCCGGCGTGCATCATCTCGACGGCGCAACAGGCCAGACCGAAGGTCATCGGCCACATGGAACCTGTCCGTGCCCAGTTCACCAAGGTATCCACAGAGGTCGTGAGGATCCCGGGGCGCGAAGACTTCTCTGGGGAAGACGGATGGCCGGTCTTGTCGGCGGCTAATCCCACTCCAGCGCTCCCTTCTTCCACTCGTAGATGAAGCCGACCACCAGGATGCCGAGGAACACGCCCATCGACGCAAGGCCGAAGACGCCGATCTCGTCCAGGACCACTGCCCAGGGGAAGAGGAAAGCGATCTCCAGGTCAAAGATGATAAACAGGATCGCCACCAGGTAATACCTGACGTCGAACTTCATTCGAGAGTCTTCGAAGGCCTCGAATCCGCACTCGTATGGCGACAGTTTTTCGGAATCAGGGCGGCGTGGCGCGAAGATGAAGCCCAGGCTCACCAGGGCAAGGCCGATCACCGTGGCGATGGCGAGGAATATCAGGACCGGCAGGTAGTTCTCCAGCATCTATCAATGTTCCCGTTTCACGAACGTTACCGGGACGTCCCTTTCCAGACCTGGCCGCCCAAGCCCCCCTGCCGCCGGACTTCCGTGATCCGAGCTCAGGGATTAATGGTGCCGATGGCCGGACTCGAACCGGCACGGCTTTCGCCACTGCCCCCTCAAGACAGCGTGTCTACCAATTCCACCACATCGGCTAATCAAGCGCGCCCTGTCCGGACCAGCGCCTCAGGGCTTTTGCTCATCATCGCCGGATGGCTGCTCGGACGGCTGGTCGCCGGGCAGCGCCGGCAGTTCCTCGTCCTCGTCCGGAAGGAGCAATCCCGGCGCACCCTCAGCGCCCTGCTCGACCACCGGGACCTCCTCCAGCACGCTGACCGGCCCTTCCCGCTGACCGGCGAGGAAGGCCAGCGCAAGGCTGGTCACGAAGAACAGCGTAGCAAGTACGGCGGTCGTCCTGCTGAGGAACGAGGCAGACCCCTGGGCACCGAATACGGTGCCTGAAGCACCGGCACCGAAGCCCGCGCCGGCATCCGCCCCCTTGCCTCTCTGCAGCAGTACGATGCCGATCAATCCCGCCGCCAGCAGGACATGAAAAATCGTCAACACAGTCGTCAAATTCATATGTGTCTTGCCACTCAGCCGCCCGCGCGGCAGATCTCGGCAAAGCCCCCCGCATCCAGCGAAGCGCCGCCGACGAGACCCCCGTCAACGTCCGGCATAGAGAACAGGTCCCCGGCATTCGACGGCTTTACGCTGCCGCCGTAGAGGATCCTGACTGAATCCGCAATTGTATCATCATCGGCTGCGAGTATCCCACGGATAAACCCGTGAACTTCCTGGGCCTGTTCGGGGCTCGCGGTTCGTCCGGTGCCGATCGCCCAGACTGGCTCATAGGCAACTACGGCCCGCTCGAAGGATGCTATCGCCGCGCTGTCGAGGACGGCCCGGAGCTGCCTCTCGATCACCGCCTCGGTCACCTCCCGCTCACGTTCCTCCAGGGTCTCCCCTACGCACAGGATCGGCACGAGCCCGTCACGCTGGGCCGCCCGGTATTTGGCCGCCACGACGCCGTCGGTCTCACCGTAGAGACTACGCCTCTCCGAATGGCCGACGATGACGAAATGGCAACCCACGTCCCTGAGCATGGTGCCGGCGATCTCCCCGGTGTAGGCGCCGGAGGGTTCCACAGCCAGGTCCTGGGCTCCCAGGCGGATCTCCGAGCCCTCCAGGGCCGCGGCGGCATCCACCAGATATACGAACGGCGGGCAGACCGCGACCTCGCTCACCGGAGCGTCTCCCAGTGCGGCGGTCAGCCCTTCGACCAGGGAGGCCGTCTCCGCACGTGACCCATGCATCTTCCAGTTGCCGGCAACCAGTATCTTTCTCATTTTCGTCCTCCGAGGCGCGCGCAAGATAACTGAGGCGCCACCTCCAAATCAATCTCCACCGAATGCACTGCGGACGGCGGCAGCAATCTCGGCGGCGGCGGCGGCGACCTCATCTGCATCCTCTCCTTCCACCATGACCCGGACCACCGGCTCGGTGCCCGACGGCCGCAGCACTATCCTGCCCCGGTCCAGGAGCCGTTTCTCCACGGCTCTAACCGCGCGACCGATGTCGGCGGAGGACTCGTCGAAGACAGTCGCGGTGCGGACATTGATCAGTGTCTGGGGGAAGCGAGGCATGCGCCCGGCCAACTCGGCAAGAGACCGGCCGGAGGCCTCCATTACGGCGAGAACCTGCAGCGCCACGACCAGACCGTCGCCTGTCGTCGTCCTGGCCAGGTCGATCACGTGCCCGGACGTCTCTCCACCGATATGGCCTCCGCACTCCTTGAGCATGGCCAGCACGTTCCTGTCTCCCACGGCCGCGCGGCGAAAATCGATGCCCCTCTCCTTGAGACTGCGCTCCAGGCCGAGGTTACTCATCACGGTCCCCACGACCGGCCCGCGCAAGGCATCGCTCTCGTGGGCTGCCACCGCGAGGATATGGATCAACTGGTCTCCATCGACGAGGTCGCCGCCGGCATCCACCATGACCACGCGGTCACCGTCTCCGTCCAGAGCGATCCCGACATCGGCGCCGACGCCCTTGACGGTAGACTGCAGGAGATTGGGATGAGTGGACCCGCAGTCACGGTTGATATTGCGCCCGTTGGGGGAGCATCCGATGGGGATGACGTCCACGCCCAGTTCGGCCATGACACGGGGAGCGACCTTGTAGGCGGCGCCGTGGGAACAGTCCACCACGACCTTGAAACCGGAGAAATCGGCCTCCGGCGGCACCGTGGACACGCAGAAGAACTGATAATCGGTCCCGGCGTTGTCCAGCCGTCTCGCCAGACCCAGTTCCTCCGACGGGCGAGTGACCGGGGGCTGTTCGAGCAGGGCCTCGATAGCCGCTTCCTCGTCTTCCGATAGCTTGTCCCCGTGGCGGTCGAAGAATTTGATGCCGTTGTCTTCATAGGGATTATGGGAGGCGCTGATCACGATCCCGAAATCCGCGTTAAGCCGGCGGCACAGGTAAGCGACGCCCGGCGTCGGCAGCGGACCGGCCAGCAATACGTTCACGCCGGCAGCGGTGAATCCCGCCTCCAGCGCCGACTCGAACATGTACCCGGACACGCGGGTGTCCTTGCCGATCAGCACCGTGCCTCCATCGGGGGCCAGCACCCTGGCCGCCGAACTCGCCAGGCGCAAGGTGAAGTTCACCGTCATCGGCGGGTCGCCGACCCGCCCACGGACACCGTCAGTCCCGAAATATCTACCCATTTGAACCGTCCTTGTCTGCGTCCTTGTCGAGACCGGCCACGGCTGCCGCCATCCTGATGACGTCCACCGTCGGGCCGACGTCGTGGACTCTCAGGATGCTCGCGCCCCGCTCCACCGCCATCACGGCCAGGGCGAGGCCGCCCCACAACCGTTCGTCCACTGCCCGATCGAGGATCGCGCCGATCATGGACTTGCGGGATACCCCCACGAGCAGCGGTCGACCCAGGTCGAGGAATCGCTCCAGATTCCTCGCCAGGATCAGATTATGCGCCAGGGTTTTGCCGAATCCGAACCCGGGATCCACGACGATGCTGAATTCGCTGATGCCGGCGGCGAGAGACCGTTCGATGCGGTCGGCGAGGAACGCGTATACCTCCTCGACGACGTCGCGGTAACGCGGGGCTTGCTGCATGGTCCCGGGTTCGCCCTGCATATGCATCAGACAGACCGCCGCGCCGCATCCCGCCGCTGCCTCGAGGGCGCCCTCCGCCCGCAGGGCGCGCACATCGTTGATGATGACCGCCCCGGCCTCCATCGCGGCCTCGATGACCTCCGGTTTACTGGTATCCACGGACACCGGCAAGCTGCCGGCCTGGACCAGCCCACGGACCACCGGGACGACCCGACGGATCTCCTCGTCGGCGCATACCGGCCCGGCTCCCGGGCGGGTGGACTCGCCGCCCACGTCCAGTATTGCCGCGCCTTCCCGGGCCATTTGAAGCCCTTCGGCGACGGCGGCGTCGGGGTCGGGATAGCGGCCCCCGTCCGAGAAGGAATCCGGGGTGACGTTGACGATGCCCATGGTGACCGGGACGGTCAGATCCAGGGCGCCTCGGAGAAGATCGAGCCTCATGCCGGACAACCGGTTGACGGAGCGGCGGGATGATACAGTAAAGCCGGGGCGCCCTGAGACGACCCGGCCCGGTAGAAACCTAGCCGCGGGTGGTCAGTGCTGGCTGGCGGGGCCGCCAATGGGCGACTCCGCGTCCTGGCCCTTGTCCGCAGCAGGTGGTCCAGCCTCGGCCTTGGCGGAGCCATCCTCATCCCAGTCCGAGGGCGGCCCCGGCTTACGGCCCTCCATGATGACCTTGATCTGGCTCTCGTCGATGGTCTCGTAGCGGATCAGGGCGTCGGCCATCGTATGGAGAATCTCGATCTTCTCCTTGAGGACGGACTCGGCGCGCTGATACTCGTTGTCCACCAGAGCGCGAATCTCCTCGTCGATGGCGTGGGCCGTGACGTCGGACATGTGCTTGTGCTTGGTCACCGAGCGGCCAAGAAAGATCTCGCCGTCATCCTCACTGTACGCGAGCGGGCCGAGCCGGTCTGACAATCCCCACTTGGTCACCATGCTGCGGGCGAGGTCGGTCGCCCGCTCGATGTCGTTTGCCGCGCCGGTGGTCACCGCGTCGGGACCGAAGATCATCTCTTCTGCGATCCGCCCGCCGAACAGGCTCGCGATCTGGCTCTTCAACCGCCGCTTGCTGTGGCTGTAACGATCCTGTTCGGGAAGGAACATGGTCACGCCCAGCGCTCTTCCCCGCGGAATGATGCTCACCTTGTAGACAGGGTCGTGCTCCGGGACGCTGAGGCCGACGATGGCGTGCCCGGCCTCGTGGTAGGCGGTAAGCTTACGTTCATCGTCGCTCATGACCATGGACCGCCGCTCGGCGCCCATCATGATCTTGTCCTTGGCCTTCTCGAACTCGTCCATGGTGACGGTGCGTCGATTGGCCCTCGCTGCGAACAGGGCCGCCTCGTTTACCAGGTTGGCCAGATCGGCCCCGGAGAATCCGGGCGTGCCGCGGGCGATAATCGACGGCTTGACGTCGTCGGAAAGCGGCACCTTCTTCATGTGAACCCGCAGGATCTGCTCACGGCCGCGGACGTCCGGCAGCGGCACGACGACCTGGCGGTCGAAACGTCCCGGCCGGAGCAGCGCCGGATCGAGTACATCCGGCCGATTGGTGGCCGCGATCACGATTACGCCCTCGTTGCCTTCGAATCCGTCCATCTCGACCAGCAACTGGTTGAGGGTCTGCTCGCGCTCATCATGGCCGCCTCCCAGGCCGGCGCCACGATGGCGCCCGACAGCGTCGATCTCGTCAATAAACACGATACACGGGGCATGCTTCTTGGCCTGCTCGAACATGTCGCGCACCCGGGATGCGCCCACGCCGACGAACATCTCCACAAAATCCGACCCGGAAATTGTGAAGAAAGGCACCTTCGCCTCGCCGGCGATGGCCCGCGCCAGCAGGGTCTTTCCCGTGCCCGGGGAGCCCACCATGAGGACGCCTCGCGGAATCTTGCCGCCAAGCCGCTGGAACTTTGCTGGGTCCTTGAGAAAATCGACGATCTCGACGACTTCTTCCTTGGCTTCCTCGACGCCAGCGACGTCGGCGAAAGTGACGTTGACCTGGTCCTCTCCCAGCAGTCGGGCCCGGCTCTTGCCGAAAGACATGGCGCCTCGTCCACCCGCGCCACCCTGCATCTGCCGCATGAAGTAGATCCACACGGCGATGAGGAGCAGGATGGGGAACGACGAGATGAAAAGCTGCATGAGGAATGACTGCCGCTCCGGCGGCCGCGCCTCGAACTCGACGCCGTTCTGCTGCAGTTCGCCGATCAGCGCCTTGTTGTCCGTTTCGGGACTGTAGGTCGTAAACCGGTCCCCACTGCGATAGTCGCCCGTGATCTTGTCGCCATCGAAGGTGGCCCGCGCCACACGCCCATCCTCCACGGCCTGGAGGAAGGTGGAATAGGGAACGGCCTGAACGGCGCGCGGACCCGTGCCGAAGCTGTTGAAAACGCTCAGCAGCACCACGGCGATGACCACCCAGAGGATGATGTTCTTGGCAAGATCGTTCAAACCAGTTCCTCGCTCAGGCCCGGAGTTTCCGGGAGTTCAATGACTTAGACACTACTATACGCGGTAGTTTCGCGCTACCGCATAGACCTCACGGCTGCGAGGCCGGGAAGCCCCGGGTTTTCGGATCCTGACGCTCTCGAAACTCCGTCTCAATTCGGCGACGAATTCCTGAAAACCCTCTCCCTGGAAGACCTTGGATACGAAATCTCCGCTGCTGACCAGGTGCCGGCGCCCAAAGTCCAGAGCCAGTTCCGCCAGGTACATGGCCCGGGGCTGATCCACCGCCGCCATGCCACTGATATTGGGGGCCATGTCGGACAACACAAGGTCTACCTTCCGATCCCCGAGAGCCGCCTCCAGTTCCCTGAGAACGACTTCGTCCCGGAAGTCGCCCTGGATGCAGGTCACGCCCGCCACCGGATCCATGGCCAGGATGTCGAGGGCGAACAACTCCCCCTTACCCCCCATCACATGCATCACGTACTGGCTCCAGGCGCCCGGAGCCGCGCCCAGGTCGACAACCGTCATACCCGGACGGATGAGATGATCCTTGTCCTGAATCTCCTCGAGCTTGAACACGGCACGCGAGCGCCAGCCGGCCTGGCGCGCCCGCTTAACGAACTCGTCCGCCTCGTGTTCCGCAATCCAGCGCTTACTGCTCCTGGTCCGCCGTGCCATCGTCCTCGGCCCGCTCCGTCAGCTCGGGATCGTGTCGTGATAATATGCGCGCCCCCTCAATCCAGCACCAGATTAATGCAGCTCAGCGCTCGCCAGAAGAAACATCTCCGCACGCTCGGACATGCCCTCAAGCCGGTGGTCATCCTCGGCGCAGCAGGGGCAAGCCCGGCGGTCATCGCCGAACTTGACCTCGCCCTGGAGCATCACGAATTGGTCAAGGTCAAGGTTCGCAGCGGCGGGCGTGCCACACGTGACCTGCTCGTCAGGAGGCTGTGCGACGGAACCGGCGCGGCCCTGGTGCAACAGATCGGTCAAATGGCCCTGCTCTACCGCCCCGATCCCGAGACCCCGGCTATCCGGCTCCCGGCTCCCTGAGGCGGCGAGCGCCAAGACCGACGAGCAGAACGCCAGCCAGGCTGGCCATGAGGTACAGGGTCGCGGAAACTCCGTGGAGCATCCCGAATCCTTCCGCCGGCGTACCGTCGGGAAGCCTTGCCGCCTCCATCATGGGTCTCACAACCCACTGCGAGGTGCCCAGAAGAAGCATGATCGCGATGATCAGGTAATTGCGGAGAGTGGTCCCTCTCTGCCGTCCCGCCCTGACCGTCGCGAGTAGCAACAGGCCCCCGCAGATCATGCTCAGCCAGGTGACAATGGTAAACAAGGCGCCGGCGACGCGGCCGGCCTCGGCCGGGGTCTCCAGGTATTCAAACAGCACCGGAGCGACCAGATAGCCCACCGACCACAGGGCTCCGATCCAGATCGTCTGGATAAGCGCCTCGCCGACCTTCATCCCGCGGCCGTCATTCGTAACGGACTTCGAGGATCTCGTAGTAGCGCTCGCCGGTCGGCGTCGCCACCGTGATCTCGTCACCCTCCTCCCTGCCGATCAGGGCCCGCGCGATCGGCGAAGTATAGGAGATCCTGCCCTCGGGAATATCAGCCTCGTCGTCGCCGACGATCGTGTAGGTGATCTCCTTCTCGGAATCGCTGTCGAACAACAGCACGGTGGAACCGAAGATCACCCGCCCGCCGCCGTCGACCTTGCTCACGTCGATGACCTGTGCGTGGGAGAGCTTGCCCTCGATTTCCCTGATCCTGCCCTCGATGAAGCCCTGTTGCTCCTTGGCGGCGTGATACTCGGCATTCTCCCGGAGGTCACCATGAGCGCGGGCTTCGGCGATGGCGCGGACCACCCGCGGCCGGTCGACGCTCTTGAGCCGCTTCAATTCGTCCCGGAGCATTTCTGCGCCCCTGGCGGTCAGAGGGACCTTGCTCACGACAGCAGCTCCGCATGCAGATCCTGGAGCCGGTTGACGTCCGCCGCATCGAGATACTCGAGAGCGACGCAGGTGGCCTTGGCCGCGGCGGTGGTCGTGTAATAGGTCACCTTGCGGTAGACCGCTTCGCGGCGGATGGAATGGGATTCATGGATCGCCTGGCGTCCCTCCGTGGTATTGACGATCAGGCTGATCTCGTCGTTCTTGATCATGTCGACGATGTGGGGACGCCCCTCGCGCACCTTGTTGACCCGCCGGCACGATACCCCAGCCTCCCCCAGGGCCCGGCAAGTGCCATCGGTCGCGACGATCTCGAAACCACGATCCATCAGAATCCTCGCCAGCATCACGGCTTCGGGCTTGTCCCTTTCCCGGACGCTCAGGAAAGCTGTCCCGCTAGTCGGCAAAACAATGCCCGCGGCCAGCTGGGCCTTGGCATAAGCCTCGCCGAAGAACCGGCCCGTGCCCATCACCTCTCCGGTAGATTTCATCTCCGGCCCGAGGATCGGGTCGGCGCCGAGGAACTTGGCGAACGGGAACACGGAAGCCTTGACCGAAAAGTAATCAGGCCTCGGCTCCCCGGTGAGCCCCTGATCTGCCAGCGATCGACCGGCCATACACAGGGCCGCAATCTTGGCCAGCGGCCGGCCGGTGGCCTTGGAGACAAAAGGCACCGTCCGCGAGGCCCGCGGGTTGACCTCGAGGAGATAGATGCGGTTGTTCTGTATTGCGAACTGGGTATTCATGAGCCCGACGACGTTCAGCGCCCTGGCCAGCCGCCTTACCTGGTCCCGCAGTTGCTCCTGTATCGAGGGGTCCAGGGTATTCGGCGGCAGGCTGCAACCGGAATCGCCGGAGTGGACGCCGGCCTGCTCGATATGCTCCATGATCCCCCCGATCAGCACATTCTCCCCGTCGCACACGGCATCCACATCCACTTCGACGGCCATGTCCAGGAATCGGTCCAGCAGCACCGGACTCTTGTTTGAGACGCGGAATGCCGCGTCCATGTAACCCCGGAGCTCGTCTTCGTTAAACACTACCTCCATTGCGCGCCCGCCCAGCACGTAGGACGGTCTCACCACCAGCGGGTAACCCACCTGTTCAGCCAGCCGCACCGCGTCCTCGGTGCCCCGGGCGGTGCGATTGGCCGGCTGCAGAAGTTCGAGCTCTTCCACCAGCTTCTGGAACCGTTCCCGATCCTCCGCAAGATCAATCGAGTCCGGAGAGGTCCCGATCACCGGCGCGCCGGCAGCCTCCAGGGCGCGGGCAAGCTTGAGCGGCGTCTGGCCGCCATACTGGACGATGACGCCCTCGGGGCGCTCCAGCTCGATGATCTCCATCACGTCCTCGAAGGTGAGCGGCTCGAAGTAGAGCCGGTCCGAGGTGTCGTAGTCCGTGCTGACGGTTTCCGGATTGCAGTTGACCATGATGGTCTCGTAACCGGCGTCCCGCAGCGCCAGGGCGGCATGCACACAGCAGTAATCGAACTCGATCCCCTGGCCGATCCGGTTGGGACCGCCTCCGAGGATGACGATCTTCTGCCGGTCCGACGGGTCGGCCTCGCATTCCTCCTCGTAGGTCGAATACATGTAAGCGGTGGTCGTGGCGAATTCGGCGGCGCAGGTGTCCACCCGCTTGAACACAGGGAGGATACCGGCAGCCCTTCGGCGCTGGCGCACCTCGTCCTCCGGCAGCCCGACCAGCGCTCCGAGACGCGCATCCGAAAAGCCCTTGCGTTTCAGTCCGCGAAGCCTCTCCGGGGTCAGCGCCTCCGACCCGTCGCCGGCAAGCGCCTGCTCTTCCTCCACCAGATCTCGAATCTGGGCCAGGAACCAGGGGTCGATGGCGCTGAGCTGCTTGATTTCTTCCAGCGACATCCCCTGGCGGAAGGCATCCGCCACGAACCAGATCCGGTCGGCCCCGGGGGCCGCGAGTTCCTGCTCCAGGTCCGCCCGCCCGGCTTCGTTGAACTCCGACCGGAAGTTCTCGTTGAGGCCGTCAGTCCCGGTCTCCAGACCCCGGAGCGCCTTCTGCAGCGACTCCTGGAAGGTCCGCCCGATCGCCATCACCTCGCCCACGGACTTCATTTGCGTGGTCAGCTGGGGATCGGCGTCCGGGAACTTTTCGAACGTGAACCGCGGCACCTTGGTCACCACGTAATCGATGGTCGGCTCGAAGGATGCAGGAGTGGCGCCACCGGTAATCTCGTTGCGGAGTTCGTCGAGCGTGTACCCCACGGCCAGCTTGGCGGCTACCTTGGCGATGGGGAACCCGGTGGCCTTTGAGGCCAATGCCGAGGAACGCGATACCCTCGGGTTCATCTCGATCACCACCATCCTGCCGTCGTCCGGGTTGACGGCGAACTGAACATTGGAGCCCCCGGTATCGACGCCGATGCGCCTCAGGACCGCAATCGACGCGTCCCGCATGCGCTGGTATTCCTTGTCCGTCAGGGTCTGGCACGGCGCGACGGTAATGGAGTCGCCCGTGTGCACGCCCATCGGATCCAGGTTCTCGATGGAGCAGACGATGATGCAGTTGTCCTCGCTGTCCCGGACCACCTCCATCTCGAATTCTTTCCAGCCAAGCACCGACTCCTCCAGCAACACCTCTGTTGTCGGCGAAAGGTCCAGCCCATGGGCGACCTTGGCTTCGAATTCGTCCTTGTTGAAGGCGATGCCGCCGCCGGTACCACCGAGAGTGAACGACGGGCGGATGATGGTGGGGAAGCCGATCTCGCCCTGGATAGCGTAGGCCTCCTCCATGTTGTGGGCCACGGCCGAACGTGGCACTTCCAACCCGATCTCCTGCATCGCCCTGCGGAACAGGTCCCGATCCTCCGCGGTGTCGATGGCGTCGCGGGACGCGCCGATCAATTCGACACCGAATTTTTCCAGCACGCCCTCCCTCACGAGATCCAGCGCGCAGTTCAGGGCCGTCTGTCCGCCCATCGTCGGCAACAGGACGTCAGGCCGCTCCCGCTCGATGACCCTTGCCACCACCCGCCAGTCGACCGGTTCGATATACACCGCGTCGGCGGTCTCCGGATCGGTCATGATCGTGGCCGGGTTGGAATTCACCAGGATGACGCGATAGCCCTCCTGGCGGAGCGCCTTGCAGGCCTGGGCCCCCGAATAATCGAACTCGCAGGCCTGACCAATAATGATCGGACCGGCGCCGATAATCAGGACGCTCTCGATGTCGGTGCGTTTCGGCATGGCTCAGGGCTTCCCCGTGCCCCGACAGACCGGAGTTTCAGGTCGGACAAAGCTCATATATAACTTTAAATACAATGTTTAACTATTTGGCTTGTATTCTTATTTCTTGACCCACTTCGTCCATCGCGTCCATGAATCTCCCGAATAAGGGCGACAGGTCGTGGGGGCCGGGGCTGGCCTCCGGATGCCCCTGGAACGAGAACGCGGGACGATCCGTGAATTCGATCCCCTGCAGCGATCCGTCGAACAGCGATCGATGGGTCGCACGAACGTTGGCCGGCAGGGTGGACTCATCCACGGCAAAACCATGATTCTGACTGCTGATCATGACCTGACCGGAATCCAGGTCCTGGACCGGGTGATTGGCCCCGTGGTGCCCGAATTTCATCTTGATTGTCCGGGCTCCAGCAGCCAGGCCGAGGATCTGATGACCCAGGCAAATCCCGAATACCGGGATCCGCTTTGCCAGGAACGCCCGGGTCGCGTCGATGGCATAGTCGCAGGGCTCCGGATCGCCAGGGCCGTTGGAAAGAAAGATGCCGTCAGGGCCCAGCGCCAGCGCCTGATCCGCCGGGGTCGTGGCGGGCACCACGGTGACCTGGCAGCCGTGAGCGACCAGTATCCGGAGGATGTTCCGCTTGATGCCGAAGTCGTAGGCGACGACGCGACGCGTGCCCGTCGGTCTACTCTTGAGTTCGTCCTGGGGGTGCCGCCAGACTGAATCACGCCACTCATAGGGCGCATCGGTGGTCACGACCTGAGCCAGGTCCATGCCCTTGAGGCCTTGAAATCCACATGCCTCCTCGAGCGCCCTGCTTCCTTCATGGGTGCCGGTCACAACGCAGCCGCCCTGGGCGCCCTTTTCGCGGATGATCCGGGTCAAGCGGCGTGTATCAATCCCGGCGATCGCCACGACCTGCTCCCTGATCAGGAACTGGGACAGCGTCTCCTGCGCCCGCCAGCTGCTGTGGAGGATGGGCAGATCGCGGATGATCAGGCCCGAAGCGAAAACGCCGGAGGACTCGTTGTCCTCGGCCGTCGTGCCGGTATTGCCTATGTGCGGGTAAGTGAGGGTGACCAGTTGCCGGCAGTACGAGGGATCGGTCAGGATCTCCTGGTAGCCGGACATAGCGGTGTTGAAAACGACTTCCCCGACGGCGCTGCCATCCGCACCTACCGATTCACCCCGGAAGACGGTGCCGTCCTCCAGGGCAAGCACCGCCGGTGTGCTCACCGCCACCCCCAATCAGATTGATTGCCGTGCCCTTGCCCGGATGTGCAAAGCGGGAGGAGCCGTTTGACGGTCCCTTCCCGCTCGTTTATCCCGGCCGTCGGGATTCCGTCAATTTTACTGGCCCCCATCCGGAGTGTCTATCCGTGTGTCAGTCGCTCCAGATAACGTCATCCAGGCCAAAGAGCCCCGGCCCGCGGCCGGCCACCCACCGGGCCGCCCGGAGAGCGCCGAGCGCAAATGCGGCCCTGTCGGTGACTCGATGGACGAGTTCGATCCGTTCCCCGGGCCCCGCCAACAGCACGCTGTGCTCTCCCACCACATCGCCGGCTCGCAGGGACGCATAGCCCACCGCCCCGGATTCCCTCGGCCCATCACCAGGACGCCGGCCGATCTCCGCTGTTCCCCCGGAGCCCCGGCCCTCGATGACCGCGGCCCCCAGTTCCAGGGCCGACCCTGACGGCGCATCGCGCTTGAACCGGTGATGAACATCGAGGATTTCAGCGTCGAAGTCATCCCCGAGCACACCCGCCGCGGTGCGCGTCAACCGCCGAAGCAGATTCAGACCGACACTCATATTGGCCCCGTACACCACCGGCACCTGGGTCGCCGCGTACTCGAGCGCGGATCGTTGTCCCCCGGTCAGACCCGTGGTGCCGATGACCAGCGGCAGGCGCCGGGCCACGCAGGCGGCCAGCACCGCATCAGTCGCCGCCGGCAGGGAAAAATCCACGGCCACGTCGGCGTTGTCCAGCGCGTGCTCGGGGTCTGCCGACAGGATCACACCGATGGAGCGGCGCCCCGCGAATCGGCCGATGTCCTCTCCCACGGCCCTGCTGTCATGGGAAACGAGTCCGCCCGAGACCTTGAGGTCAGCCTCGTCCAGAGCAGCCCGCACGACGGCCACGCCCATCCGGCCCGTGGCGCCGATCACCGCGATATTCAGCACTGTCGCCTCCCTTACACTTATCCGAGTTTCTCGAAGAAGGCCTTCACACCGTCCAGCCAGGTGTGTTCCCGCGGGCTGTGGCTCACCGAGCTGGAGCGCAGGGACTCTTCGAAGTCCTGCAACAATGCTCGCTGCCGCTTGTTCAGCTTGACCGGCGTCTCCGCCGTGACCCGTACCAGCAGGTCGCCCGTCGGGCCACCCCGGACCGGCTTGACACCCTTGCCGCGGACGCGGAATACACGTCCTGTTTGGGTCTCTTCCGGGATCTTGAGGGCGACCTCGCCGTCGAGCGTAGGGACATCCACCGAGCCACCGAGTACCAGGGCGGCGAAACTGACCGGGATGTCACAGGCAAGGTCCGAGCCGCGGCGCTCGAAAATGGCGTGGGGCCGGACGTTGATCTCCACGTACAGGTCACCCGGCGGGCCGCCATTCCGGCCGGCCTCGCCCTCTCCCGCGAGACGTATCCTGTCGCCGGAATCGACCCCGGCCGGTACCTTGACCGATAGGGTCTTGAGCTCCCGGACCCGGCCTTCGCCATGGCAGGTCCGGCAGGGATCGGAGATCGTGGTCCCCGCGCCCCTGCACCTTGGACATGTCTGCTGAATGGAAAAGAAGCCCTGCTGCATCCGCACGCTGCCGCTGCCGCCGCAGGTCTCGCAGGTCACCGGGCCGGCGCCGGTAGCCGCGCCGCTGCCTCCGCATTCACCGCATTCGGCCATGACGGGCGCACGGATTGTGACCTCGTCGCCGTGGGCCGCCTGCTCCAGCTCCAGGTCGAGTTCGTAGCGAAGATCCGCCCCGCGGAAGACCCGCGAGCGTCCCCGACCCCGGCCGGAGCCGAAAATGTCGCCGAAGACATCGCCGAAAATATCTCCGAATGCATCGGCGGCGCTGAATCCGCCTCCGCCACCGGCGGACTGGTCCACGCCCGCATGCCCGAACTGGTCATAGGCAGCCCGTTTGCGTGGGTCCCCGAGGATCTCGTAGGCCTCCTTGGCCTCCTTGAAGCGGGCCTCGGCTTGATCGTCATCCCGGTTCCGATCCGGGTGATGTTTCATCGCCAGCCGGCGATACGCCTTCTTGAGTTCGGCCTCCGTCGCGTTCCTTGGCACGCCGAGGATCTCGTAGTAGTCCCGTTTTGACATTCCTCAGAACCCCGACAGCCCTGGCCTTCCCGATACTGGACGTCGCGGGGCCGGAGCGAGGGAATCCCCCGTCCGGCCCGCGATCTGACTACTTCTCTTCCTTGACCTCCTCGAACTCGGCGTCGACCACATCTTCGCGATGCTCATCGTCGCCAGTCTCAGGCGTGTCCGGCTTGGCTTCCTGGGCCTGCTCCGCATAGACCCGCTGGGCCATGCCCGCGGACGCCTCGCCGAGGGTTTTGGCCCTGGCCTCGATGTTTGCCTTGTCCTCGCCCTTCACCGCCTCCTTCAGATCGGAGATTGCGGATTCGATCTTTGCACGCTCTTCCGGCTGCACTTTCTCCCCGAGTTCCTCGAGGCTCTTCTCGGTAGCGTGGATCAAGGCCTCGGCCTGGTTTCGGGCGTCGACCGTCTCGCGGAACTTCTTGTCCTCAGCGGCGTGAGCCTCTGCGTCCTTGACCATCCGGTCTATCTCATCATCGCTGAGCCCGCTGGAGGCCTTGATGATGATGTTCTGCTCCTTGCCTGTTGCCTTATCCTTGGCCGAGACGTTGAGGATGCCATTGGCGTCGATATCGAAGGTCACCTCGACCTGCGGGATACCACGCGGCGCAGGGGGGATATCGGCCAGATCGAACCGTCCGAGCGACTTGTTGTCGATGGCCCTGTCACGCTCTCCCTGGAGCACGTGAATCGTTACGGCCGTCTGGTTGTCGTCGGCGGTCGAGAACACCTGCTGCGCCTTGGTTGGGATGGTGGTGTTCTTGTCAATAAGCTTGGTCATCACGCCGCCGAGCGTCTCGATACCGAGCGACAGCGGCGTCACGTCCAGGAGCAGCACGTCCTTGACGTCGCCCGACAGCACGCCTGCCTGGACTGCCGCGCCGATGGCCACGGCTTCGTCCGGGTTGACGTCCTTGCGCGGCTCTTTGCCGAAGAAATCCTTCACCGCGTCCTGAACCTTCGGCATGCGCGTCTGCCCGCCGACGAGGATCACGTCGTCTACCTCGTTGACCGACAGGCCGGCGTCCTTGAGGGCCACCCGGCAGGGCTCGATGGTCCGCTTGATCAGGTCTTCCACCAGCGACTCCAGCTTGGCCCGGGTCAGCTTGATGTTGAGGTGCTTCGGGCCGCTGGCATCGGCGGTGATGTAGGGCAGGTTGACCTCGGTCTGCTGGCCCGAAGAGAGCTCGATCTTGGCCTTCTCGGCCGACTCCTTGAGCCGCTGCATGGCCAGCGGGTCCTTGCGGATGTCGATCCCGCTCTCCTTCTCGAACTCCTTCACCAGATACTGGATGATCCGGAGGTCGAAGTCCTCCCCTCCGAGAAAAGTGTCGCCATTGGTGGCCAGCACCTCAAACTGGTGCTCGCCGTCCACCGATGCGATCTCGATGATGGAGATGTCGAACGTGCCTCCGCCGAGGTCATAGACCGCGATCTTCCGGTCGCCACGCTGCTTGTCCAGCCCGTAGGCCAGGGCCGCCGCGGTAGGCTCGTTGATGATCCGGTTGATCTCCAGCCCGGCGATCTTGCCGGCGTCCTTGGTCGCCTGACGCTGGGAATCATTGAAATAGGCCGGCACGGTGATGACAGCCTCGGTGACCGGTTCGCCCAGGTAGTCCTCCGCGGTCTTCTTCATCTTCATCAGCACACGGGCCGAAATCTCGGGGGGCGCCATCTTCTTGCCGTGGGCCTCCACCCAGGCGTCCCCATTCTCCGCCTCGACGATCTTGTACGGCACCATCCCCTTGTCCCGGGCCACCACGTCATCGCTGTAACGGCGGCCGATCAGCCGCTTGACGGCAAACAGGGTGTTCTGGGGGTTGGTCACCGCCTGCCGCTTGGCTGACTGCCCGACCAGGACTTCGTCGTCCTTGGTGAATGCGACGATCGACGGGGTCGTCCGGTCGCCCTCGCTGTTCTCGATGACCTTCGGGGTCTTGCCTTCCATAATGGCTACGCAGGAATTCGTGGTCCCCAGGTCGATTCCAATTACTTTGCCCATCTGTCTAGTCTCCGCAAAAAGTGTTACGCAAATGCCTGAATTCTGAAGATATGCCTGAGATGGGGTCGAACCCCCGGTTATCAAGCCCTGTCCTATTCCTCGACCGTGCGGGAGACGATCACGCGGGCCGGCCGCAGCAGGCGATCGTGGATGCGATACCCCTTCTGGATCACCATCATCACGGTGCCGGGCTCGTGGGCAGCCGACGGCTGGGCCGCCATCGCCTCATGGAATTCGGGGTCGAATGCCTGGTCCTCCGGATTGATCTCGCTGATGCCAAATTTTCCGAGACACTGGTCGAGGAGCTTCAGGGTCGCCCGGAATCCTTCCACCACCGCGGATTCCTCATCCGAAGCCTCCGCAGCCTGGAGACCGATCTCCATAGAGTCCTTGACCGCAAGCAGCTCTGAGGCCAGACGCTCCACGCCGTACTTGTGGGCATTCTCTACGTCCCTTGCGGCCCGACGCCGGACGTTCTCCAATTCGGCGACAGCCCGCAGATGCTGTTCCCGGGCCGCATCCGCGTCTGCCTGTGCTGACTTCAACAGCGCCTCGAGCTCTTCCCGGGTCGGCTCGGCGTCGCTGTCCCCCTTGGACTCGGGCTGCGTCGAGGCGTCATTTTCCCCTGTCGGCGCGTCTTCCTGGTGTGCGTTCATCAGTGCTTCTCCAATACATCAATGCCCCCGGCCGATGACCGAGAGACGGAAATTCGATGGCCCGCGCTCTGACGCGGATTTTGGGGCTCAATCGAGGGATTTCAAGGCCGACCCGAGCAACCTGGCGGTAATGTCCACCAGGGGGATCACTCGTTCGTAAGCCATCCGGGTCGGGCCGATGACGCCAAGGACCCCGACAATCTCGTCATCCACCGTGTAGGGGGACACCACGACACTGCAATCTCCCAGCATCTGGTAACCGGACTCGCCGCCGATAAATATCTGCAGGTCGGCGGAAGTCATGGCTCGATCGAGCAAGTGCAGGATGTCACGCCTGCGATTGAAGGCCTCGAACAGTTCCCGCAGCTTCTCCACATGGGACAACTCCGCGAAATCCATGAGATTGGTCTCGCCCGCCAGGAAATAGCCCGCTTCGGCCTCCTGGTCCGCCGCAAATATCCGTTGGGCGATGTCGATGGACTCGGCCATCAAGTCGTTCATGGTCTCGCGGGTCCGGCGCATCTCCGCCAGGATTGACTCCCGCACCTTGATCAGGGTCTGGCCGGCGAACTTTTCGTTGAGATAATTTGAGACTCGCTTGAGTTCGTCCGCCGAGTAACTCCGATCTACGCTGAGGATACGGTTCTGTACCTGGGTCTCGTTGACTACGAGGATGGCCAGCACACGCCGGTCGGGTAAGGGCAGGAACTCGATCTGCCTCAGTGAGCCCAGGGCCTGCTTGGGTACAGTCACGACCCCGGCCATGTGAGTGAGGCGGGAGAGCAGGTTGGATGCAGACTCCACCAGGCGGGTCTCCGACTCGGCCCCGTGCCCCAGCTTGGCCTGAAGTTCCTGGACTTCGCCGACCGTCGGAGACTGGAACGATACCAGTGTGTCGACGAAGAACCGGTATCCCTTGGTGGTCGGGATGCGGCCCGCTGAGGTGTGAGGCGAACCGATGTACCCCAGTTCCTCCAGATCTGACATCACATTGCGGATAGTCGCCGGAGACAGCTCGAGACCGGACTCCCGGGACAAGGTCCGTGAACCCACGGGCTGCCCCTCCCGGACGTAACGATCGATCAGCACCCGCAACAGATGCCTGGCCCTGTCCGATAAGTCCTCATAGTGAGGCTGATTGACCATTCGCGTGTTCGAGGCCCAGCTTGTTTCTCCGGACGCTAACAAGCGGGCTCGAACAGTGTCAAGGACGGACCGGCGACGGCACCCAACAACGTCAGACACTGGCAGCACAGGGAATGAGGCCTGTCCTTTTCCCCGCGTGTCGGCCAAAATGCCCCTTGGTTCAGGGAACCCAGCATGGCCCGCAAATTCGATACGATAGCGCTGACCGGCAAACGCGGGGACGACCAGGTCACCGAGTCCCTGCGGGCGCTGGCCGCCCATCTCCTCGAGCGCGGCCGCAAGGTCATCGCCGAAACCTCGATCGCCCCCGGGATGGCCGATCTTGACGTCACCGAGGCCAATGGTGACCGCATCGGGACCGACGCCGACCTGATGGTTGCGATAGGCGGTGACGGCACCATGCTCTATGCCACCCGTGTCGTCGCCCAGGCTGGCGTGCCACTACTGGGAATCAACCGCGGACGCCTCGGCTTCCTCACCGACGTGGGGCTGGAGAACATGTTCGACACCGTGGACGAGATCCTCGGCGGGCGGTTCATCGAGGAGAGGCGAATCATGCTGGCTGCCCGCATAGACGGCCCGGAGGGAGCCGCCACCGGATTCGCGCTCAACGACGTCGTGCTGCAGAAACGCGACACGGGCCGCATGATCGATTTCGAAACCTGGATCGACGGTCGCTATGTGAACACCCATGGCGGCGACGGCCTGGTCGTCGCGACCCCAACTGGTTCGACGGCCTACGCTCTGTCTGGCGGTGGGCCGATCCTGCATCCGGACACGGACGCGATCGCCATGGTGCCGATCTGTCCGCACACCCTGAGCGACCGGCCCCTGGTGGTCCGGGCAGATGCCGAGATCGAGATCCGTGTGATCGAGCGCGGCGACAGCCACCCGGAGGTCACCTGCGACGGCCATCTCCTGGGGGCGCTTGGCCCCTCGGCTGTCCTGATCATCGCAAGGGCACCTCGCCCGGCCATCCTGGTTCACCCCGTGGACCACGACTATTTCCGCATCCTCAGATCCAAGCTGCACTGGGGCCGGGGCAGTCGCAACTCCGGACCGAGACAGGACGACTAGGCGGACGGCATGCTCCAGCAGGTCCGGGTGCGAAACTACGCCATCATCGACGAGATCGAGCTCGAACTCGATCCGGGGATGACCGTCCTCACGGGCGAAACCGGTGCAGGCAAGTCGATCCTGGTGGACGCCCTGGGCCTCGTGCTGGGAGACCGCGCCGATGCGTCGGCGGTCCGGCACGGATCCGATCGGGCCGAGATCACCGCAGCATTCGATCTTGCCGATCGGCAGGATGTTGCCCGGTGGCTGGTCGAGCAGGACATGGACGCTGACGGCGAATGCGTGGTGCGGAGGATCATCGGCAAGGAAGGGCGATCCAAGGCCTACGTCAACGGATGTCCGGTCACTCTCCCTGTCGTTCGCACGCTCGGAGAGCTGCTGGTCGAGATCCATGGTCAACACGAGCACCAGACCCTCACACGGCGACCGGTGCAGCGACGGTTGCTGGATAGTTACGGCGGCCATGAGCGCCAATGCGAAACCGTGGCCCGGGCCTTCCGCGACCGGGAGGCGGCGCGGGAAAGCCTCGCCCGCCTGCGTGCCGCGAACGACAGCCGGGACGACAGGCTCGACCTGTTGCGCTACCAGGTCAGGGAACTCGTTGCGCTCGGGCTGGAGCATGGCGAAACGTCGAAACTCGAGGCGGAACACCTGAGACTGAGCAACGTGGAACGTCTCGCCACGGCAGCCGGCGAGGCCCTTCAACTCATATTCGAAGACGAATCGGGATCAGCCCAGCAGCGGCTAGCCAGGGCCGGGCTGGCGCTCACGTCGATTGCTGATGTGGACCCGGGCCTGGCCGGCGCCCTACGCCTGATCGAAGAAGCCGGGATCCAGGTCAACGAGGCGGCCGACGACCTGCAGCGATACCTCAACGACCTGGAGATGGATCCCCGGCGGCAGGAATTCGTCGCCAACCGCCTGGCCAGCATCCGGGAGCTGTCCCGCAAGCACGGAGTCGAAGCCCGGGAACTGGAGAGCAAGCTCGAAGGGCTCCGTGCCGAACTGAATGAACTGGAACACACCGGGGTGGCGCTGGAAGAGAAGGAGAAAGCGCTGGCCGACGCCGACAAAGCGTACCGCAGCGCCGCACTGGCCCTGAGCGAAGTTCGGCGCGAAAGCGCGCTGAGATTGTCCGGGGAGATCACCGCCGCCATGCACGAACTCGGCATGCCCGGCGGAAAACTCCTTGTCGACGTATCCACGCGGGACACGGATCGCTTCTCGGCGGATGGCGCGGACACCGTGGAGTTCCTGGTGTCGGCCAACCCGGGGCACCCTCCGGCGCCGCTGGCGAAAATCGCCTCTGGCGGCGAGCTGTCACGCATCAGTCTCGCTATCCAGGTGATCGCTACCCGCGCCGCCGCGCATCCCTGTCTCATCTTCGACGAGGTCGATGCTGGTGTGGGCGGCGGCGTGGCTGAGATCGTCGGTCGGCGGCTGCGGGACCTGGGACACGGACAGCAGGTCCTATGCGTTACCCACCTGCCCCAGGTGGCCAGCCAGAGCCATCATCACATCCGCGTAACCAAGCTCACGGACGGGAAGCGCACCCGCACATCGCTGACTCGGCTGGGAGACGACGAACGGGTCGAGGAGCTTGCGCGGATGCTGGGGGGCGTCGAGATCACGAACACCACCCGCCACCATGCCCGGGAGATGATCGAACTGTCTCGGAATCGGGGCTAGGGCCGGTTAACAGGTCCTATCCTTCCTTGGTCCGATGCGGGCAGTCGTGCCGCGCGCAGGTCCCATAGAGGATCAGCGAATGTTCGGTGATCTGGTAGCCATGTTCATCCGCAATGGCTTGCTGGCGTTTCTCGATGACGTCGTCCATGAATTCCTCTACCCGGCCGCATTCGAGACAGACGATGTGGTCGTGGTGCCGGCCGTCATCCAGCTCGAAGACAGCGCTGCCGCCTTCGAAATTGTGCCGCTTCACAAGACCAGCGGCCTCGAACTGGGTCAGCACCCGGTATACGGTTGCCAGACCGATGTCCTCGCCGGAATCGAGCAGCGCCCGATACACCTCCTCGGCGGTCATGTGAAGTTCCTGGTTGCCTTCCAGGATACCGAGGATCTTAACCCTCGGGATGGTCACTTTGAGGCCGGCTTTCCTGAGGTCCGTGGTTTCCACGTGGCGTGATCCCGAGATTGAGGAAGAGAGGATTACTGCAAATGCTTCCTGCTATTATTGCGGAGTTCGCCCCTCGCGGCCAATTTCGATTTCGCCGATCCGCATGACGAAACGTTATCTGATCCTGATTTTCGCCCTGGTCCTGGCCATCGGCACGCTGCAGGGATGTTCCAGGCTGCGCAGTTTCAGTCTCAAGCCATACCGGATCAACATCCAGCAGGGCAACTTCCTGGATCAGGAAGACGTAGACATGGTGACGCCAGGCATGACCCGCAGCCAGGTCCGGTTCCTGCTTGGCACGCCGATGGTGGAAGACCCGTTCAACACCGAGCGCTGGGACTACCTGTACTACCTGAAGATCGGACGGACCGGGAAGGTGTTTCGCCGTCACTTCGTGGTCTTCTTCGAGGGTGACTCGGCGACGCGAGTCGAGAAGAAAAGTGACAACGTGCCCATCGTCGAGGGCTAGCCAGCGCCTGTTAACACTTATCCGATCGCCGCGACGACGACCATGTAATGTCCACACCAGGCGCGGCGAGCGTGCGTAACACTACTACATGAGCCGGCAGCAACCCCGCGTTACGGAAAGATGGCCCCGCCCCGGCCGGGCAAACGTTAGCAGGCCCTAGGACTCGTCCTTGCGGGCTTTGCCCATGGTCTTGCCCAGCTTGGCAAGTTCCCGTCGGATCACTTTCGGGTCCGCGGTGAGGGGCCGGTAGATCTCGACCCTGTCCCCCGCCTGGAGTTCACGGTCGCCCTTCACTTTCTTGCCAAAGATCCCCAGAGGGTTGTCCCCCAGGACGATCTCGGGGAAGTGCTCCTCGATCCCGGAGAGTCGGACAGCCTCGACTGCGGAGGTGCCCGCGGGGACCTCGACTTGAAGGATCAGTTGCTTCTCGGGGGTAGCGTAAGCGACTTCGACCTCGATGAAATCATCGGGCGCCATATAACTTCCTCGCCCTGTGAACGAAGGAGTCCACCAGCGAGTTGGCGATGTCCTCGAAGATCGGTCCCGCCAGCAGCCCGGTCAAGGCGTTCTTGAACTCGAAATCCATCTTCAGCGCCACCTCGCTGGACGAGCCGTCGAGCCCGGTGAACGTCCACAGGCCATCCAGATGACGGAAAGGCCCCTCAGCCAATCCCATCCTGATGCTGTGGCCTGGCACCATCTGGTTGAGGGTCGTGAATGTCCCGGACCAGCTTCCCTTGACCAGTTCCAGGCTCGCTTCCATGAAATCCTCTCCCTCTTCGTGCACGACTGCGCTCCGGCACCAGGGGAGGAACTCAGGATAGGTCACCACATCGTTCACCAGCACGTACATCGCGCCGGCGGGGTATGGCACCAGGGCTGACCGTCGGACTCGTCTCATTTTCTGTTACATCAGTCCGAACCGGCCCAGCAGGCCGGTCGCGTGAAGGAACACCACCAGCACCGCTGCGGGCGCCAGCCAGCGGGCCAGGAAACGCCAGGCCTGGTAGGCAGGGCCGGTACCGATGTCCAGCTCTTCGGACGAGGAATTCTTGCACATGACCCATCCGGCGAAGATGGCAATAAACAGGCCACCTAGGGGGAGCAGGATGTTGCTGGCCAGGTGGTCAATGTTCTGGAACAGCGTCCCGCCGAGGAACTTAAAATCGGCGAATACGTTGAACGAAAGTAGGGTCAGGAACCCGAGGGCCCAGACGATGGCACCGATCACAATTGCTGCCGACCGCCGGCTCCTGCCATGGCTCTCCACGCTCCACGCCACCGCCGGCTCGAGCAGTCCGATTCCCGATGTCCAGGCTGCGAAAACCAGCAACCCGAAAAAGACCGGGGCCAGGAAAGCACCCCCGGGCATAGAGCCGAATGCCAGGGGCAGGGTCTCGAATATCAGGCCCGGTCCGGAGGCCGGATCCAGGCCGTTGGCGAAGACGATAGGAAATATGATCAGACCGGCCAGCAACGCAATGGCCGTGTCAGTGACCACCACCCAGATCGACGTCCTCAATATCGAGGTGCCTTCAGGCAGGTATGCGCCATAGGCCATGATCGCGCCCATCCCGACGCTGAGCGTGAAGAAAGCCTGCCCCATCGCTTCCAGCATCGCCTGTGGCGTGAGCGCCTCCAGATCAGGCGTCAGTAGAAATCTCCAGCCGCTGGCGAAATCTGCCGCCACGATCGCATATACGAGGAGGATGATCATCAACAGGAGTAGTCCCGGCATCGCAATGCGGACGAAGCGCTCGAGACCCCGCTCGACCCCTCGGGCCACGATGCCGACGGTGAGCACCATGAAGATGGTGTGCCACAGCCCGAGCATCTTCCAATCGCCCAGCAGGCTTGCGAACAGCGCCCCGATAGTCTCAGGCGTACCGCCGGTGAATTCGCCGCCCAGGCTGAAGACGAAATAGGCCAGGGCCCAACCCGCGATGACGCTGTAGAAAGACAGAATCAGGAAGCCGGCAAAGATGCCCATGACGCCGACCAGCCCCCAGGACGGGCGGCTCCCCTCCTCCTCGCCCACGATGCGCATGGTGGCGATCGGATTCCTCCGGCCCCGTCGGCCGATCATGATCTCGGAGACCATGATGGGCAGGCCGATGGCGACTACGCAGAGGAGATAGAACAGGACGAAGGCGCCGCCCCCGTTCTCGCCGGCCATGTAGGGGAACTTCCAGATGTTGCCCAGGCCGACGGCAGAACCCGCGACGGCAAGGATAAACGCGAACCTGGACGACCACATCCCGTGGAGTGAGGTTCTTTTAGCCATGATGGCGCCGCGTTGTCCTTCCAAAAGTCCGCGATTTTGGATTAAATCCATCACCCAGACAACCGCCGCTCCTACCCGCCCACGTGCCGGGGAGCGGCGGACCGTCCCGCCCGTCGAGGGAAAATGAAACTGCCGCCATGCGCAAGAAGAAAGAAAAAGAGACAGCCGACGCGGCGGGCATCAAGCTCATCGCGAAGAACAAGAAGGCCCGGCACGACTACTTCATCGACGAGACCTACGAGGCCGGACTGGCGCTCGAGGGCTGGGAGGTCAAGGCGCTGCGGGCCGGGCGGGCGCAACTGAAGGAAGGCTACGTGCTGCTCAAGAACGGAGAGGCCTGGCTGTTCGGGACCCATATCTCACCGCTCGCCTCCGCCTCCACCCATGTCAGCCCGGACCCCGTCCGCTCCCGGAAACTCCTCATGCACCGGCGCCAGATCGACAATCTGATTGGCAATGTCGAGCGCAAGGGCTACACCCTCGTGCCGCTTTCCCTGTACTGGAAGAAGGGCAAGGCCAAGCTTGAAATCGGCCTCGCCAGGGGCAAGAAGAAATTCGACAAACGGGCCACGGAAAAAGACAGGGACTGGCAGCGGCAAAAAGAACGAATCATGAAACATTAATTAAAACAATGTATTGTTTTATGTTTATAAAGTTAATTATTAGACCTGACCCTGTTCCACTCGCCACGTGGCCGACCCCGCCGGACAATAACCAAGCTTGAAACGGATCGTTGCGATACCATATTTTCCTGACAGCGTCGAACATGGCGCTTAAGATGTGAAATTCTGGGGGCGACATGGTTTCGACGTGTGTCGCAAAACTCCAGGTGCATGCCGAGGTGCAGGTACCTCGTAAAACTGTCTGCAAACTTATAGTTGCCAACGACGACAACTTCGCACTCGCCGCCTAAAACCCGGTAGGGTGCCGTCTGGCTGGAGCCGTTCTTGTGCGTCCAGATACCAGGCGTCATATCTCACAAGATCGCCGTGAAGCTCTCCCGGAGTGGATCGGTTAAAACTCATCCGGGATCGCCGTGCGTCTTCCCTGCCCGTCGGGTAGCGCCCGGTTAAATCAATTGGCGTGGACAAGCATGTAGATCCTGGGGCGGAGGGCTCGCGGACGCGGGTTCGATTCCCGCCGCCTCCACCAATTTTTAGCGCGTAACCCACTGATTAAAAAAGATTTCCGAGTTCGATTTCCGATCTGCCAAAGATTCGGCCTGATTCATCAACGTTTTCGTAGGGGTTCAAGTCCGGGGCGAGCGAAATCCTGGTACCTCCGGTTCTCGAATCCTAGCTTCCCCTATCAACTCAGTCTGGGGGTATTTTTAGGGGTACTTTCGCGCCCTCATCCAAAATACCCCCATCCGACGCCGGAAGCGGGCTGGCGATCGCCCGCCGATCAGAGTGCAGCGGCGAAGTTTGTTGGATTGTGTCGGTAGTTATTGACTGTTACCGGCATTTCACAACACCGTGGCCACATGGCCACTTTGCATCAAAATATTCTGGATCTCGCCGCAGAGCGCGGACTTATTCGGCCACGTGATCTGACTGAGCGCGGGCTGCCCACTGTCGCCCTCACGCGGCTGGTACGGCAAGGACGGCTCCAGCGCGTCGGACGCGGCCTGTACGCACTTCCGGATCGACCGGTCTCGGAACACAACGCCCTGGCCGAGGTGGCGCGCAAACACCCGCATGCCATCGTTTGCCTGCTGGCGGCGCTGCGCTTCCACGACCTCACGACGCAGTCGCCGTTCGAGGTCTGGCTGGCCATCCCCAACAAGGCACGTGCGCCAAAGATGGACTATCCCCCACTACGCATCGTGCGCTTCTCAGGCGAGGCACTGACTGTTGGCGTCGAGCACCATGTCATCGATGGCGTACCGGTGCGCGTGACCAGTATCGCTCGCACAGTGGCTGACTGCTTCAAGTTCCGTAACAAAATCGGCCTCGATGTCGCACTTGAGGCGCTGCAGGAGGCCTGGCGTGCCAAGCGCGTCAGCATGGACGATCTCTGGCGCTACGCCACGCTCTGCAGGGTGGCCAACGTGATGCGCCCTTACATGGAAAGCCTCTCATGAGCAGACGAAACCTTGCGGCTTCCGTGCGGGCTCGCCTGCTCAACCGCGCTCGCGAGACCGGGCAGGACTTCAATCTCATCCTGACTCGCTATTCCCTCGAGCGTCTGCTGTACCGGCTCAGCATCTCCGCCTACGCCGATTAGTTCCTGCTGAAAGGTGCGCTGCTGTTCGACCTGTGGTTCGACATTCCACATCGCCCAACGCGTGACGCCGATTTCCTGGGTCTTGGCTCGAGCGAGTTGCCAAACCTCGAAACCATCTTCAGGAATGTCTGCACGGTGGACGCTGAGGACGGGGTGACGTTCAGACCGGACACAGTCCAAGCCGCAGAGATTCGCAAAGAGGCCAACTACGCCGGCGTACGGGTTACCTTGCTCGGCCTGATCGACGGCGCACGTTGCCCAGTCCAGATCGACATCGGTTTCGGGGACGCCGTCACGCCGGGGCCAGAGGAGGTCTGGTACCCCATGATGCTCCCGGACTTCCAGGCAGCGAAGTTGCGCGTCTATCCGCGCTATACCGTGGTGGCGGAAAAGCTGGAGGCATTGGCCTCGCTCGGCATCGCCAACAGCCGAATGAAGGATTTTTTCGATCTCTGGATACTGTCGCGGCACACCGATTTCGACGGCGACACCCTGAGGCGCGCGATCCGGGCGACCTTCGATCGCCGCCAAACAGTGTTGCCTCCCGGCGTCCCCTTTGGTCTGACTGACGATTTCGCACGAGACGAGCAAAAGCAGAGGCAGTGGCAGGCATTTCTGGGAAAGAACAGGCTCGAAGCGCTGGAGCTCGATGTTATCGTGCAAGCGCTTCGGGATTTCCTGCTTCCTGCCATCGGCGCAGCGAACGCTGACATCCACTTCCCGCAACTCTGGTCGGCAGGTGGCCCCTGGACTCCAGCGGCGACCTGAAACCGATTACCGTGTCAGGATGAAATAGATGCGGACAACGCTTTCCAAGCATCCTCAGAGGTGTACCGTTTCTTGGCCATGTTCCAGTCTCCTTGTCATCGTAGATTACGTGATCAGAAGCTGGACCAGGAATTTCAGGTCATGCCACAGGCGGGTCAATTTTTAATGCAAAACCTGGGTCAGATTACGCTGCAAAACAACAGTCAAGGGTTACTGGCACACTTCTTGTTCATGCTGATCAAGAATGATGGGAAGATTGTAAGTAGCATCATCAGGTGAAAGGCGATACAAAATGAAGACAATATTCAGAGCGCTAGTGGGGTTGGTGTTGGGACTGGTACTGACGATTCCTGCCATGGCTCAGACTTATGACCTCGTCATTAACAACGGTCGGGTC
>JAHEFR010000060.1 GCA_024640085.1 Gammaproteobacteria bacterium
TGGGCGGCGGGAGAAATTCAATTTCACTCCTGCACTCCACTCCTCGTGAGCGGGTGTTCCGGTTTTTTGATCACCTGACAGTATATGACCCACGGGTCCATATGGGAGATGGCAAGTCCAGGACGAAATGGCGCCGGGCAGATGCTGCCGAGCGGGACGCTGCCCGATTTCAATTACACCCCGACCGACCTGCCTCAGGGTCAGTTCGCCGTCGCCATCCGGCTCGATGACCCGGATCAGTCGAAATTTCCCATCGGCACCCAGGGTCGCGTGGCCATCTACACTCAGCCCGGCAGCGGATTCGCGTGGATGCGCAAGATCGGGATTCGTGCCTACACATGGTCCAACTGGCTCTACCCCTTCGCCGGCTGATGTGGGGCCGTGGACTTGCCGTGTTGATGATGGCGGCCGCGCTTGCGGCGTGCGCGCTCTCCACCGCACCCGAGCACGATGAGGTCGTAAAGCAATCCTTGCCGACCGAAACAGCAGTTCCCGATGCCTGGAAATCTGGGGAGGCTTCCGGACCCGTCGAGAATGACTGGATCAGTTCCTTCGGCGATCCTGCCCTGGAGGCGTTGGTTGCCGAAGCCATCGCGAACAACCGGGACCTGGTCCAGGCCGCAGAGCGAGTGCGTATGGCGCAGCAAGCTGTCATCGTCGCCGGTGCGAGGCTGCTGCCTGTGGTCGAGGTGGCCGGGGGCGGACGGAGTACGGTCGACTCGAAGAACGAAAAGACTTACAACACCAACTTCGTCTATGCGGGTGCAGGCTGGGAGCCGGACGTCTGGGGACGTTTTCGCGCCCAGCGCGCGTCCGTGGAGGCGACAGCGCGGGCGACGGCGCTGGATTACGCCTACGCGCGACAGTCCCTCGCGGCAACGGTTGCCAAGGCCTGGTTCATCGCGTGTGAAGCCCGCCAACTGGTGGACCTGGCCGAACAGTCGGTCGTCATTTTTGCCGATTTGCTGAGGCTTGTAAAAATACGTCGTGCCGCCGGCAAGGATTCGGACCTCGACGTGGCCGACACGAGCACCAAGCTCGCATTGGCGCAAGCGCAGGTGGAAACGACCCGCGCCGCGTACGACGAGGCGCGTCGGGCCCTGGAGGTGCTGCTGGGCCGCTATCCATCGACCGAAATCGAGGCCGCTGTCCGGTTCCCGGCGCTGCCGCCTCCATCGGCCGCGGGAGTGCCGGCGGCTTTGCTCGAACGCAGGCCCGACCTGGTGGCCGCGGAGCAGCAGGTACTTGCGGCGTTCCGCCAGGAAGAATCGGCTCGCCTCGCGCTCCTGCCCGGATTCTCAATCTCGCTGGTTGGCGGCCGGCTCGGTGACCACCTGCTCTCGACGTTGCGGCTGAACCCCTGGCTCGCTTCGGGGTCGGTCGGCATGTCTGTTCCCATCTACGAGGGCGGAGCCCTGCGGGCGAGGGTCGAGATCTCCACGGCCCGGCAGGCGGAGGCGGTCGCGGCCTATGGGGCCGCCGTGCTCGCCGCGTTCGGTGAGGTGGAAGATGCACTCGCCAACCAGGAGTTTCTCGCTCGCCGGCTGCCATACGACGAAGCCGCACTGGCGAACGGCACAGAAGCCGTCCGCATCGCGACGGTCCAGTACCGGGCCGGCCGCCGGGATCTGCTATGGGTGTCGACCCTGCAGTCGGAACAAATCGCCATCCACGCGCAAGTGATCAGGGTCCTCGGTCTCCAGCGCACCAACCTGGTCAATCTCTATCTGGCGCTCGGCGGGGGCTTTGACGACGACCCGGCCGCGCCGCAGGATCTGCCCGCCCGGTGACTCGCGTGGCCGCTGTGACGCGCCGGCCGGTAACCGACGCCGAACCACGATTGGCCGGCACGACTCCCGCTAGCTGTCGAATCTGATTCGTGCCCTCGGGCAGCCCGAGACATGACTGGCGCCAGTGGCTCTCCCGGAACCGCTATCGGATCTCAGTGCGCAACAGGAACTCGTTGAGGTACCTGGCGACCAGCCCGGGAGCCTCCAGATGCAGCCAGTGGCCGTACTCTTGCAGATGAACCGGCTCGACACCGAAGCGCTCTGCGAAGCCGGCCGGGATGTACGGGTCGCGGTCTCCCCACACCACCCGCACCGGCAGGTCCTCGAGCGCGGCAAGTAGCCTCTCCTCCCAGGGATCGAAAACCGTCTCGGGCCGGGCAAAGGCCCGGTAGGTCCGGAGTATCGTGCGCCGCATGGTCCAGTGCATCCGGCCGTAGGTCTCGTCTACCCACTCCAGCGGCGCCCCTGGCGCATACAACCGCATCTCCCGGCGCAGCACAGCCCGGGTCGAGAGCAGCAGGGCCAGTTCGCCGAGAATCGGCGTCTGCCAGATCCTGGCCCACCGATGCCAGGTGTAATCGCGATGGAACAGCGAATTGAGGACGAAGACCGAGCGCACCCGATCGGGATGGGTCGCCACCCAGGGCAACAGCCACGGACCACCGAAGTCGTGGACTACGACGTTGACGGGAGCGTCCAGGCCGATCGCATCGACGAAGCCATCCCAGAACCCTGACATGACTTCCGGGCTGAGATTGATCTCCGGTGGCAACGGCTCCGAGTCGCCGAAGCCAGGGAAATCCGGCGCGATACAGCGAAAGCCGTCTCCGAGTCCATTGAACAGGGCCTTCCAGGCGTGTCGCGAGTCGGGATTGCCGTGCATGAACAGGATCGCGGGACCCTCCCCGCGGTCCGTGTAGGCTACCGTCACACCGTCAACGTTGATCTTATGGTCCGACATCTTCTCGGATGTGGCACTTCTCTGGCATCTTCCTGGAACAGCTCAATCGTTGCCAACGATCAGGCGGAACCCGAACACCGGCAGCTCCTCCTGCATGAAGTCCAGGTCTTCCGATCGCCGGAAGCCCAGCCTTTCATACATGCTCCAGGCCGTTTGCATCGCCTTTGTCGTATGAATAACTACCTGAGAATGCCCCCTGTGCTTCGCTTTCGCGATGCACTCCAGGGTGAGTAGTTTCCCTATTCCCTGGCCCCTGGCGGCCGGATCGACGGCGAGGAGCCTGAACCCGGAGGCATCGGTTTCCCCGTTTGCCGACCCTCCCGAACCATAAAACGACATGTCGCCGAAATAGACAACTGCGCCAAGCACCTTCCCTTCAGACGAAACGGCGACCAACAACTCTGCCTCGGGCTTCTCGGTCAATTCGCCGATGTTGCGGAGCATGCGGTAGTACTCCGGCTGCTCGGATATCTTCGGAAAGCCTTCGAGTTGGGAGTAGACACTCACCATCAGAGCCCCGATCTCCGGGAACTCGCTCGGTTTTGCTTTTCTGATGCTGACCATCAGTCGGCCGACTTATTGTTGGAAAAGGTCGCGACACGACCTGGTGTTGAACCTCTGCCGCCGCCGCACGTTCCAATCCTTATGACGCGACATCGTGGGATGCTGGACCTGCTGAGTGGGTCATTGGTGCCAGATGTGGAATGAACAACTGGATAGCGACACCCCACCCCGGTGCCCGTCATCCGGCCTGGTCCGAGAACAGAGAGGTCCGGACGTGCTCCCAGAACCTGTCACCGAAACCGTACCGCAATTCCTCCCAGCGGTCCCGGGTCAGCTTTTCTCCGCCGTGGCTGAAGGTGTCGACGAAATACCGGTCCCACGCCCGCCACTCCTCCAAGGCCAACAGGTCGCGCTCATGACGATTGTAGGCCAGCGCCCAGATATCGAGCAGGTTGAGCTGATACTTCTCCCACCTGACTGCCTCGATCTCGTCGAGTCGGGGATCATCGGAGCGCATCTTGACAAGAATGGCGGCGAGCGAAGGATCGAGCATGAACTGGTTGGCAAGATCTGTATGCCGCTCGAACACTACATTTTCGGTCGATCCCTGGAGGGCAGCCGTGTTTTGATTGATGCTGAATATGACGAAAAGCAGCGAAACAAGCACACAAACCGTGCTCACCAGTTCGCCGATACCCACCCACTCGGAAAGTGTCAGTCTTCGCACAGTC
>JAHEFR010000045.1 GCA_024640085.1 Gammaproteobacteria bacterium
CCAGGACCGGTCGGGCGAGAACCCGGTCCATGAAGCCGCTCATGGCGTCGCTGCTCGCCCGCGAATCGGCGGGTAACGGTGCCCCGGGCCGGTACTTCCCGGTGAGGACGCCCTGTGCCAGCGGCGACCAGACGATCTGTCCTATCCCGTTGGCCTCGCAGAGTGGAATGACGCCCGGCTCGATCACGCGCCACAGCATGGAGTACTGGGGCTGGCTCGACACGAAGCGGACAACACCCGGAACCTCGAGAGCGGCCTGGATCTGTTCCGGCGACCACTCACTGAAGCCGACATAACGGACCTTGCCGGACTCCACGGCCCGGGTAAGTCCGTCCAGGGTCTCCTCCAGCGGCGTATCGGGATCGTATCTGTGGCACTGGTACAGATCGACGTAGTCTGTCCGCAGACGTTGCAGAGAGTCATGGAGCTGCTTCTCGATCTGTTTCCGGGACAGGCCCCGGTCCGTCGCCGTCATCGGGAAGTACAGCTTGGTGGCCAGGACGTAGGTGTCCCGGGGCCGGCTCTCGAGAACCTCTCCCAGCAGGGTTTCGGCGCCGCCGTGGCCGTAAACATTGGCCGTGTCGATAAAGTTGATGCCAAGCTCGAATGCATGGTTGATGCAGGCGGTTGCCGCGTCACGGTCGATGCCCATGCCGTAGGTCAGCCACGATCCCAGCGCGATTTCCGATACCCGCAGGTCGCTGTCTCCGAGCTGGCGATAATCCATGCGTTGGCCTCGTTTACGGACGCCCCCCGAGACGCCCACCAGCACCTCAGCGGCGCGTGATGCCGACCCAATCAACCGGCCGATCCGGCGACCTGTTACATCGCTTGTTCGAACAGCTGCTCCGCCGCTTTCCGCGTCAGCTTGACCGGGTTCCCGGGCGCCGTCGGGTCGACAATCGCCATCTCCGCGTATTCGTCGATCCGATCAGGATCGGCGCCCATAGCCCGCAGATTCTCAGGGATCCCGAGTTCGCGGTTGAGGTCCACGACGAAGGCGTGGAAGCCGTCGAAGCCGCCATCGATCCCGAGATAGGCGGCCAGGCGATCGAGACGGTCCTCGATCGCCGGTCGGTTGAACCTGAGCACCACCGGGGCGATGACCGCGTTGGTCGTCCCGTGATGAGTGTTGTGCAGGGCGCCGATGGTGTGGGCCAGGGAATGGATGGCGCCCAGGCCGTTCTGGAAGGCGGTGGCGCCCATGGCCGCGGCGCTCATCATGTTTGCCCGGGCCTCGATATCCGTCCCGTCCCGGAACGCCCTGGGGAGGTATTCCTTCACCAGCCGCATCCCTTCCACGGCGATGCCCTGGGCCATGGGGTGATAGAAGGGGGCGCTGTAGGCTTCCAGGCAATGGACAAAGGCATCCATCCCCGTGCCCGCGGTCATATCCGGCGGCAGGCCGATCGTCAGTTCCGGATCGCAGATCACCACGCTCGGCATCATGCCGGGGTGGAAGATGATCTTTTTCGAGTGCGTGCTGGATTGGGTGATGACCGCGGCGCGGCCCACCTCCGATCCGGTCCCGGCGGTGGTCGGAATGGCGACGACGGGGGCGATGGCCTCCGGGTCTGCCCGGGTCCAGTTGTCGCCGATGTCCTCGAAGTCCCATACCGGCCGTGTCTGCCTGGCGGCGAAGGCGATGGTCTTCGCCAGGTCGAGACCGGAGCCGCCGCCCATGGCGATCACGCCATCGAACCCGCCCTCGAGGAAGACCCGCGTGCCGACCTCCAGGTTCGTGTCCAGGGGATTGGGATCCACGTCGCTGAAGATCGCCCCGCCCAGGCCGGCCCGGTCCATGAGTTCGAGCACCCTCTCGGCGACGGGCAGGCGCGCCAGGCCCCGATCGGTGACCAGCAGTGGCTTCGCGATGCCAGCGGCCGTACAGGCGTCCGCGAGTTCCGCGATGCGGCCGGCACCGAAACGGATGCGGGTGGGGTAGTTCCAGTTGCCAACCAGGTCCATCACAGTGCCTTCCTGAAGTGGTAGGACTTCGGCCGGGTCAGGTTCTGATAGCCGATCACGGATAAGGATCCGCCGCGCCCCGTGTCCTTGCAGCCGGTCCAGCACAGGGCCGGGTCGAGATAATCCGCCCGGTTCATGAACACGGTCCCGGTTTCGATCCGCGCCCCGATAGCGGCGGCCCGCGCGGCATCCGAGGTCCACAGGGACGCGGTCAGGCCGAATTCACTGTCGTTCATGAGGGCGATCGCCTGCTCGTCGTCGTCGACTTTCATGATGCCGACGATTGGGCCGAATGACTCGTCCCGCATGACCCGCATCTCGTGGGTGACCTTCGTCAGGATCTGGGGAGCGAGGTAGGTGCCGCCGTCGTCCTCGGGGAACAGCGCAGGGTCGATCATGGCCACTGCGCCTTCTGCGATGGCCTCGTCCCTCTGGCTGCGGACCTCATCGGCGAAGCGCTTGTGCGCCATGGGGCCGAGCGTCGTCTCAGGATCGAGCGGGTTGCCCAGCTTGTACGCCGAGACGATCGCCACCGCCTTCTCGACGAAGGCGTCATAGAGGGCGGCCGTCACGTAGATCCGCTCGATGCCGCAACAGCACTGGCCCGCGTTATACATCGCCCCGTCGATCAGCGTCTCCACGGCCGCGTCCAGGCTGGCGTCCTCCATGACGTACCCGGGATCCTTGCCGCCCAGTTCCAGCCCCAGGGGCGTGAAGGTTCCCGCCGCTGCCTGCTCCATCGCCTTGCCGCCGCCGACCGATCCGGTGAAGTTGACGAACCCGAAACTCCGGGCGGCGATCAGCGCCGAGGTCGTCTCGTGATCGAGGAATACGTTCTGGAACAGGTCCTCGGGGACCCCGGCCTGATGGAACGCGCTCGCCATCCGTTCGCCCACCAGCAGGGTCTGGCTGGCGTGTTTCAGCACCACGGCGTTGCCGGCGATCAGGGCGGGCATCACCGTGTTGATGGCGGTGAGATAAGGATAATTCCACGGCGCCACGACCAGCACGACCCCGTGGGGTTCGCGCACGATCCTGCGCTCGAAGGCCGGGCTGTCTTCGAAGACCAGCGGCCCGAGGACTTCCGGGGCGATCTTCGCCATGTACTCGGTGCGTTCCCTGACGCCGCCGAACTCCCCGCCATAACGGACCGGCCGGCCCATCATCCGGGCCAGTTCCGGGACGACCTCGTCGTTCATGGCGCCGAGCGTGGCGACACCGCCTTTCACCAGCTCGATCCGCTCCGACAGGGATCGCGCCGCCCAGTCCTTCTGGGCCTTTCCGGCCCGGGCCACCGCATCCTGGGCGCTCTTCCGGTCCATCGCCGGACGCTCCGCAAAAACCGAACCATCGACAGGAGAAATGCAACGAATGACACCGCTCATAGGAGTTACGCCTTTTCGAAAACCGCTGACTTATGCCCTTTCAAAACCGCGCGCCACTTCCCAGTCGGTGACGTGCCGGTCGTACTCTTCCTGTTCCCACATCGCCGCGCGATGGTAGTGCTCGATGACCTCGTCACCGAACGCGGCCCGCAGCATCTTCGATCGCTTCATCGCCGCGGCCGCATCGCGCAGCGTCTCCGGGATTCCCCGGACCTTCCTCGCCCCGTAAGCATCGCCCACGAACGGGGCCTCCAGGGGCAGTTCCTGCTCGATCCCGTCCAGGCCGGCCGCGAGCAGGGCGGCCAGGGCCAGGTACGGATTCAGGTCCGATCCGCCGACCCGGCACTCGACCCGGACGGCTTTCGTGTTTTCGCCGCAGATGCGGTAGCCGGCGGTCCGGTTATCCGGGCTCCAGATGGCCTTGGTCGGCGCGAAGGTACCGGCCTTGAAACGCTTGTAGGAATTGACGTAGGGCGCCAGGAACCAGGTGATCTCGCTGGCATGGGCAAGGAGCCCCGCCAGGTAGTTCTCCATGAGCCGGGACATCCCGTACTCGCCGTCGGGATCGAAAAAAAGCGGCGTCTCGCCATCGGCGCTCCACAGCGACTGGTGGATATGGGACGAACTGCCGGCGGCCTTGTCGCTCCATTTGGCCAGGAACGTCACCGCCCGGCCCTTCGACCAGGCGATCTCCTTGCAGGCGTTCTTGACGATGGCGTGACTGTCGGCCATGGTCAGGGCGTCGGCATAGCGGATGTTGATTTCTTCCTGCCCCGCCGAGGCCTCGCCCTTGGAATTCTCGACCGGGATCCCCGTGCCCTGCAATCCGGTCCGGATTGCGTGCATGACCTCTTCTTCCTTGGTGGTCTGGAAGATGTGGTAGTCCTCGTTATACGGGCTGATCGTCTCCATGTTCCGGTAGCCGGCGGCGTGGAGGCTTTCAAAGCTGTCCCGGAACAGGAAGAACTCCAGCTCCGTCGCCATCGCCGCGGTCATGTCGGCTGCTTCCAGGCGGGCGATCTGCTTCTTCAGCACCGCCCGCGGCGAGTGCGGGACCTCGGCGTGGTGGTGGTCGAGAACGTCGCACAGGACCATGGCCGTGCCTTCGAGCCAGGGAACCCGGCGCAGGGTCGCGAGATCCGGTTTCATCACGTAGTCGCCGTAACCCGCCGCCCAGCTTGTCGCCTTGTACCCCGGGACCGTTTCCATCTCCATGTCGGTCGCCAGCAGGTAGTTGCAGCTATGGGTTTCCTCCCAGGCGCTGTCGAGGAAGAACTCGGCCTGGAAGCGCTTGCCCATCAGCCGGCCCTGCATGTCCACCTGGACCGCCAGCACCGTATCGATGTCACCTGCGTCAACGGCGTCTCGCAGTTTCTCTAGCGTCAGCATGCCAACCATGATTCAAACCCTGTTGATCGTAGGTGCCTGGACTGCACTGTCTCCCGAAACGGTCGTCCCGGGAGACAGTGCAGCGTTGGTGGTCAAGCCATCCGGCGCCTCGCTGCAGGACGCCTGCGAGCCGAGGCCACCTGGACCCTATACCATGTTGTATCGATAGGGCCGTCCGGCCTTCGCCATATCGGCGTTGTACGTCTTGAAAATATCGACGACCTTCTTCCGTCTCGGGCTGGTCGCGGCAATCTCATCCCAGAACTTGTGGGCTTCCGCCTCGACCGTCTCCCATTCCTCGTCCGGGATGGTGGTGAGTTTCAGCTTGTCGCCGTGGACGCGGAGGTTGGCCTCGCCGCCCCAGTACCAGTACTGACGGTGGTAGTGGGAGCTGTTCATGCAGACGATGAACAGTTCCTTCAGGTGATCCGGCAGCTCGTTCCAGCGGTCGGTGTTGGCGAAGTAGGACCCGATCCAGGCGCCGGAGATGTTGTTGGTGAGGAAGTAATTGGTCACGTCCGCCCAACCGACCGTGTAATCCTCGGTAATACCGGACCAGGCGATACCGTCCAGCTCACCGGTCTGCACCGCCACTTCCACGTCTTCCCATGGCAGGGTGACCGGGACCACGCCGAACCGGGTCAGGAACTTGCCGGCTGTCGGGAAGGTGAACACCCGCAGGCCCTTGAAGTCCTCCAGGCTGGTGATCGGCTTGACGGTATTGAAATGGCAGGGATCCCAGGATCCGGCGCTCAGCCAGGTGACGCCCTCAACCTCGCCGTAGGCTTCCCGCCAGATCTCGTTCAGACCGTATTGCTCGAACAGCACGGGCACGTCGAGGCTGTAGCGGCAGGCGAACGGAAAGTAGCCGCCAAACACTGAAACGTCGACCGGGGCCGCGATGGAGTCGTCGTCGCTCTGCACGGCGTCGATGGTCCCCTTCTGCATGGCCCGGAACAGTTCGTTGGTCGGCACCAGCTGATCGGCGAAATAGAGTTCGATCTCCATCTGGCCGGCAGCGATCTTGTTGAAGGCATCGATCGATGGCTTGATTACGTGCTCGGCGAGCGCCGGGCCCGCGTAGGTCTGCAATCGCCATTTGATGGGTGCCTTCTGGGCATGTACGTATGGGGCACCCAGGGTGGTCGTGCCCACGGCCGCGGCGGTCGCCGCGCCGGCCTTCTTCAAAAAGTCGCGTCTTGTGGTCATTGTTTATCGCTCCGAAATTCCACTCTTTCAAGCCCGGGGCATTACGCCAGGCGATGCCCCGACCCCCCGATCCCGATCGACCCACTGTCCTGTCGGGTTCTCCTCCTCGATAGCTCCGGGAGTCCCGCCAGCAGGCTCCTGGCCCCTGATTTCCCGTTCATCTAGCGTAGTATAAATTAGGCAGCCACATGGCGATTTCGGGAAAAATCATCACCATCACCAGCCCGAAAATCATGACCGCCACGAAGGGGGTGATGGAACGGTAGATATCGCCCAGGGTGATTTCCGGGGGCGCCATGGCGCGCATCAGGAACAGGTTGTACCCGAACGGCGGCGTCATGTAGGCGATCTGGCAGGTGATCGTATACAGCACGCCGTACCAGACGAGGTTGAACCCCAGCGCATCGACCAGCGGCACATACAGCGGCGCCACGATGACCAGCATCGCGGTATCGTCCAGGAACATTCCCATCAGCAGGTAGGAGAGCTGCATCAGGATCAGGATCTCCCAGGGCCCGAGGTCCAGCCGCTCGACAAACAGGTACTCGATCGCCTTGACCGCCCCGAGGCCGTCGAAGACCGCGCCGAAACACAGTGCCGCCAGGATGATCCACATGAACATGCAGCTCACCGCGAGGGTCTTGCGGATGACCTCTTCCATCACCTGCCGGGTCAGCCGGCGTTTGACCAGGGCGGCGAGGGTCGCGGCTGTCGCCCCGACGGCGGAACTCTCCACCAGGCTGGTGTAACCCATCAGGAACAGGCCGGTCATGCTGAAGAAGATGATCAAGGGCAGGATACCGGCCCGCAGCAGGCGGAACTTCTCGCCCCAGCTCACCTGCCGCTCCTCCTTCGGCAGCGCGGGACCGAGTCTGGGCTGGAGCTTGCACCGGATAACGATATAGATGACGAACAGAGTGGCCATCATCAGACCCGGGAACACACCCGCCATCCACAATTGCCCGACCGGTTGCCGGGCGATCATGCCGTAGAGCACCAGTACCACGCTGGGTGGGACCAGGATCCCCAGGGAACTGCCCGCCTGGATGACGCCTGTGACCATCACCTTGTCGTATCCACGGCGCAGGAGTTCCGGCAGCGCAATGGTCGCGCCGATCGCCATGCCGGCGACACTGAGGCCGTTCATCGCCGAGATCACGACCATCAGGCCGATGGTGCCGATCGCCAGCCCGCCGTTGAGCGGTCCCATCCAGACGTGGAACATCTGGTAGAGGTCATCGGCGATCTTCGATTCGGACAGCATGTAACCCATGTAGATAAAGAGCGGCAGGGTCAGCAGCGGATACCATTTCATCAGTTTCATGGCCGCGCTGAACGCCATCTCGGAGCCGCCTTCCCCCCACAGGAACAGGGCCGCCATGGCCGCGACAAAGCCGATGGCCCCGAATACCCGTTGTCCCGTCAAGAGCATCAGCATCATCGACGAGAACATCAGCAGGGCGATCATCTCGTAGCTCATGATCGCGCCTCTCCCCCGGGTTCAGTTTGAGGCAGGGGCTCTCCTTCGAGGGTGCGGCCCCGGGCCGCGGCAAGGTCCCTGAAGAAAAACGCGATCGCCTGTAACAGCATCAGGACGATGCCGAAACACATCACGATCTTGATCGGCGCCATGTAGGGGGACCATGACGAGTAGCTGGTCTCACCGTACTGGAGGGCGTACTCCGTGCTCGAGAGCCCGCCGAAAAGCAGCAGGACGAGATAGGAAATGAGGCACACGGAGGTGAGCGTGTCGGAGAACGCCATGCCGCGCGGCGACCAGCGGCTGTAGACGAGATCCATCCTGACATGGGCCTGGAGCTGCATCGAATAGCCGCCGCCCAGGATGTAGTAGGCGGCCATCAGGAACTGGGCGAGTTCGAGGGTCCAGATCGAGGGCAGGAAGAAGGTTTTCGAGATCGACGAATAAAGGAGCACCCCGAGCATGCCGAAGATCATGTACATCGCCACCCGGCCGACGAACCGGTTGACCTTGTCCACGATCCTGACGTAGGCGACGATCGGCCTAGGCATGTCCCGCAGCCCGGTTGTCCGCGCCCATGCTGGCCAGGGCTTCGTTCAGGTAGCCCGACAGGCGATTCGCCATCTGCTTCTGTGCCGGCCCGCTGCCGATCAGATCGTTCCGGATCTCGATCATCACGTTGAGGAAGCCTGCGGGCAGGGCGTGATGTCGCAAGGTGTGGGTGACCCCGTCCTCCGGCCCGTACGGGTCGTTGCGGCCGGGCACCATCTCGGTCTTCTTCTCTGCGACGGCCAGGAGAGCGTCCGCGAGCCGGGCGTCCTCGTCGTGCAGGATGCCGAGTTCCACATCTCGTGTTGTACCTTTATAAACGGGCGTAAAGGAATGAATTGTAACGAGAATAGGTGAACATCCAGTGCCCATCTTGATCCGGATAATTTCACGTACGGCTGCGTGGAAGGGCGCGTAGAACCGCCGGCCCCGGTCCTGTCTCTGCTCGGGCGTCAGGTCCCGGTTGCCGGGGATGTCATGGATCTCGCTGGTGACGGGGGTCGCGTCCGCGGAGCCCTCGGGACGGTTGCAGTCGTGCACCAGCCGGGAGACCCGGGGCAAGATGAGGGGGGCGTCGAGCAGCCGCGCCATCTCTTGCGCCACTTCTTTCGCGCCGGGGTCCCAGGCGATGTGCGTGGTCAGAAGTACCGGATCGAGCCCCAGGTTGCGGAATTCAGCCGGGATCTCGTTGGAGGCGTGCTCACAGGTCAGCACGAATGGGCCGGCACCGCCCCGATTCACGACTTCGAACACGGGATGGTCGGGCCCCATGTTTGTTGTTCTGTTTTCCACGGTGTCCTTTCCGACCCCGGTACCTGACCGATTGTCCGCGAGACCTGGGGCGCGGGCAATGCCTCTTTTGTCGTAATGGCCATAACCTGGTGCCGGTCACCGCTTTATGGCTTGTTGGAGGCTACAGCATGTTGCCGGTCACCGCTCTACGTGCCGAGCCGAAGGTACCGGTCGCCCGGTCCTTAGGGGGAATTCGTCTCCGCCCTTGCTCTATGGCTCGTCAGGCCCGGGACAATACGCGGCGGAGAAACAGGGGCTGGTGACCATCCCAATCGCCAGGAGGTCACCAGCCCGCGTCGGTTAGCGAACTGCCAGCCCGTTGGCGGAGGCCGGTACGCTTGTATGCGAGTTGAGTGAAGCCAGGCCGCCACCGTTCTTGACCCTGAAAGCGCCGATCGTTCCATTGCCCCCGTTCAGGGTGTAGAGGAAGCGCCCGTCGTTGCTGAAGGCCATGTCGAGGGGTCCTGAGCCCTTGCCGGTGTTGCCGGTCCGACCGTTGGCATTCAGCAGTGCCAGCGAGCCGTCAAAGTCGATGCCGTAACCTGAGATCGAACCGCTGCCCGCATTGGTGGTGTAAGTGAAACGGCCGTCGGCGCTGACCACCGCCCAGCAAGCGGCGGTTTCCGTGGTCGGCACCACGCCGCTGATGAGTGAGAGGCTGCCGTCCTTGGCCAGATCGTAGGACGAGAGCGAACTCTGGTCCGGCGCACCCCCGGCGGCCTCGCTCACGATGAGCTGGTCCCTTTTCCCAATGGCGAACCCGAATGGCGTCGTGCCCGCAGAAACATGGGTGCTGACAGGGCCGGCCACGCCGTTGCCGTCTACCACGAACGTATCGATCAGGTTCGTCGCTTTTTCGGTGACGACCAGTACGTCCCCGTCCTGATTGAAACTGACCTGGGCCGGTCCGACATTGGTGTCACTCAACGACCGGGTGGATCCCCCGATCGGGGTGAGTGAGCCATCCGTCTCCACGACAAAGCCCGTGATCGAGTCCGATCCGCCAACGGCACCGCCGGCGTTCAATACGTAAAGCAGGTTGCGCGAGTAGGTCAGGCTGATGGGATTTTGCCCGCCGGAGGCCGCCTGTTCCACGTGGGTCAGGCCGTTCTCGGTGACGGCAAAGACGGATACGTCGTTGCTGCCAGCGTTGACGACGAACAGCCAGCGGTTGGAGGGGTCCAGGATAACGCCGCCCTGGTTGCCGAGTCCTGCGCCAGTGCCCAGGCCGCCGGTGTCATACTCCCCGGCCGGCGCCAGCTTGCCCACCGGATCCCGGTCGAATACCAGTATGGTGTTGCCCTCCGCAGCATTGCTCATGGTGTAGACGGCGCCGACGGCGCCGTTCGCCGCCAGTGCCGGGTTGGCAGCCAAGGATGCGAGCATCATCACCGCAGTGACCCCGGTCTTGCGATACACGTCTGTCATGTCGTTCTCCTTCGTCCACTTCAGCAGAGAATTGCTATGAGAACGCTAGCGATGACAGATCACGAGAAGGTCACAGGCGTCTAAAACTTCTGTCCCGGAGCTGTGGGCATGAAAGGCTATAGCTTGGTGCCGGTCACCGCTTGATAGCTTATTGCGCACCGCCATGCTCCCGGGGCCTGCGCCCGTCTACTCTGACCCCTGTTTCTCCCACGTTCCGCGTCTCCAACTCCGAGTCTATTTCTCGCTAACCTGACCGGAATGAAGAGACACCGTTCTTCGACGCTGCGTATCTAGGCTAAAATACCGATGCCATGGAACTCGAAAACGGCGTCCTGCAGCTTGGCCCGTTCATGGCTGTCACCTTGGGTATCGTGGTCCTGTTCGTCGGCCGGCGGATCAACGATGTGGTGGGTTTCCTGCGGGAGTTCAGCATCCCGGAGGCGGTGACGGGCGGACTACTTTTCTCCCTGCTGTTCACAGTGGTGTTTTTCGCCAGCGGCGTTGAGGTCGCCTTCAACCTCGGGGCCAGGGACGTCCTGCTGGTCTATTTCTTCACCACCATCGGCATCAACGCCAGCTTCAAGGACCTGCTGACCGGCGGCAAGCCGCTGGTGATCCTGCTCACGATCACCATCGGCTACATGTTCCTGCAGAATCTCACTGGCATCTCGGTGGCGGCCCTGTTCGATCTGCCGGCGCCGGTAGGCATGCTTGGCGGCACGGTGTCCCTGATCGGCGGCCACGGCACGGCGATCGCCTGGGCGCCGAGGATCACGGAGGACTACGGCATCGGCAACGCCATGGAGATCGGTATCGCGTGTGCGACCGTCGGCCTCGTGCTCGCCAGCCTGATGGGCGGGCCCATCGCGAAGTTCCTGATCAACCGTTACAAACTCGAGCCGGCCCAGGTCGAGCCGCTCGATATGGGCGTCCCGGAAGACCACCGGGGCAAGCACGGGATCGATCAGGTGGATTTCCTGGACGCCATCCTCGCCATCCACATCTGCATCATCTTCGGCCTGATGCTCAATTCCGGCCTGGAGGGCCTGGGCCTGAAGCTGCCCCTGTTCGTCACCTGTCTGTTCTCCGGGATCCTCATCACCAACCTGATCCCCGCGTCGTTCCCGAGACTCTCGGGCAGACATTGGCCGAGTCGCACGCCGGCCGTCGCCCTGATCGCGGAGGTATCCCTGGGGACCTTCCTCGCCATGTCGCTGATGAGTATGCAGCTGTGGACCCTTATCGACCTGGCCGGCCCGATCCTGGCCATCCTCGGCGCCCAGTTCCTGATCGCTGTCAGCCTGACGGTGTTCGTGGTCTTCCCGCTGCTGGGCAGGAACTATGATGCGGCGGTGGTCTGTGCCGGGTTCGGCGGAATCTCCCTGGGATCGACGCCGACCGCTATGGCCAACATGTCGGCGGTGGCGCAGCGCTATGGCGCGTCGCACCTGGCGTTCATCATCGTGCCGCTGGTGTGCGCGTTCTTCATCGACCTGGCCAACGCACTACTGATCCCCTTCTTCCTGACCCACTTCTAGCAGGTCGGTGCCGGGCACCGATGAAGCTGTCGCTCTGACCGGTGTCTGTTATTGCGACGACGTCAGCCGGACGGTCGCGTTCAGTTGCCTCGAGGCGGACAGGGAGTTCGTGACCAGGCACGTCTCCTCGGCCTTTTCGAGGATGCGATGGGCCTTCTGCTCGTCGGTATCGGATGGCACGTGCAGGGTGGCGTTCACGGTGAACTCCGTGAACCGCATCGTGCGGTCGATCCGTTCCAGCTTGCCTTCGGCGTGACACTCGACCGAGTCCCACGGGAGCCGGGACGCCCTGGCGATGGCACGGAAGCTGAGGATGAAGCAATTGGCCACCGCCGCGACCAGCAGGGTTTCCGGGGACCAGCGATCTCCCGGTCCGCCGAACTCGGCTGGGGGGGCCGTCATGATCGCTTCGACGGCGTTGGCGAGGACGTGAACGTCTCCCTCCGGCGCTCCCTTTGCCGACACGCGGTAGTGATGAGGAAGGTCATGCATCGTGAATCTCCAGACGCGTACTCCGGCCAGGCGGTCCCATGGCCGGCAGTATTTTAGCATTACCTAATAATCATGTCCGGTGTCCGGGCAAGGATGGCGGCAAGGATGGCGCCGGTCACCGCTTTATAGCTTATTTAGCCCTTCCCCGGCGGCGATGGAGAAAGACCGCCAAACAGTCCCCGCGGATTCGAACACAGGGTGCGGCGACGTGCCCCGGCGACAAAAGTACGAATCGCCCGGCATGCTGGTAGTCCCGACCCATCTCCTCCCTGAACCCGTTTTCTCCTCCGGCGCCTGTGCACCCTATACTTGCCCGCCATGGGCAGGTTTCTTGAAGAACTGAAGCAGCGGCGCGTCTGGCGCGTCGTGATCGGCTATCCCGGGGCGGCCTACCTTGCGTTGGAGGCGGTCAAGTTCTTCATCGACAACTATGGCCTCGATCCCCGTTTCCTGACCGCCACCATCATCATCGCCGCCGGGTTGCTGCCGGCCGCGCTGCTGTGGACCTGGCGTCATGGCGAGACCGGTCACCAGGCCATGAGCGGGGGCGAGGTGGGCGCCTACATCGTCATCGGCGTGGCCATCATGGCTGCCCTGACGTGGCACTGGGCCACGGCGCCGGCCGTCGTGCGGACCGCGGACACCGCCATGCCGCCGCCGGCCCGTTCCATTGCCGTGTTGCCCTTCATCAACGCCAGTGGCGAAGATACGGTGCAGTACCTGTGCGACGGTATCGCCGAAAGCCTGACCAACTGGCTGGCCAGCGTCCCTGACGTGCGCGTGGTCTCGAAGACCGCCGCCTTCCGCCTCCGGGACCAGGCCGATGATATCGCCGCCATCGTCGATGAACTCGGGGTGGACAGCGTGGTGCGGGGGAAGCTCGAGACCGTGAACGGCAACGTCATCGTCTCGGCCTCACTGGTGGACACCCGTGACGACGCCCAGCTCTGGGGAGAGCGCCTCGTCCAGCCGGTGAGCGACGTGATCTACCTGGAGCGTTCCATCGTCGAGGCCATCAAGGACAGCCTCGGGCTGACGATCACGCAAGCGACCCCGACGGCTGTCGCCTCCGGGGGCACCGACAACCCGGAAGCCTACCGCCACTACCTGCGGGGCCACTACCTGGTGCAGACCTGGGACGGCGATTCCATCCGCGAGGGCATCGACGAGCTGCGTAAGGCTATCGAGCTCGACCCGAAGTTTGGCCTGCCTTACGCGGACATCGCCGACGCCGTCTCCCAGATGATCTTCTACGGCATCTTCAATACCGACGACGCCCTGATCGGCGAGGCCCGCAGCGCCGCCTATTCCGCCGTGGCCCTGGCCCCGGACACGCCCCAGGCCTACACCGCCATGGCCACCATGCACCAGTACCTGACCTTCGACTGGGCCGCCGCGGAAGCGGCCTACGAGAAAGCCATCTCCCTGTCGTCGTCCGACCCGACCGCCTTCCACCGTTACTCGGATTTCCTCTGGGCCACCCTGCGCTTCGAGCGCGCCCGGAATATGGCCCTGCGCGCCGTCGAGATCGATCCCCGGGACGGCAACTCCATGCATGCCCTGGGGATATCCAACATGTTCCTCGGCGACTACCCGGCGGCGATCCAGGCCTTTGGCGACTGGAACCGCTTTCACCCGGGCAGCCGCTGGTCCTACACCAAGTACGCCCTTGCCCTGGCGATGGGCGGCGACTGTGACCAGGCCCTGGCCAAGGACGCGGAAGCTGACGTCATGGGCGGCCATCCACCCGGGCCGCTGATGGAATCCTGGCATGCCTGGGTGTACCGGCTGTGCGGCCGGGAGGACCTGTTCGCCCGCTCGAAGGCGCGGATCGACGCCGTCATTCCCCAGCACCCGCCCGGCATCG
>JAHEFR010000061.1 GCA_024640085.1 Gammaproteobacteria bacterium
GACCTGGTCCCGGATCCCGGGGCGGGCGCCTACGACGCCGTCATCCTGGCCGTGGCCCATCGCCAGTTCCGGGACATGGGCGCCGACGCCTTCCATGCGTTGGGACGGGAGCCGCACGTCCTATATGATGTGAAGTATCTGTTGCCAGTCACTTCGGTCGACGGTCGTCTCTAGCCGCCGGCCCGGTTGTCCGAAAACGCGACCATGAAAATCCTCGTTACCGGCGCCGCCGGCTTTATCGGTTTCCACACCGCCCGTGCCCTGCTGGATCGGGGCGACGAGGTCGTGGGACTGGATAACCTGAACGACTACTACGACGTCAATCTGAAGAAGGCACGTATCGCCACCCTGAAGGACAGGCGTCGCTGGCGCTTCATCAAGCTGGACCTTGCCGATCGACAGGGGATGGCGGAGATGTTCGCCGGGGAGCGCTTCGACCGGGTGGTCCACCTCGGCGCCCAGGCCGGAGTCAGATACTCCATCGAGAATCCCCTTGCCTACGTCGACAGCAACCTCGTGGGGCACGCTAACGTCCTGGAGGGATGCCGGCACAACGAGGTGGAACATCTGGTGTACGCCTCCACCAGCTCTGTCTACGGCGCCAACACCCGGATGCCGTTTTCCGTCCACCAGAACGTAGATCATCCGCTGTCGTTCTACGGGGCAACCAAGAAGGCCAACGAGCTGATGTCCCATGCCTACTCTGGCCTGTATGGCCTGCCGACCACCGGTCTGCGGTTTTTTACCGTGTACGGCCCCTGGGGGCGCCCCGATATGGCCCTGTTTCTGTTCGCAAGGGCCATCCAGGCGGGTAAACCCATCGACGTTTTCAATTACGGCCACCACAAACGGGATTTCACCTATATTGACGATATCGTCGGCGGTGTCGTCGCGGCGCTGGACCATGTGGCGCAGCCGAATGCGGACTGGGACAGCGACCATCCGGACCCTGGCACCAGCAGGGCGCCGTACCGGCTGTACAACATCGGCAACTCCCGGCCCGTGGACCTGATGAAGTACATCGGCCTGCTGGAGGAGTACCTGGGCAAGGTGGCGGAGAAGAACATGCTTCCCCTGCAGCCGGGCGACGTGCCCGACACCTGGGCCGATGTGGAGGACCTGGCCAAAGACGTGGGCTATCGGCCATCCGTACCGGTGGAGGACGGGGTCAAGCGATTCGTGGACTGGTATATGGAGTATTACGGATAGCCCAGGAATCTCGCCGGCACACTTGGTGCGGGCGAGGATGATGGGCCAGCCTGGGCCAGCGGCCGTCGAGCCGAAGCCCACGGGGGAGGGATGCATGAGCAGGAAAGGACAAGCGCCGGAGGCGAGGGCCACTTGGAAGGCTTTGCGGGCGCATCAGAAGGATTTTGGACCCGTCCACATGCGCGACCTGTTTGCCAGGGACCGCAAGCGCGAGCAACGTTTTTCCGCTAAAGCCTGTGGCATACGGCTGGACTTCTCCCGGCACCTGATCACCGGCAAGACCCTCCGCCTGCTGTCGAAGCTCGTCCAGGAAGCCGGAGTCGGGGATCTGCGCGACCGGATGTTCGCCGGCGAGCACATCAACACGACCGAGGACAGGGCCGTCCTGCACGTGGCCCTCAGGGCAGCGAAAAAGGACCGGTTCCGGGATGGCGAGCAGGACTGCACCGCTGACGTGCACGCGATGCTGACCCGGATGGAGCGGTTTGTGGGAGGCGTCCACGACGGCAGCATCCGTGGTCTGCGGGCCCGGAAACCGTTTACCGATGTGGTCAACATCGGCATCGGCGGATCGGACCTCGGGGTCGGCATGGCCCTCAAGGCGCTGCACCATCACCGGGTCGCGAGCCTCAGGGTCCACACCGTATCGAATATCGACGGCGCGGAACTGGCGGACCTGCTCGAAGAACTCGACCCCCGGACCACCCTGTTCGTCGTCTGTTCCAAGACCTTTACCACCCAGGAGACCATGACCAACGCCGCGGTGGCCCGTCGCTGGATCGTGGGCGCGCTGGGGGCGGCCGCGGTCGCCCGCCACTTCGCCGCCGTGTCTACCAATGACGAAGCCATGGACGAGTTCGGCATCCATGCCGAGAGCCGGTTCGGCATCTGGGACTGGGTCGGCGGGCGCTATTCCATCTGGTCTGCGGTGGGCCTTGCGCTGGCGCTTGCCATCGGCATGGACAATTTCCGGGCTTTCCTCGCAGGAGGTCGGGCCATGGATCGTCATTTCCGGAAGGCCGAGCCCGAGCAGAACCTGCCCATGCTCCTGGCGATGCTGTCGGTCTGGTACAACGATTTTCTCGGTGCCAATTCCCAGGCCATCCTGCCCTACGACTCCCGCCTGGGCCGCTTTCCGGCCTTTCTGCAGCAGCTCCACATGGAGAGCAACGGCAAGAGTGTCAGTCGGGACGGGCGCGCCATCCGCGTGCCCACCGGGACGATCATCTGGGGAGAAGCGGGAAACAACGCTCAGCATTCCTTCTACCAGCTGCTCCACCAGGGGACCCGTTACGTGCCGGTGGACTTCATCGCGCCTGACGAGGCCTCGAGCCCCCTGACCGACCCGCACCGGCTGGCGCTGGTCAACATGCTTGCCCAGGCCACGGCATTCGCTTTCGGGCAGACCGCCGAGGAGGTCAGGGCCGACCTGGAAGCGGAGGGCATGGACAAGCAGGCCATCCGCGATCTGGCCATTCACAAGGTGCATCGCGGCAACCGGCCCAGCACCCTGATCCGTTTCCGGCGCCTCGATCCCAGGACCCTCGGTAGCCTGGTGGCCCTGTACGAGCATAAGGTGTTCACCGAGGGCGCGATCTGGGGCATCAACTCCTTCGACCAGTGGGGGGTGGAGTTGGGCAAGAAGCTGGCGCGGGAGATGGAAGCGCAGGTCTGAGCCAGGTCAATTAACCTCGTTCCCCGACCATGAACCGTGCTTTCGGACCATAGACGTCCGTTGTTCATGGTGAGACCGAGAGGTTCCGGTTGCCGAAACCCGGGCGTCGTCCGTATCATGCCCCGATTCCCTGGGGGTAGGGTAAATCCACGGAATCGCCGTCGTTTCCGGCCGCGGGGCAGAAATTACTTGAATTTCAATGAATTATAGACAGGTTCTTTTGGCGGTCCTGCTTGGCCTGAGTTTTTCGCCGGCGCTGTATGCGGGCCCCTGGGCGCCACCCGGTGATTTGGTCCTCCGGCATGATGTCCAGCGGCTTGCGGATGCCGGCGTTATCCGCTCCCCCGTGACGACCTGGCCCATCACCTGGGCGACGCTGGACGCGGATCTGTCGTCTGCACCCACGGAGGTCATCGCGGACCTGTCGGAATCCGACCGGGAGTCTCTCGCCAGACTCAAAGACCGCATTCGCCGAAACCGGGAGATGACCGGCATCCAGCCCAATGCCGAAGTCAGCGTGCGAACGAACGATTTCTGGTTGCGGACGTTCGAAGACACCCCCCGGGAGGAATCGGACCTCAGGGTGGGGGCCTCCTGGCAGGGCGGTCGGTATGCGGTGAGGCTGCAGGGCAGCTACGTCGACCAGCCCGAGCCCGATAACCAGTACTGGCGAATGGACGGCTCCTACGCCGCCATGGTGCTCGGTAACCAGATATTGTCCGCCGGCGCCATCGACCGCTGGTGGGGGCCGAGCTGGGACAACACCCTGATCTACTCCAGCGTACCGCGGCCCATCGGCGCGTTGACGCTCGAGCGCAATGTCTCAAGCCCGTTCGAGACCAAGTGGCTCAGCTGGATCGGTCCCTGGAACTACTCGCTGGTCTGGGGATTCCTGGGGCATGACCGGACGGTTCCGAATGCCCGCATCCTGGCACTCCGGCTTGATTTCCGGCCGTTCCAGTCCCTGGAGATCGGGCTGACGCGATCCGCAATCTGGTGTGGATCCGGCCGGCCGTGCGACACCGATGCCCTGTGGGACATCGTCATCGCCAAGGACAACACGGGAGAGGGCGACAT
>JAHEFR010000020.1 GCA_024640085.1 Gammaproteobacteria bacterium
ATCAGCGCCGGCAAGGACATCAGTCTCGAATGGACGGTTGAGGGCTCGGTCAGTTATTTCAATCTGGACGCGGAATCCGGCAATGACCAGGACCAGATTACCGCCGGCGTGGACATCCTTCGCAAGTTCAAGCAGAGCAAATATATCTCTCCCTATTTCGTCATCGGGGCGGGTTATATCGATACCGACAAGGACAAGGGCGACGACGATCACGGGGCCATGGCCTCGGCAGGGTTCGGATTCCTCACCCCGGTCAGATGGCGGGGCGCGTCATTCAGGTTCGAAGGCCGGGCTCGGCAGGACTTCAGCTCCGGCGGCTCCGGTTACACGGACTGGATCGCCAATTTCGGCCTCCAGTTCCCATTCGGTGCCGACTTCGAGCGAGGCACACCCAGGCCCGTCAAGGAAGAGAAGGAAGCCCCGCCGCTGCCGCCAAGCACCCTGCCCGAAGCCACCTTCCCGCCCACCGATGCCTCAGAGACGGACAGTGATGGCGACGGGGTGCCAGACGACAAGGACATGTGCGGAGGCAGCCCCGTGATCAGGCCTGTGGACAAGTTCGGCTGCGCAACGAACGAGACAGGATCCTAGGGCGCCTCTTCCTAATCGGGAGCCGTCTTCCGGGGCACCCCGACCGGACCGACCAAATGGGAGGCCCCCCGGCGACGCCCTCGGATTGGACGAGTCCCCTTCTTCCGCCTGGCCGATAGAGTTAACAGGCCCTAGCGGAAACGGTACATCAGGTAACCCGTCTCGCCGACCGGCTCCCATCCCGGCGGCGCGAGCCCGGTTGGAACGGGCTCTGCAACCACAGCTCTGACTCCCGTCCCGGCCAATGCCTGCAACACCGCGTCCTGCGTGTCCGCAGCAGCCTGCCAGAAGTCAGCCATGTCCTCGGGATGAATCTCCGCAACGATTCTCAGCCGGGCGAGCCTGGCCCAATAAGCGGAAAAGGAATATCCGATGAATGCTACGTCGTCTCCGTTGTGGACCCCCTGGCTCAGGATCGCCTCCGCAATCGCCGGATGATCGGCCTTGTGTCCGTCGGAAAACTGCCCTTGCGGCGCGCCCGATTCAGAAAGCGGAGAGAACCCGGAAATTGCGGCCATGCCCTCCAGGTTCAGCGTCGCGATGTTTATCCAGACGAACAGGATCAACATCGCGCTGCCAAGGTTCAGCAATCTGCGGAGCTGCTGGCCATCGGGCAGCTGAATAACACTAAGTAGACCAGCCCAGAGCAGCACCACGAAAGGTGCGATATACCGCGTGGTCACGTGGACAAGGGAGTACAGGCCGAAGGCAGCAGCAGCCCACAAGGCGAGAAGCACGCCCGCCCCGACCCCGCGTGGCGATCGCGCCGCCCAAGGGGTCATCAGCAACAGGAGTACTGCAATGGCCAGGAATCCGCCCTGGGTGCGGACAAACAGGTCGAAATAGGCCATCCCCTGCGTGGTGACCGCCCGCGCCAATGCGGCAACCCCGACGGTCGGCTTCAGTCCGGCGGTCCAGTAACCAGGGTCGTAGGACATGGGGTAGGTGCCGCCCACCGGCCCGGAGAACTCGTAGACCGGAGGGGCGTCAAAGATCTTCCTCGGCGAATGCTCAGGCACGCCATCCAGCCGCTCCAGAACCGGGTGGAAATTTGGATACGGCATCTCGTTAACGTGCTTCAGTAATGTGAAGCGACCGACATCGCTGAAAGTGAAGTGACCGTACTTCGTCGATAATGCGGCCATGAACGGCCCGGCGATGAGCAGAAAGGCAATCGCGATCACACCCAGCCTCCTCATTCTTCCAAGATTGGCGGGGGGAATGGCGATCGTCAGGACCATCAGGACCACCGCCAGCGGCATCATGGCGGCCTTGGCCAGGTAGCCCACACCGAGGACAAATCCAAGCCCTGACGCCGTCGGGATCGAGCCGGGAGCGCGCGACAGGTGCAAAAAAAGTCCAGCCGCCAGGTAGACAAGCGCTGCTACGCACATGTCCGGGTTCACCGCCCAGATCTCGATCAGGTTGAGGGAGGACCAGATAAACAATGAGTACCCGAGGATCATCCATGCCGCCGGATGAAAGCGGATCATGGGACCACCGGCCTGCATGCCCATATCAAGGCTCCGGGTCAGCGCCCGCCAAAAGTACTCGAAACAGACCAGCGCCACGGCAAAGACGCAGAAATTCGTGATCTGGACGGCAGGAAACTCCCACCGGATCGAGGGCTCGAACAGGTGGATCATGGCGCCGAGAATCCAGGAGTACAGGGGACTCCAGATACCGTTGACCGCCATATCCCAGTCGCCCCGAAGCCAGGCGTCCCCCATGTCGAGGTAGTCGATACCATCCTCGTTCATGGACTGCTGCATCACCGCGACGATGGTGTGCGCGGCTGCCAGGGCAAGCGCGAGGAGTCGCAGGGCTGTACGCAACAGGGGCATCCTCGCGGCAGCCGCCGGGGGAGAAGCTGAGACGGGTTGTTCGGGAGTCTCGATCATGATCGGTCGATCATCGACGTGCGGCACGCTGTCGCACCGGGACGCACCCAGTCAATGCCCCGGCCCTCGATGTACTCAATCCCAGGGCTCCTCGAAACGCTCCTTGCGAAGCTCGGTAACCTGGTCCACCACCAGGCCAATGAGGATGATGAGCAGTCCCGATATCACGACCGTACCGGCAAGCGTGGGGAAGCCCTGCCCCTTGATCAGAGCCACGGCAAGACCATAGATCAAGCCCGGCAACATCAGCCCGAGTCCAAGGATAGAGAACACCCTCAACGCATCGAACAGGACGACCATACGGACGACATGCTTGAGAGTCGATGCACCATCTGCCATCAGACGGATCTTGGATGTCCCCTTGCGCTCCCTCGTCTGTATCGGCACGAAGCCGACCCGGTAGCCCCGCTCGAGCAGAAGGAGCGTCGTGTTGGTGGAGGCCGGAAATCCATCCGGCAACAGATGGACGTACCGGCGGATAAGCCTGCGAGGGAAACATTGGAGGCCGGAATTGAGATCCGGAATCTCCTCGCCACTGAGGGACTCGGCGAGCATCTTCAGGAGCCACTTACCGAGCAGCCGCTCGATCGTCTGGGACGATCCGGGACCACGGGCGCCGATGGCCGCGTCGTATTCACCGTGTATCACCGGCCGGGCCACGGCCACCAGGTCGCCGGGGCGATGCTGGCCGTCACCGTCGAACCAGGCCACGAATTCCCGGGAGGCTGCCCGCATACCGGATTTCAATGCCGCGCCATAGCCCCGGTTGCGGGCATGGGTGATGCCGACGATATCTTGCATTTCAGACAGGATTCTGGCGGTGCCGTCGCCGGAGCCATCGTCCACGACGACGATCTCGGCCGATGGCATTGCCGCGCGCAGCTCTTCCAGGGTCTCCCTGATCGAGAGCTCTTCATTGAACACCGGCACGACGACGGAAAGCGCCGAAAATTCCGTGTCATGTCCGCCACTCACGGTGTCCTTGCTGCCATCAGTGAGTCTCGAATCCGGCATCTCGCTCCTAGCGGGGCAAATGGCTATGCCCCGATGTGGCCCATTGCCCCGGGGTGGCCCGATAACCATGCGGCCCGACTAGTCTAAACCGTGTCGCAGACTTCTGCGTACATCTTGCTTAGGATGCGACAGATCGCGTTGCCAATGCCGGGAAGCCCGGATACCGGCAGCAGCTATCGGGATCGCCACCAATGCTCGCTCATGGCTACATCGAGGGACAGGACATCGGTCGCAATTTGCGCTAGGGCGATAACTCCTTGTTGAGGATCGAGGCGATTCTGGCACTGGCGCGGGGGCCATAATGACTGCCGTCGTAGCCGTAATCGAGGTCCTCCGTTGCCTTCGACATCGCTGGCAGAAGATCGACTGTCGTCAGTCCGCTCTGGCGCAGACGGCCGACCGTATCGCTCCAGTAGTTCCCGAAGTCGGAGTAATCTGCAGCAGTCCTCACGTCGTCGTGAGTCGGCATGACGATCACCGCCAGGTCCGCGCCACGCTTCGTTGCCTCCTCGCCCGCCGATCGAAAAATCTTCCGCACCGTTCGCCAAGCCTCTGATTCCGGATCGTAAAAGGCCTGTCGGCGAATTTCCTGGAGCCTCCTTTTTCCGCGGTAGGCCGCGACCAGCCTGGCCGACACCAGCAGGTCATGAGCCTTCTCGGGTTCATAGAGCATTGGCAGGTAGAAACGGTCGAACTGTCGCAGATGCGCGCTCAGGACGGCCGATAGCTGCGGGAAATTCTGCGCATAAAGTGTCTCGACATCAGCGTACGGCGACCGGGCGAGACCCAGCTCATTTCCGTCGGGATAGAAACGTGGAAGCACGGCGAAGGAATGCCACGGCTCGGCAAGACTACGGATGGTGTTCACATCCCGCCAGAGATCGGCCGTCGGCAGAAAGACGAAGGCGACGACGTCATGTGGTACCCGGTCGGCGACTACAAGGTATCGAAGCAGGCTCTGTGCCATGCCGTAACCGTCGACGCCGAAATTCACCGCCTCGCGGTCCGGATCGAGACCGTCGAGCTTGTATACCCAGGTGTCTTCCTGAGGCAGGCGACTGCCCTGGGTGAATGACTCACCGAAGAAAAGCGACCGACGGACTGGCGTTCCTGACCCAGTTCCTGCCGCAAGATCCTTGTCGTAGCGCGCCCCCACATTATTGGTCCGCCACCAGCCGTTGGTCGAAGCGCTGTTCTCCTGTGGCACATACCCCACCAGTGGGTCCGAACGCACGATCCCCCAGAGATCGCTGCTCGTGATCTGCTGGCCGTCGACGATCAGACCCTCGTAGGGCGTATCTGGATCGACCGGGTGCGGTGACGGCGACGGGATCACCGACCGCGGCGGGAGAATAACCCCCAGAAGGATGTCTTCATCTGCGGGCGACTTCTGAAGCAGCCCCCGGGCAGCCAATTCGAACAACAGCAGGCCGACGAGGACGGCGCCGCCGAGAAGCGCCAGGCCGGCCAGGACCCCTGTTTTTCTTGGCCTCAAGGTATCATTCCCTCTCTCCGGCCCTCATACCCGGGTTCCGTTCAGGCACCGCACGGAATGCCCCGGTGGCGCGATCGAGCGCCCGCTTCACACAGCAGGCTCGGGACTGGCGATCCTTCCTTAGGCGGCTTGATCCTGCGACCGCCCCCCTTACTGCCTGCCATGCATCCAAGGTGCTGATAGTGGCGTCAGGACCCCCGTGCATGGTGCTTTCCGTAGTACCTCAGGCCGTATCAGACAAGCCCCGCTCTCCGGGACTCGGGAGAAGACCCGTCGGATGCGTCGCCAAGCTCCGATAGGAAGATCTGCCCGCAGACACCTTACGCATCGCCCAGCGTCCCCTGCCCCGCCAGGCCCTTGAGATGATCGGCAAGCCGGATAGCGAGGGCGGCAATCGTCAGGGTCGGGTTCGCATATCCACAGGTCGGAAACACCGAGCTGCTGGCCACGTACAGATTGCGCATTCCATGGATCCTGCAGTTGCTGTCCACCACGCCGGTTCGGGGATCCGAACTCATCCGCGTCGTCCCCATATGATGTCCGAACCAGCTGAGATTCCTGCTCCAGGCGTCGCTGTCTTCCAGCAGAAGGTCATTTATCTTTACACGGCCCATTCCGAGACGACCGAACTCCTGAGCCAGAAGATTGACCGTCTGTTGGACAGTGGCCCGTTCAAGTTCTCCGACGTTCCAGTCCAGTCTGACCCGGGGCATCCCCAATTCGTCGAGTTCATCAGTCAGAGTCACCCTGTTGGCGGCGTTTGGCGCCACCTCCGTCCGGGCGATCAACCCGAAGCCTCTCACCGGGCCCTCCTTGGCCCGCATGTAGCTTTCCTTGAGCACGTCGTCGAGATCACGAAGGACCCGCCAGATGTGCTCACCGGTGTTGTCCGGCCACTGTCCTGATTCGAAGGCCCGCGCGAATTTATTCAATGAGTCCATGCCTTCACTGGGCTGATGGTAGATGGATCCGTGCAAGGCGATGCTGCAATTGAGAATCCCGAGTCTCTCCTGAGCCTCCGGGCTCGGTCCCCACCCGAGGACGATCCTCTCGGAATCAAAATCTCGTTCGTAATAAGGACGGAGCAATTCCCGATCCACGGAAAACAAGACGCCTCCCGCATCAGGATGCGGATGTTCCATGAAGTAACGCCCGACAAGATCATTCTGGTTGCCGACTCCGTTCGGCTGGCGCCGTCGCGAGGCGAGAAGCAGACGGGCAGTCTCTATCCCGCCACATGCAAGGACATACACTTTCGCTTTCGCGACCGCCTTCCTTCCGTAGAGATCCTGCAGGACGATCCCTGTTACCGACGATCCATCCAGATCGGTTTCTATCTCCGTCGCATTGGCATGCAGCACGACACTCGTGTTCCTGGCGGTCTCCAGCTCATCCAGGTAGGTGACCCCGAATACCGTCGGAGGACTGAGCTGCCACATGGAGTGTCGGAGCTTGTCCGGATCCAGGGATAGCGGCTGAGCGGAACCGAAATCCCACTCGCGGACGTCATAGCGGTATCGTCCCAGCTCGAATAACGGTTGGGCCCGATAGTAGAAGGGTTCCAGATCGGAAAAATCGATTGGCCACCCGCTGTCGGCCACCCAGTTCCTCGGTTCGAAGTCAGATTCGTCCAGTGGCGCGGACCAGCCGCCCCAGACATACGTGGTACCGCCGAATATCCGGTATCTCGATTTGTGCAGCTTGAAGTCACCGCGCTCATTGATCCCGCGATAGAGATTCTGGGTCTCCTTCTCGAAGTCGAGACCACCGCTCTCGACGAGCAGAACCCGCAGACCGGTGCTCTCCATCTCTTTCGCGATGGCGATACCGGCCGGACCGGCGCCGACGACGCAGATATCCGCTTCGAGCTGACTTTGCGCGGGAATCTCTTCGAAACGGGCCAGCATGTCTCAACTACTCGAACAGGTCGCAGCGAGAGCGCACAGCCGGGCTTCCGTTCGGGCCAGGAGCCAGCCGTCTATTTCCACCAGGTCGCCGCGAATATAGTCCTGCCGGCGCAGGACCCGCAATCGGGCGGTCAATCGCGACGCAGTCTCGGGGAACATCGAAAAGTCTTCGCCGAAAAGCGTCGCGATCAGCCACGCAGGGGATGACTCCTGGGGAACCTTTTTCAGATATCTGCGACCGACCGCGACTGGAGCCACGGCGTCATTCGGGAATAGACTGCCGATAAAGCGCGTAAACCCGGCACGATCACTGCGTAGCCGGACACCCGACACGATGACGATGACACCCGCGACCAGGCCGCCGAGAAATCGCCGACGTGACGTGAAAGCGCGTCTTTTCTTAGGTGAGCTGCTCATCGATCGATCAGGTCGCCCGGGGCTGCTGGATCCGCGGTCACCGAGGCACGCGGGGCCCATCACCCCTTTTCACCAGGCGCGAGGGCCCACAGGCAGCGCTTCCCGCAAGTTTGGCCCCTTCAGACTGATCTCCTGGTCCGCGGCATTCCGGCAAAATTTCAGACATGAGTTTCCGCCCAACATGAGGCAGTGTATGTGATAGCGATCCCATATTGCCTTTCGGCATGTCTGTATTCTTCCCCACAGGAGATCCCGTGACGCAATTCCAGCCCGGATTCTGCCAGCACCCACTTGCCTTGCCTAGCCGCAACTGCGGCCTGCATGCGACACTCCTCCAGGCACGCGACACGCATTGGACGGTCAGGGACAACTGAAGATAGTAATGCCGGGACCACGGTGATCGAAGCGCACACAGCTTGCCATTAACAGGACATCTTGCGGTGGCCAGAACAGATCGCCAGCCTCATCCTCTCGGCACCGAACTGTCCGAGGGGCAAGACAGCGCCGGCCGGCCCCGGCGCTGGATCGCCGTCATCCTCGGCATTCTTGGCATCTGCGCAGTGCTGCCGGCACTCCTCAAGCCGGCCGAATTCATGCAGGACGATTCCTATTTCTACCTCCAGATTGCTCACAACATCGCCGCGGGTCTGGGCAGTACGTTCCACGGCATCACGCTCACCAACGGCTATCACCCACTCTGGCTGTGGATGGTTACGGCGCTCGGCACCCTAGCTGACGGCGACAAGACTCTCTTGCTCTACCTGGTGTTCCTGCTTCAGGGGTTGCTGGTAGCCGGTTCGATAGTGGCGCTCCGCCGACTGACGAGTTTGATGGGGCTGCGTTATTGGTTAATCGCACTTGCCGTCCTGACCGCCTACCTGCTGGGGACCGCGATCTATGGTTCAGAAGCCCATGTCAATGCTCTGAGCCTCCTCGTCAGTCTCGGCTGCCTGTCTGTCGCCCTGCGTTCTGACCGGACAGGGATCTGGTTTCTTACGGGTATGTTGTTCGGTGTCTCTTTGCTGGCGAGACTGGACAACATCTTCGTTGTCCTGGCGCTATCCGCCTTCTCCGTCTTCGATGGCGCCCGTGACAGTCGGCGACTGGTGGTTCTTCGCACCCTGATGCTCGGCCTGGGCGGAGCCGTTGCGGTCCTGCCCTACCTGATTGTCAACTTCATGGATTACGGGCATCTGGTGCCGATCAGCGGTGCAATCAAGAGCACTTTCCCGGTAGTCACAGCAGATCTGAATAACCTGGGGACAATGGGCAAGCTCTCGACACCGTTCGGATTCGTCGGCGTGATTGTGGGCATCTTCCTGGATCAGGACCGCAGGCGACGCGTTATCTGGCTAGGCCTCGGGACAGGCGTCTTGCTTCACGCCACGTACATCATCTGCTTTACGGACCACTACACGTTCTGGGCGTGGTACTACGTATCGGCCGTCATCGTCGCGGCCCTTACGACGTCCTATCTCTTCGAGTGGCTCGGTGCCCGTTTCAAGGACCGGGTCTCCTCGAGGGCCGCCTCAAGCCTCGCATTTGCTGTTGCGGCCCTGGTACTGGCAGGAGGATCCGCGAGGGCATGGCTGAAAGCATACGGATTGGAAGAAATCGGACCTTTCCAGGTCGATCTGAAGATCAACAAATATCGTTGGCCCGACGAATTCGCCGGATGGATGAAATCTAATCTGCCCGCAGACAGCAGAATATTCGCCTACGACTGGCCGGGGGCCATTGCCTACCATTCAGACCTGTCCGTGTTGCCTATGGACGGTCTGATGAACGACTTCCAGTATAACGATGACCTGGTCCGACTCGGCATTCACGATTATCTGTGCGACCACGACGTGCATTACTTCTTCGGTCTTATCGAACCGTGGCAGCACGATGTCGAAGTCGTCGTGACTGCGCCACTCTACCGTAGCCCCGTGGGGACTCTCTACCTGGAGGAGGAAGACATCATCGTGCGGACTGACGACGTCCTGAGCCGTCCGGACGAGGCGCTGCCGTTTGCCATCTGGGAGTTACGGTGTCTTGCCACGACCGGCAATTCTGAGTCGTGACAGGGCAGAGGCGGCCGATCGCGGAATCCTGCCGATAACCAGCGAAGACATCAGGACTCTCACAGGGGCAATCTCTTGAATACCCGCTCCGGTATGATTCGGATGACGAGCATGATCCAGCGCCAGATCCAGGGCACATAGACTATCTCTCTCCCCGACAGGATGGCACGGTGTATCGTCCTGGCTACCGACTCCGGCTTGGCCCAGAGAATGCCCTTGGTAAAACCTGCGGTCATCGGCGTATCCACGAATCCCGGCTTGATCGTAACCACGCGTACTGCGCTCTTCGCAAACCGGCATCTAAGCCCCTGGGCATAATGACTGATGGCTGCCTTGGCCGATCCGTAGAGGTAGTTGGACGCCCGTCCCCTATCCCCGGCGACCGACGAAATCACCGCCAGTGTTCCGGCACCTGTCTCCTCGAAGTACTGGCCCAAATGCGTCATCAGACAGAGTGTACTGACGGCATTAATTTCCAGGCTCTGCCTCACCAGACCGACATCAGAATTCGCCGCCACCTGGTCCGGCAGGGTCCCGTAGCCGATCAAGGCCACGTCAATCCCGCCGAGTGATTCGACGGCCTGTCGTACGGTTCCCGACTGGCTGTCCAAGTCGGTGGCCTCCAGAATCCCGACGTCGACCTTCGCCGCTCCGCGAATCCTCATGTCTTCCGCTACCAGTGCGAGTCGGTCTTCCGATCGCCCAACCAGGAACAGCGAATCACCTGTGCTGGCGAAGCGGCGCGCCACCGCTTCCACGATTGCCGAGGTGGCCCCGAGGAGAAGAACTCTGCTCATGCCGGTGCACCAGTCACCCTTCTCCAGAAGCTGGAGGATATACGCGGATCGATAAAGGGTTTCATCTCCACCCAACGCGGAAAGCACGCCTGAAATACTCTCGCTGACATTCGTGCGTCCTTCGCTGGGTAAAGACTACCACCGGCATCCGTGACCAACTCATCAAGACCTTCCAGAAGGTCCATCAACCGACGACCCTGGTTGGGGAAATCGATAGCCATGGTCACGCCCGGCCGTGGGAAGGACAGCATTCCGGTGGATGGCTTGTCGCCGAAGACCTTCAGTACTGTCAGAAACGGGGCCGTAGATGAACGTCCGGTGCGGACCAGGACTTCGGCCACGACATCCAGCGCGTGTTCCTGCGGGACCACGAACTGGTATTGAAGCAGACCTTTCTTCCCATACAGACGATTCCAGCCTCCGATCCCGTCGAGAGGAAAGAAGAACGACCCGTAATCTGTCACGCTGCTCTTGGACCGGACTCGCTGCTTCCTGGCATACATGGAATTAAACAGCCTTACCGTTGGGCGATTCACGACTGACACTGCCGGAATTCGCTCCAGGTTCAGCTTGCCGGCCGTTTTCGGGGATGAGCCGTTTTCCGATGGCGTGTGGTTGCCGCGAAAAAACAGGCCGCGTCCAAGCTTCGACCCTGAAGAGAGAGCGTCCACCCAGGCAACCGTGTACTCGAACGAGCGATCCGATTCCTGCGCCAGATCAATGAACTCGCCCAGGTTCCTGAACTTGACCGTCTCACACTCTATCGCTGCCCCCGGGATCGGCTTCAGCTGAATTTCCGCCCAGGTGATGATCCCGGTCAACCCGAGTCCGCCCACGGTAGCCCCGTACCAGTCAGCATCGCCTGACGGAGAGCAGGTCCGCCGACTGCCGTCGCTCCGCAATAATTCGAAACACCGGACATGGTGCCCGAAGTTCCCGGCGCGGTGATGATTCTTGCCGTGTATGTCGTTGGCGATGGCTCCCCCGACTGTTACCCATTGCGTCCCCGGTACGACCGGAAGAAACCATCCGCACGGAACGATCATCTGAAGAATATCGCCGAGCAGGACTCCGCCTTCGCACCTGATGACGCCCTCCTCCCGATTGAATGCAACGAAGCGATCCAGGCCCCCGCAATCGATCAGAACTCCGCCGTCGTTGAGGCAAACGTCTCCGTAGCTGCGGCCATTGCCGAATGGCAGAGCGGAGCTTGCCGGTGGCAATGCAGGAAAGTCATCGTGCCTCCAGCTGAATGTCCGGGTTTGTTGCTGTGCTCGGGGGAATCGACCCCAGGACTCATAGCGTCTCATGGATGTTCAGCTGGCGATCCACAACAAGAGGATTCCCAGCACGGCAATCCAATGGCTACGTCGATCGCGGAGGATGAATATCACGGGATCCTCGTCGAGACGATTCCTGTGCGCCAGAAGCCAGATGCGGCCGACGAGATAGAGCAACAAAGGGCACATCAACCAGATGACCTGCGGGTGCTCGTAGAGCACGCTTACAGACTCACTGTTGATGTAAAGCGCCAGGACGAGGACCGACATCAGGGCACTCGCGGTGCCCAGCTGGGAGAGCATCGGCAAGTCATGGTCCGTGTATCCGCGTACGGCGACCCCAGCGTGTCGGTCGGAATGCATGGACAGCTCACTGAATCTTTTCACAAGCGCTAGACTGAGAAACAGGAACATGGAGAAGCTGAGCAACCAGAACGACGGGACGACCACAGTCGCCGTGGCCCCACCAATCAACCTCAGCGTATACAGAGCCGCAAGCGCAATGACGTCAAGAATAACGGCGTGCTTCAGCCTGAGTGAATACGCCAGTGTCAGCAGAAAATAACCTCCCAGGGTAAGGAGGAACGGGGTGGGTAGCAGGACAGCGCACGCGGTCGCAGCGATCAACAGCACGGGAATCAGCAGCACCGCGTGTTCGATCGGGAGAGATCCGGAGGCAAGCGGCCGCGAACGCTTACTGGGATGACTACGGTCCGCCTGCAAATCAAACAGGTCATTCAGCAGGTAGACACTCGAAGCCGTCAGGCCGAACGACAGGAACGCCACCACCGTCGCACCAACGAGCTCGGGCTCGTTCAGACGATGGGCGAGTGTCACCGGCACGAAAACAAGGACGTTCTTCAGCCAGTGATGCAGGCGCAATGCAGCGGCATATTTTTCGAGCGTGTTGCTGTCATCGTCGGTAATGACCAAGGTGTCGCCGCACACGCGTCGGACAGCCCGCAGCAGCCCCGGTGCCGGATTGACTACCAGAGCGCGGGAGGCTTCCCCCCATACGACCAGGTCGGATTTCGCGTCACCTGCGTAATCGAATCCTCCTGATGAAACATGGTTCCTGATGACCTCAAGCTTTCTTTTGCCCTTCAGATTGATGTCGCCATCTGACGCCAACACCTGGCCAAACAGACCGAGATGATCGGACACCGCCTGCGCGAATTTGCGTGGCGACGCCGTAATCAGGATCAGCGGTGTTCCCGCGCGCTGCTCCGCCCGGACCATCTTCAGCAACGCCGGCTGATAGGGTAGCGTCTCGGGACTGATCGCCACGCGCTCCGCTATCTGCTGCTTGAGGTGCGACCGACCCCGCATGAGCCACACGGGCATCAGAAAGAGATACAGAACGTTTTTCTTGAGGAGCAGGAAGACTGCTTCGACGAGTAGATCGGTGCGGATAAGGGTGCCATCGAGATCGACAAACAACGGCCTCCGAGGTCCGGCCGCGGAAATCAGCGGCTCCGCTGCCGCCTCACTCGTGTCGAGATCCGGGATCATGCCTGGCTCTGAACCCCCATCCGCAGCCATACCCGCAGTGCCTCTCCAATCTCGGCTCTGCCCGGTTCCTGCAAATCGTCTGCCGACAAATGTACAGGCCCGCGATCGCCCCTACTAGTCCGTCACAAGTATTCTCGCCCGGATGCTCTCTGGCGAGCGGAAGCCCGCCAGCCCGAAGACTGTCCACACCGGCCGAATTCTGGGCTCCACGCTTTCCGGTGGAACTGCTGCGATGAATCAGTTGATAGCGGATTTCCAGCGCTCAAGCACGGATTTGGCAACAAACTGTCGTTGGACGCCCGTGTATGCCTGCCAGGTCAATAGCAGGAATCCGGCCGCCAGGAGGAGCTCGACGGGCTCCTGGTGGGCCCAGGAACTGCCTCCGGCGTAGCCGTGGTCGGTCCTCCCGATCAAACCCCGTAGCCAATCGAGCACTGCATTCCTGGTGTACGGGTGCACTAACTCGTTGACAAAGTAGAACGCGAACGCCGGGAAGAAATAGAAGAACAGTCGTGGCGGAGGCACGAGGGCCCGCCACGGGCCTGGCCATCTGTCCTTGATAAAGCCTGGAATCAGCAACGGACCCACGGAAGCCGCAAATCCAACGAGCATGTATGCGAGATGCAACAGAGTCTGCTGGATGTCTCCCAGATTGTGCAGAGTCAGTTCACCCTGCACGTTGTGATCTGCGATGAGCCGGGGTGTGCCGAACCCGAACAACCTTTGCCCCCAGCTGATCTCCTCCATCGCTACAAGGAAGAGAAGGCCGGCAAATGTCATCAGGAAGAGTCCATGATAGGTCCTGCCGGAAGAAGAGGAGCGGCGAGAGACGAGAAAACTGAGAACCGCTGCCCCGAGGTAGGCCAGGCAGGTAGCATATTCGACGACGCCGTCCTCTTTGATGAACGTACTGTAGGCGCCTGGTCGGATGCCCGCGAGCACCACCAGAAAAACGACAAAAATCACGGGCGCAAGTGCTGTTGCGGTCCTCGGGCGCACCTTGTCATCCATATGGCAAACTCTGTCCGGACGACGGTATAGTCCCGGCGGCGCGACAAGCCATACGGAATTCACAGTTTCTGGTAACGAATCTTTATTGGTGACCGATTTTTCCCAAAAACGTGACCCACTTAACGGGGTTTTGCGCCGGTGGGCCGCCAATGGGCTGTTGGCCTTGTCGTCCCTGATACTGGCATGGTTACTCGCGGAGTCCGTGCTAAACGCTCTCGAAGAACCGTCCGTGTGGTCTAGTGGCAGGGTCCTGGGTCAGGAATTGCCTCCACGAAAGATCATTCCGTCCATCGAAATTGCGTCGGAGGAAGAGCGCCTGAGGCGGCTCGGAGAATGGCACGAGCCGTTGATCGTCGGCGGTCGAAGAATCACGGATGGGGATCTCTACGGTATCGCGCGAGAAGACGCAGCCATCGGTCATGTCCCCCTTGAAAACGCCATTTCGGTGAATGGCTGGTGGCAATCCAACGACCTGGGCGCAAGAGCAAGATTGCCGACCAACAGACGTGTACCGGAGGGAACCAGGCGGCTACTGCTGTTTGGAGATTCCTATGTCAACGGGAGCCGGGTGCCGCAGGAAGAGACTTTTGCCAGTTATATCGACGCCAGCCTGCCGGACGTGGATGTCGTCAACTTCGGCGTCGACGGATACAGCCTGGGTCAGGCCTTTCTTCGCTATGAGACGTTGAAAGACCGGATTGACTACCACGAGGTCTTTCTGATCGCCGTACCGGAAGCTGATCTTTGGCGTGAAATCAATACCGTCCGATATATTGCCCGCACATGGGATGCCTACAAGGTCAACCCTCGTTTCATCATCGAGGATGATTCGCTGCGATTAGTATTGAGCCCCTACGCCGACCTGGATGAGATGCTCCGGGAGAACCGCCCCGAAGTGAGCACGATGCTCAGATCCCATCTCGCCAGTTACGACCGGTTCTATTTCAGGTCTCGTTATGAACCGGACCCACTGCTCGATCACTCCATCACCTTTCGACTTTTGAAGCGCTGGTGGTCCAAACGTCAGCAACTCAGGCTCTTCGACGGGCTGATGGAGACTTCGTCAGAAGCGCTCCGGGTCACAAAGCAAATAACACAGTCGATGGCTGACAGCGTCCGCGAGAAGGGGGCTCAATTTACGCTGGTCGTGCTGCCTGGGCCGGGCGACACGGAGAAATACCTGCAGGACCCCGTATATCGTGACCGCTGGGACACGATGACCGAGTACCTGTGCACCAACCTGCCGGCCTGTTATGACCTCATGGAGGAATTCGCGAAGACTTCCCTGAGCGTCTTCGATGCTGGCTATGAGGGCTCCCATTACGGGCCGTCCGCGAACAAGACCATCGCGGCCTTTCTGGTGAACCGCGCATTCACGAGGAATCCGGATGGATAGACCCCGGGCCGCTGACCCGCTGCCCTTATCCGGAAATCCACCTGCCCGCAGCGCTTTCGAAATCGCTTCCATGAATCCGCCCCCGCCGAAGTACGTGCCTGGCAGTCTGATAGAAACGGGAAGGAAGCATTGAGTGCCGGAAACAGGGATGATTGGTGGAGCCGATCAGAATCGAACTGACGACCTCCTGGGTGCGATCCAGGCGCTCTCCCAACTGAGCTACGGCCCCACGACGAGGCCGGGAATTCTACCCATACCCCCTCGGGCTGTCCACGCCGCCGACTGACAGGCACGGTATCGGGAGATATGCTGTCCCCCGGCCATCCCGTCACCATTACCGAGATAGCTCGATGGACATCGGCATTCGCGAAGCCCGGACCGCAGACATGGAGACCATCGCGCATTTCAATGCCGCCATGGCCCTGGAGACCGAGCAAAAGGTGCTCGACAGACAGATCGTCACCTCGGGCGTCCGCCGAGCCCTGGCGGATCCGGCCAAAGGTCGATACTTCCTGGCGGAGATCGGCGGCCGAGTCGTGGGGCAACTGATGTTCACCCTGGAATGGAGCGACTGGCGGGACGGATGGCTATGGTGGATACAAAGCGTGTACGTTGAGCCTGAATGGCGTGGCCATGGCGTTTTCTCCCGCCTGTACCAGCACCTGGCTGACACTGCTGCCGGGTCGGAGGACGTCCGCGGTCTGCGACTGTATGTTGAGAAAGACAACGCCAGGGCGCTGCAAGTCTATCGGGCGCTGGGGATGCGCCCGGCTGGCTACCAGGTCATGGAGATGATGCTGACAAAGGGAGACCCCAGCGATGCTTAAGGCCGGAGACAGAGCACCGGATTTCAGCCTCGCAGACCAGGACGGCAACGCGGTCCGGTTATCCAGCTGGCTAGATGAAGGCCCGGTGCTGCTGTACTTCTATCCCGCCGACTTCACGCCGGGCTGTACGAAGGAAGCCTGTGACATCCGCGACATGCACGAGGACATTTCCGATGTGAGTATCAGGGTGCTAGGCGTGAGCCCGCAGGACGGGGAAAGTCACACGCGATTCCGGGAGAAGCACCGCCTGCCTTTCACGCTGCTGGCGGATCCTGACAAGGAGATCATAAGGCTCTACGGAGTCGATGGGCCACTCGGCTTCGGTGTGCGTCGCGCGACGTTCCTGATCGGTCAGGACGGTCGCATCGAGGACGTGGTCATGGCCGACCTGCTGATCGGCAGGCACAGCGACTTCATCAGGAAGGCGGTCGCCCAGCGGAAAACCTGACCGGATGTCAGGCCTCCCCCATCACCGTTACTGTGAGCCTTCGGCGGTGACCACGATGTCGGTGCTCCCAGACGTATATCCCTTGCCAGGTGCCCAGGGACATCCGGCCTCCCGTGATCGGAACCGACAGATGGGACCCCGTCAGCATGGAGCGGATATGGGAAGGCATGTCGTCCGGCCCCTCTGAATCGTGCTCGTATCCCGGGTCCCCATCCGGCGCCACCTTGATCATGAACGTCTCGAGATCACGTCGAACCGTCGGGTCGGCATTCTCGCAAATCATTAGCGAAGCACTGGTATGGTGGATAAAAATGCTTGCCAGACCCGTGCGGACGCCGGAGTTCCTGATCGCCCGCTGAATCTCTTCGGTCAGGTCCGTCGTCCCACGACCCCGAGTATCTATCTCTATTTTATGCTGTAATATCATGTTATTACATTATAAATATAATCTGTTTTATAAGTATATAGGACTCTCTTCAGGAGCCCGATGTGACGCCTGAACGATTCCGGAAACTCAAGCAGGTCCTAGCCGCCCGTCAGCCCGACCTGACGGTCCTGATGGAGAACGTTCACAAGTCCCATAACATCGCCGCGGTAATCCGTACCTGCGATGCGGTGGGCGTCTACGGCACCCATGCCGTCTCCGACGAGGGCGAGATCCCGCGCCATCGCGGGGTTTCCGGTGGCACCCGGAAGTACGTACGCCTGACCACCCACCGGGGAATCGTCGATGCCTGTGACCGCCTCCGCGACGAGGGCCATCAGATACTCGCGGCGCATCTTTCGGACTCGGCGAGAGACTATCGCCAATTCGACTATACCGTACCCACCGCCCTGCTCCTCGGTTCCGAGCTCTGGGGCGTCACGGCCGCCGCCGCTGCCGCCGCAGACCATCACGTGGTGATTCCGATGAGGGGAATGGTGGCTTCCCTCAACGTGTCGGTGGCGGCCGCGCTCCTTCTCTACGAGGCCTCGCGCCAACGGGAGGCAGCCGGTCTTTATCGCGCGTGCCGGCTCGATCCCGACACGTTCGACAAGATACTGTTCGAGTGGGCCCACCCCAAGATCGCAAAGCGCTGCCGGGCACAGGGTCTCCCCTACCCACCGCTGACGGAGGACGGAGACCTGGCGGAGAATCCTTTTGCCTGACACGGGCGAAAAGGACCTCATCAGGCGTTGACGGAGACAGTCGGATGACCAAGGCTATCTGGAACGGGGCCGTGCTTGCCGAGAGCGACGATACGGTTGTCGTCGAGGGCAATCATTATTTTCCCGCAGATTCGATCCGAAGGGAGTACCTGGCTCCCGGCGATCACCATACCTGGTGCGGCTGGAAGGGGCAGGCACATTATTACGACTTGGTAGTCGACGGTGAGACGAATCCTGGGGCCGCTTGGTACTACCCCGAGCCCTACCCTTCGGCCCGCGAGATCCGGGACAGGGTGGCCTTCTGGCGAGGGGTCAGGATCGTCAATTGAGGTCCTCCGGCTTGACGGCGCCGGAGCGTGCTTAGGAGCGTCCAGGCACTGACTACCTCAAATTCTCTACGATGGATGCAAGCTGGATCGCTATCCGCCGTATCGCAACGTCAGTAACCTGGCACGTGTCAGAACAGAGTCGCTGACAATGTACATAGCCGAATAGTCGGCCGGTTCGATATCCGGCCGTCGCCCCGATAATTCGGTGATGACCTCCGGCAGTGTCTCCGCCTGGCCGACCACGAGCACCGTATCGCCCCTCAGCCCCTCCAGCTCCTCGATCAGCCGATCTGTCTCGGCGGCCGGAATCTCGACCAGTTCGGCGCCAGTCGCCTTTGCCACTGCTTCGGCCGTGAGGCGCGTCGGTGGGTAGTCACTGGTGTAGATACGCGTGATCCCGGACGGCTTCAGCCATCCTGCCAGGGAGCGGGAGCGGAAGTATCCGGTGTCGTTCAGCTCGATCCCGCCGTCCTCGAGCTGCTGGATGTCTGCATGGCGCACAAGGATGATCGTGGTCGTGCCCTTCACGCTCCAAAGCCATCCAAGAGCGAGAACAAACGCTACCCCGCCGAGGAATGGCGCCAGCAGAGGCGTGAACATGGGACGACGGCGCAGCTTCCGATGGTCTTTTTTCATGTGCCTGTCTTGTCCGGCGCGTCCCGGGAGTCGACAACCTTGAAGTCACCTTCTATCACCGAATCCCCGGGGCGGCTTGCCGTCTCGGCGGCCGCCCGGAGATCCTTCCTGACGCCGCGAAGCCGGAACCACATCACTGCGGCCACCACCAGGCCCAGGCCCAGGAACGCCAGGAAGAAGAAAAATCCGAAGACCAGCGCCACCACGGCCATGGCCGCAGCGGAAAGGGCCATGACGATCCTGCCCAATGGGCCGGCGGACTTGCCGTCGTAAATGACGTATCTCGTGTGCTGTTGCATGAGGGTGTATGGTTCCCGGGCCGCAATCGGCCCGTTTCATTTACCCCCGTATTGTACGCGATCAGTCAGGAGCGGAGATCAGGCGATCTCCTTCGCCGCAGCCTCCTGGCGATGGTAGCGGCCGTCGAACCAGGTGGTCCAAGTTTCGCCGCCGTCAGTTGATTCCTCGAAGTGCTGACGCACCACGCCGTCCTCCATGGGAGTCCAGGTACCACGGAAGGATCGGTAGTCTCCGTTCTGCACGTAGTAGATGTGGCCGTTGAGGATCATTGACTCGCCCTGCAGCCCGCCACGGATCTCGAGCTGTATCCCGGGGCTGATCCACACTTGCACCCATTCCTTTGTGTGCATGTCGAAGAAATTCATGCTCGTGCCCGTGGTACCCCCGGCGCCGGTCCAGTTCTCCAGCACCAGGCAGCCGCCCTGGGTCTTCTCGATCCGGTTTGTACCCTGGAAGACGCCGTTGGGATCGACGACCCGCCAGTCTCCGACCCAGAAATCGAACTGGCTGAACTCGGGGATGTATTCGCAGGGCACGCGGTTCTTGTCCATCTTCTTCAATGCCTCCTCGAATCCGGGATCGCCGGCCACGGCCTGCAAGGCCGCGTCAGCCTGCAGAGCCGCCGTGTTCGTGAAACCTTTATCTGCCGCGGCATTCAGCGAACTGATCGCGCCTCCCGGATCGCCCGTGGCAACCAGAAGCCGGGCACGCTCCACCTCGATGTACGCGCCGGGCACGGCTCCCCCCTCGGCCTGCTCCAGCCACATTCCGGCGGCCTGGTAGTCACCCTGATTCCTGAGCGTGACCGCGAGCCGATACTTGAACACCGCGTTGTCGGGCGATGCCTCGGTAAGCTCGCGATAGGCCTGCTCCGCTCCGGCCCAATCCTGTGCCTGGTATAGCCGATTCGCATCCTCCACCGTGGCGGCAGTCGCCAGCGGCGATGTCAGGGCGCCCACGACCACGAGGATTGCGGCCCCGATTGCTGGCATTTTCAATAGCATTCCTCCATCAGGACGAAGCATCGGTGTAATTCTTGTGACGAGGCGCCGGGATAGACGCCCAGCAGACGTTGGACGAAAACTCCAAAGCACCAGTTCCTCCAACGGCCCGTAGCAGCCCCGCCGACCGGGAATTGCACACTAACACGAGCCCGGTGGGGTATCCGAGGCCGCGACATCGCCTGGTCGCAAGGATGGCTCGGTACATCCCGGTGGGCATCCAGTGGCGACGGCTCCCGGCCCCCGCCGACGCTCCATCCGGTTCAGTAATCATTTAACATTGCCACCCGACGGAGAGGTGGCAGAGCGGTCGAATGCACCGGTCTTGAAAACCGGCAAGGTGGCGACACCTTCGGGGGTTCGAATCCCCCCCTCTCCGCCATTTTCCAATACCGACGATTTCCGGCCTACGCGAACCCACCCCACGCTCGCTACGCCTGCTACATCCCCAGCCAGACCAGTATCAGCGGCAGGGCAACGGCGGTCAGGAACCCGTTCAGGCCCATCGCGAGGCCTGCGAAGGCGCCCTGGGTCTCCCCGAGTTCCAAGGCCCGCGCGGTCCCCATGCCGTGGGATGCGAGGCCCAGCGCGAAACCGGTGGCCCGTGGATCGACGACACCGACCAGCCGAAGCACGGACGTTCCAATAGCGGCGCCGAGGATACCGGTCAGGATCACAAGCACTGCGGTGAGCGAGGGCAGCCCCCCCGTCAACTCCGCGATCCCCATGGCGATGGGTGTGGTCACCGACTTTGGCGCGAGTGACACCAATACGTCCCGGCTGGCGCCCATCGCCCAGCCGATGAGCATTGCCGTTGCCACAGCCGTCACTGATCCGGCCACCAGCGCGACGCCTAGCGACAGGACCGAGCGGCGGACCTTGTCGAACTGTCGATACAGCGGTACCGCCAGGGCCACCGTCGCGGGACCCAGCAGGAAATGGACGAATTGGGCACCCTCGAAGTAGGTGTGGTATTCGACACCGGTCAACGAGAGCAGGCCCACGAGCATCACGACGGCCAACAAGACCGGATTCAGCAGCGCGATATGGCCGGACACGCGGAAGACCCATCGTCCGAGCAGATATGCGCCAAGAGTGATTGTCAGCCCCGTCAGCGGCGTCGCGGCAAGATAGACCCAGATGTCCGAGATATCAGTGGTCATGACGATTGCTCCGCCGACCCGGCCCCGGTTTGCCCGGACTCTCCGCGGTCCAGCCGGACCATCACCCAGCCGGTCACGGCAATCGCCGCCACCGTACTGCCGATGAGGGCCGTCACCACGGGGCGCCACTGTGCAGCCAGCAGGGGCAGATAGAGCATCACCCCTACGCCTGCGGGCACGAACAGGAGGCTGAGGTTATCGAGCAGGGCGAAGGCGGTTTTCTCCAGGTCCGCCGGCGGCCGCCGCGAGGTCAGCAGCCCGAAGAATAGAAGCCCCATGCCGATTACCGGCCCGGGAACCGGGAGGTCCAGCACCATCTGGAGCACTTCGCCCGCCAGCTGCAACGCGAGAATCAGGGTCAGGAAGGACAGCGACATGGGGGACCTCCGCGCTGCAGAGATGTGAACGGGCCGATGACAGAAGTTTAGCCCGGATCACCGGGCTGCTCGCCAGCGTCGGATCCGGGTGAATCGAACCCCTTTCCAGTACTTGCCGGGCCTGGGAGGTCGAATTTTTCCGACGCCCGACCAGGCCCGCTCCCGGGCACGCAGTCCCTTGCAGCCGATCAGTAGTCGCGCTTGTATTCAATACCGACGTTCTGACCGCCCGTCTGCTTGATGTCCGTGGTGATCCGCAGTCTCCGGCTGACCTCGTATTCGACGGAGACGGCGCCGCCCTCTTCGACCGTACTGGTTTCAACGCCGACGTAGAGGCCCTCGGTGACGTATCTCCCGGCCTCGAAGGTCGTGGCCTGCTCACCTTCCGAGGTCTCCACGGAGCCGAAGCGAAGCACGTCCACGCCGACTGCCTCCCTGAGCCTTGCCAGCACGCCGGGACCGCTGCTGCGCCTGGTGAGTTCGCTGACCGCAGCGGCCAGCTGCACCGCCTCCACGGCAGTCAGCTGACCGGCCGACTTGCCGAACAGGGCACGAGCAAGGATTTCATCCTCCGGCACCGACGGCACGGAACTCAGGCTCAGGTCCGGATTCGAGATCGGACCGGTCAGCGCCAGGTACACTGTCAGCTGCTGGCCCTCGTGGATTGACCGGACGTCGAGTTCGGGGTCGACCTTCCGCCCGCCCGTGAAGATCAGGCTCGAATCGTCGAGCCGGAACCGCCGTCCGAAGAACATGAGCACGCCACGCACAGATTCCAGTCGACCCACGATCCCCGGCTGCCCCAGCGTGCCCCGGACCCGCAAATCACCCTGCCACTCGGAGTCCAGCCCGAGACCGCGGACAAAAACGCGACTCGGCATTGAGATACCAACGTTCAACGCCCCGTCGATCACGCGTCCGGGTTGCCGGCCGTTTCCGCCATTGGCGTCGGTTCCAGACGACTCGGCTTCGGTCAACTCGAGTTCCACGACCTGGGGCGGCAGATTGTTGGCCAGGCCGACCTCCACCTCGTTCGTCCGCACCTCGCCGGTAACCCGCAGATCCGCCAGTGGGCCCGATGCTCGCAACTCACCACTCGCGCGGCCGGTCACTTCGTCCCGCCGCAACAGCGTGAGGTTCTCGAACGTCAGGCTGGCCTCCAGCGAGAAACCGGATTCGGGATCGAGCGCCAGGCTGCCTTTGCCGCTGAGGGTTCCAGCCCCGCCGTCTCCGGCCTCCAGACGCACCAGGCGCATGCTCTCCCCATCACCCTCGATCAGCACCTCGAGCGGCGACAGTACCGTACCGGCCAGCAGATGCTCGTAACGCCCGTCGTGGATGGCGACCTGCCCGGCGACCCTGGGATTGGACACCGTGCCCGAGAGATCGAGGGATGCCGACATGGGGCCGGCGACGAGATGATCCTCTAGAGGGAGCAGCGACAATATGTCGAAGGCGTCTCCCGACCAGTCGAGCCTGCCGCGCAGGCGTCCTTCGGGCGTCAATCCCGCACGCATCGCGACGAGGTCGATAGCCAGGGGCAGATCTCCCGTGACAGTGACCGGTGCCCCCCCGGATACGGCCGCACTGGCCTCAAAGGCAAGTTGTCCGGAAGACAGCCGCCCAAGAATAGATCCTCTCATGGGGATCATCCGCCGCCGATGGGGGGGCAACACTCCATCGACGTCGATATCGATGGTGCCCTCTGTTCCGGTCGATGCGGTGTGCAGGTCGAGCCTGGCGTTCAGCTCGCCGGTCAGGGACAAGCCCGGATTCACCAGTTTGAGCAATGCCATCGGCAGCGACGAAATGCTCGCCTCTACGACCGCGTCAGGCGCGCCCAGTCGCCCCGCCGCCTTGATCTCGCCCTGCCCCAGCCGCAGGTCCAGGCCACTGAGATCGAGACGCCCACCCGTGGTCGTCAGGGTCGCCTTCATCCGGCTCTCGATGGGCAGTCCGTCGAGGGATCCGTCGAGGCTGGTCAGGGTTATCCGACGTCGGGGGCCCTCGGTCCGGACGTCCAATCCCGCGATCAATGTCGCTGGCGCTCCCAGCACCCTGCCCTGAGTGTCGAGATGAAGGCTGAGGTCTGCCGGCATCCCCCTCGCGGTAGCGTTCAGCAGCGGGAACCGGCCGGACGGTCCGGAGAAGTTTCTGGCGGTTAACTCCGCATCCAGGTCTCCGTCCCATCCGATCAGGTGAACCTGCGCGTCGAGTCTGTCGGCGGCTACGGGGCGATTCGGCGCCCCCAGAAGGCGCAACTGGTCGGCGGTGACAGCTAGTCGGATATCCTGCTCGCCCCCTGCCGCCTCAAGATCAAGCCGGGCGGAGCCGCTGCCGGCGCCCTCCCACCCCAGGAACCCGGCCACCGCCGGGCCGATGTCCTCGGCGTTGAGGTCAAACGACCCGGTCAGGGGAGCGCCGGTGTGAGGCACCCTGACCCGGCCGTCGCCCGCCAGCCCCGCGGCCGAGATGCGGACGTCCCGCAATTCAGTAGCCCCGTCTCCGACGCCGAGCCAGGCTTCAACCCGGGTAGCGCCGACAGGACCTTCGCCTGCGACGCCCACCGGACCATTGGCGCCTTCCGCCAGGCTCTCGAGGCTGTAGGTCCCATGGATGCTATTCCATCGTCCGGCCACCAGGTCGATCCCCTGCACCGACACTGTACCGTCCACTCGCGGATTGCCGATCGGGCCGGACAGCTTCGCCTCGGCCTCAGCCGTACCTTCAAGATCAATCCCCAGTTCGGACGACAACACCGCCGCGTCCGGCAGGCTGCCCGTTGCGGAAATCTCCATCCGATCGTAACCGGCAGGGAAACTGACGCTTCCCTGGACGCTCGCCCGCGAGCCGGCGACGCGGATGTCGGAAATGTCCAATCCGGAATCGGGTGACAGGGCCAGGGATGCCGCCAGTTCCGTCTCCGGCGATACTATGGAACGGACCACCGGGAGACCGAGGGAGAAGTCGCGAGTGCGGCCAGCCACGCCGATGTCGACCCGCCCGTCGAATGCAGGCAGGGCCAGATCCACGTCCAGCATTGCACTGCCCTCCAGATCCAGTCGAGTGAGGGGATCCAGCGCGTCCAGGTCCGTCACGGCGACCTGCACCGGCGCTCTCAATGTCTTGCCTGCCAGGTCGACGTCCACGGTCCCGCTCAGACGCGCGTCGGGCAGTTCCACGACCACAGAGGCCAGAGACATACGCTCCCATCCGTCGACCTCGCCTGAGATCGTGGCCACGGCCGGTCCGCGAATGAGTTTCTCCATGCCCGTCAGGGACCAGCCGACCTCCCGGGTCTTCAGGGACGCCCCGATGCTGAACCGGGGAGGCTCACCGGATCCGACGGGCTCCGGATGCAGCGAGATTTGCAGATCCGCGCCCGCTGCATCCACGCCAGCGACGCCGAGGCTGTCGGCATGTACCGCACTCTCGATCCTTGGCTCATCGAGGCTCCCCGCGAGGGTGACCGAAGCACTCAGTCCGGATGTCGCGACCGGCGCCAGCAGTTCTTCCAGATGCCCGCCATTCGTCTGGGCAATTTCGATGCTGCCAGCCAGACTGCCGTCCCGACGATCCAGGCTGCCCCGGGCAGTCACGGCCACGCCGGCGGTCTTGTAGCGGAGATCCGAGATGCGGACGACTCCGTGCCCCTCACGTCCGAGGACCGAAGCGCTCAAGCCCAGGTCTCCCGCACCCAGGGCCGCAAAGCGCGAGGGTACAAGAGTCACGGCGTCGATCTGCCCGGCGATTGTCAGGCGCGACTCATCGCCAATTGCCAGACCGAAAGTCAGGTCCGCGACGGCGCCGGCAGCCCGGGCAGACAACCGTCCCCGCCACGCTTCCAGCGTCCCGTCTCCGGATAGCCGCACTTCGATGCCTTCGGTGCTCTCCGGGGCAATCAGGCTTGCGAGGGCACCTCCCGGGGCCTCCTCCCAGCTGGCATCCAGATCGTACGTCTCCCCGGCCGGACGGTAACGGAACCTGGCCAGGAAGCGATCCGACCGATCGTCGATGCGGGAGACATCCAGATAACTCTCCCGGCCGTCCTCCACCCGCGATCCGACCTCGCCGGTCACCCGCCACACCGCACGTTGCCCCAGGATCGCATCCCCGACCTCGACCCGTTCCAGAGCCAGACGGCCAACCCTGACGTCGGGGAACGCACCGGGCACCACAGAGGAGCGCTCGCTACCCGCATCGACCGAATCCCTGGACGTCACCGGCCATCGCTCGAGGAGAATCGAACGGGCCTCAAGGACATCTATCCGGACTCCGCCCCACAAAAGTGGCAGCGCCTGCCAGTCGGCATGGAGATCGGTGATCCGCAACACGATGCCCTCGGGCCCGTGCAGCTCCACCGACGCCGCATCCAGTCCGAAGGGAAGGCGACCGGCCCATCCGCCGATCCTCAGTGACAGCCCGGCGTCCCTGAGAGCCGCATCAGCCATTGATTCGATGCGAGCGCGCCCCGCATCGGTATTCAGCCAGGCCATGAGGACAGCCATGATGGCGACCAGCCCGATCAGCAACCCCGCCAGACCCAGCCCCAGTACCTGCCATTTGCGCCAGTGTCCGCTCATCTAGAAAGCCTGCCCGATGGAGATGTAGAACTGAAAGGTGTCGTCCACCTTCCGGCCGTTGATCGGGAACGCAACGTCCAGACGGACGGGTCCAATCGCGGTGTAGTAGCGTCCGCCAAGCCCTGCAGCCCAGCGGATCGTGGCGTCCTCGTCGGTAGTGAAATCCGGGTTCGTGAATACCGTGCCGCCATCGACAAACGGCACCAGTCCGATCCGCTCGGTGATCCTCCATCTCAATTCACCGCTGACTTCGAATACCGACCGCCCGCCGATGGGGTCGTTCTGGTCGTCAAGGGGACCGACCTTCTGGAACTGGTATCCCCGGATCGATCCGCCGCCGCCCGCGTAGAAGCGTTTGGACGCCGGCACTTCCGCCCGGCTCTCGCCGAAGATACTCCCGACGCGGGTGCGCGCGGCGACGATGACCCTGTCATCCCGCCGCAAGGACTTGTAGGCGGACGCGGCCACGTCCGTTATCACGAACGCGTTCCTTTCGTCGCCGGCCGTCAGTATCGGTGCCGCTCCCAGCGCCAGGCGAGTACCACGGGTCGGGTCCATGTCGTCATCCCGGCTGTCCCTCACCAGGGATGCTGGCATTCCGAGGATCCACAGGGTCCGGTCTTCCTGATTCTCGGTGATATCGGACAATTCAAGGGTCAGACCCAGCTTGCCATCCCATAGCTCGTCCAATTCGCGCTGCAGCGCGACGCCGGAGCCGAGGCTGGTTTCCTTGTAGGCATCGGTGTTCTCTCGCAGGACCCGGACGCCAGCCAGCAGTGTCTGGTCGTTGCGGCGGAAGCGCGGTTTCGAAAACAGGGTGGCCAGGCTCTGCTCGATCTTGCCGACACGTGTCTCTACCCGCAGATCCTCGTCCTCGCGGAACACGTTCCGGTGCTCCCAGAACGCGTTCACCTCGAAACCTTCGTCGGTGCTCCAGCTCAGGCCCGCGCCCACCGTCCTGAACGGCCGCTCCGCCAGCCGCAAACTGATCGGGACGTCTCCCGCCCCATCGAGTCCCGTGGCGGTCGACAGCGCGACGGATCCGAACAGGAATGTATCCAGCAAGTTTTGGCGGTACTCGTCCAGGAGCCGCCGGTCGTATTGCTGACCCGGCTCCCAGGGACACAGACGTCGGATGTAGGATTCCCTGACGTCTTCCAAGCCCTCGATTATCAACGGGCCGAAGCCGGCTTTCGGCCCGGAGTCCACCGTCATGGTGATCCGCATCATGTGCGTAATCCGGTCCACGACGTGGAGTCGATCCTGCACCGTCCCGAACGGATATCCGCGCTCCCAAAGAATCGACTCCATACGAGCCTCGGAGGCAACGACATCGGGGGCGCGAACACGCCGTCCCAGTTGCACACCCAGTTCCTGCGGAGAGACTGGAAGGTCGTCGTCGTGACGTTCGTCCACATAGACGATGTCGAAACTCTCGAGGCGGTAAGGGTCCCCGCGAGCAACGGTCAGCGTCACGATTACCGGATCCGCCGTGGCGTCGATGCGGTAGTCGACATTTCCATCGTAGTAACCGTCGGATTTGAGGACCGCCTCCAGGCGCTTGACATCCCCTACCGCCCGGCGCTCCAGGGCCGAGACCGTTGCCGGCTTCTTGTGGACCAGAGTGACCAGCAGTGAAGACTCCACAATCAGGTCTCCCAGCTTGCCGCTCATGGAGCCCTCGAACTCCACCTCATAATCGACGCCGACGGTGTCACCGGCCTCCGGCGTTTCCTGGCTCGGCTGGGCCGGGTCGGACGATACCGGAACGAGCACCTCAGACTGCTCATTCGTCGTCGCGGCTGCCCCGACAGATATGAGGATCAGAACGAGCGCGCCCGGCAGCGACCGCATCATGGCCGCGGAACGTTGAGTGGTCGCTCTGTTCAGATTCGCGATCTCCTGCTCCGTACCGGACCCGGGCGACTGTGCCCCTTGTTTCCTTAGATGCTGGGCGGAGCCAAAGATTCTCGGGCTTGCTCGAAAATGACGGGGAGCATCCCGACGGGCCCGGCCGGGGCGCGAACGTCACCGTGCAACGAGCGGCCGTGGAATCCTTTCTTGCCTGGCTCGTCCGGGATGTTAGCCGATACCCCTGACGAACGCCTGCACGTATGCCGGACGACTGGTGCGGGCTGCCCGGCCGACTACCCCCTCCCATTCAACCCGGTATCGGGAGGTTTGGCCTCCGGACCGGATTTACGCCGGAGCCTGACGGCCGCATGCGGGAATGGGGCCGTCATGCTTTAGAATCGTCCGGGAGCTTGGATCAACCATCAGGGAAGGCAGACAGATGACAAGTCTAGTTGGAATCGCCGGCAGTCTCCGATCCGGATCGCTGAACATGGCGCTGCTGAGGGCAGCGACCGACCTGGTGCCGGACGAGGTCGATCTGGAGATCGGTTCGATAGCGGACATCCCACTCTATAACGGAGATGTGGAAGCCAGCTCGGGCATCCCTGATGCGGTGGCCCAACTCCAGGACTTGATCGCGGAATCTGACGGACTGATCATCGCCACTCCGGAATACAACAATTCCATACCGGGCGTACTCAAGAACGCTCTCGATTGGCTTTCGAGACCACCCTCGGAGATACCGCGGGTTTTCGGCGATCTCCCAGTGGCGATCATGGGGGCGTCACCCGGTGGATTCGGGACCGTACTGGCCCAGGCCGCCTGGCTGCCCGTCCTCAAGACGCTCGGCACGCAGCCATGGTCCGGCGGGCGCCTTCTGGTATCGCGCGCCGGGTCGGCTTTCGACGACGAAGGCGAGCTGATCGACGAACAGGTGGAGAAGCGACTGGCTGACTTCCTGGATGGTTTCGTGGACTACGTGACCGGGGAATGAGCCTGCCCGCATGCCGAACATGAACCGGCTTTTTCCCCGCCTGCCACATCAGTCCGGCAGGATCGGATCAATTTCCCGCGCTGCATGTCGTTCTACGGAGAAGCCATAGCGTCCGCGCCAGGCGTCACCGAGCAAGCAGTCGAAGCCACTCAGCTGTCAACTCGCCCTCCACGTTGTCCATCATCGATGCGAGCCTTCCGGATCGAGGGCCCGGGAGGCATAATGCGTATCCCGCATCTCTCCACAGCTCCGGCAGAGTCCGCCGACCCGACTAATATCACGCGGCAACTTCTGTTTCCCGGCTTGTGGAGCAGACTCAGCGAGACACTCTCCAGTGACAATCCGATGCCGAGTGTTTCATATGTTTTATCATATAGTTAAAAGGTTTATCTAGAAAATAGATGAATTTATGCCCCTCCCTGCCCAACAAGCAAGTAGCGCCACGCCGGCCTGAATGGATAACCGCCACCCTGGCGGTGCCACCGCAAGCCGGACGGAACTCGAGAACCGCCGTCCCACTATGACGCGACTACCTGTCAGTTTGACGAAGAGGACGATCCGCATGTGGAACACTCAAACACGCAGCGACTCCTTGCGGGGGCGGCGCGGCGCCCTGATACCCGATTTCCGTCGGATCGTTTGCGTCCTTGCAATACTCGCAACATCAGCATCGCGTGGTGCGCCTGCCGAAGACCAGATCAGCGACAAGCAGATCTATGGGTGGATCGAAAGGGCCGTTGTGAGCACCGAACACCTCGAGATGAAGGCCAAGCTGGATACGGGGGCAATGACCAGCTCCCTGCATGCGATCAACATTCAGCGGTTCAAGAGAGACGGCAAGCGAATGGTACGGTTCGACCTCGAAGACCCGGAAACCGGCGAGCGCGTCACCATCGAACGCTCACTCGCGCGGAAGGTTCGCATAAAGGAATCGGATACCGGGGAATACAGCAAGAGACCCGTTGTCGAGTTGTGGTTCTGTATCGGTGACATCGGCAAGACAGTAGAGGTGAGCCTGGTCGACCGGGGCCACTTCATCTACCCTCTTCTGGTGGGCCGGAACTTCATGGCGGGTGCAGTCCTGGTGGACTCGGACGAAACGTTCACCCGCTCTCCTTCCTGCGACACGAGTGGCCAAACGTCGTGAATCTGTCGGCCCGGCGCCGTCATCTCTACCTGCTGTCGGCAACACTTGCGGTCGTGGGAATCTCCGTGGGCGTCATCCGGGTCGCCGAACTGGGATTTCCGATGGTCCCGGGAGCAACATCGCCGCTGTGGACAGTGGAGGCCCGCATACAGTTCGAAAGATTCACGCCTGGAACCGCCAAGGCCATGCTCGCCATCCCGGCCGATCCACTCGGATACGAGGTGCTGACAGAGAACTTTATCTCGAGGGGCTACGGCGTGTCGGTCAGCGATGAGGACGGCGACCGCATCGCCCTCTGGGCGATCCGGAGGACGGAAGGAGAGCAGTCCCTGTATTACCGAATGCGCGTGTTCCGTAAGGACGATCGCGAGACGGGAGTTCCGCCGCCCCCATTTCCGCCTGTTCCCGAACTGGAAGAGCCGTTTGCATCGGCGATGGACGCCATCATCGAAGACGTCAGGCGCCACTCCGCCGATGTAGAAACGTTCACTGCCACCCTCCTCCAGACCATCGCGTCCGCTAGCCCCGATGACAACGTGCGCCTATTCATCGGACATGAGCCCGACCCATTCAGGGCGGCCGAAGCGGCCAGGACACTTCTGTCGGGGGCCCGTATTCCGGCGAGAGTGCTCCAGGTCATCGACCTGCCGAACGAAGCCCGCAGAGTGGAACTGGAACCATGGATCGCCGTCCACAACGGCAGGCGCTGGTTGTTTTTCAATCCCGCAACCGGAATCAAGGAACTTCCGCGATCGTTGTTCATCTGGCGCTGGAGCGGCGATCCCATTGCCCGGGTCCTGGGCGGGGCCAAGGAAAGTGTCGAATTCCGGGTCTCGCCGAGTGTCCAGGACGCCCTCTCCCTGGCCCAACAGCAGGCCGCGAGCCGGGACTCGAGGCTGGCGCAATTCTCGCTCCTCGATCTGCCTCTCCAGACACGGCAGGTCTACGCCGTGGTGTTGCTGATCCCCATTGGCGCGCTGGTGATCGTGCTGATGCGGAACGTCGTCGGAGTCCGAACATTCGGAACGTTCCTGCCAGTGCTGGTCGCCCTGGCATTCCGGGAAACGCAACTGGTCGCCGGCATCTTCATGTTCAGCACGCTGGTGGCTCTGGGACTCGCTCTGCGCCTCTACCTGGAAAAGCTCCACCTGCTTCTTGTGCCCCGTCTGGCCGCCGTACTGACCATGGTCGTTCTGTTGATGGCTGCGCTCAGCGTGCTGAGCCACCGGCTGGGACTCGAGACCGGCCTGTCTGTGGCGCTTTTCCCGATGGTCATTCTCACCATGACAATCGAGAGGATGTCGGTAGTGTGGGAGGAACGCGGGCCCAGGGATGCCATCATCGACGGCCTCGGCAGTCTCCTGGTGGCAACGATCGCATACGGCGTCATGAGCGTGTCATTGATCCAGCACCTCGTGTTCGTTTTCCCCGAGACGCTGCTGGTCGTGTTGGCGGTGATCCTGTTGCTGGGGAGCTACACGGGATACCGACTGACAGAGATCCGCCGGTTCCGAGTCCTGGGGGGCAATGGAAGGTGATCTTCCGGTCGATGAGGGAATCCGGCGTCCTCGGCATCAATGCACGCAACGGGGAACTGATCGCAGTCCATAACCGGCGACACCTGTTTCCGCTCGTGGACGACAAACTGCGAACCAAGCGGCTGGCCCAGGAACACGGCGTGCCGGTCCCCGAGCTTTTCGGGGCCCTGTCCACGATCCGCGACATCCAAGAGTTCCCGAAGCTCGTAGAGCAGCGACAGCAATTCGTGGTCAAACCGGCGACCGGCTCTGGCGGCGATGGCATCCTCGTGTTCGACGCACACCGGGAGGGCCGTTTCAGGCTATGTACAGGGACGCACGTGACCCTAGATGACCTGGCTCATCATCTGGCCAATACCCTCAACGGCCAGTACAGCCTGGGCGGCCACCCCGATCGGGTCATGATCGAATATCGTGTGCTGTTCGATCCGATCTTCGACAAGGTCAGCTACGTGGGGGTCCCGGACATACGGGTAATCGTATTCCGGGGATTCCCGGTCATGGCAATGGCCAGGCTACCGACTCAGGCATCCAACGGCAGGGCGAACCTTCACCAGGGGGCCGTCGGTGTGGGCATCGACATCTCGACCGGCCTCACGATGCGGGGCGTCCTTGAAAATGACGTCGTCCGCCTGCACCCCGATACGAATGCTGAACTCGAGGGGCTCGAGGTACCGTTGTGGCCGAAGATCATGCTCATGGCGGCTCGTTGCTACGAACTGACCGGGCTCGGCTACCTGGGCGTCGACATCGTGCTGGATGTCGCAAAGGGTCCGCTGATGCTCGAACTCAACGCCCGCCCGGGCTTGAACATCCAGATTGCCAACCGGGAGGGCATCGTGGGCCGCCTGCATGAAGTAGAAATGGCCGCAGGAGCCGCCCTGACCCCGGAGGAACGGGTCGCCTTTTCTGCAAATACATTCAGTCGGGCCACCGTGGCATGAAGCGGTCCCTCGCCGCGGTTCAAGGTTTGTGGCAAATGCCTGCGCGGCGATCCCAGTCGGCCCGGGCTTGCCAGCGCAAGGTCCCTTCTGTGCGGCGCCGCAGCCCCCGGACCGGGATCGATCGACACATATAAATATCTGAACCGCATCTGTTGGACACGGTCCAACGAACCTGATAAACAGCATCCCACAAACTGATCCGCCGGAGGGAAAAGACACCATGGATCGACCACAAGCCGCCTATGCGACTATCACCCAGGCTTCCGCGCTGCAGACCAACAAGGTTCTGCGCAATACCTATATCCTGCTGTCGGCCACCTTGCTGTTCTCGGCGGCCATGGCCGGAGTCGCCATTGCCGTAGGCATGCCGATCATCAACCCGTTCGTGACCCTGCTGGTCTATTTCGGATTACTGTTCGCCACTGCCAAGACCCGCAACAGCGGCGCAGGGATCGCGTTCGTCTTTGCCCTGACAGGCTTCATGGGACTGACTCTGGGGCCGATCATCTCACTTTACGTGACGGCCCTGCCGAACGGCAGCCAGATCGTAATGACCGCCCTGGGCATCACCGGGATGACGTTCCTGGGCCTGAGCGCCTACGCGGTCAAAAGCGGTCGGGACTTCAGCTTCATGGGAGGATTCCTGACCGTCGGAATCCTCGGCGCGTTCCTGCTCGGCATCGTGGCGCTGGTCTTCCAGATGCCGGCCCTGAGCCTGGCGGTGTCTGCCATGTTCGTGCTGGCCATGGGCGGTCTGATCCTGTTCCAGACCAGTCAGATCGTCCGTGGCGGCGAGACCAACTACATCATGGCCACCGTGACGCTCTACATCTCCATTTACAACCTGTTCACCAGCCTGCTGCACCTGCTGGGCGTCTTCGGCGACGAGTAGACGGTGACACCGGACTTTGTCGATGAAGCCCCGCCTCGGCGGGGCTTTTTCGTCTCTGGCAGACTCCGGTCTATACTGGCGCTGGTACCGATGTTGTCGCCGCCAAGAACCATGAGAATCACCGGCACCCGCCTTGTCCTGCTCACCTCGCTGCTGATGGCGGCGACCGCCGTCACGCCCGCGTGGGCCCAGGTGGCAGTAGCACCACCACCCGAGCCCGGCGACGCGATTTCCAAACTGGAGAAGATGAGCCGGGACCTGCGCGACGTCGGTCTTGACGAGCGGGCCGTCGTAGCCATGAGGACCGAGGCCCAGCAATTCCGCAAGCAGGGCAAGGCGTGCGCCGAAGCCTACGAACCCCAGATCGAGCGCCTGCAAACGGAACTGAAGGTTTTTGGCGAGCCCGACCCCAACGAGGAGATCGACATCTGGGAGCGCCGGCGCCAGACCGCCGAGGGGCTTGCCCGGGTGCAGTCGGCCCAGTCCAACTGCCAGTTGCTCGAGATTCGGGCCCAGGACTTCGTCGACCTGGCGGACAAAGTCCTGAACAAGATGGCCGCCCAGAAGATGTGGAGCCGCGGCCCTTCCTTGCTGATCGAATTCCGCGTCGCCATCGACTCTCTCAAGGCGCTCCCCGACTTCACGCAACTGCACACTACCCTGGAAGGGCGATTCGACGTTTCGCCGGTGAGCATGCTCATCGTCGCCCTGCTGCTGGCTGGCCTGTCGGTGGGTCTGGGTCTGCGGATCAAGCAGCGATTCTACGACTGGGCCGAGCAAAACAATCTGGTGGAGGATCCGCCAACCCTCCGCTTCCTGATTCCTCGCCCGCCGGCGGAGAACGCCCCGCTGCTGATCGCCGGCCTGGTGCTCAGCCTGTACACCTATGCCGCCGCGAAGCAGCCGGATCTACAGCTTTTTGCGCTGAGGATACCCCTCGGCCTGCTGCTGTTCGGGATGGGTGCGGTCCTGATCCGCTGGAGTACCAACCGGTTGTCCCCGGCAGCCAACGTGGATGGGCTGGCTCCAGACAATATCCCGGCGCTCCGCAACCGGATGCGGGCGTCGCTGCTGGTGCTGGTGATCGGCTTCGTCCTGCTGGGCCCGAGCTGGCTCGGCGGCCCGCCTCCCCAGGCGATGCTGTTTCCGTACATCGTGCTTGGACTGGCGCTCATCGGCTGCCTCATGTCGATCCTGATCCTGGCGCGAAGGGTAGGTGGAGTCCGGCGGCGTTTCCGGATCGTCCGGCTGGGAACCTCTATCGCCCTGCTGGTCGCCGCCGGGGCGGCGCTCGTCGGTTACTACAATTTCGCCAACTACCTGTTGAAGGCCGTCCTGGTCACCATGCTCTCGGCGTTCTTCCTCTGGCTGTTGCTATGGACGACCGGCTCGGTGGCCGAGGCGGTAGCAAAGGGGGGCACCCGCTTCTCCCACCGTATCCGGACCTGGCTCGGCCTGTCGCCCACGGATCCGGAATCCGGCTTGGGGGCATACAACCTGGTAATCGACCTGACGCTGTGGGGTGCATTTATCGTGCTCGTGGTCAATGCCTGGGATACGTCCGACAAATTCCCCGGCTACGTGGCCCGGATCTTTTCCGAAGGCTTCGACGTCGGCACCGTCCGCATCGTGCCGATGCACATCATCTACGGGCTGGTCGCCTTCGTCGGCATCCTGATCGCCACCGGGTGGGTGAAGCAGGCGGTGCAGAAACGCTATATCCGCCACACCCGTATGGACCGGGGCGCCCGTGATGCCCTGCTCAAGATCACGGGCTACGTGGGTTTCGTGCTCGCCGCGGTCATTGGCCTCAAACTGACGGGCATCAGTTTCGCGGGCCTGGCTATCGTTGCCGGCGCACTTTCCGTCGGTATCGGTTTTGGCCTGCAGAACATCGTCAACAATTTTGTCTCCGGCCTGATCCTGCTGTTCGAACGGCCCATCAAGAGCGGCGACTTCGTCACCGTCGGAGTGGTCGAGGGCACGGTGAAGGCCATCAGCATCCGATCCACGGAGATCGAGACCCAGGATCGGCACAACGTCATCGTCCCCAACTCCGAGCTGGTGTCCCAACAGGTCACCAACTGGGTCCTGCACGATCCCATCGGCCGCCTGATCGTTCACGTCGGCGTGGCCTACGGCTCGGACGTGGAGAAGGTCCGGGAGGTCCTGGTGGAGGTGGCCAACAAGAGCGAATACGTGATCAATGACGGCGTCACCGCCCCCAAGCCGAAAGCGCTGTTCATGAACTTCGGTGACAGTTCGCTCAACTTCGAGCTGCGGGTGTGGATCACCCAGATCCGCCGCCGATACGATGCCACCAGTGATCTGCACTTCGCCATCGACAAGGCCTTCCGCGAGAACAACGTAGAGATCCCGTTCCCGCAACGGGACCTGCATGTGCGCAGCTGGTCCGAGCACGCGCGGCCAGGCGAACCGAGTCCCGGGTCCGCTTCGGCAGAGCAGCATTCCAAACCGGCAGATGACGGGAAACCCTCCGATTGAGCTGGATCCTGCTCGGCGCCACCCTGGCTTTCGGGACGCTCCATATCCTTGCCGATTACCAGGGACGCTGGGTCCTGACGTATATCTACAAGCCCATGACCCTAGTGGCGATCGTCGGTCTGGTGCTGGTGGCCGGGGCGCCCGACGATCTCTACCGGTGGGGGGTACTCGGCGGCCTGCTCCTGTCCCTGGTGGGCGACGTCTTCCTGATGCTCAGGCCCGCCCGGTTCATCCCGGGCCTCTGTGCGTTCCTGCTCGCCCATCTCGCGTACGTGGCGGCCTTTGCCTCGCGGATCGATATGCTGGCCTGGCCGCCGGCTGTCGCCGCCATCCTGGCGGGGGCAGGAATGCTGGCGCTGCTCTGGCCCGGTCTGGGCAGGCTCAGGTGGCCGGTGACCCTCTATGTGGCGGCGATCGCGGCCATGGTGGCAACTTCCGTCTCGGCCGCCACGGCCATGCCAGATCCGGGGCGTCTGGCGGCCGCCGCCGGCGCCGCGTTGTTCCTGGGGTCCGACGCGTGCCTCGGCTATGCGCGCTTTCGCCGGCGCTTCCCGGCCGCCCAGGGTCTCATCCTCGGCAGCTACTATTGCGCCCAGGCACTCATCGCCCTGTCCGCTGGCGCCCTCTACGCGTAAATCACGCAGCCTCTGGCATCGGCATGTGCTAAAACAGGCTTGGTAGTCCGATGATCGTCGGGAGCCTGCCCGATGGCGTCCCCGATCAGGGGCTCCCGTGCACAGTGGAGAGTTCATCATGGCAACGATTCTGATCCGTAACCTTCCCGACCGGGTGGATGACGCGAGGCTCACCGAGCTGCTGGGCGGGCCGGAAAGGGTCGCGTCGATCGAGATCAAGGAAGATCCGAATCCTGCCACCAGCCTGCGCCAGGCCATCGTCTCGCTCAACATGACACCGTTCGAAGCTGAGCGGATCGCCACCAAGTACCAGGGGATGATCATCGAGGGCCGTCCGATCAGGATCTCGGTCATTCACCTCATGGCCTGAATGCGCGTGGTTTCCTGGCTGGACCCGGTACTGGTACCCTCCCCCTGACAACGATCATGAGCAAAATCCCCAGGATAAAGTCGGTCATGACGCCCTTCCCCCACTGGGTGGACTCGGGGGAACCGCTGTTGACCGCGCGGGACATGATGCAACAGTTCCACGTACGTCATCTGCCCGTGAAGGAGAACGGGGAACTGGTCAGCGTCATCACCGACCGGGACCTGAAGTTCGTCATGGACTCGAAGCTGGGCCTGCCTCCCCGGGAGGCCATGCTGGTCCGGGACCTATGCGTCTATGCCACCTACGTGGTGGATCTGGAGACCCCGCTGTCCGAAGTACTGGTGACGATGGCGGAGCGCCGCATCGGATCAGCGCTGGTCACTCGCCACGGGCATCTTTGCGGGATATTCACCGCAACCGACGCCTGCCGGGAGTACGGCGAATTGCTGCAGAAACAGGAAGGAACCCCGGGCGATCCCGAGGCCGCGTGAGCGGCCTTCCCTAGGCCGCCGGTATGCTGTCGGCTCCCATGTACGGTCTGAGCGCCTCGGGGATCAAGACGCTGCCGTCAGCCTCCTGATAGTTCTCCAGGATGGCGATGAGACAGCGGCCGGCGGCGACTCCGGATCCGTTCAGCGTATGGACCCGCTCGGTCTGCTTCTGCCCGGCTTCCGGACGGTATCTGGCCCCCATGCGGCGGGCCTGATAGTCGGTGCAGTTGCTGCATGACGAGATCTCGCGGTAACGACCCTTGCCGGCGCCCTCGGCCGCGGCCTGCCCTGGCATCCAGACCTCGATGTCGTAGGTCTTGGCGGCGGCCGCGCCCATATCCCCGCTGCAGAGGGTCACTACGCGGTAAGGCAATCCGAGGCGCTGCAGGACGACCTCGGCGTGACCGGTCAGCTCCTCGAGCGCCACGGACGACTGACCGGGACGCACGACGTGAACGAGTTCGACTTTCTCGAACTGGTGCTGCCGGATCATGCCGCGAGTGTCCTTGCCATATGCGCCGGCCTCGGACCGGAAACAGGGGGTGTGGGCAACCATCCTGATCGGCAGTTCATCTGCTTCCAGGAGCGCTCCCGCCACCAGGTTGGTCGCGGGGACCTCCGCCGTGGGGATCAGGAACAGCTCCCTCTCGCCTTTCAGCTCGAACAGGTCAGCGCGGAACTTCGGCAGCTGTCCGGTCCCGGTCAGTGTCTCGGCGTTGACCAGGTAGGGCACGTAGACCTCGGTGTAGCCATGCTCCTCGACATGGAGGTCGAGCATGAACTGGATCAGCGCCCGGTGCAGACGCGCGACCCCGGCCCGCAGCACCGCGAAGCGCGCGCCTGACAGCCTGGCCGCGGCTTCGAAATCGATCAACCCCAGGTCCACGTGATCGCGGGGCTCGAATTCGAATTCCCGCGGCTCGCCCCAGCGCCTGACTTCTACGTTGTCGCGTTCGTCGGCGCCTTCCGGCACGCTCGCGTCGATCAGATTCGGCAAGCCCAGGAGCAGATCCTCCAACTCGGACTGCACCCGGCTCAGCTTGGCCTCGTTGTCTTCAAGAGATCGCTTCATCGAAGCCATCTCATCCAGCAACGGCTGTATGTCCTGACCAGCGGCCTTCGCCTGCCCGATCGCCCTGGACCGGGTGTTGCGGAGGTTGCGCAATTCGTCCGCCTCTATCTGGAGAGTCTTTCGCTGTTCTTCCATCGCACGGCAACGATCCGTGTCCAGGACCACACCGCGACGAGCGAGGTTATCGCGGACCAGCGCCAGCCCGTCATCAGAACGCAGGAGTTTGGGATCGATCATGTCGGGATCCGTCAGGTTGCTGTGGCGGGCCCTCAGGGAGGGACCCGCGCAAGGTCAATCATCGTGGCCGGATTTCGCGTTTCCACGGGCGGAGCCCGAGGCTTCCCTGTCGAGCTTGCGCAGATGCTCCAGCTTCTCGGCGATGCGAATTTCCAGCCCGCGGGGCACGGGATGATAATACGTGACCGGCGCCATGTCGTCGGGGAAGTAGGTTTCGCCGGCGGCGAACGCGCCACTCTCCTCGTGGGCGTAACGGTAGCCTTTGCCGTAACCGAGTTGTTTCATAAGGCGGGTCGGGGCATTGCGAAGATGCATCGGGACCTCCAGAGAGCCCTTTTCGTGGACATCCGCCATCGCCGCCTTATACGCGGAATAGACTGCATTGCTCTTCGGAGCACAGGCAAGGTAGACCACGGCCTGTGCGATAGCCAGATCACCCTCCGGGGAGCCCAGCCGCAGGAAGGCGTCCCACGCATCCAGCGTCAGTGCTACGGCCCGCGGGTCTGCATTGCCGATATCCTCGCTGGCCATGCGAACAACACGCCGGGCCACGTAAACCGGATCGCACCCGCCGTCCAGCATCCGACAGAGCCAGTAAAGAGCGGCGTCGGGATTGGATCCGCGCACCGCCTTGTGCAGCGCCGATATCTGGTCGAAAAAATCCTCGCCGCGTTTGTCGAAACGTCGCCGTGCGCCTCCCAGCACGTCCGCCAGGGCCGTTTCGGGAACCCGGAGCCCATCGGGCCGGCTCTCGGCCAGTTCGGCGCACAACTCCAGGAACCCCAGGGCCCGCCGCCCATCCCCGTCTGCTGCCGCCGCCATCATTTCCAGCTGGATCTCATCCAGTTGCAACCCCAGGCGACCCATTCCTCGCGAGGAATCCTCCAGCGCGCGGCGTAATAACAGTACGATCTCCTTGTCCTCCAGCCGCTTGAGGACATAGACCCGGGCGCGGGACAGGAGCGCCTTGTTGAGCTCGAAAGAAGGATTTTCGGTGGTCGCGCCGATGAACACCAAGGTGCCGTCCTCGACATAAGGGAGGAAGGCATCCTGCTGGGCCTTGTTGAATCGATGCACCTCGTCGAGGAACAGCACCGTCCGCCGCCCTTCCAGATCTCGCACTCCCCTTGCGGCCTCCACCGCGGCCCGGATGTCCTTGACTCCGGCCATCACGGCCGACAGGGCGATAAACCGCGCGTTGCAGCGGACGCTCATGATCCGGGCCAAGGTCGTCTTGCCCGTGCCCGGCGGTCCCCACAACACCATGGAGTGCAGCGATCCGCCCTCGACCAGCAGCCTCAACGGCTTGCCGGGCGCCAGCAGGTGCGCCTGGCCCACGAAACCCTCCAGGGAGTCCGGGCGCATGCGGTCGGCGAGCGGACGCGGGTCGTCGTCGCGGGGGTCGTCAGGTTCGGGGATGGTCACGTCAGCGATCTGCACCTGCCAGAGACTCGACCTTAGCACACCAGTTACCGAGCCCGGCGGTCGCCAGGACCAGCGCCGCGAGGATCCCCGCCGTGTTGGCAAACAGGTCGGCCAGCTCGGCGGAGCGGGTGGCGGTGAGCGCCTGCAGACCCTCCAGCGATGCGCCTAAAGCGAACACGCCCACGCCAATAGCGTAGCGGGATCGATTCCGGTACGCGCCACAGAACCACAGGGTCAATATGGCGTAGGTGATCCCGTGCTCGAACTTGTCGGACAATCCGACGTCGGGGAGCGCTGATACGGGAGACAGGGAAGCGACAGCTACGAACATGACCTGCACCCAGCCAGTGATCCGCCACAGCCTGGACCAGCGCAGGGGCCGGTCGCCGGGCGGGTTCAGAGTTCGTCTCCCTGGCCGATCACATCGGCCCCGTCGGGCGGCACGAAGACGAACAGCGAATCGTCCAGGTCCGCGTCCCTCTCCAGGTTGAATAGTTCGATCCGCGTCATCTGGCCCAGCGAGTCCTTGAGCTCCATACGGCTCAGCGATCCCTCGTCGAGACCGATCCTGAGAGACTCGAATTCCGGGCTGCCTGCGAGGGGTCTGAGCTCAACCCAGTCGAGTCCATCTTTTTCGTAGCTGTCGATCACTTCGAAGGTCTCGTCGAGACTGGCCTGGCCGCTGAGCAACATCGCTGGTGTACCGCGAAGGGTATCGTCGATAGGCCGCACGGTGACCTGCTCCAGATCCTGGTCGTACATCCAGACCCTGTCACCGTCGCAAACAGCTAGCTGGCCCTCCGGGACCGTGTACTCCCAGCGGAAACGGCCGGGTCGTTTGATCATCAGGACCCCATCGCTAACCTGGGCAGCCTCCGAGTCCGTTGTGTAGAGGGATTGCTGGAAGTCCGCCCTGAGGGCGGTCGGGTCGTCGAGAAAGCGCCGCAGTTCGTCGGCCCCGTCACCGGGCTGGCCCAGGACCGGCGTGGCCGCGAGCAGGAGCGACAGGCATCCGAGGATGATGGGACGGATCATTGGGCGTCTCCGGGAGCTAGTCCTCGGGCGGCGGCGGAACCAGGACCTCGCGGGAGCCGTTGGCCTCCAGGGGCCCCACGATGCCGGCCTCCTCCATGGCCTCTACCATTCGCGCCGCACGGTTGTAGCCGATCTTGAGGCGTCGCTGGACGCCGGAGATGGAAGCCTTGCGGGTCTCGGTCACGATCCGAACCGCCTCGTCATAAAGCAGATCCTGCTCCGCATCCGTGGCGGCATGCTGAGCCACTTCCGAGGCGAGTACGGGGATGCCGGGTCCTTCGAGGACTTCATCCAGGTAGACCGGGGGTCCGGCGCTGCGCAGATGCGCCACCACCCGATGAACCTCCTGGTCGGACACGAACGCGCCGTGGACCCGTTGCGGTACCGAGGTCCCGGGAGGCAGGAACAGCATGTCGCCGTGCCCAAGGAGGGTCTCGGCGCCCATCTGGTCCAGGATGGTCCTGGAATCCACCCGGGAGGAAACCTGGAAGGCTATCCTCGACGGGATATTCGCCTTGATCAGCCCGGTGATTACATCCACCGACGGGCGCTGGGTCGCGAGCACCAGGTGGATCCCCGACGCTCTGGCTTTCTGGGCCAGCCTCGCGATCAACTCCTCGACCTTCTTGCCGACCACCATCATCATGTCGGCCAGCTCGTCCACGACGACCACCACGAACGGCAGAGTGGTGAGTTCCGGTGGCTGGGGCGGCTCCTCTCCCGCATACAGTTCGGGCGTCACGAACGTGGGATCGAGGATAGGCTTACCGCGGGCGACAGCTTCCTGGATTTTGCGATTGAAACCGCCGATGTTACGCACGCCGAGGGCCGCCATGAGACGGTATCGCCGCTCCATCTCCGCCACGCACCAGCGCAAGGCGTTAGCGGCCTCCTTCATGTCGGTGACAACCGGGGCCAGCAGGTGCGGGATGCCCTCGTAAACCGACAACTCCAGCATCTTCGGATCCACCATGATCAGGCGGACATGCTCCGGCGTGGCCTTGTACAGCAAACTGAGGACCATGGCGTTGATCGCCACGGACTTGCCGGATCCGGTTGTGCCCGCGATCAACAGATGCGGCATCCGGGACAGGTCCGCCACCACCGGCTGCCCGCCGATATCCTTGCCCAGAGCCAGTGCGAGCGGCGAGCGCATGTCGTCGTAGGTGCGGGACTTGAGGATCTCCCCCAGCGTCACCAGTTCCCGGACCTCGTTGGGAATCTCCAGGCCCACCACCGACTTGCCGGGGATGACCTCCACCACCCGCACGCTGATAGACGACAGCGCCCGGGCCAGGTCCTTGGACAGGTTGCTGATCTGACTGACCTTGACTCCCGGCGCCGGCTGAAGCTCAAACCGGGTCACTACCGGGCCAGGGTGCACCGAGACCACCTCGACCTCGACACCGAAGTCCCGGAGCTTGAGCTCGACCAGCCGCGACATGGCGTCCAGGGCTTCCTCGGAATAGACCGCGACTCGATCCGGCGGCTCGTCCAACAGCGACAGCGGCGGTACCTCTGTGGCGGCGGGGGGCTCGAACAGCGGTACCTGCCGCTCTTTCTCGACACGTTCGCTCTTTTCCAGGACCTGCATGACCGGTTCGATCTTGGGTGGTGTCCGTGTCGCCGTCTTCTGGCGATGTTTCCTGACTTCCTCTCGCCTGGCCTGGGCCACGCGGCGGCCCTGGACTATATCCCGGGCCCTGCCGATACGTTCCCGTGCCCAGGAGATCGAGCCCAGGGTGGAGTGGCCGATGCGATCCATCATCGCCAGCCAGGACACACCGATAAAAAGGGAGACGCCGGCGAGCCACATGGCAAGTAGCAGCAAGGTGGCACCCAGGAAACTGAGGGCTCCCGCAAGCCCGCCTCCGACATTGGATCCCAGTACCCCGCCGGCCGTATCAGGCAGTCCCTCCGGCGAGAAGTGAAGGGTGGCGAGACCGCAGCTCGTCGCCAGGGTGACGAGGAACCCTGCCAGTCGCATGGCGAGTTCCCGACGGCCGACGCTGGGATCGGCGCCGCGGAAATGGAACAGGATCCAGCCCGCATACGCCAGCATCAGGGGAAACAGGTAGGCGGGTCTGCCGAACAGCAGATAGAAGACGTCCGCCAGGTACGCGCCAACCGGTCCGATGGCATTGACCACGTTTCCATCACGGCCCGTGTACGAGAACCCGGGATCGCCCGGATTGTAAGAAAGCAATGCCGCCAGCAGAATGAGGGCAATGGCGCCGAACACCCACAGGGCGCCTTCCCGCAAGGCCCGGCTGACGGACAATCCCAGGATGGTGCCTCTGGGATGGGCTTCAGTTGCTCTGGCCAAACTTTGAACTCACAAAAAGAAACGAAGGCAACTTATTGTAAAACAAATGCAAACTCTACTTGAGAGCTTCACGGACAACAAGCGCGGTGTGGTCGGCTCTGGCAACGGGTCGGCATGACCCGTGGGTTGCTGTCTCCGCCTTTTTACATACCATAGGACCCGGTGTCGACGACCCGGTGCCGACGCCGGTCGGTAGATACCATGCTGCCGGGCCGGAAACGACCGTCGATCGAACTCACCAACCCGCTGACTTAACGCCGATCCGGCGCTGCCGGGACGGCCACTGACAACAGGTCCATCCATGAGCGAGAACCGTCACTGCCGCCTGCTGATCCTTGGCTCGGGACCCGCGGGCTATTCCGCTGCAGTCTATGCGGCCCGCGCCAATTTGCGCCCGGTGCTCATCACCGGCATCGAACAGGGTGGCCAGCTGATGACCACCACCGAGGTCGAAAACTGGCCGGGCGATCCCGAGGGACTGATGGGCCCCGACCTGATGGAGCGTATGAAGCGGCATGCGGAACGCTTCGACACCGAGATCGTATTCGACCACATCCACGAAACCGATCTCGCCCGGCGTCCATTCCATCTCAAGGGGGACCAGGGCGAATATACCTGCGACGCGCTAATCATCGCTACCGGCGCTACCGCCAGATACCTCGGTCTGCCTTCCGAAGAAGCCTTCAAGGGCCGCGGCGTGTCGGCCTGCGCAACTTGCGACGGGTTTTTCTACCGGAACCAGGAGGTGGCCGTCATCGGCGGCGGCAACACCGCCGTGGAAGAAGCGCTCTACCTGGCCAACATCGCCTCCCATGTCACACTCGTGCATCGCCGTGACCAGCTGCGCGCCGAGAAGATCCTGCAGCAACGACTGTTCGATCGCGAGAAGGCCGGCAAGGTGACCATCCTGTGGGATCACGTGCTTGACGAAGTGCTGGGCGACGACAGCGGCGTGACCGGGATGCGGGTGCGCAGCACCAAGGATGATTCCAGCACAACCGACGTACCCCTGTCCGGCGTTTTTATCGCTATTGGCCACGCCCCTAATACCGGCATCTTCGAAGGCCAGTTGCGGATGGAGAACGGCTACATCGTAGTGAAGTCCGGTCGCGGCGGCGACGCCACCGGCACCGACATTCCGGGCGTCTTTGCCGCGGGCGACGTAATGGACTCAGTCTATCGGCAGGCGGTCACATCAGCCGGCACCGGCTGCATGGCAGCTCTGGACGCCGAAAAGTTCCTCGACGCCCTGGCCGACCCTGCCGTCGGCGAGGAGACGGCTTCTGCCGCGGCCGCCAGCTGAAAACCCGCACGACCGTCCGTCCGCACGGACGGTCAAGGTCCTCGGATCCATAGGGGAAACGGATCCGGGGGCATGGAACAGCCTGTCGCGTGACGGTAATCCATTCCTGAGCCATGAATATCTCGCCGCACTGGAGAGCAGTGGCAGTGCCGCGCCGGAGACCGGCTGGGAGCCGCGACACCTGGTCCTCTGCGAGCGCGGTATGACCCTTGCGGCGATGCCGCTGTATCTGAAGTCACACTCCTGGGGCGAGTTCGTCTTCGACCATGCATGGGCCGAAGCCTTCCATCGCGCGGGCCGGCATTATTATCCGAAGCTGGTCTCCTGCGTCCCGTTTACGCCGGTGGCCGGTCCCCGCGTGTTGACGGCCGATGGCGTCGACCGCGCCTGGTCCGGACGGGTCCTGGCCACAGCAGCCAGGGAACTCTGCAAGACGGTCAACGCATCCTCGCTCCACGTCCTGTTCCCGCCGGAAGAGGACGTGGCCACGCTGGAGGAGGCGGGCCTGATGGTCCGCAAGGATTGCCAGTATCACTGGATGAATCGAGGTTACCGGGACTTCGAGGATTTCCTCTCGGGATTCCGTTCCGCGCGCCGGAAGAAGCTCCTGCGGGAACGGCGCCGCGTCAGTGAGGCCGGCATCGACTTCCGGGTCGTAACTGGCGACACCCTGGATGACGAGCTGCTGGAAAAGGTATTCCAGATGCATGCGCTCACTTTCGCGAGGCGGGGGCAGGCGCCCTACCTCAATCGGCGCTGCTTCCGGCAGCTACGGGACCAGCTGGGCGGCGGTATGGTGGTGGTGCTGGCCGAGCGTGATTCCGTGCCGGTGGCGTGCGCCATATCCTTCCGGGGCGGGGACGCATTGTTCGGCAGATACTGGGGCGCCGCCGAGGAACACAACAGCCTCCATTTCGAAACCTGCTTCTACCAGGGTATCGAATACTGCATACGCGAAGGGCTGGCCCGTTTCGAACCCGGCGCCCAGGGAGAGCACAAACTCAGGCGGGGTTTTGATCCGACGGTAACCTGGTCGGCCCACTGGATCGCAGAGCCAGCCTTCGCAGCGGCCATCGGCAACTATCTCGACCGGGAGGCGAACTGGGTGGACAGGTACGTCATCGACGCACGCGATCAACTGCCTTTCCATAGAACAGGCGAGCGGGACGATCCGGAAGACCACTCGTGATCCACTGGTTGAGCAACGATCCGGAAGATACCCGCTTCCCGCCCACCACCGCCGCCCTGCCCGAGCCAAACGGCCTGCTGGCGGCAGGAGGACGACTGACGCCCACGCGACTGCTGGCGGCCTATGGGCGGGGCATCTTCCCCTGGTATGAGGAGGGCCAGCCCGTGCTCTGGTGGACACCGGATCCACGGGCGGTGCTGATGCCCGAAGAGATAAGGATTTCGCGCAGCCTCGACAAGACGCTGCGCAATGGCGGATACACGGTCTCAGTCGATCAGGAATTCCAGTCGGTAGTCGAAGGCTGCGCCGCACCCCGGGCCGATGCCGGCACCTGGATCACCGGCAAGATGGCCCGGGCCTATTGCCAGCTCCATGACCTCGGCCACGCCCACTCTGTCGAAGCATGGAACCGGGGGCAACTGGCCGGAGGCCTGTATGGCGTGACCATCGGCCGCGTGTTCTTCGGCGAGTCCATGTTCTCCCGGCAGCGTGACGCCTCCAAGGTCGCCCTGGTCCACCTGGTGACTCGCCTCAGGGAGATGGGCTACGGACTGATCGACTGCCAGCTGCCCACGTCCCACCTGGCCAGCCTGGGCGCGCGCCTGATTGACCGGAAGGACTTCGAGTCCATGCTGGGGGAGCTGTGCCCCGGGGAACCGGACTCGGCGGATTGGCCCCGACCACCGGCTCCGCCCGAGCGGCCCGGCCCCGCCTCGGAACGGCCCTGAAATTGCAATGGACCGGTAGATTCTGCACAATGCGCCCGCCCCGCTCGGGCAGTCGCTGTACAGATCGGAGTCCATGTCGAAAGAAGACGCAATCCAGATGGAAGGGGTGGTGGTCGAAACCCTCCCTAACACCACTTTCCGGGTCGAACTCGAGAACGGTCACGTCGTGACCGCGCACATCTCGGGGAAAATGCGGAAAAACTACATCCGGATTCTGACCGGAGACAAGGTCACCGTCGAATTGACTCCATACGATCTCAGCAAAGGCCGTATCGTCTACCGCAGCCGCTGAGACGATCGCCCGCAGCCCGGACTAGTCGCCGCCGGCCGGCACCGGCAACCGGTTCTCCTGCATCTCAAGTTCCAGGGCATCGCCGTCAGGGGCGACCGCAACCCGGATATGGCCTCCGGCCGTTAGCTTGCCGAACAGCAGTTCTTCGGCCAGCGGCCGCTTGATGAACTCCTGTATGACCCGGGCCATCGGCCGAGCGCCCATCGTCGCATCGTATCCCCGCTCCGCTATCCATTGTCGCGCCGCGTCGTCCAGTTCCAGGGTCACCTTGTCCTGCAGCTGGGCCTCCAGTTCCACGATCAGCTTGTCGACGACGCGGATGATCGTCTGCGGATCGAGCGCCTTGAATTGCACGACCGCATCAAGAC